>CAYXGI010000008.1:0-123360 GCA_964464495.1 uncultured Phycisphaerales bacterium
CAACACCGGCCTCTACTGCGTCGGTACCTGGGCTTATGGAAGCTACAACAACTTCATGGTCCGCATGAACGAGATGACCCCCAGGGGTGGCGTGTTCTTCAACTATTCCCAGAGTGTGACGTGGTATGCCGGCGTTGGCAAAACCGCTGTCCCCACTGTGAATGGCTGCTACAAGATCCCCTTCAGCACCAGCTACACTGGTGACTATGTCATCTATCCCTTCAACTGCGGCCCGGGCGCTGTGGCCTACACCTGGTACATCCAGGGCGCGATCACCGACTGGCTCGTCAATGGCTCGGTCACCCCGATCGACCTGTCCATGGACGCCGTCGTTTCGTAAGCAAGCTTGACAACCTTTCTGAGAGAGCTCTTAGCTGAGCTCTCTCAGAAACACAAAACATGAAAACAGCCGGTCTTCGGACCGGCTGTTTTCTTTTTTGGCGCTCTCGGTCTGTTTCGCCGATCGTGACCACCATTGATTGCACGGGGCATTGGTGGAATCTAATGAGATTAACCTGACGGCGGTAACCCGAGCATTCTTCGCAGCCTTTGCAATCTCCGCTCGACGAGCCCCCCCAAGGAAATGACAACAGAGTCTGTTGGATTCGCGGGAAACAAAGTGATTCCAACAGAGCAGTAGACACTCTGGGGGGTCTCGGTGGTCGCTACGCTGGCCATAAGGCTGCGAAGAAC
Organism: uncultured Phycisphaerales bacterium; assembly: GCA_964464495.1. Classification (GTDB taxonomy): domain Bacteria; phylum Planctomycetota; class B15-G4; order B15-G4; family CAYZWU01; genus CAZUHB01. The sequence goes on from CAYXGI010000008.1 coordinate 694, forward strand.
ACTCGGGCTCCCGCCGGCGCGATCCGGAAGATCCGCCGCTGAGCACTCGATCAATGGTTTCCCCGAGTACCAGAAGACAACGTCACGTTCGCCAATAAGCAAGCAGTGGCACTCACTCCAGCGTTGTACTTGAAGTAGACTGTCTCTGGAGACGACTGGTCGGTGGACTGTAGTGTTGGTCGCGCAGGCTTGGCGGATGGGGGAGGGGCACGCTTGATCAGGCCCCGTCGGGTTGAGTGTCTTGCCGGCGGCATGACGGTACGCGTGGGCGGCGGTGCGAGTGTTTTTTGCGGTCTATGGTCGGCGCAGCGACCAAGAGACCGTTCCGGGGAAGACTCAGTCTCAGTTTGAATTCCGTTCTTGCTTCGCCATCCGGCCAACACCGTTGTCTTCCCCGGAATGGGCTCTCCGAGCGAAGCCGCAAGACCGCAAAAAATTCTCGCACCGCCGCCGTAGCACAACCTTCTCAGCCACCCGATCTGCAAAGCTCTTATCTAGGGGAGAAGCCCAAATTGCTCCTGATCCGCGCGGCTTCGTTCCTGTGGCGCCGGGCTTCGAGGTCGAGGCCCTGGGCTCTCAGGATCGCGGCGATGAGGAGGTGAAGGTCTGCTGCCTGAGGAGACAGGGGATCGCAAAAACGCAGAGCGTGCCGCAGGGCGTCGACCGCCTCGGTGGGGCGGTTCAACTCGACGAGTGCGAGTGATTTGAGGCGGAGCGCACTGGCCATGACAAGGCGCAGGTGAATCTTGTAGGGCGCGAGCGTCTCGGCCGAGCGCAGAGTGATTCGGGCGGCCTCCAGGGTCTTGTCCGCGTACTCGATGGTCTTCTCCCACTCGCCCTGCGCGTGGAGCTCGGCAGTGACTGTGCAGAAGAAGTCCTCGGTGACCTTGTAGGTCCGGCAGAAGCCCGGACCTGGCACGTGGAGCACGAAGCACAAGAGAGCGGCGAGAACGATCCCCGCACCCGCGACGGCTTTGTAGGCGCGGTCAATGAAACGGCGGACGAACCAGTGGACGCCGAAGGCGGCGTAGATGGTGAGAAAGGGGACCACGGGAACCCTGAAACGGGCCGTGATGAAGAAGATCGCCACGGAAAGAGTATAGAACAGAATGAAGCCCCAGAGTGGAAAGAGAGGTCGCTCCCTTCGCGTGGCCAGGCTGATGAAGAGGCCGAGAAGTCCGAGGGGGGCGATGATCCAGAATCCCAGGGGGAGCCACGCGGTGATCGGCGTGAACTCCTCGGTGAACGAGTAGATACACTTGTTGTTCGCATACTCCTGACGACAAAAGAAATAGCGCAGCTTCATCATCAGCGAGTAGGCGGCGAGCTTGGGATCGTCGATCCAGAACCGGAACCCCTTGTCGAAAAAGAATCGCGAAACCTCGGACGCTTTGGGTTTGTGGCCCAGTGCGCGCTCAGCCATGGCGTGGGTGGCAAAGTACGCTTCCCACCAGTTGCTCGACGTGCCGGGCACCACGGCGGTGACGCCGTCAGTGTCACGATTGTTTCCGATGTAGAAATTGACGCCGCCCTGCGAGGCGATGAGAACCGCGTCGTCGGCCACGATTTGATTGCGAGCCGTGATCGGCAGAATCGGCAGGAGCAAGGCGAGACCGAAGGCGCAGGCGTGGCCCAGGCCGCTCTTCCAGCCAACGCGGCGCGCGCCGCCGGAGCAGCGAGCGCCGCCGGAGCGGCGAGCGATGAGGAGGATCCACACACAAATCGGGGGTGCGAGGAGGAGGATGTTCGGCCGCGCAATGGCCGAGAGCCCCAAGAGAAGTCCGGCCGCCGCCCAGAGGGGCCATCGTCGCTTCTCCGCTGCGATCACGAGAAGGAGGACGAGAGCGATGTCGAGAAAGACGATGAGTGGAACGATGAGGAGCTCGTTGTCGAAATAGACCAGGATCCAGTTGAGCGCCGCGGCCAGTCCGGCCAGGATTCCCACCGTGCGGTTGAAAAGACGTGCCCCGAGAAGAAGAAGCAGCCCGCATCCGAACGCACCAAGGACACTCTGGATCAGCCGGGGGGCGAATCCGGGATCGATCCCGAAGATCTTGTAGACGCCCGCCAGGAACCAGATGTAAAGGGGGGCGCGGAAATAGGCGATCGCCTCGCCTGTTTCAGGATCGATCGACCAGTCCTTTCCGGCAGCCGAAAGGCTCGCCCACTCGTGGTGGATCTTCTCGTCGAGGATCGGGGAGTCGAAGATCGGATTGTGGCTGAGCTGAACGAGGTAGATGATGCGGATCGCCAGGGCGATGAGAACAACCGCCCAGAACCAGGGAGCTACCCGTCCTTCCGATACCCTTGGTGCGTCCGTGTCTGTTTCCATGGCGGCTCACAGTATGGCACAGAGTGTCTGTCCGTGGAAGCGACGAGATGAGATTAGATCACTCGCCGCGTGCGGCGTGTCTGTTCAGCGCTTCGACGATCTTTCTTTCTTCCAGCAGGTGGCGGTTCGCCTCTTCCGATTGACCTGTCCTAATGAGGAGGGTCGCGATCCTCCGGTGCAGCACGGCGCGCTCCACGGTGACAGGAGGCGTCCAACGCAACGCTTCGAGCCACGCGGCCAGGGCCTCGGATGGCCTGGCAAGGTTGTCGAGGAGGGCTCCCTTTTCGAAAAGCACGGTGCTCAGGATCCGCGCTGCATGGGGCGCCTGGTCCGCCGCCGTGCGGGCCGCCGCCGTGCGGGCCGCCATGCGGACGTCCAGCCTGGTCCGCGACCACTCCGCGGCCCGGTCGAGATAGTCGAGCGCCTCGGACTCCCGCCCCTGGCTGGCGAGTTTGCGGCCGAGGGTCATGAACGATTCCCCTTCGTTGACGTAGACCTTGCCCAGGCCGATGCCGGGGACGTGGAGCACGAGCAGGGCAAGAAGAATGAGCAGGCCGGCCGCCGGTAAGAAGGTGGCGAACTTTCTAACAGCGATCCTTTCGATCAGCCACCAGAGAGCGAAGGACGCGTAAACGATCAGGATCGCCACGACCGGCATGCGGTAGCGGGCTGTCACGAAAAAGGCCACCACGGAGAGCGTGTAGAAGACCACGAATCCCCAGAGCGGGAACAAGCGCGACCTTTCCCGGCGTCGGCCCGAGCGCCCGCCCACGAGGCTGACGAGCAGGCCGAGCAGGCCGAGAGGCGCCACGAGCCAGAAACCAACGGGCAGCCATCGGACGATCGGCGTGAACTCGCTGGTGAAGGTGTAGAGGCACTTGTTGTTGGCGAATTCCTGGCGGCAGAAGAAGTAGCGGATCTTGGCGGCCACGATCTCGAGCGCCTGCACGGGCTGGGTCTTCCAGAAGCGGACACTCTCGGCGAAGAAGTACTCCGAGACCTCCGAAGGTTTGGGTTTGTGACCGAGGGCGCGCATCGCCATGGCGCTTGTCGCCTGGTAGCCGCCCCACCAGTCGGACGGAGTCCCGGGGACCACCGCGGTGATTCCGTCGGAGCGCGGATTGTTGCCGATGTAGAAATTCACCCCTCCTTGCGAGGCGATGAGCACGCAGTCATCGCCCGAGATCATGTTGCGCGCCGTGACCGGCAGGATCGGAGCGAGCAAGGCGATGGCAAAGGCGAGGGAGTGGAGCATTCCTCCACGCCATCCGGCGCCCGATCGACGCACGACGAGGACGATCCACACAAGCAGTGCGGGAGCCACGATCAGGATATTGGGCCGCGCAATGGCCGAGAGCCCGAGAATCACTCCGCCAGCGGCGAAGCGGCTCCACGTCGGTTTCCTGTACGCCGCCTCCAGAATGAGAATGAGAAGGAGATCGAGGAAAACAATGACCGGAACGATGAGGAGCTCGTTGTCGAAGTAGACGAGCGTCCAGCACGCGGCCGCACCGAGTCCGGCCGTGATTCCCACCCGCCTCGAAAAGAAGCGCGCGCCGAGAAGAAAGACAAGGCCGCATGAGAGAGACCCGAGCAAACTCTGGATCAGCCGCGGCACGAAACCCGCCTCCGCCCCAAAGAGCTGGTAAAGGGTGCCGAGGAACCAGACGTAGAGGGGCGCGCGGAAATAGGCGGTCCCTTCGCCGGTCTGCGGATCGATCGACCACTCCTCGCCGGCGGCGAATTTCTGCGCCCACTCGTGGTGCACGCCGGCATCCATGATCGGGTCCTCGAAGAGGGGACTCGCGGAGAGCTGGCCGAGATAGACGAGGCGGATGACCAGGGCGACGAGGACGATGAGCACGAAGGCGATCAGCAGCTTACCCTGCTTCGGAACGATCGAATCGGCCGCTGTCTCCTTGGATCCTGCCATGGTGCTTCTCAGTATGATAAACCTGACGCTTTCAGGGAAGCGGCGAGTCGCCGATCAAGCACTTTTCGCATCCATGCAAGCCCTTGGCTTGCCGAATCCGCTTCAATCAGCCATAATGCCGCTTTCTCAGTCGGCCTGTCGCCACCGTCCTTCATGGTCCTCTGGTTGGGAGAACTTGAAGAGTGATCACGCGCATCGAGATCGGTATTCTGCCGGAAGTGCCCGATCCCAGGGGCAACGCCCTCCGGGAATCGGCCGCGGGGATCTTCGGGATCGAGCTCGAAGACGTCCGCGCCATCGCCGTGTACAAATTTGCCTCTGCCATGACCGCAGACGAGGCCGACCGCGTCTGCAAGGCGCTCGCCGATCCCGTGACCGAAGGGGCCGCGGTGGGGCGCTGGGATCCGGGGCCCTTCGACTGGGCGGTCACCGTCGGATTCAGGCCCGGTGTGACCGACAACGTGGGCCGCACCGCCCATGTTCTGGCTGCCGACGTGCTCGACCGATCGATCGCCGAGGGCGAGGCGGTCTATACCGAGACGACGTGGATCTTCAGGGCGCCTCGGGCGACACGGGACGCGGTGGAGCAGATCGCGCTCGGGATCCTTGCCAATCCCGTGATCCAGACGGTGCGCATCGAATCGCACGACGAGTGGCGTGCGGCGGGTGTCGATCTCTCGATCCCCGAGGTCGAAGGGCACAGTCGGATAGAGATCAAGACCATCGCGCTCACTGGCGACGACGACGAGCTCAGGCGCATCAGCAGCGAAGGAATTCTGTCGCTGAGCGTGAACGAGATGAAAACGATCCGCGACCACTTCGCCGGCGCCGACTACCTCGACGAGCGCAGAGCGCTCGGGCTCGGCCCCGTACCGACCGACGCCGAACTGGAGGCCCTGGCCCAGACCTGGTCGGAACACTGCAAGCACAAGATCTTCAACGCCACGATCCGCTACCGGGAACCGGGGAAGCCGGAGGAGACGATCCGCTCTCTCTTCAAAACCTACATCCAGAGCGCCACGGAAGAGATCGGGGGCGACAAGGATTTTCTCGTCTCCGTCTTTCACGACAATGCCGGGGTGGTGCGTTTCAACGATCAGTGGAATCTCGTCTACAAGGTGGAAACCCACAACTCCCCGTCGGCGCTCGATCCTTACGGCGGCGCCATCACCGGGATCGTGGGGGTCAACCGCGATCCCTTCGGCACGGGCCGGGGAGCGGTGCTCCTCACCAATGTCTGGGGCTACTGCCTCGGATCGCCCTCTTACGACAAGACCATTCCCGAGGGGCTCCTTCACCCGCGCCGCATCCGCGACGGGGTGCACCTCGGAGTGATCGACGGCGGCAACCAGAGCGGCATTCCCTACGCGCGCGGTTTCGAGTGGTTCGACGAGCGCTACGTGGGCAAGCCTCTCGTCTACTGCGGCACTCTCGGCCTCATGCCCCACGAGGTGTGCGGCGCGCCCGCCCACGTCAAGGTCATGGAGCCGGGCCATCTCATCGCCATGGTGGGCGGCCGCGTGGGCAAGGACGGCATTCACGGCGCCACCTTCTCGAGCGAGGAGCTGCGCAAGGAATCGCCCGTGCAGGCCGTTCAGATCGGCGACGCCTTCACGCAAAAGAAGATGACCGATTTTCTGCTCGAGGCGCGCGACCTGGGGCTCTACACCGCGATCACCGACAATGGCGCCGGCGGCCTCTCGTCGAGCATCGGCGAGATGGCCCAGATGACGGGCGGCTGCGAGATCGACATCAAGAAGGCGCCCTGCAAGTATGCGGGGCTGCAACCCTGGGAGATCCTCCTCTCCGAGGCGCAGGAGCGCATGACGGCGGCGATCCCGCCCGGCAAGAAGGAGGCCTTTCTCGAACTCGCCCGCCGGCGCGACGTGGAAGCGACGATCCTGGGAACCTTCACCGACTCGGGGCGGTTTCATGTGCGCTACGGCGACCGGACCGCCGCCTACATCGACATGGACTTCTTCCACGACGGGTGTCCGGTGCTCGATCTCGAGGCGGAATGGGCCCCGCCCGAGTGGGCCGAACCGGCGGCACGGGCCGTCACGGACGATCACGACGGCGAGCTTCTCGGCTTGCTCGGCCGGCTGAACGTCTGCTCCAAGGAATTCAAGTCGCGCCAGTATGACCACGAGGTCAAGGGGCTTTCCGTGGTCAAACCCTTTGTCGGCCTCTGCCGCGACATTCCGTCGGACGCCACGGTTATGAGGGTCGACGCACACCGCGACGACGGCGTGGTGCTCGCCGAGGGGATCAATCCGCGTTTCTCCGATATCGACACCTACTGGATGACAGCGTCGGTGATCGATCTCGCCGTGCGCCGCATCGTGGCCGCCGGCGGGGATCCGGCCGCGATCGCCGGACTCGACAACTTCTGCTGGCCCGATCCGGTCGTTTCGGACAAGACACCCGACGGCAAGTACAAGCTCGCCCAGCTCGTGCGCGCCAACAAGGCGCTCTCTGAATTCACGCGCGCCTATGGTGTCCCCTGCATCTCGGGCAAGGATTCGATGAAGAACGATTCGGTGCGGGGTGGTGTGAAGATCTCGATTCCGCCCACTCTCCTCTTCTCGGCCGTGGGACGGATCGACGATGTGAGCGCCGCGCTGACGCCCGACGCGAAATGCGCCGGAGACGTGGTCTACGTCCTCGGCGTGACGCGCGACGAGCTGGGCGGAAGCGAGTACCTGGCCATGAAAGGCGAAGCGGAGCGCGGCAAGCCGTGGCTCGGAAGGAAAGTGCCGCAGGTCAACGCCGCTGAAACCCTCCCGCTCTACGATGCACTCCATCGCGCCGCGCGCGAAAGGGTGCTTCGCTCGGCGCACACCCCTTCGCTCGGCGGTCTGGCAGCGGCTTTCGCCATGATGGCCATGGGTGGCGAGCTCGGCCTCAGAATCGAACTCGACCGGATCCCGGTCGACTTCGATCGCGATGACCGTGCCCTCCTCTTCTCCGAGTCGAACGGGCGTTTCGTGGTGACTGTTGCGCCTGATCAGACCGGCCGGTTCGAGGAGATCATGGCGGGGTGCGTTTTCGGCCGCGTGGGGACGGTCACCGACAAGGCTGATCTCGTTCTCCGCGCATTCGAGGGACAGCACCTCGTCCGACTCGACATCGAAACGATGAAGAGAGCCTGGAAATCGCCTCTCAGCAGCGCTGAGGCGGATCGTGTTCCGGCGACACCGATAGCGAGCGGCCGCGCGGCGCAATCGGACTCGACTGGCGACAGGGACGATCCGGACGCGGGCGGCGTCAAGGCCCTCGTGATCACCGGGTACGGTCTCAACTGCGAGGCTGAAACCGCCTTTGCTCTCGAGACAGCAGGCGCGACGGTCGACCAGGTTCATCTCAACGACATCATTGCCGGCACCTGTTCGCTCGCCGATTACAGCCTCATCGCGCTCATCGGCGGATTTTCCTTCGGCGACCACATCGCCGCGGGCAAGGCCTATGCCAACCGGTTGAAGTACAAGCTGGCCGGTCCCCTCAAGGAGTTCATCGAGAGCCGCAACCTGATGATCGGGATCTGCAATGGTTTTCAGACGATGGCCAAGCTCGGGATCCTGCCCGGCCTCGACGGCGATTTCAAAACGCAGCGATTCACGATCACGCGGAACGACTCGGGGCTCTTCCGGGACGACTGGGTGCGCGTGCGGGCCGATGGGCGTTCCCCCTGCGTGTGGACGCGCGGCATCGCCGATCTCGACCTGCCGATCCGCCATGGCGAGGGGAAGTTCTTCCTGAGCGATGAGGTTCTTCTCGATCGCATGGAGAATGAGGGACTCCTTGCACTCCGCTACGTCCATCCCTCGACGGGTGAGCCGACCATCGACTCTCCCCACAATCCCAACGGCTCGGTGCGCGCCGTGGCCGGAGTGTGCGATCCCACGGGGCGCATCTTCGGGCTCATGCCCCATCCCGAGGCTTATGCGTCGCCACTCAACCATCCGCAGTGGGCGCGGCAGGAGATCGAGGGCATTCTGCCCGCGGAGGGCGCCGGTCTCAGAATGTTCCGCAACGCGGTGGAGTATCTCGCATCGGCGCGGACCGGGAGCGCGTCGCCATGAAGAGAGCCAACTGCGGCGCTCACCTCGATCTGATGGTCTTCGACAGCCTCTTCTCGTCGGTGGCCGAGGAGATGGGGGTGGCCCTCATGCGCTCCTCCTTTTCTCCCAACATCAAGGAACGGCGCGACTTTTCGTGCGCGCTCTTCGATCGGTCGCGATCGATGGTGGCCCTGGCGGCGCACATCCCGGTGCACCTCGGCTCCACGCCCCTTTCGGTCAACGCTGTCCTGGAGAACCTCGATCTCGAGCCGGGCGACGTGGCGATATTGAACGATCCCTTTGCAGGGGGCACCCACCTGCCCGATGTGACCATGGTGGCGCCCGTTTTCCTCGGAGAGCCGATCAAGGCCGGTGGTGGTCGCGCACCCGACTTCTACACGGCCAGCCGCGCCCACCATGCCGATGTGGGGGGGAGTGCGCCGGGATCGATGGCGCCCGCAACCGATATCTTTCAGGAAGGGGTGCGTATTCCGCCGCTCAAGATCGTGAAGAGGGGCGTACTCCAGGAGGATCTGCTCCGCCTCATCCTCAACCAGGTGCGCACACCGAAAGAACGGCGCGGCGACTTCAAGGCTCAACTCGCTGCCGGCGCGCTCGGTGGGAGGCGGCTCGAGGCCCTGGCCGAGCGTTACGGCCGGGCGCCGCTGCAAACCGCGGCTTCGGGACTCCGGCGCCATGCGGCCGCGGTCATGAGGGAGACGATCCGCGCCATCCCGGACGGCGCCTACTCCTTCGAGGACCATATCGACGACGATGGTTTCAGGTCGGGCCCGCTGCGGATCCGGGTGCGCGTCACCGTCCGTGCGGCGCGTCTGACAGTCGACTTCGGCGGAACCTCTTCCCAGACGCGCGGGCCGCTCAATGCCAACCTGGCCGTGACCCTGTCGGCGGTCTTCTATGTGCTCCGAACCCTCGCTCCGGGAGAATCGCCGGCCAACTGGGGCGCCATGGACCCGGTGACGGTGAAAGCCCCCGAGGGTTCGCTCGTCAACGCCCTCTTCCCGGCGGCGGTGGCCGGCGGTAACGTGGAGACGTCGCAACGGATCGTCGACGTGCTTCTCGGCGCCCTGGCGAAGGCTCTCCCCGGAAGGATTCCGGCGGCGTCGGCCGGCACCATGTGCAACCTCTCCCTCGGCGGACGGAACGATCGAGGCGAAAACTTCGCCTATTACGAAACCGTGGCCGGCGGCGCGGGCGCGGCGCTCGGAAGGCGGGGCGCCTCGGGCGTGCAGTGCCACATGACGAACACGATGAACACTCCCGTCGAAGCCCTGGAACCGACCTGTCCGATCAAGGTGGAACGCCTGGGGCTGCGCCGCAGGTCGGGCGGCCGGGGCGCGTGGCCGGGCGGGGACGGCATCGTCCGCGAGTTGCGGCTGCTCGAGGAGGCCGAAGTCTCCCTCCTCGCGGACCGCACCGAAACAGGCCCATACGGTCTCGACGGCGGCGAACCGGGACGATGCCTCTCAATCCGCGTGAAAGAAGGCGGCCGCTCCAGGGCCTTTGGCGGCAAGTTCTCGGCTCTGCTCGACAAAGGAAGCGTGATCTCGATCAGGACTCCCGGCGGGGGCGGCTACGGTCCCAAGGATCGGAAGCCGGATTCGGGTTAAATGATTGACCTTGGGCGGTTCGGGTGCAACGATGTCCCGCATCTCTTCTGCACACCCCGCACCCGGGTTTCAATAGATGCCAAGAGTGTGCGGTTGCTTCCGTGAAACCTGACGTGGGCACCCATTGACGTGACGCCCATTGTGCTGGAGGAATTCCTTGAATGACTGAATCGTTGATCCTCGAAAACGTGGTCAAGCGCTTCGGAGACGTCCTCGCCGTGGACGATGTCTCCTTCCGAGTCAATGCCGGCACGATCTGCGGCATGATCGGTCCGAACGGCGCAGGCAAGACGACCACGATCCGGATGATCATGAGCATCATCTATCCCGACTCGGGCCGGATCACCGTGCTCGGCAACACGAACAGCGAGGCGGTCAAGGACCGTCTTGGATACCTGCCCGAGGAAAAGGGACTCTACAAGAAGATGAAGACGGGCGAGATCCTGGCCTACTTCGGCAGGCTCAAAGGGATGAACGGCCGCGAGGCCAAAGCCAGGGCCGCTGAGCTGCTCACCCGCTACGGCCTCGGAGAATGGATCGACAAGCGCTGCGAAACCCTGTCGAAAGGCATGGGCCAGAAGGTGCAGCTTCTGGCCACGTTGATCCATGGCCCGGAGCTGGTCATCCTCGACGAACCCTTCTCCGGTCTCGATCCGGTCAACAGGGAGCTGATGCGCGATCTGATCCTCAAGATGAAGCAGGACGGCCGGACCGTGATCTTCTCCACCCACGTGATGGAGCAGGCCGAGCAGATCTGCGATTACATCCTCATGATCAACAAGGGCAAGGTGGTTCTCGACGGCACCCTGGCCAAGATCAAGTCAGTGGGCGACAAGGGGATCCTCATCGACTACGACGGCGACGGATCGTTTCTGCGCAATCTGCCCGGTGTGGGCCGCGTCAACGATTCGGGCAAGCAGGCCGAGCTCTTCATGCTCGACGGCGCCGACCCGCAGAAGATCCTCGCCGCGCTCGTTGGCAAGATCGAGGTCAGGCGATTTGACCTGAGGGATCCTTCTCTCCACGAGATCTTCATCCGCACCGTTGGAGGGCAGTCCGATGAATAAAGCGTTTCTCGTCGCCCTGCGCGAATACATGGAAAACCTGCGGACCAAGGCCTTCTGGATCGGAATCCTCGCCTTTCCCGTGATTCTCGTCCTGATGATCGTCGTCCCCATCCTGCTCGAGAAGGAAAAGGATGTCCGCCACTATGCGGTCTACGACAAGTCGGACTTTCTGCTCGATGCCGTGGAGTCGAGGGCCGCTCTGCCCGACTTGAACAAGGTCTTTCTCTGGACCAAGGAGAAGTACGACGAAGAGGACGAGGACTTCGAATCCCTTCCCATGTTCCTCCAGCAGAGCGCGTCGACGCTGTCCGCTCTCAGCGACAAGGCGATCGAGGAATTCTCTTCGCTCGTTGCCAGGCTTTACGGACCCGATGGCGAACAGGTCAGCCAACTTCTGTCCCAGATCTCCGACGAACAGATCGACGCGCAGTTCGCGGCCTTCGGTTACGAAGAGATCACGGTGTCGAGGATCAGGGGTATGCTCGACGGACTCGATGAGATCAAGAGCTGGTGGCAGAACCTTCCGCCCGAGGAGGCGGAGATATTCGGATCGGGCATCTCGAAGAGCCGCTACCAGCGCATCGACGTCGACTTGACCGGTATCGATCCGGAAGAGACGCTGAAGAAGATGCTGGGCGACGACAAGATCTTCGCCTACTTCGTGATCGGACCCGATCCGGTGGGGACCCCGGCGTCGGAGCTGGCCGGCGAGACCGAGACGGAATCGGGATCGGGCGCGGCGTCCGACCCGGGCGAGTGCAAGTACGTGTCCAACAACCTGACCGACGACGATCTTCTCAACTGGTTCAAGCGCTACGCCAATGCCGAGGTGAGCTCGCGGCGCATCGCGGCCGCCGAGATTGACGCCGTCGACGCCAAGTGGATCCAGCGCAACGTTCCCTTCGAGTCGAAGCAGATCTCCGAGACAGGCGAGGAGGAGGAAGTCAAGGCGCAGGACGAGCTGCGCGAGTGGGCGCCCGTGGCCTTTGTTTACCTGCTCTGGATCTCGGTCTTCACCATCACCCAGATGCTGCTCACCAACACGATCGAGGAAAAGTCGAACAAGATCATGGAAGTGCTGCTCTCGTCGGTTTCGCCCATTCAGCTCATGGCGGGCAAGATCGCCGGCATCGCCGGAACCGGTCTGACCATGGTGATCTCGTGGATTGTTTTCTTCTTCGTCGGGATCAAGCTGATTCCCGTATTCATGGGCCGGGCGCCCGAGATCGATTTTGCTCTCATCGCGCGCGATCCGATCTATCTCGCTTCTTTCGTCGTCTACTTCATCCTGGGATATCTTTTGCTGTCGGCGATCCTCGTGGGGATCGGGTCGGTGTGCAACAGCCTCAAGGAGGCGCAGAATCTCATGACGCCGGTCACGATTCTGTTGATCGTGCCTCTCGTGGCCATGGTGCCGATCGGAAAGGATCCTAACGGCACGATCGCCAAGGTGCTCTCCTACATTCCGCCCTTCACTCCCTTCGTGATGATGAACCGGGCGGCCGGTCCGCCGAGTGTCATGGAGTACGTGATCACGACGATCCTCCTCATTATCTCCATCGTGCTGGCGCTCTGGGCCGCGGCCAAGGTATTCCGGATCGGAATCCTTCTCACCGGCAAGGCGCCGAAACCGTCGGAGATATTCAAGTGGATCCGGGCGCCCGTGGGTCAGATCCCGGAGAGGAAGAAGGATTAAGGCGATCGCTGAACGATCGTAATATTTTACTATTTAACGTATTAGTCAGATGCTCCGACTGCCTGACTCAATCCGGCCCTTGCGCGTTTCCAGCGGGCGTCAATCTCTCCTTGATTTTCGCCGGAGGGACAGGCAACATTCCAACCTGTGATTTCAACCGGAAAACAGCGCCTTAGTGGGAGACCGCGATGCCTGTAACAACTGTCATCGGCACACAGTGGGGAGACGAAGGCAAGGGCAAGATCCTGGATCTCGTTGCCGACGACGCGGACCTCGTTGTCCGCTACCAGGGAGGCGCCAACGCGGGCCACACCGTGAAGGTGCGCGACGAGCAGTTCATCTTTCACCTGCTGCCGTCGGGAGTGCTCCACAAGAACAAGCTTAACCTGATCGGCAACGGCGTCGTGCTCGATCCCGAGGCGCTGCTGAGCGAGATCGATGAACTCACCAGCGCGGGCTACGCGCTCGCCGGCCGGCTCTTCGTGAGCGGCCGCGCCCACGTGGTCATGCCCTATCACAAGCGGTTCGACCAGGTGCGTGAGGCGGCGCGGACCGTCAAGATCGGCACCACGAGCCGCGGCATCGGGCCCTGTTACACCGACAAGATGGCGCGGAACGGATTCAGGCTCTACGACGTGATCGACTTCGAGCGCTTCCGCCGCAAGCTGGCCTCTGTCCTGCCGGTCAAGAACAAGATTCTCGTTGGGGCCTACGGCGCCGATCCGATCGACGAGGACGAGATCCTGACGCAGTTCGAAGAGTTCAGCGCGCGTCTTCGGCCCTTTGCGGCTGATACGGGCGGCATGGTGCGAAAGGCGATCAAGGAGGACAAGAACGTCTTCTTCGAGGGCGCCCAGGGAACGCTTCTCGACATCGATCACGGCACCTATCCCTTCGTGACCTCTTCCAATTCGTGCGCGCTCGGTCTGCCAGCGGGCGCGGGGATCCCGCCCCAGTCGGCGGGGCGTATCATCGGCGTGGCCAAGGCCTACACGACACGCGTCGGCGAGGGGCCCTTCCCGACCGAAGGGGAAGCCGCTCTCGATGAAGCGCTGAGAAAAGCGGGCGACGAATTCGGCGCCACCACGGGACGGCCGCGGCGGTGCGGCTGGCTCGACGGAGTGGCGCTCCGCTACGTGTCCGAGCTCAACGGGCTCAGTGCGCTTGCTCTGACCAAGCTCGACGTTCTGACCGGCATGAATCCGATCAAGGTCTGCACGGCGTACAAGATCGGCGATGAGACGCACGGGGAGTTTCCAGCTGATACGGCCCTCCTCGACGAGGTGGAACCGTTATTCGAGTCACTGTCTGGCTGGGAGGACGATATCAGAGGGTGCCGCACCTATGAGGGACTCCCTGCCGCGGCGAGGGAGTACGTCGCGTTCGTGGAGAAGATTGCCGGTGTTCGGGCGAGCATCATCTCCGTGGGACCGGGACGGGAGGAGACCATTGTCCGCTGAGAATCTCGAAGAAGAGACGCCATTCCGAAGGAAGGGACGATGACCAACTCAGACACCGCTGATAGATCCTCTCAAAAGTTACCCCGCCACGTGGCGATCATCATGGACGGGAACGGCCGCTGGGCCGAACGGCGCGGACTGAAGCGCGTCGAGGGGCACCGCCAGGGCGCTGAAACGGCGCAACAGATTTCCGAGGAGTGCTCCCGGCTCGGCATCGAGAGGCTGACGCTCTACGCCTTCTCTCTCGAGAACTGGAAGCGCCCCAAGGCCGAGGTGATCACCTTGATGAAGCTGCTCAAGAAGTTTCTCAAGGACAAGCGCGCCGAGATGAAGAAGGAGAAGATCCGTTTCAGTGCGATCGGCCGGCTCCACATGCTGCCCGCCGACACGCGCCGTGAACTGGACAAGACGATCAGCGCCACGGAAGCCAATGACGGACTGAACCTCTGTCTCGCCCTCAGCTATGGCGGCCGCGCCGAGGTGGTCGACGCGGCGCGCGCCCTGGCGCGGCAGGCTGCCCGGGGCGCGATCGATCCGGACGCGATCGACGAGGAGATGTTCAGCCGGGAGCTCTACCAGCCCGGCGTCGATCCCGATCTCATGATCCGCACGGCGGGCGAGATGCGGCTCTCTAACTTTCTGCTCTGGCAGGCATCCTATTCGGAGTTCTACGTCACCGAAAAGTGCTGGCCCGAGTTCACGGCCGAGGAGTTTCAAAAGGCTCTGGACGCTTACGATCAGCGGATCAGGAAATTCGGCGGCTTGAAAACAGGCATCCGCTAAACCTGGAACAATCCACTTGAGAACACGCATAATAATAGGATCGTCGCTTCTCGCCGCCCTCGGCGCCGCGTGCTGGATCGATCTCATTATCGGGCGCGCCTACGTCTCGTCGGCGCTCATCGTTCTCATCGGACTGGCCGCCCTGGTCGAGTGGAACCGCTTCTTCAGCGGGAAGGGCGCGGTCTATGCGGGACTGCTCCTGACAGCCGGACTTGCCTGTCCTCTGCTCGAGGGGGGGCGGATCGTCTTCGACTGGAACGCTCCATGGCTCGAAGGGCTCCTCGTCTCGGGCTTTCTGATTGTTCTTTACCTTCGCGCCGTTCTGGCCGGCCATGTCGAGGACGGACTCGATCGGGTGGCGCGGACCTTTCTGGGATTCATGACGGTTTTTCTCTTTTACCGCCTCGTACCGATCCTGCTTCTCGACGAGGAGGGCGGCGGGTTGGCCGTGGTGTACGGCCTCGTGTTCACCGCCAAGTCGTGCGACATCGGCGCCTACTTTTCAGGCAGTTTTTTCGGGAAGCGCAAGTTGATTCCGCGGGTCAGCCCGGGTAAGACCGTTGCGGGCGCCGTGGGCGGGCTGGCGCTCTCCACGGCGGTCGGCGTGGTCGCCATGATGCTCGTCGATCGGGGGATTCTGTTCGGAGTTGTCTTTGGTTTCGTCATCGGTCTGGCCACCATGTTCGGCGATCTGTCCGAATCAGTGGTCAAGCGCTGCGTGGGTGTCAAGGACTCGAGCAATCTCCTTCCCGGATCGGGCGGAATCCTTGATCTGATAGACAGTTTGATCCTGGCGGCGCCCGCGGGATACGTACTTCTCATACTCTTTTGAGCGGTCCGGTGCTATACTGGATAACTGATGGAAACCTATATCAAGCTCAAGGGCCTTGACGAGCAGAGAATCCTCTGCGGGAGCGGCGACAAGCATGCGCGCGAGATCCGCAAGCTTTTCGGCGTGGTCTTCGTCATTCGCGACGGGCATCTCAAGATGATCGGCGATGATGAGGCGGTTCAGAATGCCCGAAAGACCGTGCTGTGCATCCTCGACGAGTACCGGGACCGGGGCGCCGTGACCGAGGTCCGCGTGGGCGAGATCATCGAGTCAGGGGCGCGGGAGAAAACGGGAACAGTGGGCGACCTCAAGGCTCGCACAGGGCCGATCGACTTGCCGCCTCATGTCTGGCCCCGTTCGGGCGGGCAGGAAGACTACCTGCGCAGCATCGCCGACAACGAGATCAGTTTCTGCATCGGTCCCGCGGGGACGGGCAAGACCTATCTGGCCGTGGCCATGGCGATCTCGGCGCTCAAGGCCGGATTCTACTCGAAGATGGTCCTGGCGCGTCCCGCCGTCGAGGCGGGCGAAAAGCTCGGCTTCCTTCCGGGAGATTATCAAGCCAAGGTCGACCCCCTGATGCGCCCCCTCTACGATGCGATCGAATCGTTCATGTCGATTCAAAAGGCGCGAAAGTACATCGAGAACGACGTGATCGAGGTTTTGCCCCTCGCCTACATGCGCGGCCGGTCGCTCGAAAATGCCTTCATCATCCTCGACGAGGCGCAGAACACGACGCGCAAGCAGATGAAGATGTTCCTCACCAGGATGGGAACGAAATCGAAGATCGTGATCACCGGCGACGTGACCCAGATCGATCTCCCGCCCGATAAAATATCGGGACTCAATCAC
Source organism: uncultured Phycisphaerales bacterium (assembly GCA_964464495.1). Classification (GTDB taxonomy): domain Bacteria; phylum Planctomycetota; class B15-G4; order B15-G4; family CAYZWU01; genus CAZUHB01. Next base: position 17,341 of record CAYXGI010000008.1, read on the forward strand.
TCGCTCGAAGTTCTCAAGGGCGTGCGCGGCATCGGCCGTGTCGTCCTCACAAAGAAAGATATCGTCAGGCACCGGCTGGTGCAGAAGATCGTGAGCGCCTACGAGCGCGCGGAAAAGAAGAACGGTCAGCAGGGATAGAGTTCGGGACCAAAGCGATGTTCAGGAGCCGCAAAACACCACGAAGGATCAGCGCGCACAAGGCGAGGCCTGTCAGGGCTGCCGGTCCCGATGTGGACGCGGTTCCCAATCCGATCGAGAAGCTCCTTCTTGCGGGCGTCTTCTCCGCGGTGGTGATCGGCCTCCTGCTCGCCCGGCCGCTCAAGGGAGGTGGGTGGGGGGCGCTCGCCGGCGGCACGGCGCTCGTTCTCACCTTGCACTACCTCTTCGGCGCTTACCTGCTCCGCTTCGAGCGCGAAGTGTTCATGAACATGCGGCGTTATGTGGCGGTTCTGCTTCTCGTGCTCATCATCCTGTGCCTGGCCGGTTTGACCCAGCTCGGTGCGTGGTGGTCGCCGCTCTTGATTCCGGTCTCTTTCGCGGGCGTGATTCTGGCGATTGTGTTCAACCAGCGATTCGCCGTGGAGGCGACGGGGATCATTCTTCTCTTTACGGGCGCCATCCTCTACGGGCACGCCGATCTCCTCAAGGTCATGGTCACCCTTTTCGCGGGCGCCATGACCGGTATCCTGGCCACGACGGGGATCAGGAAGAGATCGAAGATGGTCTCCGTGGGGCTTTACATCGGCATCGTCCACGTCGTCGTCATCGCCGCTCTCAGCCTCCTTCTGGGGGAGACCTATTCGGTGCACGACGTGTTTCTCGACCTGGTCCGGGGATTCATCCACGGCGCCGTGGTCGGCTTTCTGCTCACCGGACTTTTGCCGGTGATCGAGTATGTGCTCGAGACAGTGACCGAGATCAGCCTGCTCGAACTCTCGAACCAGAACGAGCAACCTCTTTTGCGCAAGCTGCTCATCGAGGCGCCCGGCACTCACCACCACTCCTTCGTCGTCGGCATCATGTCGGAAAGGGCCGCCGAGGCGATCGGCGCCAATGCGCTCCTCTGCAGGGTGGGCGCCTACTTTCACGACATCGGCAAGATGAACAAGCCCGAGTACTTCATCGAGAACTCGAACGATGCGCCGGTGAAGCACCGCCAGCTCAATCCCGAGATGTCGAAGCTGATCATCACGGCGCACACCAAGGACGGGCTCGAGCTCGCTGACTATTACGGCCTGCCGCAGGCGATCAGGAACTTCATCACCGAGCACCACGGGACATCGGCTGTCGAGTATTTCTACCAGGAAGCCCTGGCCCGCAGCGACGACGACACCAAGGTCAGGCGCGATACTTTTCGTTATCCCGGACCGCGACCGCGGAGCAGGGAGACGGCGATCGTCATGCTCGCCGATTCGGTCGAGGCCGCCTTGCGGTCGATGACCGAGCCGAGCACGCCGAGGCTCAAGGCGATGGTTCACGAGGTGGTGATGAAGAAGCTGACTGACGGCCAGCTCGATGACTGTCTTCTCACGTTGCGCGAGCTGCACCGGCTGGAAGAGGCTTTCTTCCAGGTGGCGGTGGGGATCTTCCACAGGAGGCCGGTCATTCCAAACAACAAGCCGCAGAAGGCCGACAGCGACACGAAGGTCGGCGATGTGGGGAACGAAGAGAGATCGGGACGAGAGATCATGTCTTGACAGGACCGAGGGGCGCGATCGCCCTGTCGGGTGCCCTGATGGGCAGGCGGTGCTGATGGAGATTCACGACTTTCAGGATCATGTGGCAGTCGACGCGGACAGGGTCCGGCGCGCTGTGATTGCGGCCGCGGGCGAGCAGAATCCGGCGATCAGCATCTCGATCGTGGACAACGCGACGATCCACGCGCTGAACCGGCAACACCTCGGCCATGACCGCGCGACCGACGTGATCTCTTTCGACTACAGCTCCGATTCTTTTGCGTGCGCGGAGCCCGACACCTCGATCGACGACGTGGACGGCGAAGTGATCGCGTCCGCCGAGCAGGCAGTGATCGTGGCCGATGACCTGGGACGCGATCCTTTCTCGGAACTCTTGCTCTACATCATACACGGCGTGCTGCACATCAAGGGTTTCGACGATCGTAGTGAGGACGAAAAGAAACGCATGCGGGCCCGCGAGAAAGAGGTCTGCAGGAAACTGGGGATGGAGGATCCTTGGCTCGAGTGAAAAAGAACCACGATTCAAAGGACGATTTGCCCGTCTATGTCTACACTGACGGTGCCTGCCGCGGCAATCCAGGGCCGGGGGGATGGGGATTGCGCATTCTCTACCAGGACGGCCGCGTGCTTGAGGAGGGCGGTGCTGCGCGGGACACGACGAACAACAGGATGGAGCTCTCCGCCGCGGTGAAAGCACTCGAACTCACCGCGCGCGAACCCTACGTCGTGATCGTGACCGACAGCGAGTACGTGCGCCAGGGAATCACGAGCTGGCTCGATGGCTGGAAGAGGCGCGGGTGGAAGACGGTCAAGGGCGATCGGGTCCTGAATCGCGATCTCTGGGAGAAAATGTCCGAACGCCTTCGTCCCAACGTTGCCTGGGAGTACGTGGCCGGTCACTCGGGAGATCGGGACAACGAGCGGTGCGATCGGATCGCGGTTGCGTTCGCCGAGGGGCGGCCCATCGATCTGGCTGACGGGTCGTGCCTTGAGGAGCCGCCGGGACGGAGAGTTTTCACACGGGCTCGGTCGGCCAAGAAACGCAAAAGGCGGTCGAATACACCCGGCCAGTACTACCTCAGTCTCGTCGACGGCGTCCTGACGAGACATGCCACGTGGCCCGAGTGCGAGGCGGTCGTCAAAGGACGGAGCCGCGCCCGTTTCAAGAAGTGCGCCGACAGGGCCGAGGAAGCCGAGATCCTCGGCTCCTGGGGCGTTCGGCGGGATTGACTCTTGAAAGGGGATAGGCAGAACCCCTTGGACCCTTTTTTATAAAAGGCTCTGGAACGAAAACACCGGCTTTCATACACTTTTCCGTTTGAATACCGAGCGGAATTCGAGAGCGCGCTGAGACCCCTCTCGTGACAGACGAGCCGCGAGGCGGCCGATCACTGACGGGTTGCCACAGTGCAGCAAGCCGGACATTCAGGAGAGTTCGATGCAAAAAGCATATGTCATCGGATCTGGCATGACGGTGGCCAAGAACGAGGTGACCAACGACGACCTTTGTGAAATGTTTCCCATGCTCGCCACATCCGACGAGTGGCTGAGAAAAAACGTGGGAATTCGGCGGAGGTTCCTTTCCGACGAAAACGAGGGTCTCGTCGACCTCTTGACCCGTGCCGCAAAGCAAGCGATCGAGGAATCGGGCGTGACGAATATCGACCGCCTGATCGTGGGCTCGAACACGCAACCCAATCACTACCCTGCCACGGCCAGCAAGGTGGCCCAGAGATTGAAGGAGACCGTCGATCTCACCTCCTGCTGGTGTCTCGACATTCAAAACGGCTGCCCGGGCGGACTGGTGGCAATGTCTCTCGGCGTCGACGCCGTGCGCCTTGGCCAGGCCGAGAACGTGCTCGCCCTGGGCGGGGATCAGACATCGCGCATGGTCGATTGGTTCAACAGGAACACGAGCCTGCTCCTCGGCGACGCGGCCTCTGCCTTCGTTATCTCCGGTGAACAGAACGCCGCCAAAGGGGGAGTGTGCCTCGAGGTGCTCTCTCACTGGGAAGAGACCGATTTCGACAGCTCCGATATCATGTCGATGGAATCGGGCACGGGCGATTATTCTCCCTTTTCCATATCGGAACGGACGCGTGAGGCAGCCAAGAAGGCCATCCTGGAGGTCACGGGGAAAGAGAAACTCGATCCTGAGACTGCCAAGGAATACGAGGCCGAGCTGGAGGAGAAGATTGCCGAACTCCGCAAACTGGCTTTCCCATCAGAGGGGAATGGACCTTACAGAGAGGACCGTAACCCCTACTTCGTGATGCTCGGCGCCGAGGTGCTCGAAAAGATTCGCCGTATCGTTCCCGACTGCGGCTATCTGCCGGTTCTTCGCAAGGCGGGCGTGGGATTGGATCTCTTTGAGAAATACGGACTCCTCGAAACAAACAGAGTCTCGGACATTCCGTCATCGGTCAAGAGAGAGTTCCTACAACTGCTCTCGGAAAGATTCGATCTGCTCATTCCCCACCAGGCCAACATGAGAGGGCATCAGAATCTGTCCGCCGCCTTCCGCATTCCGATGAACAAGCTCTACTCCAATATCTCCGAGTACGCCAATACTTCGGGTGGCGCGACCGGGATCGCTCTCTACGAGGCGCTGCGGAAACCGACCCGGTACCGCACGATTCGGGGCGATCGGAAAGAGATCGAGACCCCCAAATTCGAGAACGGCCAGAAGGCTGTGCTCGTTTCTTTCGGATCGGGAACGCACGTCTCCTTTCTCGTGGTGAAACGCCTGAAATAATCTCAAAGTCATCTCACCCCATGGGCCAGTGCAAGATCGTCGATCGATGATCGAAAATGTCGATCAGGGATCATTTTGCGTTCCGCGCGAGGGGGGGGGCTGTCCCTTAATTGGAGCCAGTGGTGATGGGGGGTAATAAAAAAAGGTTTAAGGCTTGGCACATAAAGGTGGGAAATACCTGAGGGGAGGTCAGAAGAAAATAAGCCTAATAAAGTATGAGGTCCAAACCTTAAACCCATGTAATCGCCCTGAGGGCGATCGATTTAATAGTAGTATGAAAGAGCGATCTGTTTCCGAGGAAACAATCTCAGCGAGCAGCATCACCAGAAGCAGGAACCCCGAAAACAGGGTTACAATATACCTCGCCAAGGTGACAAAAATCAATTGAAAAAAGAACAAGCGGCTTTTCGACGGCGTCAGGCAGGTGATATTCCCTCCGCCTGGCTCTCTTATTCCTTTATTTTTCAAAGTGATACGAATCGAGGGATTATATAAGCTAGGTCTGAACTGGCAACAGGGAGAAAAGAAATATTTTCAAAAAGATTGGCACGACTGTAAAACCACTATTTATAGACGAAAAAGAGGTATGGCCGGTTTGCTTCGAACGAAGTCGGCGGATTGATTTCTTTTCTGTCAGGCCTTCGCCACGTTTCAAGCGATGTGGGAAATTTGTGGAAAACTCGATATTTGATCGAAAGCCTTTTATAAGTCGCTTATGTCAATGTTTTTATGAGTGTGGAATCCTGTTCTCCGGCAATTCATCTGTGGAGAAAAGGGAATTGTCAGAAAAAGAGGATATGTCATAACTCTCGTTATCCATGTGAATTGAGTATGCTCGATTTGCCAACGTTGTGTGTGCGCCCTGCGTGGCTCTTGCGAGCCTGCGTGGCTCTTGCGAGCCTGCGTGGCTCTTGCGAGCCCGCGTGGCTGGAACAAAAAAAGACCGGGCTCGTGAAAGCCCGGTCTTTTTTGTTGGGATTGAGACGAGTGTATAAGTCTCAGGCCTTGGCAGTCTTTTTCGACTTCTTGGCGTACCGCTCCAGCTCGAGAAGCTTCTGTTCTTCTTCTTTGAGCTGAGCTTCCTGATCGAAGAGTTCCTGCTCTCTTTTCCGCATGGACTCATCTTCACGCCTGGAAAGGGTTCTTCCCTTCTTGAGACGTTTCTCATCGAGCTTCTTCTTCTCGACAATGATCTTGTCGAGTTCGTCGAGGATCTTGCCCTCCTCCTTGACCATCTTTTCGAGAGGGGCATTGTGCGTTTTTTTCAACGTTTTCGAGCACGCCGTGAAGAGATTCGAAACTGAAGGCTTCTCCTTGGTCCCGTACAGGATCTTGCCCTTGTGGAGTGTGAAAAAGGTCAACGGCTTGGGCCTCTTGATCATAGTGAGGAGAGGATGGCCCTCTTCGATGTCGGTCACATCGACCTGGTAGCAATCGAAGAACTTGGCGGTGATGCAGAATTTTTCGTTGATGAGAACCGAGTTTTCGTAGTTCTCCACCTTCTTTTCCATCTTCTCGTCTGAGGAGGTCAGGTAGAGGAGTATGGGTTTTCCGTTCTCATTGTCTATGTCGGTGAGCTCTTTGAAGGCTTGGCGAGAGTCTCCCGTCGCGCCAATGCGGCTTTTCCAACTGGGAGGCGCAGCGCGTGTTCCTCCGGCTCTCGATCCGGCTGAACGGCCACCTGCAGTTCGGCTTCCCCCTGAAGCCCTGCGTCCACATCACTGGGAGTGGGCGGATTCGCCGAGGATGAAAAGAACGGTGGCCATTATGCAAACCACAGCGGCAAGCATCGGTTTTTTGAACATGACAACCTCCCTGGTGTGAGAAGTATTTTCCACGAGCAATGACTCGGTGTTGACAGTAACGTTACATTCGTATAGCACAATCTCGAAGAGATCGTACTCGTAGTGGAAATAATTACGTTACTTGATAGAATTAAACCGTTTATATATAAATTTGCAAGGCATTTATGTCGCTGCACAGGATTTTTTCATAGGTCGATGGTGGGTTTATAGATGCGTCTGGTCATTGTCAGTCTTTGTCTTCTCTGGCTCTTGGCTTGTCCCCTCAGAAGTCAGGAAGATCACACCCACGAACACAAGCATGAGCCTCCCAAGATTCCCGGCATGGAAATCAGCCCCGGCGTTCTCGATTTCGGAGAAGTCTACGTGGGTGAAGAACCGGTCAAGTATCTGGTGATCGGCAACACGGGACAGGATCCTCTCACGCTCAAGGACGTCTACTCCGAGTGCGGGTGCGCCATTCCGAGGGTGATCTTTTCGGACGGCCGGGAAGAAGAAATATCGAGCCTGAACCGGCGTGAGAAGATCGGCATCATCGCGCCCGGACAAGAAGTGCGTATCGAGATCCGGTTTGTCACCCACGGATACGAAGGCGAAATCCACAAGCACGTCAAGGTCTATACCGACCATCCCGTACGATCTTCTTTCAAGATCTGCGTTGACGCCCTAATCGTCCACGCGATCGAGATGAAGCCGGAGATCGTTGATTTCGGGACGGTTGTGAGGGGGGCGCAGTCCGAAAGATCAGTGCTCCTCATCTCGGAGAAGGTGGGCCCCTTCGAAGTCATCGGCATGGAGAACATGAAGGACTGGATGACCTACTCGGCTGCGCGCGTCCCAGATGGCGCGGGATCGAAGAACGGCACCTGCGCCGTCAAGTTGACACTCACTATCCGGGGCGACTTTCCGCTCGGCAAGACGATCGAGTTGCCCATGGCCGTTCTGCGCCACGAGCGGCTGAAAAGGCTTCGCATCCCTGTCAAGATGTTCGTGCAACCCAAGGTGGTTTTCCGTTCGGGAGAAAAGGACGTCGAGTCGACCCTCGATCTCGGCGTCTTCGCCCGCTCCGAAGGCAAGTCTCTCGTCATCGATATCGAGAACCTCGTTCCCGCCATCCCCTACAACGTTCTCGAACTGTCGACCGAAGGCCGCATCAAGGATGTTCTCGACGTGAGTATCGAGACGATCGCCGAAGGAGCGCGGTATCGATTGAAGGTGCGTGTCAAGCCCGGACTTCCCAAGGGCTACCTTCGCGGGGCGGTGATCACACTGATCAGCGATCATCCCGACATGATGCTCAAAAGGATACGTCTCCAGGGGTATGCCTTCGGCAAGTGATGACAGGGTGCCCCGACCGGCAGATCAGGTGTCGAGATTGTCGAAGAAATCTTCCGATGAATCGAGATTCTTCAAGTAATTGTGGAAGTCGAGGCGGGCGTCTGTATCGATCGCACCATCACCGGTCGTCCGTCCGGTCAGCATGAGATCGATCGCCCAGTTGGGCATGAAAACCTCACCGGTCAGTTCTTTTCCGTTGACCGTATCCTCCAGGACGATGAGCTGATTCTTGATCAGCGTGTTCCTCTTCGAGAAGAAGCGGCGCTTTCTCACGAGTTCTTCTTCGTTCTGTGAGATCAGCTTGAGGAGATCGACAGCGTTGACGTACGCACTGCCCTCGGTCAATTCCTGAAAAAAGAGCGTGACGAGAATGACGAGTTCATCTTCGCCGAGGCTGTAGCTCTCGGAGAACATTATTGTATGGAGCATCGTCTTGTTCGCGGTCTTGACGAGCTTTTTCTTGATGTTCTCCCGGAGCGCTTGCACCTGGCGGTTGATGGCGCTCACCGATTCCGCAACACCCACACCGATCTCGTCCCAGTAGTCCATGTTGAAAATCTTGGTCGCCCTCTTTCTGAAGAGGAGGGACTGTTTCCGCAAGTCGACCAGGTAGGAGAGATTGTTCCGATAGGCGGTCGTCTCCTTCTTGAGTCTGATCGGGGCGAGACCGTGGTCACTGGTGAACATACCCACGATAATGTTGTAGACGCGCTCCGTCAGACGGAACCGCGAATCGAGAGCGTCGTCGGCAGGCTTGGCAGTCGGATCTGGATTGATGATTCCGGAGGAAATGAGTACCGACGTTTCGCTGATGTAAGGGATGCCCTTGAGAAGATCGAAACTTTCGTCAAAGGGAATCCTCAAGAGATCGCGTCCGCTCAGAAATGGATTTTCTGAAGAGAGTCTCCGTCTCAAGAGGGCGAGCATGATGACGACCTGAAATTTGTTGAGTGCGTACTTGTCGATCATTTCGAAGAGCGGCGCTCGGCAGGCGGCCTGTTTGAGTTTTCGGCCGATTTCGTTAATCTTCCTACGAATGTCGCGTCTGGTCTTCTCCTCTTCTGTACTGTCGAGATTGCCGTCTTCCAACCGGCGGAGAAGCTTTTCGATCTGGTCGTATCGAGAGACGAGATGCTTGAGCAGGGCCTGTTCGTTGCGAAGAGTCATCGTTGTTTCCTAAAGGTCGATCCTTCTTGTCGCTAAGTACTTAATCGAATTTAGTCTCAGACCGTTGAGGAAAAAACGAATAATTCGATATTTTTTAATCTGGCAGATTTTTTCATGTCCACCTAGAAACCCATTGCCTATAATCCTTCGGTCGACATTGTGTCTTAATTGTCATAGAGTTAAAGCGATTAACCGTGGGGCGAAAGCCGGTGCCAGGCGAACAGGATCTATTCGAAGAGCTGATCGAGCGACTCAATTCTCCAGAGGATCTGAGCACTCAGACCATCGAAGACCTCATCGAGGAAATTCGGCTCGAGGATATTGCTGAGATCTTTCCCCACCTTCGGGAGCCGGTCAAGACACAGCTTTTTGAATCGCTGGGTGATGAAGACGCCGCCGAACTACTCGCTGAGCTCGACGAAATCGCCGTGATCCAGATCTTGAAGGACCTCGACCCCGATCGAATTGCGGCGATCTGCAACTTTCTGCCTCCTGACGAGGGCGCCGACGTAATCGGCTTCTCCGACGAGGAAGACCAGCCCGACATCCTCGAACAGATGGATCAGGAACTGGCCGATAAGATTCAATCTCTCGCCCACTATTTGCCGGAGACCGCCGGCGGTGTCATGACGAGCGAGTTTATGGCCGTCCGCAACGATGAGTCGGTGCGCTCCATACTTCTCAGGATCAAGACGTCCGAGGTGGAGGAGTCGATCCAGAACGTCTATGTCGAGGATGAAAGGAAGGGACTCATCGGGGTGGCGTCTCTCAGGGATCTGCTTCAGGCCGGTCTGAATCAGCCGATCGGCGATATCATGGAAAGAGACGTCATCTCCGTGCCGCTCGACATGGACCAGGAGGAAGTCTCCCGAATCGTCAATCGCTATGATTTCACCGCTGTGCCCGTGGTGAACGAGAAGGGGACCCTCATGGGGATCGTCACATTCGACGATGTGATGGACGTCATGGAAGAGGAGTCTTCCGAGGACATGTACCGCATGGCGGGCGAAGTCACCATGCACCCCACGCAGCAGCACTTCGTTCGCCGTGTGTCGGCCCGCATGCCCTGGCTGCTCGTGACCCTCGGCGGTACGTACCTCGCCGCAATGCTCATCAAGTGGTTCGAGACCAATTCGGGAATGAACGACGCCCACGTGGAGAATCTCTGGACCCTTCTCCTCTGCTTCATTCCCATGATCGGCGGCATGGCGGGCAATGTGGGGATCCAGTCATCGACGGTCATGGTCCGCGGACTGGCCACGGGCGAGGTCTATCCCTCGATATTCTGGAAGGTTCTCACCAAGGAGGTCTTCATCGCGGCGATCATCGGTCTGATGAGCGGTGCGATCATCGGAGGCATTCTGACCGCCTTTCCTCCGGTTTCCGGTTACTACAATGCGGACAATCTTGGATACGTCGTCAGCCTGGCGCTCTTCGGATCGATCGTCTGTGCCGCATTTTTGGGAACGATGATGCCCTTCGCCTGTCTCGCGATCAAGGTCGATCCCGCTTACGCATCGGGTCCGGTCTTGACCACGCTGAACGATCTCGTCGGCTTCGCCATCTATTTCAGTATCGCTTTTCCCCTGCTGGGCTGAACGAAATCGAGGTGCTTTTCAGTGGGCCTTCTCGGACGACTTTTACCATGGCTCCGAAGCTGGTGGTCGTTCCTCGCCTTCTGCGTCGTGGCCGCTTTTCTGATCAAGATCTTCGTCATTGCCGGATACACGATTCCCACCGAGTCGATGGAACCTTTTCTCCATGGCCACGAACGCGACGGCGACAGGGTGGCGGTCTTCAAACCCTACTTTAGCCTCTTCGAGCCCGAGAGGTTCGACCTGGTCGTTTTCGAGGTCGACGCCGATCGCCTGGGCGATACCGCGGGGAGCCACGGCAGCGGGACCGAATCGGTACTGATGGTCAAGCGTCTGATCGGCCTCCCCGGTGAACAGATCAGGATCGGAACGGACGGCGACGTTTTCATCGGCAATCCGCCAAGACGCCTCAAAAAGACATTTTCCCAGATCGAGTCTCTCCTGATTCCCATTTACCGGTCGCGGTTCGATAACTCGTTTTTCGATGACTGGCAGGCTTATCGCGATTTCGACCGTTCACCAAAGGTCGATCCCGAGGCGTTGGAAAAGGGCTGGACGATCGAAGATGATCTCCTCCGTTGCAATGCCGCCAGCGATCTTTTCGAGGGCCGGGAGATCAACCTCACTTATGGTCCCGAGATCTCGGACAGCTATCTCGACGACCAGCAGCGGGCGGTTCCGGGAACCTTTCCGGTCAACGATCTCTGCCTCACCATGGAAATAACTGTATTGAGAGGGACGCAAGGCTGCATCACGGGGCGCTTGCGCGAGGGGGGTGATCGGTTCAAGTTCGAGCTTCATTGGAAGGAGGGACAGGATAATTTAATACGATTGATCCGGAATCGCGTTCCGGTCGTAACGGAGCCCGTTGATCCCGACGTCTTTGCCAATCTCGAACACGACCGCTGCTACACGTTCCGTTTCTTGAACATCGATAACCAGGTCAGACTATTCTGCGATGACCGGTTGCTTTGCGGGTACACCTACGACGACAACGTGACTGTCGACTCGACTGCCCTTCACAATCAGCCCTCTTTTGGTGTCCAGGGCCTCGACGTCGAGTTCAACTCCGTGAAGATCGACCGCGATGTCCACTATGCGCCCATCGGACGCTACGCGCGCCACGACAAGGAACCGTACATCGTGCCCGAGGGCCATTACTTCTTTCTCGGCGACAACAGCTCCAAGAGCGAGGACAGCAGAATGATCGGCGCCGTGAACGCCGAACGGATCAAAGGGCGGCCCTTCTTGATTTTCTACCCCTTCTCGAGAATCAGGTTTTTTTGATCGGGCGGAGAAAAGAAATCCCTATCTTCTTTTGAATTAGAAGCTAACGGAAGTTACTCCGACAACGGTATTTCTGCGAAACCCACGGCGCAATCAAGCGGTTCATAAACAGTGTGATCACGTGTGAAACAGGCTCGACCATGACTCCCGACGGTTGGCGCGACAAAGGCCAGGAACTCATGATGAAGGTACAAAGCGGCGACGAATCCGCTTTCGAAAGCCTCGTCGAGATCTACAGGCAATCGATCATCCAGACAGCGTTCCGTTATATCGGCGACGCGTCCCTCGCCGAAGACCTGGCGCAGGAAGTCTTTCTCAGGGTTTACAGGGCGAGGGCGACCTACAAGCCCCTGGCCGCGTTCAAGACCTGGGTCTTCCGGATTCTCTACAACCTGGTCGTCAACGAGGTTCATGCGCGCAAGAAGCGCGCGGCCTGTTCACTCGAGAGCCTTCGCGGCAAGGACAGAAGCGAGTTCTTTATCAGCGACGAGAGAGCGGTCACCCCTGTCGAGGTGATGGAAGAGAAGGAACTGAGACGCAAGGTGCGTGAAACGGTTTTCAATCTCCCGGAGAATCAGCGCATGGCGCTCGTCTTGAACAAGTATGAGGATCTCTCCTATCAGCAGATTGCAGAGGTCATGGACCTGAGCATCGAGGCGGTGAAATCGGTGCTCTTCCGGGCGCGCGAGAACGTCCGGAACAAGCTGGTCGGATATCTGAAAGTTGAGGCTTCCGATGAGGTGTGAAGAAGTCAGAGAGAAGAAGTTGGAGTTTCTCGACAATCTCCTTCCCGAATCAGAGCACGCCGCGGTGGGCGAGCATCTGCTCACCTGCGTCCGTTGCCGCCGGGAAGTTTCCGAGCTCGAGGCGGCATGGGAGATGCTCGACGATTTCCCCGCCATGAGTCCGTCGGGAGATTTCGTACCGCGCACCATGGCGTCATTCCAGAAAATCCGGAAGAGCGAACGAAGGTCGCTCGCCCTGCGGAGTGCCCTGCTCGCCATCGCTGCCGGATTGATCTTGGTTCTCTCCGTCGTGCTCTTCGACAGGGGCGGAGACGTGGATCGTGACAGCGGTCCGGCGGTGGCCGAAGAGGACTTGATCGAGAATTTCGATCTCGTGGAGGACCTCGAATTCCTCGAAGAGTTCGGAGACGATCTCGACATGGTCATGGAGTACGAATTCTACGTCGCACTCAGCGAAGAGGAGGCGCTCTGATGAGACCTTCAAGAGCCCTTTGCGTTCTGGCCGCCTTTGTCATTGCCTCGTCCCTCGGACTGGCACAGGACGATCGTCCCCGCGATACGAGAAGACAGTGGAACAAACTCTCGGCTGAGTCGAAGAAAGAACTCAAAAAGAGATTCGAGTCGTTCAGGAATCTGCCGCCCGAGCAGCAGGATCGTTTCAGGAAGAGACATCGGGAACTGCTCCGATTGAGACGGAAGGTCACGGAAGATTTGAAGGACGAATTGACCGGCCTGCCTTCGGAGGAGAGGAAATTGCTCATCGATCGAATGGTGGAGGAGGAGCTGCGCGATATCGAGGCCAAGGTAAAGAAGAAAAAGATCGTAGAACAGGAGCCTCCGAAAGACTCGAAGGGCCACAGGAAAAAACGAATGCGGCGGGAACTCGAGAGGCGGAACAGGGATCTGTCGTCCCGGCTTCTCAGGACGATGCGCGCCAAGGGTGCGATTACCGAGCAGGAGCGGCGGCGGATCGAGTCCCTCGGCCACGAAGAGAAAGTCGCCGAGATTCTCAACCTTCGCAAGAGACAGTTCCTCCATTCGGTGGAGGACTGCGTTCCGCCGGAGGATTTTAACCGGTTCGATCGCATGTCGTGGCGACCGTTTCGCGAAGAGATCGATCGTCAGAGGAGAGAGAAGGGGCTTTTCGGCAAGCTCGCCAAGATATGCGAGTTGACGCCCGAACAGGGCGAGAAGCTCGAGCAGATCGAAAGCAAAAAAGAGCGCGAGCAAATGAAACGTCTCTTCTTCGATGAGAATTTCCAGCGTCACTTCAAGGCGATGGGAGTCTCTGACGAGCAGATCGACGAGCTCCTCTCGCAACCAATGCCGCGGCGCATGCAGGCGATCATGAAAGTGCTGAGGGATATCCCGCCCGAAAAGGTCCCGCCACATCTGCGTGACCTGCTCAGAAGACCGGCACAGGCCGATGAACTCGACCGGCGAGGCCGTGGCACGAGGCGGCCCTTTTTTTAACATGCACCCCGTTCCACCTGCTGATAAGTTAACAGACCAGTCGAGACCAGCGACCGGCACGAACTGACGTAGCGTGGAGGACAGAGGTGTTCAAGAGGAGCGACATCGTCGCCGCCGCACTCGCCTTTCTTGGCGCAGCCGCTTACGCATGGTTCTTTTTCGACCGCGGCCTCGACCTCTTTGACGAGGGGCTCTACGCAACCGAGGCGCAGCGCGTGCTCGACGGCGGCGTCTACGGGAGAGATTTCCTCGCGCCTTACGGGCCTGGACGGTATTACCTGATCGCCGGACTTTTCGCTCTCTTCGGTGCCTCGCTCAAGGTGCAGGCCGGGCTGTTTCTTCTTCTCCGCGGGCTCGTGGCAGCGCTCTTCTATACCGTGTCGCGCCGCGTTCTCCCGCTGGGGCTATCAGTCGTGATGGCTCTTGGGCTTACTCTTGCACACGGCGCCCTGCACAAGAGTTTCTTTCAGGTCGCCGTCCTCGTCAACATCGCGGCCTGGTTCGCCTATCGTCGCTCTCGGTCTCTCACGGCTTGCGTCGCGGCCGGCGCGGTGTGCGGTGCCTCGGCACTTTTTCGCGTCGATGCCGGGCTCTTCGCGGCGGTCTCCTTCGTCACCCTTCTGGCTCTTGAACTCGTTTGGGACCGTCCCGCGGAGTCAATCAGCGTTTTCCTGAAGAAGGCAGGTTGCTTCTCTTTCGGCATCGCCCTGCTGCTCGCTCCGGTTGCGCTGGCGGTCCTGTTGACCGGCGATCTGGAGATGGTGCTGCGCTCCGAGATCCAGCGAACGGCGAACCTTATCCGCTTTGCCGATACGGTGACCGTACCCAGCCTCGGCCAGGCATTGGCCGATCACTCACTCAAGAGAACCCTCCTTGCCGTCGTGATTCCCGCAGCGCCCGTGGCGCTGATCGCGCTCGGCTTGTTGGTCCTCTTCTTCCGGATTCGGCGCGATGCCGACAGGGGCGCTCTCGAACTTCTGGCCGTGGCTGTTTTCGGCCTGCCTGTCCTGAATCAGCTCCGGATCACGCCGACTTTCAACCACCTTCTTCAGAGTGTGCCCCTTGCTCTTCTCGCGGCCACCATCGTGCTCCACCGTATGATCCCGAGAAAGGGATCGGACGGGCAGCGGGCAGTCTTGAAGAAGATTGCTGTGACGGCGATCGCGATCATTCCCGTAGCGGTGCTCGTCTTCTACAACCTGGCGATGACGAAAGCCGACAACCGGGTGCCCGGTTCGATCCGGAACAGATGGTCCTTCGAGACTACCATCCCACTCGAACGCGCGGGTCTCTTCGAAAAATCGGGCACTGCGTCCGAGTTGAAGCGCGTCGTCTCAGCGATCCGCGCCGAGACCGACTCGGCCGACACGATCATGACCGGCCCCTACACGCCTGCGCTTCATTTTCTTTCGGAACGGCGGCCCGCGGTTCCTTATCTCGAGCCCTTCTACTATTTCGCGAACCAGAGGGGACAGAAGGACCTGATCGACGCGCTCGAGAAAAATCGGCCCGCTCTCGTTGTCCTGGGAGGACCGGTCGAGTCGGTGGGAGGACAGACCCTGATGCGCGACGCGCCCATGGTCGATTGCTATATCCGGCTGCGCTATCGGCCGCACAGCGTGGTTGGGAGGTACCAGATCTTGAAGAGGATCGAGTGACACGGCGAGCCCGTCAGAGGGATCGCGTGATCGCACCGCCGCCCAGAACAGTCTCCTCCTCGTAGAACACCGCCGACTGTCCAGGAGTGATCGCCGGTTGTTCGTCGACGAACTCGACCCGGACGGTTCCGTCGACCTGGGGAACAACCTGCGCCTTGGCCGGCGTCGATCTGTAGCGGATCTGGACAGACGCTGAGAAGCTCTCCACCGGCCGGTCTATCGAACACCAGTTGAGCTGGTCGAGACCGAATGCCTCGCCCTGCAGTTCGCTCTTCCTACCCACGATGAGAGAGTTGTTCTCCCTGTCGAGGGCGAGCACGTAGTAGGGCTCGGACGAGGCGATGCCCAGCCCCTTGCGCTGTCCGACGGTGTAGGCGGGAAGCCCGCGGTGCTCGCCGAGAACGGCGCCACTGCTGTCGCGTATTGTGCCCGGCACAAAAGCGTCGGGACGCTTCTGGCGAATCAGAGCCTCGTAACCACCACCTGGAATGAAGCAGATATCCTGGCTCTCGAGTTTCTGCGAGACACCGAGGCCGCGCTTGGTCGCCATGGCCCGCACGGCGTTCTTGGTCAATCGGCCAAGAGGAAAAACGATCTGAGAGAGCTGCGCGGCAGGGATCCGGAAGAGAAAATAGGATTGATCTTTCTGCCGGTCGGCGCCTCTCTTGAGCACGAATCGGCGACCGCCGACACTCGGTTCGATGCGGGCGTAGTGTCCGGTGGCGATTCTGTGGGCGCCGAGCGAGCGGCCGAACTCGGCCAGCCAGCCGAACTTGACTTCACGATTGCACCCAACGCAGGGGTTCGGTGTCAGGCCCGCGCAGTAAACCTCGATAAAGGGCTCGACCACCTGCTTCTCGAAGTCACGGCGGAAATCGACGACGTGATGGGCGATGCCGAGCGTCTGCGCCACCTCGCGGGCGTCGTCGCTCGCTCGATCATCGTCAGCCTCCCAGATCCGCATGGTGGCGCCGATCACCTCGAAGCCCTGCTCGACCAGAAGCGCCGCGGCCAGTGCCGAATCGACGCCGCCGCTCATGGCCACGAGGATTTTTTCACCCCCTGTCATGGTCTGTTCTTTCCTAGAGCCCGTGATTTTCGGGACTCGCCCCGGTCGAGGGTTTCGTTGAGACTTCCCGTGCGGTAGCCGAGGAGATCGAGCGCAACATAAGCCCAGCCCTCGGCAGTGATCCGCTTGTGCAAGGCGCGCCTGAAACGGAAGGCGCGCTCCATCTCGGCCGGGTCGAATTCGAGACGCGCTACCGGTCCATGATGACGGAGGCGAAAAATCTTGAATCCCAACCTGCGCACACTCGTTTCCGCCCGAGCGAGGCGATCGAGGAGTTCCTTCTCGATCAACGTTCCATAGGGAATGCGCGAGGCGAGGCAGGCGGCTGCGGGAAGATCGGCCGTCTCGAGTCCGCGGTGGCGCGAACAGAGACGGATCTCCGCCTTGGTGAAGCCTTCCTCGAAAAGGGGGCTTTCAACGTTGAGTTCGGCGACAGCTTTCTTTCCAGGTCTGTAGTCGACGCTGTCGTCGGCCTGCGATGCCTCGACCACCCTGTCGATGTCGAGTCCGCGGGCGAGTCGTATCAGTCCGCGAAAGCGGATCTTCTTGCAGTGATAACACCTCTCCGGGTCGTTGCGGACGAAGGAACGGTCCTCGAGTTCGCAAGAGCGAAGGACCTCGTGGCGGACGCGCAGTCGGCGGCAGATTTTTTCCGCCCGCCTTTGCTCCTCGTCGGTGAAGGTTTCCGACACCGCGGTGGCAGCCACCACATTTGAGGCGCCCAGGGTGAAGACCGCCTCGTTGAGGAGAAAGGCCGAGTCCACGCCTCCTGAAAAGGCGACGAGAACCCGCCCGTAGGAACGGAGTCGGCGATGAAGGGCCGCGACCTTTTCATCGAGAGTCTTTTCGCTGTGTTCTCCGGCCACGGCCAGTCTTCCTTCAAAGGGTTTTCAAATTGCACGGCTCCGAGCGTCTATCGCGGCGCGGCCGCCCAGCCATCGAGACGTTGGTCAGCCACGCCTTTCATTTCACCCGTCCGCGGATCGACGACGATAATGTGGCAATCGCCCTGGATGTCTCTCTCCTTGATCGTATGGCCCCGCGCTTCGAGCTCTTTCTTGATAGCGTGGGAGAGATTCTTTTCCACGTAGAGGCGGTCAGGAAACCACTGGTGATGGATGCGCGGTGCGGCCACGGCTTCCTCGGGACAGAGGCCGAGATCGACGAGGTTGGTCAGAACTTGAAGCACGGTGTTGATGATCGTCCGTCCGCCCGGACTCCCGATCACGGCGAGGGGCTGGCCGTCTTTGAGAAGAATGATGGGACACATGCTGCTGAGCATCCTCTTCCCTGGTGCGATCAGATTCGGCGCGGTTCCGATCGACCCGTCATCGGCCGTCCAGCCGGGCCGAACGTTGAAATCATGCATCTCGTTGTTCATGAGCACGCCCGTCGATCCAGCCACAGCCTTGCACCCGAAGGTCTGCTCGAGGGTGTAGGTGTTGGACACCATATTGCCCTCCCGGTCCATGATCGAGAAGTGGGTGGTCTGCTTGCGGCCCTCATCGTGGCCGTTGTCAGCCGAGTCCGCCTCCGCCTTAACGGAGTCCGCCTCCGCCTTAACGGAGTCCGCCTCCGCCTTAACGGAGTCCGTCTCCGCCTTAACGGAGTCCGTCTCCGCCTTAACGGAGTCCGTCTCCGCCTTTTCGGAGGGGGCAGCGTGAATGACGCAATCACCGGACAAGGAGTGGCTGTCCGTTGCGTGTGCACGATCGATGCGTGCGCGCAGCGTACGCGCGTGCTCTTCGGTAAGCAGCCGGTCGGAGGGGGTGTCGACAAAGTCCGCATCGCCCAGATAGAGGGCGCGGTCTCTGAAAGCGAGCCGCATTCCCTCCGCCAGGATGTGGCACCGGGCGGCCTCGTCCATGCCGTTGAGATCGAATCCGGACAGGATATTCAGCAGTTCGATCAGGATGGTGCCTCCCGATGATGGAAGGGGCATGCCGACGACGGTGAGCGCGCGATAGACGCCTGTCACCGGTTTTCGTTCGATGGCATTGTATGACGCGAGATCGTCGAGGGTCATGATCCCTTCGCCCTCGTCGACCGCGGCGATCAGATTCCTCGCGGTGCGGCCGTGGTAGAAACCGGCTGCGCCCTCCTGCTGGATCAGGGAAAGTGTCTCGGCGAGCAGAGGCTGCTCGAGACGATCGCCCGGCTGCGGTGGTTGTCCCTCGTCGTTGAAGAAGCACTGTCGCGTACTCTCGAAGAGGCGTAATTTTTTCGCGTGCCTTTTCAGAGCCGACGCCAGATCATCGTCAACCTCGAAACCCTCTTCGGCCAGAACCCTGGCCGGTTCAACGAGGATCCGCCACGGAAGACGCCCGTAGCGCCGGTGGGCGAGCTCGAGGCCTGCCGGTGTGCCGGGAACTCCCGAGCTCAAGAGTCCGAGATCGCGTTTGATCTTGTCGACGGCGCCCTTTCGATCGAGAAACATCCCGGGTGTTGACGCCTTCGGCGCCTTCTCCCTGTAGTCGATGGTTGTCACTGTGCCGTCGCTGAGACGGATCACCATGAAGCCCCCTCCGCCGAGGTTGCCCGCCTGGGGATGGGTCACGGCGAGGGTGAATCCCACGGCCACGGCAGCGTCGATCGCATTGCCTCCGGCAGCGAGGACACGGGCGCCGACCTCGGCGGCAAGGTCGTCGACGCAGACCACCATGCCCTGGCTCGACGTGACCGTACGGTCCACGACGACAGGCGCCGCGCATCCGGCGAAAAAGAGAACGGCCGCGATGCAGATGGCAGCCGAAACCAACAGTTCGTTGCTCCTCAAGCTCATCGTTCCATATCCAGAAGAGAAGTCGTTGGGCCCGCGTTGCGGACGCTGAGTCCGGCGATCCGGAAAAAGGCTAGTCTAACGGCGGAACCAAGGGCAATCAAGGCGCGGTTCAAGCACCCGTGCGCGCAGTGGTCTGCGATCCTTGATAATTTTCCTTCCATGTCGTTCAATGGTTGGCCAGGAAAGAGACCCGCTCGATGAAAACCTCGATTCAGTCAACGATTCTGGGCCTGGCGATTGCCTTGCTCGCCGCGGCAGGACTGTCGTGCCGGCAGGAGAATGCCGTCGCAGTGGACATCACTTTCGATGGCCCCGACCACTTTGCCGTATCGACGGAGACCGCCGGAATCCTCGAGCGGCTTCCGGGGAAGGAGTCGTTCGTCACATTTTCGATCGCGATCCGCGCGAGCGATGAACTCCTTCCCGGGGGCGGACTTCGCATCGAGCAGGGCCGTCTGTTCAACGGCCGGCCCCTGGTCGGAGCAGACCTGCGCTATGCGCTCGGCGATCCAGTACTCGGCCAGGGTGGCGCGGCCAACCTGCTCACCGTCGCGACCGAGTCGAGCCCCTTCGAGGTCTCTCTACGCGCCGCGGGTCTTGGCCGGCATTCTCCCGAGATCGTCTTTCCAGAGGGGCTGCCCGCGGGAGAGAAAGTGACGGTTCTTTTCGGCGACACGCGGACAGGCGGTCCGGGAATGAAGGTCCCGCCGATCCCGCTGAAAGTCCGCCTGCTCTGTTACGCCGATCGCGCGGGCGACGGAGAGTTTCTGCTCGCCCAGGGACCGCACCCGCTCCTCGAGAGCCATGCGGTCGAGGCGGACAGGCTGCGAGTGGTCGCTCCCTCGGTGATCCGACCGGGAACGGCCACGGTGCGCATCGTTTCGGTCAGAGGGAGTGGGGGGCGAACAGCATCGAGTCTGCCAGTCGATGATTTCATGGGGGAGGTGGTCGTTCGTCTTTCCGGCGAAGAGGACGCGCGGCTGCTCGGCCGGATCGATTTTCAGCGCGGTCAGACCTTTGGCGACGTGGAGGTCGTTCTCGATGAACCGGGACTGTTCAGGCTGTCGGCTCGCTCCGCGGGCGCGGGGCTCCGGGGAACGAGCAATCCCGTTCTGGTCACTGATGGCAAAGACGCCCTCCTGCCCGAGGGCTGCTCGATCAGGTGGGGAAGCATCCAGAGCCACACCGCCATGGGCGGACACGCCGCCGGGCTGCAGGATGAAGCTTACGACTTCGCCCGCGGGCCGGCGTGCCTCGATTTCTGTTCGATCTCGGACCACAGCTCCAACAGTTCTTTTCGCTGGGAAGAGCTGCGCCTGCTGCCCGATCGCTTCGATGATCCGGGCCGTTTCGTGGCTCTTGCCGGATACGAATGGACCTCGGAGACTCACGGCCACCGCCATGTGATTCTCAAAGACGCGCGCGGCGTCAACGCCTGGAGCGAACTGCCAACCAATGATCCCGGCACACGCCATGCGCCGACTCTCGCCGACCTCGCCGAGAAAATCGGTTCCGATCCCAACGTGCTGATCGTGGTTCACCACACCACATGGCTGCGCGATCGGTCTGTGCACGACTACGATTTCGGTCTCGGTCTGGGCCTGAACAGGCAGCGTCTCTTCGAGATCTACTCGTGGCATGGGTTGGCTGAATTCAACCGTTCTACTCTTCCTATTCATGGTGATCCCCGCAACGAAAGGCGGGCCGGTTCGAGTTTTCGCGATGTCCTCGCTGCTGGTGGGCGGTTCTCCATCACGGCTGATTCGGACGGACATGTGGGACTGCCGGGCGTCCCGATCGCGATTCGGCGCAAGAAGGGTCTTCGTTACGGTTTCTCGGGTGTGACCGCCGTGTGGGCCGACACCTTCGACCGCGAAGGCATTTTCGGCGCTCTCGAGGGAGGCCGTTGCTATGGAACAACGGGCGCCCGCATCGTGGCGGCATTTCGCATCGACAACGCCTTGCCCGGTGAGACTGTCAAGGGCCGCGGGCAACCCCGCGTGCAACTATCGGTGCATGGAACAGACGCGATCGACTCGGTTCAGTTGCTCCGCGACGGACAGCTCCTCGTGGCCGAGAGGCGTCCTGGAACACTCGATTTCTCCGACGACTTCACCCTCTCGGCGGAGCCGGTCACCGGAACACATTCTTATTACCTGAGGGTCGAGCAGGCAGACGGACACATGGCGTGGGTTTCGCCGATCTGGATCGAGTGGGAGGAGTGAGTCGCCGCGCAGGGGCTATTTTTCGTATCTCTCGGCGAGGCAGGTCATCCGAACGAGCTCGGCCACTGATCCGACCTTCATCTTTCGCATCATGTTGGCGCGATGAATTTCCACGGTCCTCGGACTGAGGAAGAATTCCGCGGCGATCACCTTGTTCGGTTTCCCGCGGACGACGCGCTCCATGACTTCCTTCTCCCGTGCGGACAGGGTGGAGACGCGAGTCTTGATTTCGTTTGCGAGCTGCCGCTCCTTGTGCTCTTCCGATTCGCGCTTCTGGGCCTTGTTGATGATCTCGATGAATTCCTTGTCGTCGAAAGGCTTCTCGATGAAATCGAGTGCGCCGTTCTGCATCGCCTTGACCGCCATTTCGATATCGCCGTAACCGGTGATGACAATGACGGGCAGATTGATCATGCGTTCGATGAGTTTTGCCTGAAGCTCGAGGCCGTCCATTCCGGGCATCCTCACGTCGGTCACGATGCAACCCGTTTCAGGCGCTGGCTGGTCGAGAAAACTCGACGCGGCCGAGTATTGCTGAACATTGAATTTGTGGCGCTCAAGAAGCCAAGCCAAGGATTTCCTGAAATCATCATCGTCGTCGATGATACACACGGTAAATTTCTCGGTCACCTCTTGACCTCCTGCTCGAAATGAGACGCAGCGTGGGAGTCGCTGAAATCTCTGAATTGATTCACACTAGGACTCGCCGGCCGTTGGCAGACCCGTAGTTCGCAGTGGAATCCTCAACCTTCTTTCACCTTCTCATCATAATAATACCAAAGCGCGGACAGTAAAGTAATAGTACCTAAAAAAAGGTCCGCACCTCTTATCGCGATTTCAAGATGTCTGATACCGCTGCGGGTGGTTGGCAAATCTTAACACCATAACTGGATTCTATTTGATTCGAACGACTATATGTAGTAAAAATGCCGTTCAGATTTACTTGGCGATGATGAGTTAGAGACGGCGGTTGGGGAACCACTCTCTTACTCCGGAAGAATCGAGACGATCAGCAGCGTGCTCTGATCCGTCTCCGGCATGCGGTCCAAGTGACCGCCGGCATGCGGTCCAAGTGACCGCCGGCATGCGGTCCAAGTGACCGCCGGCATGCGGTCCAAGAGACCGAGTGCCCCGTCGAGGTTCAAGAAGAGAAAAATTCAGAAGGATCAAAAAAACGATTACGGCCGCCATGAGCCGATGAGTCACATGAGAGGTCCTTCTGATTGAATCTTCGGAGGACCATCTGTTTCATGAGAGAAGAATCGATATCCCACTCACAACTCTGGGTTAGATTCAAGAGTACCAACAGCCCCCGTCTGCGCACGCGGCTCGTTGAAACCTACCTTCCTCTCGTGAA
This sequence comes from uncultured Phycisphaerales bacterium, assembly GCA_964464495.1. Taxonomy (GTDB): domain Bacteria; phylum Planctomycetota; class B15-G4; order B15-G4; family CAYZWU01; genus CAZUHB01. Next base: position 40,292 of record CAYXGI010000008.1, read on the forward strand.
GGGCGTTGCCAAGAAAATCTCGTCCCGTCTTCCGAAAACAGTCGATCCCGAGGATCTCGCCAGCGCCGGCGCCTGCGGACTCCTCAAGGCGATCGACAACTACGATCCCGCCCGTGGGACTCGGTTCGAGGCCTACTGCCGCATGCGGGTCAAGGGCTCTATGCTCGACGAGCTGCGGAACCAGGACTGGATTCCGCGAGAGGCGCGCAACCGCGAAGCAGAACTGAGCCGGACCCAGGCCGGACTCAAGGAAACACTCGGCCGCGATCCGTCCGACGGAGAGCTGGCTTTTGCGCTCAATCTTACGGTAGGCGAACTCCGCGCGACGATTCTCAAGCTGACCTTCTCCAACATCATTTCGCTCCACTCCGAGGAGATCGAAAACTGCGCAGGCTCGGGGCACAACGGCCGCAACGGGATGCCGATGGTGGAGGAGGAGCCTTCCGAGATCGTGCAGAGACAGGAGATAACCAGGCTCATCTACGGGAGCCTCGCACAGCTCGAGAAGATGATCATCATGCTCTACTATCACGAGGCCATGACCATGAAGGAGATCGGTGAGATCATCGATATCTCCGAGTCCCGTGTCTGCCAGATCATCACGCGCATGCTCATGCGCCTCAAGGATAAATTTGCCTCCGAGTATTGAACCGCATTCCCGAATCGATTCCATATTCCGCACCGCACCGGTTGCGCCGGCCCCGTCCTCCTGTATGATGAAAGAAGGTTGTACGAAATCCTTCACGAGCTGAACGGCCATGACCAAAAAGAAGAGTTTTGCGAGCGCACTCAAGGACCTGCTCTTTCGAAGAAAGGACAAGGGTCTGCCCGAGGATCACTTTGTCAAGCTGATCGAGATCAACACCGCTCTCAACTCCGAGCTGAACCTGAAAAGGCTCCTGAGCTTGATTCTCGATTCGGTGGTGAGCCTCATGGGCGCGGAGCGCGGTTTTCTCATCTTGAGGAAGAACGACCAGTTCCAGGTCGAGGTGGCCCGGAACATCGACCGCGAAGAGATTCGCAAAGCCGGCGCCAAGGTGAGCTGGGGTGTGGTCCAGAAGGTCATGGAAGAGGGCCTCGTGCTGCTCACAGACAGCGCCATGGACGACAAGAACCTCGCCGCTTTCACTTCCGTGGCCGACATGAAGCTCCGATCGATCCTCTGCACGCCGCTCAAGATCAAGGATGCGGTGATCGGCTGCGTCTACATCGACAACCGTTTTCAAAAGGGGACCTTCTCCGAGGATGACCGTGTCTTTCTCGATCTCTTCTCGGACCAGGCCGCGATCGCCTTGGAGAACGCCCGGCTCTATGAGGAAAACGAGGAAAAAAGGGTCGAGCTCGAGAAGCTGAACGCGACCCTCGAGGAGCGCGTCGCCTACCAGGCCGACGAGATCGAGGTGATCAAGAAGGCGCTCGAAACCCAGCGCGAAACGCACAAGCTCAAGTACGACTACTCGAACATCGTGGGCCGCAGCGCGGCGATCGCCGAGGTCTTCCGGCTTCTCGATATCGTGACCGACACGAACTACCCCGTGCTCATTCACGGCGAGAGCGGAACGGGCAAGGAACTCGTGGCCCGCGCCGTTCACTACAACGGACCGCTCCGGGACAGTAACTTCGTTTCCGAGAACTGCGCGGCGATCTCGGAGAGCCTTCTCGAGAGCGAGTTTTTCGGCTACGAGAAAGGCGCCTTCACCGGCGCCGACAAGCGCAAGATCGGCCTCTTCGAAGCCGCCCACGAGGGAACGCTCTTTCTCGACGAGATCGGCGACATGGGCCTCTCGATGCAGAAAAAAATGCTCCGCGTCCTCCAGGAAGGGGAGTTCAGGCGCGTGGGCGGCCACGAGTCGATCAAGGTCAAAGTGCGGATCATCTCGGCGACCAACGCCGACATCCCCGATCTGATCCGCGAGGGGCGGTTTCGCGAAGATCTCTATTACCGGCTCAAGGTCATGGCAATCCGTGTTCCTCCGCTACGCGAGAGGCGCGAGGATATTCCTCTCCTCGTGGACAGCTTTCTGACCAAGCTTTCGACGGAGACGGGAGAGGAAAAGAAAGTTATCCAGCTCGACGCGATGCGCAGACTCATGGCCCACAACTGGCCGGGCAACGTGCGCGAACTCGAGAACGAGGTCCGCCGCATGCACGCCGTCGCCGGGAAAACGATCGGTGTCGAGCATGTGGGCGTTCTCTCGCAATTGGCCGTCTCGCGGGGCAGCCCGGGAGACGATGTCTACGAGGGGAAAACCCTGGAGGACATCGAGAAGGAAGCGATCCGCGCGGCGCTCAAACGGGCGGGGGGAAACAAAGCTCGGGCCGCCAAGGAGCTCTGCATACCACGGCGCACACTTTACAACAGACTCAAGAAATACAACATCGGTCTGAACGGGGAACACTGATCGCGGACGCCGATCAGAACTCGACTGATCGTACCGATCAGAACTCGGGATTCCCGCTGGTTCGCGCCGGTTCCACATCCGGATCGGGCGGCAAGATTCTGGGCAGGAAGGTTCCGGTCACAAACTCGAGCAGGTTCGATCCCTGGGCAATCGCCGAATCGACAAATCCCTGGTCCTTGGCCCAACTGTAGAGTTCGGTAAATCGAGAGGCATCGAACGTATAGGTGATCTTATCCCTGATCGCGAACGCCTTGCGGCTGTTCTTGTCGAGTTCGGTGGCGAGGTCAATCTCGTTGCGCGCTTTTTGCAGGAAGCTTGTTTGTTCCGCGTTGTCGCGGCCTTGTTTGGCCTTCTCGTAGTAGATCATGGCCATCAGGCACCGCATCTCCACGTTGTTGCCATATCTCAGGGCTTCCTCTCCGTAGAGCATGGATGATCGGAGCACCTCCATGTGATCTTCTTCGGGTATTTCCTTGCAGAGCTGGTGATAGTAGTCGTAGAGGGTTTCTGTGCACTCGTAGGCAGCAGTGAAATTCTCCTTGTCTATGGTGCGCAGTTTGAGCAAATCCTCCAGGCCATCCTTGGTGAGGCCTTTCCGTCTGAGAATACGACTCCGTTCGAGGAGGGTGCCCGTGTGCTGGGGATCGTAGTTGAGAGCCAGATTGGCCGCCTCCAAGGCCTGGTTCAGCAAGTCCTCTGCCTGTTGCCCATAATCTGGTTCTACTTGTTCTGCTTGAGCTGCCTGTTCTGCTTGAACTGAGAGGCCAAAGTAAAGCTGGCTCAGTCGGAAGTAGGCTTCGGCTTTCTCTGGAAAGAGGCCGATCGCATTTGTGAAATACTCCTCTGCCAGGTGGTCGTTTTCGCTGTCCATGTCGTTGAGCAGGAGCTGACCCTGCTGGAGGGCAGACTCGTACTCTTCCACGTTTTCCTTCATCCCCTGCGACCTGAAAGTGTTGACGAGGACGACGATGAGCAGGATCGCCGCGGCCCCGGCCAGGGCCGACGCCACACGGTGCTTGCGGACCTTCTTGGCGAGCTTGATGACCGTTCCCGAGGGACGCGCCAGGATCGGCTCGCCGTCGATGTAACGGCGGAGATCGGCCGCGAGGTCGCCCGCCGTGGCAAAGCGCTGACGCGGCTCCTTCTCCATCGCTTTCATGGCGATCACGTCGAGTTCCCAAGGGATGTCGGAGCGGATCTTGCGGGGCGCCCTGGGTTCGTCCTCGAGGATGCAGTTGAGGATTTCCTGGGTGCTCGTTCCCATGAATGGAGGTTTACCGGTGAGGAGTTCGAAGAGAGTGACGCCGAGAGAATAAACGTCCGATCTCTTTCCCACGCCGCCCTTCTTGCCGAGGACCTGTTCGGGGCTCATGTAGATCGGCGTACCCACGAGCGCGCCCGATTCGGTCAAGGTCGCGCCCCTCTCCTGGCGCGCCAGTCCAAAATCAGTGATGATGACCTTGTCATCTTCGGCGAGCAGAATATTGCCCGGTTTGATGTCGCGGTGGATGATCCCGTGATCGTGGGCGTAATCGATCGCTCGCGCTGCCTGGAGCATGATCCGCACGATCCGAGTGAAAGAGAGAGGATGTTCGTCGCTCACCACCTCGTCGAGCGGTGTCCCGTCCACGTACTGCATCGCGTAATAGTAGAGGGAATCCTTCTGGCCGATGGCGTAGATCTGAACGATGTTGTCGTGGTGGAGTTTGGCCACCGATTCGGCCTCGCGGAGGAACCGGCGGATCGATTTTTCAGGAAGATTGATGCTCGGCGGAAGAAGCTTGATCGCCACGCGCCGGTCGAGGTTTTCCTGCACCGCCTCGAAAACCACACCCATCGACCCGCGGCCGATCTCGCGCACAATGCGGAATTCACCGAGCCGCTTGCCTTTCAAGGTATCGATACCAGGAAAAGCCACGGACGCGGTGTCGTCATCAGGCTCGATATTCGGGTTGATCAGGTTGTTCATCGGATCGGGGAGTCGTAATTCCACTCAAAAAGGTTCGGATCAATCAACACGTCGCGGCGTAACGAGGCAAGAAAGTCAAACTCGATGCGCCACAATGCAAAGTCTTGCACCTTTTCAACTTCTGAACTGACAAAAATAGTGCCTCTCAGCCACAGGCGCGACGGATATTTAACAACTGTGTGAGAAGTTTTTTCAACTCATTAATTTGTATCATATTAGGACCATCGCACAGAGCCTCTTCCGGTGTCTCGTGCGTTTCGAAGAAGACGCCGTTGCATCCCGCAGCCACGGCCGCCCGCGCCAGGACCGGAATCATCGTCGCATCACCGCCCGTCGCATGGCCCAGACCGCCCGGCATTTGAACCGAGTGGGTGGCGTCGAAGATTACCGGGCAGCCGAGGCTCTGCAAGTAGGGAATAGCACGCATATCATTGACGAGGGTGTTGTAGCCGAAGCAGGATCCTCTCTCGGTGAGAAAAATCTCCTTGCCGCCCACGGTGCGCACCTTCTCGACCACGTTGGCCATGTCCCACGGTGCCAGGAACTGCCCTTTCTTGATGTTGAGCGGTTTGCGCGTCGACGCGGCCGCGGTCAAGAGGTCGGTCTGGCGGCAGAGAAAAGCCGGAATCTGAATCATGTCGAGCACCGCGGCCGCGGCCGTCGCCTGGGACGGCTCATGGATGTCGGCCATGACCGGCAATCCAGACTCGGTCTTGATCGTCTCGAGGATTTCGAGACCCTTGTTCATACCCGGTCCCCGATAAGACGAGATCGAACTCCGATTCGCCTTGTCGAAGGACGCCTTGAAAATCACGGGGATCGAGAGCTCACTGGAAAAATCAGAGAGTTTCCGTGCGAGAGCCACGGCGCTCTCTTCCGATTCGAGGACACAATGTCCGGCGAGGACAAAAAATTCCTTCATCGGATCGAAGTCGAATCGACCTAGCTTCATGGCGCGCTACCCTCGTCTGTTCAGACCGTTCCCAGTAAAACTCGAGGCGGTAGTGAATTCCTATCCGCCGCCGACATTTTAACCTTGCCGACTCTTTGGTAAACTCAATTCCCGCGGCATTCGACACACAGGAAAGATAATGACAGAGTCCCATAGATCAATCAAAACGCAACCGATCCTCATCACAGGTGCGAGCGGCCTCCTCGGGGGGGCGCTCTACAGAGCTCTATCCTCCAGGGCTCTCGATGTAACCGGGCTATTCGGCCGGACGTCCATGATTCGGGGAACGGATCGATCCGACGACGGAATCGACGTGGCTGATTTCGATCGCCTCCGCGAGGCACTCGACGATGTCTCTCCCTCTCTTGTCGTCAACTGCGCCGCCATGCCCGATATCAGGCCGTGCGAAGCTGATCCTCGAGGCGCGCGCGCAGTCAATTCCGATGCGCCCGCGCTCATGGCGAACTGGTGCGGCGCGCGGGGCGCGCGATTCGTGCACTTTTCCACGGACCAGGTCTTCGACGGCACGCGGTCTTTCTACGGGGAGGATGATCGACCCGCGCCGGTTCATGCCTACGGCGCCACCAAGGCCGCGGGCGAGGCCGCGGTGCTCGATGCGAATCCCGATGCTCTCGTGGCGCGTCTCTCGCTGATCTATGGAGCCTCGTCGAGCCGGATTCGGTCCGCCTCAGAGGGATTGATCGCCGCCCTCGGTCAGGGCCGTCGCCTCGGCCTCTTCACCAACGAGTATCGGACACCCGTCCTCGTCGACGATCTGGTCCGGGCCGTTATCTTTCTGGCGGAGAGTGATTTTTCAGGCATGATTCATCTTGCCGGTCCTGATCGATTGAACAGGTTCGAATTCGGGTGTGCCGTGGCGTCGAGATTCGGGCTACGGCTCGATCTTCTCGTCCCTGCCGCTTCGGAAGGACTGGAGGCGACTCCGCCGAGGCCCCTCGATCTCTCCCTCGATACACGGCTGGCGTCGCGGCTTTTGCCTTTCAGTTTCAAAACTGTCGAGGAAGGTCTCGGACAGCTTCCCGACCTCTGAGTGCTTGAATCTCGCCGCGGCTTATGTTTGTTTCTACTCAGAGTCTCCATCCGCGGTTGGATCGAAGTCCTGATCGTCACATCGAGAGAATGCCGTGAGTAATCTAAAGTACATCATCGTCATTGTCACCGGTCTGGGAGATGAACCTCTCGAAGCGCTGGACGGGAAAACACCTCTCGAGGTGGCCATGACTCCCCACCTTGACCGGATCTCGTCCGAGGGCCGGCTTGGCCTCGTGAACACGATCGACGACCACGACCGGGGCGGCTCGGAAAGGGCGCTCCTTTCGCTCCTCGGTTACGACACGAGAGAACTCAGCGTGACCCGGGGACCGCTGGAAGCGGCGGGCATCGGCATCGCGCTCGAACCGGACGATCTGGCCCTTCGCATGAATTTTGTTTCCACCTTCAATGGAATCCTGGTGGATCACAACGCGGGACAGATCTCGGATTCTGAATCGATCGCCCTCATCAAGATGCTGAATGTCAGATTGGGGGGAGAGAAGCTCAACTTTCACGCCGGCCTCGGCTACCGAAACCTTCTCGTGATGAAAGGGTGCGCGTCTCTTTCTTTCGAAACCGTTCCGCCTCACGAGATTTTGCAGCAGCCGGTGCGCGACTTTTACCCTTACGGGCCTGATGCGCAGGTTCTGTGCGATCTGATCGAGAGGGCGCGGACCGAACTGGAAAAGAACGACATCAACAGTGTGCGGATCGATCTCGGCGAAAACCCGGCAAACACGATCTGGCTCTGGGGGCAGGGACGCGATTTTGAGCTGCCCCCTTTCAACTCGATGTTCGATCTGCGGGGGGCGCTCGTGGGAGCCGTTCCTCTCGCAACCGGTCTGGCGCGCAAGATCGGTCTCGATCTGATCGACGTGGCGGGCGCCACAGGAGGTCTCGATACGGACTACGCACGAAAAGCCGACGCCTGCCTCGAGGCGCTCAAACGCCACGATCTGGTCGTGGTCCACGTGGGAGCCGTGAACGAAGCGTGCCACGAGGCGAATCCGTCATCCAAGGTCGCCGCCATCGAGGCGGTCGACAGCCGTCTGATCGGCCCGCTGCTGAAGAACCTCGATGGTCTCGACACCTGGCGCATGATGGTGGCCACCGATCATATCACCTCGTCGCTCGAGACCACCCAGGCGCGCGGCCCGGTCCCGATCGCCTTCTGCGGTCACGGCGTTGAAGGGATCAGGAAATACGCCTTCACCGAGGCGAACGCGGCCAAGTCCGACCTCCAGATAGACGAAGGGCACAACCTGATGGAGTTCTTCCTGGGAATACCGCGGGCCAAAGGCCGTTGAATCGGTGTCGTGAAGATTCTTGCAGATTATGGCGGCCGATAAGGATGGTCTGACGGCGGAGGTGCGAGGCCTTTTTGCGGTCTTGCGTGCTCCACTCGGGGAGCCCATCCGGGGGAAGACGACGGTGTCGGGCGGATTTCAGGACGAGGTAGGTTTTTCGGCCGGAGTTTGAGTCTTCCCCCGAACGGTCTCCTGGTCGCTGCGCCGACCATAGACCGCAAAAAGACCTCACACCTCCGCCGGCGCGGCCCGAAGATCCGCCGGCCAACCCGCAAGAGCTCGACGTCGCCTGATCAACGACGTCGCCGCGCTTTTCTCAGGACCTTCGCGGTCGCTTGTTCCGCGACGACGATCTGGCTCGCCGAGCGGAGATTGCAAGGCCGCGAAAAATTCTCGGGTTTCCGCCGTCAGGTTAGTCTCACTAGAATTCGACCATTGGATGGACAGTGGAGTGGTGAGTGTAGGAATTGTCAGCGCCGCCACCAGTAGTGATGGCGGCGCTGGGGGATTATCATCGGATTAGAAAGGGTTATCCACGATTCTCAGCGGTAGCTTGAAACGCGGGTGCTTCGATCCCAGAATCCTGACGGTGAACTCCATCTCCGTATTGCCCGAAGCCTGAATATGAATCACTCGGATCGGTTCTTCGCCGCCCTCGGTGAACCGCTCGACTTCGACGAATCCCACGACCGTGTCAGAGGGATTGAGGAAGAGAATGAGATTCTTGTCCTTCGGGAAGGGGATATCGTTCTTTGCTGCCGTGACAGCGCCGATCTTCTCGAGGTCGGCCATGGCGCGTGCATTTTCGGCATCTGCGATCTCCTTGGCCTTGGCGTTCTCTTCGGCGATGCGCTTTTCTTCCTCTTCCGCTTTTTTCTCTTCTTCTGTCTTTTCCTGAGGTTCTCCCTCTTCGCCCTCTGTTTTGGGTTCGTCCTTTTTGGGCTCCTCGGGCTTTTTCTCTTCTTCCGGTTTCTCGGGCTCGACCGCGACGGTCTCTTCTTCCTGCCCGCCGCCCTTGTGTCTGTAAACAAGGGTGTACGGGCCCGGGGGCAGGAGCGGCTTCTCCAGCGGACGGGAGACACTCAGCACACCGAGAGGAAAATAACCGGCCGGCGTGGGATTGTTGTTCTTCGTGATCTTGCTTATGCTCGTGAGAAGACCTCCCCTCGGCTTGAAGACGAAATAATCGAATCCAACGATGATCTCGCGATCGGTATCGACATGGGAGGCTTCGATGGCGTAGAAGCTGCGTTCGTCCCACCTCTTCTCCTTCAGGTAGGCGGAGTTCAGCTCCTTCAACGCCGATTCGAAAATGTCGACGCCCGGCTTGGGATCCTTGATGCAGCGGAAACCGAGGGAGTCGAGGTTCGTGTTCGAGAGGCAGGGCTGTCTCACGGGGAGAAGGTTGGTGAGATCGTTACCGTTGTAGACACCTCCCTTGACCACGAACTGGCGTGAATCGAAACCGGGAGAGAGAGTTTCCCTTCTTCTGCCCACTTTCTGAATGATCGGTTTGAAGTTCTTGTACTCTTCGAAGGGACTGATTGTCCATTCCCACACACTGCCGGTCATGTCCTCGATGCCGAAGGGCGATGCGCCCGCCGTGTGGGAGCCGACTGGCATCAGCTTTTCGCGCCGTGTGCGCCTGTCCTTGGTCGAACATTTCTTGGGATCGTAGTCGTCTCCCCAGGCGTAGAGCCATCCCTTGCTGTCCGACGCGGCCCGCATCCACTCGGCCTCGGTCGGAAGCCGCTTGCCGCACCAGAGGGCAAAGGCCTTGGCATTATTGAGATCGACGTTGCGGATGGGGAATTTGTCCTCGCCCTCGGGAAAGCTCGATCCGCCGTCGGGCCCCTTCTGCCAGGCCAGTTCCTTCAGGAGCAGGCTCGGCGACCGTCCCGTGGCGTCGAGAAAGGCCTTCCACTGGGCGTTGGTGATCTCGAACTTGTCGCAGTAGAATTCTTTGATCTTTCTCTGGGTGTGCCGCGGAATCGATCCGGAGAGAAGGGAGAGGGTCGAGGACTGGCCTTCTCCCTTTTCTTCGACCAGTTCCTTGTTCATTCCGAGAACCACCTCGCCCCCGGAAACGGTCACCATGCCGAACGGCGCCCGGTTGTTTCCGGCCTTGGCTGTTCCGTGGGTGCCGCGGATGAACGTCTGAACATTCGTAGCGCCATCCTGGGGAGGGGCTTCGGACGCGAGGGGAATGTCGGCACAGCAAAGAGTCAACACGACGGCGGTGAGAAGAGAGACTGCAATCTGTTTTTTCATCGTTCGAGATCCTGATCTGAGAACTAAGGTACCTTGCTCCATAACCATCTCCTCGTGGTGTGGGGGGGCGGTTCGAGCAGCCGATTGATAACAGTAACTATCTATTAGAGGCAAAGCAAAACAGAGTAACAGGATGCGATGCCATGTCAAGGTCCGGAATGGCGCAAGAATGGGGATTCTTTGGCCTCTTCTCAAGCCTGTCGCGGGGCGCGCGCGACAGGACAGGCGCTTTCGATGAACGAAGATCCTAAATGAGAGTGACTTAGGGTTCCTCTTTTCGGCACGGCGCGGGAGTGTTAACATGGCCGGTCGAAACGAATGAAGCAAAGGTTTTAAGCGCCATGACCAAGGGAAAGAAGCAGATCATCGAAATCATCACCCCCGCCGACGCCGCGGGGAGGAGGATCGATCGTTTCTTGGGAGAGACGCTCTATCCCGACTACTCGCGCAGCTACTTGACCGGCATGATCGCCTGCGGTCAGATCCTCGTCGACGGAAGGCGGGTGCGCAAGAACTACCGCGTGGCCGAAGGGGAAAGAATCACCCTGGAGAAAGGGTCGCGCAACCCGAGCACACCGCGCGCCGAGGATATCCCCATCGACCTCGTTGCCGAGGAAGACCACTTCGTGGTGATCAACAAGGCGACGGGACTCGTGGTCCACCCCGGCACGGGCGAGCGGAGTGGAACGCTCGTCAATGCCTTGCTTTTTCGCTATCCCGAGATTGCGCGCGTCGGTGTCGTCTTCCGTCCCGGCGTTGTGCACCGGCTCGACAGGGAGACGACAGGCATCCTTCTCGCGGCGCGCACCAACCTGGCGCGCTATCACCTGGTGGAAGAGTTCAAGAACCGGAGGGTGGAAAAGGAATACTACGCCGTGGTGATCGGCAATATTCCCTTTCACTCGGACTACATCGATCTGCCTCTCGGCAAGGATCCCAAGAATCCCGAGAAGGTCAAGGTCGACCGGCAGCGGGGCAAAGCAGCCTCGTCCTTTTACGAGGTGATCGAACACTTCGACGGTTTCTGCACGGTCAAGGTCAACATTCACACGGGCCGCACCCATCAGATCCGCGTTCACATGAGCCACATCGGGTATCCGCTCGTGGGCGATCCGGTGTACGGCAGGGGACGCCGGCAGATCTACAACGCGATCGTGGAAGAGTACGCGGCCGCGGGAAAAGCCGTTCCGGCGATCGCCCGCCAAGCGCTCCACGCGCGTCGCCTCTGCTTCACCCATCCCATCTCGAAGGAGAGAGTCGCCTACGAGGCGCCCCTTCCGGCAGACATCACCGGACTCGTCTCCTGGCTGCGGGAGGAACGGAACTGACTCTGGAGTGACCGCTATGGCGAAGAAAGTGGACCACGTGGCCGTGGCCGTCCGGTCGATCGAGGAATCCCTCCGATTCTACAGGGATCTCCTCGGTCTCGAACATATCGGCGACGAGGAGGTGGCGGAGCAGAAGGTCAGGGTGGCCGTGCTGCGCGCCGGCGAAACGCGCGTCGAACTCCTCGAACCGACCGCGCCCGACAGCCCGGTGGCCCGGTTCATCGACAAAAAGGGCGAGGGGCTCCACCATATCGCTTTCCGCGTCGATGGAATCGAGGGAGAACTGGAACGTCTCGCCGCCCACGGGACGAGGCTGATCGACGCGCATCCCCGTGTGGGCGCCGAGGGTGCCCGGATCGGTTTCATTCACCCCGCGGCCTCGGGCGGCGTTCTCATCGAGCTGGTGGAGCGGGTCCATTGAATTTGGTGCGCTCAGCAGGTACGATCCCTGTTTCCGCCCTGACTCGACAGGACAGAGTGTGGTGCATCAGGGCAAAAGCAGAATCGGAAGGAAAAGATGACATCCAAACGTGAATTGCTCGAACAGAAGAACCAGCAAGCCCAACTCGGCGGCGGCGAGAAGAGGATCGACGCCCAGCACGCCAAGGGCAAGCTCACCGCGCGCGAGCGGGTCGATCTGCTTCTCGACGAGGGATCGTTCAACGAGATCGACCGCTTCCTGGTCCACCGGACAACCGATTTCGGAATGGGCGACAAGCAGGTCTACGGCGACGGCGTGGTCACCGGCTACGGCATGATCGACGGCCGTCGGGTGTATGTCTTCTCCCAGGATTTCACCGTCTTCGGCGGCTCGCTGGGCGAGGCCCACGCCCAGAAGATCTGCAAGATCATGGACATGGCCATGAAGGTGGGTGTGCCCGTGATCGGCCTCAACGACTCGGGCGGCGCGCGCATTCAGGAGGGTGTGCGGTCGCTCGGCGCCTACGCCGACATCTTCCTCCGCAACACGCTCGCCTCGGGTGTGGTCCCTCAGATCTCGGCCATCATGGGGCCCTGCGCGGGCGGGGCGGTCTACTCGCCGGCGATCACCGACTTCATCTTCATGGTCGACGGGACCTCCTACATGTACGTGACCGGGCCGCAGGTGGTCAAGACCGTGACACACGAGGATGTCTCGCACGACGAACTGGGCGGGGCAACAACCCACTCCACCAGGTCGGGTGTGGCCCACTTTCAAGCGGGGTCCGATCTCGAGTGCCTCGCCAAGGTCCGCCGCCTCGTGTCGTTCATCCCCTTGAACAACACGGAAGATCCCCCCGTGGTCGACCTCGGCGACGATCCCGAGCGGCGCGACGAGAAGCTCGATTCGATCATTCCCGAGAATCCCAACAAGCCCTACGACATCAATGACGTGATCCTCTCGGTTATCGACAGCGGCGACTTCATGGAGGTTCACGAGAACTACGCGCGCAACCTGGTGATCGGATTCGGCCGGATCGACGGGCGCACCGTGGGAATCCTGGCCAACCAGCCCGCGGTGCTCGCCGGAACGCTCGATATCGACGCCTCCCTCAAGGGTGCGCGCTTCGTGCGCTTCTGCGATTGCTTCAACATCCCGCTGGTCACCTTCGAGGATGTGCCCGGCTTCCTGCCAGGCACGACGCAGGAGTATGGCGGCATCATCAAGCACGGCGCCAAGCTCCTCTACGCCTACTGCGAGGCGACGGTGCCCAAGATCACGGTGATCACGCGCAAGGCCTACGGCGGCGCCTACGACGTTCTTTCTTCGAAACACATCCGCGGTGACATGAACTTCGCCTGGCCGTCGGCCGAGATTGCCGTCATGGGGCCCGAGGGCGCCGTGCGCATCATCTTCAAGAAAGAGCTCGAAGAGGCCGATGACCCGAAAGCGGTCGAGGAGAAGCTCGTCGCCGACTACAGGGAGAAGTTCGCCAATCCCTACACGGCTGCCGAGAAGGGCTATATCGACGAGGTGATCGTTCCGTCGGAGACGCGCTGGAAGCTGGTGTCGGCCCTCCGCCTTCTGGCCACGAAGAGAGACCAGAATCCGCCGCGCAAGCATGGCAATATCCCGCTCTGAGAGGCTCAAAGACCATGACGTCCAAGAAAACGCCCAAAAAAGAAAATCCCAAGTCGGCGAGCGCCAAGGGGAAAAAGTTCAAAAAGCTCCTCGTGGCGAACAGGGGTGAGATCGCGCTCAGAATCATCAGGACCTGTCGCGAGATGGGGATCGAGTCGGTGGCGGTCTATTCCGAAGCTGACCGGGACAGCCTCCACGTGCGCTGGGCGGACGAAGCCTACTGCATCGGCCCGGCGCCTTCGAGGGAGTCCTATCTGAAGATCGACGCTATTCTTGACGCGGCCCGGACCTCGGGCGCCGAGGCGATTCATCCGGGATACGGTTTTCTGGCCGAGAACGCCGCCTTCTCCGAAGCGTGCGACGAGGCAGGTATCGTCTTTGTCGGTCCCTCGGGGAGGGTGATCCGCGCCATGGGCGACAAGATCGCGGCGCGCAAGCTGATGATCGACGCCAAGGTGCCCGTCATGCCCGGCACTGAGGGAGAGATCTGCACGGCGGACGAACTCGATGGTGTCGGCGAAACGATCGGCTTTCCCATGATGATCAAGGCCTCGGGCGGCGGCGGGGGCAAGGGAATCCGCATCGTCCACAATGCCGACGAGATGACCAAGGCCTTCGAGATGGCCCGGTCGGAGGCGCAGAAAGCCTTTGGAAATCCGGCCGTCTACGTGGAGCGCTATCTCAAGAATCCCCACCACATCGAGTTCCAGGTGATGGCCGACAATCACGGCCGTGTGATCCATCTCTGCGAGCGGGAGTGTTCGATCCAGCGCCGCCACCAGAAGATCATCGAGGAGACACCGTCGCCGCTGGTCACCGACGACATGCGCACCCGAATGGGCGAGGTGGCGGTCCGCGCCTGCGAGGCGATCGGATACCGCAACGCGGGAACGGTCGAGTTTCTCGTCGAAGAGGGGGGCGCGTTCTACTTTCTCGAGATGAACACCCGACTCCAGGTGGAGCATCCGATCACCGAGCAGGTACTCGCCCTCGATCTGGTGCGCATGCAGCTCGATATCGCCGCCGGCGAACCGCTCGCCATCAGCCAGGAAGAGGTCAAGCAGAGAGGCCACTCGATCGAGGCGCGTATCTACGCGGAGGATCCCGATTCGGGATTTCTGCCTTCCACGGGCCGCGTGAGGAGCCTCGATCTCCCGGGCGGATCGGGCGTGCGCATGGACTCGGCCCTCTTCAAGGGCATGGAAATTTCCGTTTATTACGATCCCATGCTGGCCAAGCTCGTCGTGCGCGGCCGCAATCGGCAGAGCGCCATTCAGCGCCTGAAAAGGTGCCTCGGCGAGCTCCACATCAGCGGCGTCAAGACCAACGTGCCTTTTCTGCTCGCCATTCTCGAGACAGAGAATTTCAAGAGCGGCCAATACCACACCGGCTACGTGGAACAATCCTTGAAGGAGATCCTGAAAAAAGCCGGACCCGAGAAGCAGGAGTACATCGCACTGACCGCCGCCATCCTGGCCCATGCCGAGCGCAAGCGGCGTTCGCGCCAGCTTCAGGGCAAGGGGGCGGCGCCGGTTTCGGCCTGGGCGCGATCGTTCAGGCCCGGAGGGAGTTCATGAAATACTACGTAACCCTGGGCGAAGAGGAGATCGAGGTCGCGATCCGCGAGGAGAAGGGACAGATCCTCGGCGAGGTGAACGGAACGACCTACCCCATCGATTATTCGGTGATCGAGGCAGGTTCGAAGTACTCCCTTCTGATCGGGCAGGAATCCCTCAATGTCACGGTCAACCCCGGAACGTCCGATCTCGACCTGATCGTGGGCGGCCACCCGTACAGGGCGCGCGTCCTCGACGAGCGGGAGCGGGGCGCCCTCGCGCTCGAGAAGGACCGGCGTTCGGGTGGCGGCGTGGTCAAGAGCGTCATGCCGGGGATCGTGCTCAAGGTTTTCGTGGCCGAGGGCGACAGAGTCGAAGAGGGTGGGCCGCTTCTGATCCTCGAAGCGATGAAGATGGAGAACGAGATTTGCGCCGAAGGAGACGGCACGGTCAAGAAGGTGCACGTTGCCGAGGGAAAAACAGTCAATTCCAACGATCCACTCGTCACCATTCAGTGAAAATCGGGTGCAAATCGGCGGATGGTCGGACTGCGGCTCACAAATCTGGTTGACAAAGGAGATTCAAACAAATTATCTGATTTGTCCGTACAAGGCGTATCGAGAAGATCCAAGATCCCTCCAGATAAGCCTGATTCTGAATAAACGTAATGTGAAAGGTCGGAAAAATGAGCAGGTTATTCAAAGAATTCACCTTACTTGTCATGGTGGCCGCGCTGAGCGCCATCATCGTCGCCGGAGCGCAATGCTCCCCGGACGTCGATGGTGATGGAGACTCCGGGACACCAGCCGCGGACCGCGTCGGTCAGGAAACTCCCGAAAAGAAAGGCCAGGACGATCCGGAAAAGCCCAAGAAAGAGGATGACGGTGAGGGCGAGGAGGCGGAGAAGAAGGGCCACAGGCTTCAGCAGATAAAAAAGCCGAACAGGAAACAGGGCAGCCAGGGAAAACTGCCCCAGGGAACGCCGGTCAAACGAAAAACCGCTCCCAAGACGATGAAGCCGACGATCGAGGTCTCCCCGTCGGGCAGCAAGCGGCGCACGCCCAAGCCGACGGTGCTCGATGATATCGGCGCATATCGCCAGCAGCCTCTCGGTCTCGTGACCCTCTTTGACGAGAAAGTCGATCTGAATCTCGATAACGTCGATTACGACGCCGCGGTGATCGCCACGATCGATAGCGACAAGGTTACGAAAAACGATTTCATGCTCTGCGCCGTCGATTCTCTCGGGGCGCTCGAGGTCGATCGTTTCATGACCGCCGTTCTCACCAGGATCGAGAAGAAAAAGCTGGTCGACGCGGGAGAGGACCCGGCGCAGTTCGACGTCCCCAAGGAGGCGATCGAGGAAGAAATCAACAACCAGATGATGATGACCAAGCAGCAGGACAGATCGGGCACCTTCACCGAGGAAGCGTGGAGGGAGATGATCGACAAGGCGTGCGGGTGGGAGAATTTTTACGAACTCCAGCGCTCCAACCTGGCTTTCGGGAAAGTCTTTCTGCCCGAGGTCATGCAGGTCATGCCCACAGCCGAGGATTCGCCGATGCCCCTGCCCGGTCTCGAGCAGGCCGACGGCCAGCCTGCGCTGCCACCTGTCGATCCCAATCTGCCCGTCGGCCAGAACGCGCAGGGACAGGAGGTCAATATCTTCATGCCTCTGCACACATGGGAGGTTCTCTCGGGTTCGGAAAACGATAAGGCGATGCGCGACGGGCTGAACAGAAGCTATCAGGAAGGCAAGGAGATCAGCGGATTCATCCGTCCCCAGTACATCCGCATGATCAAGTCCGCCCTCGTGGCCAAGACCGAAATCATCTACCACACGAGCGGCAAACTTTCCGAGGACGTCTACATGCGCGTCGCCGGAACGGATGTGAAGCTCGACGAACTTTACCCGCTCATGGTGGGCAAACTCACCGGGCCGATCAAGGATCAGATCCTGAGAGAAATTCTCTCGAACAAAGCGATCGACAACCTCCTTACCGAGGGTGGATGGCACCTTGAAGACGATGCATTCGATGCCGCCTTCGCCGAGCACAAGAAAATGTACGAGGGTTCGATCTTCCCCATCGAGTTCATCATGGGGCTCCACGGTTACTACCAGATCGAAGACTACAAGAAGATGTACCGCCGCCGACTCGGCCTGAAGAATATGCTCGCTTCCAAAGATCTCATGACCGACGAGGTGCTGAAGAAATTCTTCGAAACCAGCGCTCGCCTTTTCTACCAGAACGGTGGAGTGAAGATTCAGTCGATCTTCCTCGGCGTGTTCGACCACAAGCAGCTTCGGGAGCGGGAGGGCGGATTCGCCTGGGCCGACGAGCAGCTGGCGGCCATACGAAAAGAGCTCGATGGCGGCGCCGACTTTCTCGAGGTGGCGAAGAAGTACGAGGACATCAACGGTTTCAACCGGCCCTCCGAGACGGACTACATGACGCGCAACGACATGCGCTCCTATTTCGGCGAGAAATCGAAGGCGATTCTCACGAGCGGGTACAGCATCACCGACGACGTCTTCTACAGGGCCAAGCCGGGCGACATCATCGGTCCTCACAAGGTCACCTTCAGCGATTTCGGCAACCCCGTTCACAGGGGGCTCTACCTGGTCAAGGTGGTCGAGTACCGCAGCATGCTCGAGCTCAATGCCTACGACAAGAGCAAGCCGACGATCGAAGAGGATTACCTCGATCTCAACCTGGTGCACATCACGTCCAAGCTGTTGGCCAAGGCCGACATCGAGTTCACTCGCACCGGAGAGTAGTCAAGGCCGCATGATTCCTGGAGCCGGTGCCGGCCGCACAGCGCGGTGTGCACCGGCTCCTTTTATTCGAAGCGAGGCGCCATGGCAGACAGGGATTCGATCTGGTTGTTTTTCGATTCCGGCCCGCGCCATCCCCACGACAACATGGCGATCGACGAAGCACTCCTCGGCCTGGACCCGGACCATCCCGTCGTGGTGCGGTTCTACGACTGGGACCCGCCCGGGCTCTCTCTCGGATACTTTCAACGGCGCAGCGAATTCCCGCCTCAACGGGTGCGCGAACTGGGCGCCTTGCTGACGCGCCGGACCACCGGCGGTGGAGCGATATTGCACAAGGGAGAAATCACCTTCTCGATCGCGGGCGCCGACGACCGGGAACCTTTTGCCGGGCCTGTCAAGGACTCGTACCATGCCATCCATCTGGCGCTCGCCGCGGGACTGGCCGCACTCGGAGTGGGAGCCGGCCTGAGACACGATCAGCAGATCGACCAGGAAGAGGGCGATGCCGCCGGACGTTGCTTCTACAGCGTCACCAGTTACGACCTCCTAGCCGAGGGCCGCAAGCTGGTCGGCTCGGCCCAGCGCCGCAAAGGGGGCCGCGTACTCCACCATGGCTCGATCCCGCTCGACCCAAACCCCATGACGCCCGAAGCCGCCTGCGTGAACGCCCTCAGCGGCAAGCCGATCTCCCGGCAGCACGCCATCGATGCGCTCAAGCAGGGACTGGAAGAACATTTTGCCATTCGCCTCGAGGAGTGGCGCCCCGGCCCCGAACTGGAAGAGGCCGCCCACTGCATAAAGCAACAGAAGTACGCCACCGAGAAATGGCTCAACAGACGCTGAGTGTGCCAGGCTTCCCCATCTGAAAAGGACGCCCATAGGTCGGAGGTGGTGAGGCTTTTTGCGGCCTCCACATTCTGTCCCGCCCTTAATTGGTGTCGGGTGTTTTGTTACTCGGACAGACTGAAGTCGGCCGCAAAAAGCCTCACCACCTCCGACCGCGCGGCCCGTCTTTCCGGCTCGCGAAGTCGGTAGACTCCTTCGCACTAAAGAACCGTCCGCAACGGTCACCTGACTCTCGGACGGTAAGCACAGCGCACCAAGTGCGCCCAGCCACCGTGGGACTCAAATGCGGAACACATGGCACCACGCACTTGCCTCGAAGGAGTCCTTGTGACTCAGTGCGTTTCGGAAAGAGTGAGCCCAAGATGTCGCTGACGAACTCATCGACTAGCCCGGCGGATCTTCCGGCCGCGCCGGCGGGGGCCCGAGGATCTTTTTCGGCCCTATGGTCAGCGTAGCGACCGCGAGACAGTTCGGGGGAAGACTCGATCTTTAACAGGTATCCCGATCTGATTTCGCAGTTAGTCCATCATCATCGTCTTCCCCTGGAGTGGCTCGCCGAGCGGAGATTGCAAGGGCCGAAAAAGACCCTCGAGTCACCGCCGTCAGACCATCCAAATCCACCCAGCCTAGTCTGGTAGTTTCCTCTCAGCGCTTCGACCAGATGAGCACAGGCTCCTTCACGGCGCGCACTTCGTCAGGCCGCCCGACGGGAGTCTCATGGGGCGCGTCGAGAAGCTGGTCGAGATCTTCGCGCGCTTCGCGCGCAATCTGCACCATGGCTTCCACGAATCGATCGAGTGTGTCGACCGACTCCGTTTCGGTCGGCTCGATCATGATCGCCTCGGGAACGATGAGCGGAAAGTAGACTGTGGGCGGATGGGCGCCGAGATCGATGAGGCGTTTGGCTACATCGACGGCGCGCGCTTTGCCGAGGCCTTTCGGGGTGGCGACGAACTCGTGCATGCACGTCCGGTCGAACGGCACGGGATAGGTTTTGCCGAGCTTGACACGGAGGTAGTTGGCATTGAGGACCGCGTTGTGGGCCACGTCGCGAATTCCATCGGCACCGAGGGCGAGGATGTAGCACAACGCGCGCACGATCACCGTCGAGTTGCCGAAGAAAGACCGCGTCCGGCCGATCGACTGCGGATGATCAGCCGAGAGGGTGTATCCTCCACCGTCCTTTGCCACGCGCGGCACGGGCAGAAAGGGTTCGAGATGGTCCGCCACGCCGATCGGGCCCGATCCGGGTCCGCCGCATCCGTGAGGAGTGGAAAAGGTCTTGTGCAGATTGAAGTGCATCACGTCCACACCAAAATCACCGGGCCGCGTGACGCCCATGATCGCGTTGAGGTTGGCCCCGTCCATGTAGACCTGGCCGCCCGCGTCGTGGACGATGGCGCAGATCTCCTCGATGTCTGTCTCGAAGAGGCCGAGCGTGTTGGGATTGGTGACCATGATCGCGGCAGTGTCGTCGCCCACCGCCTTCTTCAGGCTCTCCACGTCGATGAGCCCGGTCTTCTTCGACGACTTGATCTCCCGCGTCTTGAATCCCGAAAAGGTGCACGACGCGGGATTGGTCCCGTGAGCCGAGTCGGGGATCAGCACGGTGCGCCGCTTGTCCTCGCCGAGGCTGTCGATATATTTCCTGATGACGAGCAGAGCGGTGAGTTCGCCGTGAGCGCCCGCCGCGGGATGAAGAGAGACGTGGGGCAAACCCGAGATCTCGGAAAGATACTTCTCGGCAAGAAAAAAGACTTCGAGCAGGCCCTGCACCGACTCGATCGGCTGATAGGGATGGAGGTCGGTGAATCCGTGCCGGGCCGACGCGGTCTCGTTGAAAAGGGGATTATACTTCATGGTGCACGAGCCGAGCGGGTAGAAGCTGTCGTTCACCCCCTTGTTCCTCTTCGAGAGGTGGGTGAAGTGCCGGACCAGATCGAGTTCTCCCACCTCGGGCAGAGGGGTCTCCTCGTGGCGCAGGTAGTCCTTGGGGATCAGCGTCTCGATCTCGGGAAGGGTATCTTCACCGGGGAAACGCACGATGCGCCGCCCAGGATGGTCTTTTTCGAAAATGAGTCTCCGATCGTGCATTATGCGATTCCTTTGAGAGCGTCGGTCAGGAGGCTCAGCTCGTGGTCGGTTGTCATCTCCGTGACCGCCAGGATCATGTCGTTCTCGCTGCCCGCGAAGTGCCGGCCCGCCTCGTAACCTCCAACGATTCCCTTATCGAGAAGGATGCGGTTGACATCAGCCGCCGGCCTCGGACAGCGGATCGTGAATTCCTTGAAGAAAGGCGCTTCGAACGCCGCTTCGAAACCTGGGAGCGCCGTGATCGCTTCCGCGGCGCGATGGGACTTGGCTGCGACGAGCTTTCCCAGCGTCTTGAATCCCGTGCGGCCGAGTGCGGAGAGGTAGACCACGGCCCGCAGGGCGACGAGGGCGTGGTTGGTGCAGATGTTCGATGTGGCCCGCGCGCGGCGGATGTGCTGCTCGCGCGTCTGGAAGGTGAGCACGTAGGCCCGGCGGCCCGACTTGTCCTCGGTCTGCCCCACGATCCTGCCCGGAAGGCGGCGGATGAACTCGGACCGCGCGGCCATGAATCCGAAACCGGGACCGCCGAAATTCATGGGCGTGCCGAGCGCCTGGCCTTCGCCGGTGACGATGTCGACGCCCTGCTTGCCCGGCGCCTCGAGGACGCTGAGCGAGATCGGATCGACGGAAAGGGCAGAGAGCGCACCTGCCGCCTCTGCCGCGTTGGAGAGGGATTTCACATCCTCGATGCAGCCGAAGAAGTTGGGCGATTGAAAAAGAAGCGCCGCTGCTCCTTCGAGGGCGCCCAATGCCGCGTCGGTCGGTGTGACGCCATTCTCGACCGGGATCTCGACGATCTCGACGCCCGCGTGCTGCAGATAAGTGTTGAGGACCTGCTTGTACTCGGGATGAACCGCGGCGGAGAGAGCGATCCTCTTCTTCCTCTTCAAGTCGATCGCCATGAGCGCCGATTCGGTGAGGGCCGTGGCTCCGTCGTACATGGACGCGTTGGAGATGTCGAGGCCGGCGAGCATGCAGATCATGGTCTGGTACTCGAAAAAAGCCTGCAGCGCGCCCTGGCTCGCTTCCGGCTGGTAGGGCGTGTAGGCCGTGACGAACTCGGACCGGCCGGCCAGATGATTGACGAGCTCAGGCACGAAGTGCCGGTAGATGCCGGCGCCGAGGAATGTGGGCCTGCAACTGGAGGTAATGTTCTTCAGCGCCAGGCGATTGACAGCATCGGCGAGTTCGAGCTCTGACATGGCCTCGGGAATATCGAAGGCGCCCGTCCAGCGGATCGACTCTGGAATATCCTCGAAGAGCTCCTCCACCGATCGTGCGCCGATCGTTTCGAGCATGAGCGCACGATCCTCGTCGGTGTTCTGGATATAAGGCATGGTGCCCTCTTTGTATCAAACATGTAGAAAAAGGGCCTTTCCGGCGCTCGGCGCGGCGCAGACCCTTTTGGAATCGATGATGCAGATTCGGTCTGCGCGCAGATCAGGTCTGCGCGCAGAAGATTTCTAATCGTCAGGCGTCGTCGTCTGTTTCGACGAGATCGTCGTCGTCGTCCTCCTCCTCATCATCGAGCAGTCGCGAATATTCTTCTTTGTCGAGAAGACTTTCGTAATCGGCTTTGTCCGCGATCCGGACCTTGATGAGCCATCCGTCTCCAAGAGGATCGCCCGAGATCAATTCGAGGTTTTCGACCACTGCTTCGTTGACTTCGATCACCTCGCCCGTGATGGGCGAGTTGAGATCGGACACGGCCTTGACAGATTCGATTTCACCGAAGGTTTCGCCGGCATCCACTTTGTCGCCCACCTCGGGGAGCTGGATGAATACGAGGTCGGAAAGGTGTTTCACGGCAAAATCCGACAGTCCCAGAGTGATCACATCACCCTCGAGTAGAGCCCACTCATGGCTTTCCAAGTACCTTCTGGTATCTTTCGACACGGATAGCCTCCTTTCCGGCAACTTCATCTCCATGGACAATCCCTGCGCCCAGATGCCCCCATGTATCAGAGCGGCCTAAGAGCGCGGTTTGTTACTACCTCTTTGTTAAAGGGAAATATTCCGAGATGAAAGCAAAAACAAGGGGGAGGCGCAAGAATTTCAGCATTGTTTATTCCCTCTTCTTTCCCTGTGTCCGGCGGCTCGAATTGGGAGAACGGATCCAAGCGGTGGGCGACGCTGAATGATGGGATTGCGGGCCTGGCGGTCAGAAATCGATCGTGAATGTCCGTTCCGCTTCTGCGCCATCGATCAGAATCTCGAGACTCCTGGTGCCGAGGTCTGGATGGACCACCTGGACGTAGTATGTGCCAGGTGCGTAACGGCCCAGATACCGGCTGTCGGAGGGAATGTCGTCGTTGGCATAAAATGCCTGCATGACTTCTGTTAAGCCAATCAGGCCTGAGAGACGGTTCCCCGCCTTGTCGACCAGGTCGACCGAGGCGCTGGCCAGGATTTCCTCTGTCGCCGCGCTCTTGAACCGGATGTAGAGAGCCGTGCCCGCGCTCAGCTCGATCGAGACCGAATTGGTTTTTTCTTTTCTGATCGAGATGTCGTAGATGAGGGTTGTAGCGTAATCGGCGTGCTTGACAGCGAGGGTGAACCGCCCTTTGGCGAGCCCCGCGTAAGAAAAATGTCCTGCAGGATCGGTGTAGCACTCGGAAAAGGACTCGAAAGAACCGGCGCCCACGGGCTGGAAAAATATCGCCGCGCCCGCGATTGCCGCCCCGTCCCGATTCGTCACGATCCCGTCGAGAGTGCCGCCTTTTTCGAGTTCGATGCGCAGACCGCGCAAGGCGTGATCCTTGTGGACCTCGATACCGTCGATCGTTCGCCGCGCATATCCGCCCACATTCATGCCCAGAATGTTGGTTCCCCCGGCGAGGAGATCGTAGGTGCCCTGCTTGAGATTGGAGATTCGAAAGGCGCCGTCCTTGTCGGTGTAGATCTCGCCCACACGGCCGCCCATGGCGTCGGACACGGGGTCGTCGCCCCGCTCGGCCGCGCTGCGCCTCACCAGGATGCGCGCGGCCTGGATCGGTTTGAGAGTGTCCTCGTCGATGACCTTTCCCTCGATCGATCCGCCGGGAAGATCCATGTTGAATTCGTGGACAGGCACGTCGGGGATCTTGGTCTTGAAAACAACCTCCGTGCCGCCTCCAAGGGTCAGGTTTTCTGTTCTCACGACGCGAAAGGTGTAATTGCCCGGTTTGACTTTCTTGAGTTTGTAGCGACCGTCACTCGATGTGGTCGTGGTCGTCGTCCCCCCCGCGGTCTCCCTGTCGAGGGGCAGTGCGGTGATAATGGCCTGGTTCACGGGGCGGCCCGATTCGGTGACGCGTCCCTCGATCACTCCTGTCTCGGCTGTGGGCTCGACGGAGAAATTGCACTCCGAAACCTCGTCCTTCTTCAATGACACGTACTGCATACTCATGCCGCCCGTGACCGAATCGAGAAAGTCCTCACCGAAACTGATGTTCGACGCCATATGAATCACGGTGTACGTGCCGGGAGGAAAACCGGTCAGCTCGTAGTTGCCTTCCTCATCGGTGCGGGTCGATTTCATGACCGACGCCATCGGAGTGGAGGCCATGACTGTCGCGCCACGCAGGGGAATGTTGCCCGGACCGGACACGCGGCCGAAGATCGTCCCGCCCCGCGACAGGTAGACGTCGCAGTTCTCGACGTTCTCCCCTTCGCTGAGAACGATCTCGTCGAGGTTCTGGCTCTCGTAGCGCCCGTGAGTCACGATCAACCGTGCCGGGCCGGCCGAAAGCCGTCCGAAACGGTATTCGCCCTTCTCATTGGAAAAGATGACCTCGTTGCCCTTGAATTCCTCCATCATCCCCTCGATACCGCCTTTCATCGAGACGCGCGCGCCCTCGATCGGCTCTCCCGTCTGCTTGTCGAGAATCAGCCCTGAAATACTCGCCTCCGGTGCGAGCATGACGAGAATCCCGCGGGTTACGTCGCTATCTTTGACGACGATGTTCTTCATGATCCGCGATTCGAAGCTGTCGGCCCTGACAGTCATGGTGTAAGCGCCCGGCGAGAGGTGGGAAATCTCGAATTCTCCCTGCTCGTCCTCGATGGTGCGGGTGATAGTCGATTTCAGGCCGAAGGGATCGAGAAGATCGGTCTTGCCCGTGGGCTGCAGATCGAGGCGGTACTTGCGGACCGGCTCGACGTCGTCGATGGAGACCACGATTCCGGCGATGCCGCCGGATTCGAGAACGATCAGGAGATCCTCGCTGCCCGCGTCGAAGCCCGTGTGTGACTTGTCGGTGATGGCCGACCGGGTGATCTCCAGATTGTAGGTTCCGGCGACCAGTCCCGCGCAGCGAAAGAACCCGTTTTCGTCGGTGTGGACGACGTTGCGGTGTTTTTGGCTTTCCACCATGTCCATGATCTTGCTCAGGTTGAATTCGGGCACTGCCCTGACCAGAGCGTTTTTCACCGGTTGCTGGGACGAATCGACGACGCGGCCGCCAATGGCGAGTCCCTCATCCATGACGAGGACGAAGCCGGTGCGATCTTCGCCCGCGGCGAGCTGAATGCCCTTGTGGCTTGCGCGCACGTAACCGGGCTCGGCAAGGGTGATCTTGTAAGTGCCCGCGGCGAGATTCTCGCACCGGAACGTCCCGTCCGCGGCGGAGCGAATCTTGATCTCGCCATCATCGTTTTCGTTCATCACCGAATCGAGAATCTTGTCGGTCTTGGCGATCAGCACCTGCTTACGGCCGAGAGCATGGCCGTTCCTGTCATTGACGATACCGCTGATCGATGAACTCTCCTCGAGCATGAGTTCGAGCGACAGGGTCTGTCCCTTGATGAGGTTCAGTTTCCTGGCAATCGTGCGGGCATGGTGCCGGGAAAAGGTGTCGATCACCATTGGGTTGGCACAGGGGATACCCTGAAGGCGGAACGATCCGTCGGCGCCGGACCGTGTGGTGAAGGGGGAGACCATTCCCCGGCGGTCTGACAGGGCCACCATGGGATTGAATTTTTCCCTGATCGTCAAGGTGACGTCGGCGACCGGCTTTCCCGCGCGGTCGGTGACCACGCCGTCGATGCCCGCTCCCAGTTCCACGATGAGGCGGACCCTGTCGGAATCGTCCATCTCGCCGGGATTGATTTTTTCCGAACGGACAGCATAGAGAAGGGGATCGATGGGAACGAGGTAGACTTCGTCTGCTCCGAGATTGCTCAGGACAAAATTTCCCGATGAGTCTGTTTTCGCCCCGATCCCCCGGCTTACCTCGCCAAGTTCGCTGCTGTCGGCGATGACCTGATTCTTCTTCCGGCCGAGGTCCATGATAGTAAAAAACGAAAAGGGAGGCATCTTGGTCGAAACCGCGACCTTCAACGGCCCTGACAGCGCGGTGCCGTCGGACATGGCTGCCGCTCCTTGCAGAACGTGGTTTCCGCCCTTCGCGGGGACGACCGGAATTCGTTTGCCCTTGGCCGATCCCTGAGCATCGGGATCGCCCCCGATGGCGTCGCTCGAAGCACCTTTTTCACCGCCTTCGATCCCGTCGATCATCCAGTTCGACCTGGGATCGTGATTTTCGAGGGCGTCGATACCTTCCTCCACGGGCGTGTCGTAGAGAACCCACAGAAAAGCACCGAGAAGAACTGTGATTGCGATCAGAAAGAGTGTGAGGATGGTTCTTTGTTGGTTTGCCATGATTCCGGGGGGATCAGGAAATTTCCTTGTCAATCTTTCACTGCTTCACGCGAGGCATCCAATGAATTCATATTGCGAATCGACAGAGGAAAAAGAAACACAAATTCTGTTCCGAACGGTGTTGATTGGTCGGTTGTAATTTATTGAAAAGGAAACAATTACAAGAGTAACTTTCGCATGGGGCACGGCGTTTTGTGCCATTTGGGCACAGGACTGTTTTGTTGCACAACATTTAGTTTGTTGCACAACATTCAGATCGGGCAATCGGTTAGAATTGCGGGCCTGATGAACACGTCCCTTTCCAAAATCACGATGGCGTTGATTCTTCTTTTCGGTCTCGGTGCGATTCTGGTCGCCTTGCTCGTGATGAACGATTCGATTGGGCTTTTCGGCGATTCGGGCGCATCGGACCCGGACAGCCCGGCTCAACCATCGTCGCTCGCCACATCCGATCGCGAATTCGAATCATCCTCTCTCTCAGACGCCGATTCAGCGCCGGCCGATCTCGCCCCGTCATCGAACATGAGCGAAACAGATCGCCTCGAAGCGATCGATCCCTCCTTCCTCACCTCCTTCGTGAAGGGATCGGTCGAGGACGAATCTGGTCGTACTCTGTCCGGTGCAACGATCCGCGTCGAATCGTCCCTGCCCGGCTTGCTGCGCACCATCTTGCCGGGCGGAAACTACCAGAGCAGCGCTGAGAGCAACAAGGAGGGTGCTTTCTCGATCCCCCTTCCTGCCGATGGCGCCTTCCGGCTGAGTGTGAGCAAGGACCTCTACGCGCCTTTTTTCGTCAATCTCGTCTTGCCCGGTGACGATCTCACGATCACCCTCGAAACGGGCGCCGCCCTCGACGGAGAGGTGCTCGACGAGGAGACGGGCCGTCCCCTGGCCGGCGTGCTCGTGCGCGCGCGACACGGCTTCGAGGTGATCGAGGCGCGCACCAACGACGCGGGCGGATTCCGGCTCGCCAACCTTCCCGAGGGGCTCCTTTCGCTCGAATGTTTCTGCGAAACCTACGACCTCGAACGCCAGGATGGGATCCGGCTTTCGAGGGAGTCGGAGAATTTCGTCACCGTCGAGCTTCGTCCCGGCGGAGAGATTGAAGGAAGGGTGATGGCTCTGGGATCGCGCGAGCCCCTCACCGGCGCGACGGTGAGCTACACGATGAGAACATGGGGCCCCGAGGGCCGGGAAGATCTCCTCTCCCGCGAGACAAAGACCGACGACGAGGGCCGGTTTCTGTTTGAATCGATTTCGCGCCGCGGATATCGCCTCGAGGCGGCTGCCAAGGGCTACACCACGGCAATTCCCGAGCCCCTTGGATTGACGCAAGGACCGGAGAAGCTGATCGAGATCTATCTCAAGGCGGAGAGCGGCGCCTCGGGCAAGGTCTTCGACCCCGATGGCCGGCCCGCGGTCGGCGCCAGGGTTATCGTGCTGAAGGGGACCAAGTATGGGGAGCGTACTCTCGAGTCGAAGACCGATGGAGACGGTCTCTTTCAGATCGGCGGGATCGAGGGAGGCATTCCGTTTACCTTGATCGCCTGTGGCAGTGGCAGCGCGCCCGGTTCGCTCGACCAGCTCATGGTCGCCGAGGGCGTGATCCTCGAGGACCTCGAGGTTCGGCTGCAGCAGCCGGCAGCGATCCATGGAGTCGCTTTCGGGCCCGACGGCAATCCTCTGCCCGCGGCGCGGGTGACCCTCGACGGCATCAAGGGTGTGCTGATGCGCTACAACGACGCCGTGCCCATGGCGATGACCGACAGCGAAGGCCGCTTCCGCTTCACCGGCCTGGCTGGAGGCAAGTACACGCTGTCAGCCGGCAAGGGCTCTTTGAGGAGCGATGCTTCCGAGGTTTTTCTGCAGGAGGGTGACGACTACGAGACCAATCTCGATCTCACCGACGGCTTGATCTTGCGTGGAGAAGTGTTCGACATCGGGGGTGAACCTCTCGACGACGTGCTGGTCACGGCCATCGATTTCACACTCGAGGCGCGCAACGACCCTGTACGAGCGAAATCGAAATCGTCGCGGCGGGATGGGAAACCGAGCCCTCCCCGCGGAAAGTCCCTCGGCCAGAGGATCAAGCGGGCCCTCGACAGTAACGCGGACCGGCCCATCCCGTTCGAGTACGACATCATCCGCAAGCTGGGTTACTCCCGATTCAGGGGAAGCGCCCGCACCGACGAGACAGGCGCTTTCTGTCTCTCAGGGCTCAGGCCCGACGACACCCTCATCCTCAGCTTCAAGCGCCACGCCTACGACAGCGAGGTGCTGACCGATGTCTCCCCCGCCGACCAGCCGGTGACGGCAGTCCTCTCCCCGCGGGTCGCGCTCATGGGACAGGTCATCGACTACACCACGTCAGCGCCGGTCGAACGGTTCCGCGTCGAGTGGATGCCGGTGGAGAACGATTTCCGATCGACTGACGAGATCATCAGCGCTCGGCGTGGTTTCCGCGGCCCGTCGCGCAACTTCGGCTCCGCCGATGGCACATTTCTCATCGAGGACATGGAGCCCGGCGAGGTCATCATGCGCGTCGCGGCCAAGGGATTCCGCGCCAGCGAACCGCGCCGCTTCGTGATGGCTCCGGGATATGGTGTTCCCTTCCTGTCGTTCGCTCTCGAAAAGGGCGGATCGATCCAGGGCCGGATTGCGGCGGGCAATGGTTCGCCCGTGGCGCGCGTTCCGGTCTACCTGAGGAAATGGGTCAAGGAGCCGCCGCGCAAGGGAAAGAAGAAGGCGCGGGTCCGCACCCTGTCGCGCAACTCAGACGACAATGGGCGATTCGTCTTTACCGACATCGACGCAGGCGTCTACGAGATTCTCGTCGGCGATGCGCACAAACCGGTTGTCGATCCGGTGAGGGTCAAGCTCGCCCAGGGCCGCAACGTGTCGAAGGCGATCATCCTTCGCACTCTGGGCGAGGTCGAGATTCGCGTGCGCGGCCAGAGCGGAGTCTCGTGCCGCGCCGAGGTCGAGATCAAGGGCGGCCCGGGTAAGCTCTCCTTGCGCCGAGTCACCGGAAACCTCGGCATCGTCTCCTTTCCCAATCTACTCGCCGGCAAATACTCCTTGAAAATCAAGGCGAAAGGTTACAAGTCCTGGTCGCAGGCGCTATCTGTGAAGGAAGGCAAAGAGTTCAAGAAAGAGATTGAACTGCAAACCAACGAGAAGTGAGAATTCTTCGTAGACTCTCCCAGGCCCAGGCACCCCGGGCTTTTCAATAGAGTTGTCGGCAGGTGATAGAGATTTCAGCAGAATCATTTCAATCGAAAAGCATGCCCCTCATCGCGAGTCTGGTCCTCGTACTCCTCGGCGTTCTAACAACGGCCACGGCGGGCTCGACGGAGAGAGCCAACGTGGAGCGCCGGCTGAGCGCGGGGCTCGACCATCAGGCCGCGGGCCGTCTCGTCGAGGCGCGCGACGCTTTCAACAGCGTGCTCGAGCGCGATTCGGGCAACCTGCGCGCCATGGCGGGTCTTGCCGAGGTCGCCGCATCGAGCGGCGACAGCGATGAGGAAGTCTACTTTCTCGGCCGCTACGTCGACCGGGCGTCGCGGATCAGAGAGCTCGCTCCCGAGGCGCGCAAGACGCAGCGCCTCTTCGAAAAAGCGCTCAGGGAAAAGGATCCCTACCTCGGAAAGGTGGAGAGCTACCGCCGCGCCCACCTGCGCCGCCTGATCAAGCTCGGAGCCGAGCATCTCAAGAAGGGCCGCTTCCACGAGGCGAAGATGATCTTCGAGGAGGTGATCCATCTTGCCCCTGACAGCGAGGAGGCGCGCGTGGCCTTTCGTCGGATCGAGACGGAAGGGGGTAACGAACTTGCCGCTGACCGGCTCTTCGGCGAGGAGGATATCTTCAACGATGTGACGAGCGAGTGGGTCGAGAAGCAGAACGCCCGCCACGCGACGTGGGACACCGCCTGGAAGGAAAAGCTCGACAACTACACGGTCATCACCGACGGGGGCTACGTGCTGCTCAAGGTCACGGCTCTCGCCCTCGAGCAGCTCGATGTTTTTTTTCGCACCTTCTACCAGTACAAGACCAAGGGCGGCGATGCGCCCCACATCCAGGTCAAGATCTTCAAGGACCGGACCGAGTTCATGGAGATAGGCAAGCCGCACGTGGAGTGGGCGGGCGGCTATTACAACGGCAGCGCAGTGGTGACCTATGATCCGCGCGGCAACCAGGAAGCTGACGACGGGCGCGCCAGTATTGAACCGTCTCGCACGCTCCAGGGTTTGATCCAGACGATCTCCCACGAGGTGAGCCACCACTTCGTCAACATCGCTCCCGGTTCGGGCGTTCCGCCCTGGCTCAACGAGGGACTGGCGTCCTTCTTCGAGGGGATCCGGCTCAAGTCGAACAACCGCATCGAGTGGAACCTCGTCGCCCCGCACCGGCTCCAGCCGCTCGTCACCTATCTCAACGGTCCCAAGCCTCCGAACCTGGCCAACATTATCGCCTGCAAGGTCGACGACTACAGGATCTACTATCCCTATGGGTGGGGGGTGGTCTATTTTCTTTACAACTACGAGAACGACGAGGGCAAGTACGTCTTCCGCAAGGCTCTCAACGATTACCGCGCCATGTACGTGAGCGGTGTCGATCATCTCGAGCGCTTCGTGAAGTTTCTCATCGTGCGGCCCAAGGTCGACGGCATCGAGACCTTCGAGGACTTCGAGAAGGTTTTCAAGACCTTCATCCTCCAGATCTTTGACGAGCACATGGGCCGCGCCGAGGTGGGACGGCAGTACGAGAAGAGGGCCGATGAACTCATCGACGGCGGCGACTACGAGAAGGCCAAGCTCTTCTACGAGAAAGCGCTGAAGAAGATCGAAAACGATCCGGAGATCCTCTGGAAACTGGCGGGCGTCCTCGAGGAGCTGGGCGAGACCGATCGCGCCGTGGGCACCTTGAGAAAGTTCCTCACCCAGTCGGAATTCCACGGAATTGGCACTGACCCGCGGTTGCACGAAGCCGCGATGCGGATCGAAGAGCTCGATCCCCTGGCCGACCGTTTCAAGAAGATCAGGGAGCAGTTCGAGGCCGACCTGCTTGCCGTGGCCCAGGGGTACCGCGATCGGGGACTCTATCTCAAGGCGCTCGATACGGCGCGCGAGCTCGCCGTGGCCGAAAACCCCTCTATCGCGGCGCGCGACTTCTATCTCGATGTGGAGGACGAGAGCGGCAAGTCGCTCGAGCAGTGGCGGGTCGTCTTCAACGAGAGCAATCTCGAGGGATGGTGGGGCGAAGAGATCAGCGGTCAGTTCACGGTGGAAGAGGAACATCTCGTGGGAACGGTGACCGACGCCGACGTGGCCGATCCGCGGGGAGCGTCAGCCACGGGAGACGCGAAGAAGGAAAAGACCATCCCCTACAAGCTCTTCTTCCTCGACACACCGGTGCCGGGCGACTTCTCTCTCGACGCCGAGGTGCGGGCGCCCAAGGGGTGCGATCTCTACGGGATCTGTTTCGGCGTGCGCAACAAGGATAGCTTTCAGGCTGTTCTGCTCAAGCACGACGGCAATCTGGACATCGCCGCATTCGACGGCGCCTGGTTCATCCGGCGCCATGTGCCGGTCTACATCTCGCCCGCCGAGTGGAGCCGCCTGCGTGTCGATGTCAGGGGCAACGTTCTCAAGGTCAGCCTCAACGGCGAACTCCTCGAAGAGCTCGAATTCGAGAATCCGGCCGACCTGCGCGGACAGATGGGGATTCTCGTGGGCCGCGGCAGCGCCGAGTACCGCAACATCCGCTACCTCGAACGCAACTGGCGCCTGCCCTATCGCCGGATCAAGCGCCGCTTCACCTCCGACTTCGTCGACATCGGCAGCATCGAACGGGCGGCGCCGGGCGAGACCTACTACCGCGGCGAGTTTCCGCCGCCGCTGACCGTTCTCATGTGGCACAACCGGGAGGAGGTCACTCTCGACGACCTCGTCGGAAAGGTGGTGATCCTCGCCTTCTGGACCACCTATCAGGAGAGGTCACTTCCCACTCTGCCCCTGTTCGAGAAGATCACCGAGACCATGGCCGACCTCGACGTGGAACTGCTCATCGTCTCCAACGACAAGCCGGCCGATTTCATGAACTATGTGGACGCCCACGGAATGCCCTATCCGGTCGCGATCGACTACCGCCACAAGACGATCAACGACTACGCCATTCCCGACGTCGGCCTGCCCCATATCAAGCTCATCGACATGAACGGCAAGGTCGTCTGGGAAGGCAACCCGGAGTGGAGCGAGAAACACGGTTCCTATCTCGATCAACCGCTCGATGAGTTGATCAAGAATCGGCACCTCGCGGAGATCGCCCTTCACCGCAAGGACTTCCCCCGGGCGGTGCAGGCCGTCGCAGAGGGCCGGTACGCCGAAGCCTTCGAGATCTACAAACACTTCGAGGAGATGGACCCGTCCCACCCCGACGTGCTCTTCGCTCAGAGGGAGCTCGAGAGGATTTGCAGAGCGGCGACGGGCCTTCTCCAACTTGCCGAGGAGCGGACCGCGGCGGGCAACTCTCTCGGTGCCTTTCGTCTTCTCGATCTGGTGCGTTCCGAATTCACGGCTTGTGCCGAATCGCAGGACGCAGAGCGGCGGCTCGCGCTTCTGGAAAAGAACCAGGGCTACAAGGATAGCCTCTGGATCGAGCACAGGATCAAATCAGCCTTCGACGCGATCGACGACAACGAACCGGAACGCTTCAGAAAATATCTCGATCGCATCGGCGACCGGCTCGAGGCGGTCACCGCCGACCGCGGGGCGGGCGTGCGCGCCCCCGAGTATCGCCTGATCATCGACTGGCTCGCGGGACGGATCGGCAAGAGCGAGGCTGAGCTGAACCAGGAGCTGAGGTTTCTCAGGGAGATGCGCACGAACGTCGAGACGATCGAAGAATTAGCGGCCGGACAGCGCCTGACCGAGGCGCGGCGGCTCTGCGCCGAGACAATCGACCTGACCGCCGGAACGCCCTTCGAAGAACGGACGTCCCACCTTCTCGATGATCTCTAGCGGTTTGTCGAAAGTGGAGACCGATCAGGCCGGGCTCGGGAAGAGATTTGCCAAGAGACGGCCCGGCCGCTTGCGGGAGAGGCACGTTCCGGGTCCGGGTTTTCCGAAACTTCTACCTCGGAGGAGAGCAGTACCAAGCTCAGCCCAGATTGACAGCAGGGATTGAACTTCCTTCAACGGCGGCACTTTGTTTTAAGCAGATAGCCGCGATATATCCCGTCGTACTCACTGGCCTGATTGTAGATGTGAACGACCCAATCACCGATTCCACCGTCATAGTAGACTTGGAAATGGTTCATTCCCCAATACACTTCCCCTGTCGGCGACTTAGTCTGAAAACGATTTGGCGCGGTTTCTTTCTCCTTCTTTTTTCGAAAACGCGCAGAGCTAACAGCCCGCTGATAGTGTAATCGATATTGTTTTATACGTTGTGGCTCGGATAAATGGAAAGTGGCACTTTAGCCAAGTGAAGTTGAAAAAGCACATGGGGCGACTCAGGGGCACATCGCACAACATGACAAGAGGTGTTTTCGTGCGCTCACTCCTGGTCCTCAAGCATCGCCGCCTGACCCTGTTCGCCTTCACAGTCATCTTGCTCGCAACGGCTTTCGCCCACGGGGCCACGTACTTTGTTTCCATAACGGGCTCCGATACAAACAGCGGCCTGAATCCCGCCGACGCATGGCGCCACATCGCATTCGCCACAACGCAGGTTTCGCCGGGCGACACGGTCTTCATCGAGCGCGGCGACTATGGAGACGAGAATGTGGAGTTCACCGTCGACGGAACGGCCGGTGCTCCCATAGTCTTCGCCGGCTATCAATTCACTCCCGGCGACAGGCCTGAACCGCCCTTTGTGTATGGAAACAACCTGGACCCCGCGGTCATGCCCCTCCTCGACGGAGTCGATCGCTCGGTCGGCATTGCGGTGTCGCTCCATTCAAGGCAGTACGTGGTTCTGAAAAACCTGCAGATCCGAAACTACGAAGTCGGTATCTACGGCTGGCATGCCCAACAGGTCGTTCTCGAAAACATTGTCGTCAAAGACGTGGGCGACATCGACGCGGAGTATTCGGGGGTTGGCATCAAGGTCAGTGGTGCCGACGACAATACGATCCTCGACTGTTTCGTGGTCAACGCGGCAGCCGAGGCGATCTCTGTCTATGGAAACAGCAATCGGGTCGAGAATTGCCGTGTCTACGCCGACGACAATTCGACACTCTACAAGAGCGCTACCGACTACTACATCTTTGTCGGAGGCGATAACAATATCGTGGACGGCTGCTATGCGGAGAGGGTCGGTGATCTGGACCACGCGGGCCATGGAATCGGCCTGAAAGGCGACTGCGAAAACAACCGCTTCAGCAACTGTTCAGCCAGAAACCTGAGCGGTGCGTTCTATGTTCGGCATCGTGGATCTCGCTATAACCTGTTCGAAAACTGCACGGCCATTGAAAATATCGGCCTTCTGGTCCGCGACGGGGCGAGTCACAACACCTTCGTGAATTGCCGCACCGTGGACGCGAATTCGGCGGTCGCTTTTAAGGATACCGGCGAAGACGGCGGCGCCCAGTACGCGGGCCGGCACAATGTTTTTGCCAACTGCATCTTCGAGAATACAGTCGATCATGTGATCGACTTCCACTACTACGATCGGGATTCGTCTGCCGACAACAACCGCTTCGTGAACTGCGTCGTTTCGGGCGGAGCGTACCTTTTCAAGACCGAACGGACCAATTTCGACAACGAGATGGTCAACAGCATCGTGACCGGTGTTCAGGATTTTACGACCGGCCCTTACGCGCTGGATTTTGATTTTTCCCACAGCGCTTTCTGGGACTGCGGATTCGCCACCCCGACGGGAGCCGGCATGCTCACGGCCGATCCGCTCCTCGTCGACCGGCTCAACGGCGATTTTCATCTCACCTGGACATCGCCCTGCCGGGATGGGGGCGACAACTCCGCCGTCGTCGATCCCGAGGACTTCGAAGGCGATCCCCGGATCGCGCTCGGTGATGTGGATATGGGCGCCGACGAGTTCTGGTACCACCTCTACCCGACGGGCGCCGTGAAGCCGGGGGGCGCCATCGACGTGAAAATTGCCGGGCAACCGGGCAAGCCCGTTCTGCTCGGCAGTCCTCGATCCGCCGCTGTCGACGCAGTACGGCGATCTCTACCTCGCGCTGCCCCTCGTGGCATCGTGGTCGCTGCCGAATATCCCGGCGAATGGTATTCTGATCGTTCCCGCCACCGTGCCCCTGTCGTGGAGTTCGGGGGAGGAGTATCCTTTCCAGGCTCTCGTGGGACCGCTCGGCAATCCGAACAGCGTGCTCACCAACCTGATGACACTCGAGGTGAAATAGGCCGCGGTCCTTCGCCCGCGCTTTACAAAGGAGTATCACCATGCGTTTCAGGGGAACACTACTCGTCGTCGCCAGTCTCTTCTGCCTCCTCGGTTCGGTTTCGGGGGCTCAACCCACAACCGGCCCCTCCCGTCCCGTGGCCCTCACGGGCACCGACGGTTTCTACGGCCCCGGGCTGGGAACGGGGATCAAATTCGCGAGCTTCCACACTGACGATGAGCTCTTCTGCAATCCGGTAATGAACAATCGGGGCGATATCGTGTTCCGTGCCACGATAACGGGAACGGGGATCACGGCCGACAACGACAAAGGACTGTGGCTCTATCAGAACGGCCGGCTCGCACCCCTGGCGCGCGAAGGCGATCCGGTTCCCGGCATGCCGGGCGTCTACTTTGATGAGGTGTCTGAATGGGCGCCCGAGCCGGTCATCTGCGATGCGGGCAAGGTGCTCTTCTACGGTTTCCTGCAGGGGGCGGGAATCACGTCCACCACGGAGGAAGCCCTTTTTTGGGGAGACTCCCAGTCGATCAAGCTGATCGCCCAGCAGTGGGTGACCGAACTGCCCGACCGTCCCGGTGTTTTCCTCGGCCGCGATCTGGTTTCCAAGAGCATGCTCACCGTTGAACCGATGGCGATGACAGCCGATGGTCGGCCCGTGGTGCGGCTCGGTGTTCACCCGGGCGGCGGATCGAACGACTACTTTCTGGCCAATATCATGTTCACCCCGGCAACGGGCGAAATACAAACCCTCGCTTATGGCGGCGATCCGCTTCCGGGCAACGCGTCCATTAACCAGATGGGCAATGCGCTGGTGAGCGATGGCGGCATTCCGGCCGCGTGGCTCGAATACGATGACCTCGCCGGATGGGGCGCTGCGATCTTTTCCGAACGCTCCGGTGCGCTGGCCAGCATCTACGACGAGGACGAACCCGCACCGGGTGGCGAGAAATACGGTCCGCTCCACCATGAGCGTGTCGCCGTCAACGGTGACGGCCATGTGGCCTTTTTTGCCTGGGGTGAAGATCAATGGGGATACGACGGTCGCATCTTCAGCGAAGG
The DNA here is from genome assembly GCA_964464495.1 of uncultured Phycisphaerales bacterium. GTDB lineage: Bacteria > Planctomycetota > B15-G4 > B15-G4 > CAYZWU01 > CAZUHB01. The sequence continues at coordinate 76,993 of CAYXGI010000008.1, forward strand.
GCCTTTCGGATATGACATCCCCTTCCTGATCGCCGAGACCGGCGAGTCTGCGCCGGGTACGGGCAACGGGACTTTCGGCTTTCTCGACGAGGGTGTTGTGCTGCTGGCCGACAACGACACGGCGGTTTTCATCGCCGACATCTGGGATGTTCCATCGACCAGCAACCAGGGGCTCTGGACCAACCGTTCCGGTACCCAGGTCGACCTCGAAATGCGCAAGGGCGATCCCGCCCCCGGCTTTGGGGGTGCAGAATTCAAGGAACTCGCCCGGGTCTTTGTCAACAGTCAGGGGCAGATACTGATCCTGACCTCGTTGACGAACGGATTGGAAGTCCTCTGGCTTCAGAGTTCTCCCGGCGGGAACTTCATTCCCCTTCACCGATACGGGCGACCTGGTGATGCGCCTGCGGTTCTTTGACGGGAGCGAAGGAATTTTCGCCACGGGGGCGGCGCTCCAGTGCGCGGGTGCGATCATTCCCGGCAACAGTGTGACCGTCTCCATCAGCGGTTGGCCCAACGCGAGCCCGGTGACCCTGGCGCTGGGTGCCGACGTCCAGAATCCGGCTCTTGGCACACAGCACGGCAACCTGTATCTGACCCTGCCACTGGTCAACTCGTGGCCACTGGGCACAATCCCGGCAAGTGGCCGGATGACGCTACCCGTGACCGTACCCGTGACGTGGAGTACCGGTGAACAGTACCCTTTTCAGGCGCTCATCGGCCCATGGGGCGGTAACTACACTAGGCTGACGAATCTGATGCTGCTTGTTGTCGAGTAAATGCCGCGCGCTGGTTACGCCTCTCCCCTCGAAATCAGACGAGTGGCACGAACCGCACCGAAATCAGCGATTTTCTGTCGAACCGCTCACCGCGTCGGGTGACGCTTTCGAGGGTTTGCATGCCGCCGCCCACGGGAATGATCATGGAGGCGCCCTCTTTAAGCTGGAAGGGCAATTCGACAGGGCTCCGCTCCGCGGCGGCCGTGACGATGATGCCGTCGAAGGGCGCTTGCTCGGGCCAGCCGATGCGGCCGTCGCCGATCCGGAAGGAGATGTTCTCGTATCCGGCCTTCTTGAGCTGCGCGCGCGCCCTCTGTCCCAGCTCATCGATCACCTCGACGGTGAAGACTTCCCCGGCGAGTTCAGCGAGGATGGCGGTCTGGTAACCCGATCCGGTTCCGATCTCGAGGATTCGTTCCGTACCCTTGAGCGCCAGCTCGTTGGTCATGTAGGCCACGATGTAGGGCTGCGAGATGGTCTGACCCTGGCCGATCGAAAGGGGGCCGTCCCGATAGGCGTGCTCGACTTGCTCCGGCGGAACGTAGTCGTGGCGGGGGACTCTGCCCAGCGCGGTGAGGAGTCTCTCGTCGTCAAAGCCGCGTCGCGCGATCTGATTCCGCACCATCTCCAGTCTGGCCAAGTGAGGATCGAATTCTTTTTTTCGTCTCATGCGCCATTCTCCGTGGAGCGATCGAGGGCCGCGTAGAGGCGATTCGATAAAGCCACGAACAGGAATCCCACGGCGAGCCCTGCCGGAAGATCGATGGCGTAGTGGGGACCGCCGTAGACGGTGGCCATGAAGAGCCCGACGAAAAGGACGGTGACGATCCACTTGGCCGCACCCCGCTCCTTCCAGAGAAAGAGGACCGAGATCAGTGTGATGGCCACGTGGGAGCTGGGAAAGGCGCCCGTATCCACCTCGAGGGTGCCGAGTATGGCGGTGAGCAGAGGACCGAAGATAATCCCGTCCCAGTGGATGCGGCCTTCGGTCAGAAACTGCTGCGGTCCGCCCGCAGGCAGCAGGATGAAGAGGAGGTAGCAAAAATAGAAACAGGTCGCGGCCGTGAAGATGTATCTCGTGAACAGGTCCCTGTTCCGGAACCAGAGATAGAGACCCGCGCCGGGGATGATGAGGTAGTAGGAAAAGTAAGAGGCCGCCATCCACTCCTGGAACCAGACCGGCGAAAGGAGATCGGGCAAGGTCTCGGAGAGCTGCGCGCCGAAGATCAGGTTGTCCATGCGCGAAAGCCATGGATCGAGGGAGGGGATGAAACTCCCCTTGTTGATCAGGGCGGTCTCCTCGTAGAGCGCGAAGAAGATGAGCGTGGGATACCAGTCCTGGAGAAAATTCAGACCTTTGCTGCCGCGCCTCTGGACGAAGCGCAGCACGAAAGGGATGGTCAGGGCGGCGACGCCATGGCTGAGCGCGAGAACTCCGCCGATCGGCGAGGGATAGAGGAGAACCGCCGCCAGACACCCCGACAGGAGAATGTAGAAGAGCGTGGCCGTGTCGACCGGTCTGAGAGCAGTGGCCGGTTCGAGACAGAGCTCCCTGCGCTCGGAACGCATCAGATCCACCCCTCCTTCCGGTACCACTCGGCGGTCTGCGCCATGCCCCGTTCGAGATCCCATTCGGGCTCGTATCCAAAGTGCTCTCGAGCGCGGGCATGGGAACAGTTCCAGGAGTCCTGCAGGATCTCGCGCGCCTTGTGACCGTTGAGGGTCATGGCGCGGCGGGTCACGAAACCGGCGACGTCGCAAAGCGCCGCAACGCAACGAAGGAGCGCGGCCGGGATGCGGATGCGCCGGCCGCGTCCCACGGCGCGTGCCACGCCGGAAGAGAGCTCATCCCAGTCGTAGTTGCCGCTCGTGATGAAGTAGGTCTGACCCGCGCTCTTCTCTTCGAGGGCCGCGCCGACGATCCCGGTCACGAGGTCTTCGACGTGGACGAGGGAGATCCGTCTTTTCAGGGAACCGGTGACGGGAACGATCCCGCGCGACGCGAGCTTGAAATAGATGTAGATGTCCTTGTCCCTGGGACCGTAGACGGCCGGCGGCCGGATGATGGTGACGGGAAGATCGTTCGTGTGCTCGAGAACGATCTTCTCGCCGGCGAGCTTGCTCCGGCCGTAGGGGGTGATCGGCCGCGGCGGATCGTCCTCGGTGATCGGATGTCCGTCGGGCGAGGGCCCGGCCGCCGCCTGGCTCGATATCTGGACGAATCGCTTCAACCGTGAGCCCGCCCTGAGCGCCGCGTCGAGCACGTTGCGCGTGCCGTCGGCATTGGCCTTGAAGTACTCGGCCTCGGTGCGCGCCTTGACGAGCCCGGCCGAATGAAAAATCAGATCGGCTCCCGCCGCGGCGCGGTCGAGCCGATCCCTGTCGGCGAGGCTTCCGGGAATCCTTCGAACAGCGGGCAGACGGTCGAGCCAGCTCGCGCGTTCGGGCGCGCGCACGAGGGCATCCACGTCGTACCCCTCGGAGAGAAGGCGCTCGGCCAGATGGCTGCCCACGAATCCGGTTGCTCCCGTGATGAACGCTTTCACAGGGCGAGCTCCTCCACGGTTGCCTCCCAGATGGCGTACTTCTTGTAAACCGTCGCGCCCATCTTTTCCAGCACGCGGCGCACCGAGTCATTCTCCTCGAGAATCCACGAGAGTTCACCGTGGATGTAACCCCTGGCCAGTCCGTTTTCGACCGTCTTGTGGATCAGGAGTCCGTCGATACCGAGACCTCGAAACCCCTTGCGCACGCCGAGGGTGATGACCCGGACCGCGTTGATCTTTCTCCGGTTCAGGAGAAACTTGAAGATCCCGAAGGGGAAGAGCCGCCCGCGAAGAGAGATCAGGGCCTGGTTGTAATCGGGCAGGCTCAGGCTGAAGGCGACAGGCAGACTCTCGCCCTCCTTCTCGGCAAAGAGAGCCATGTCGGGCACGAGGACCGGCTTGAGCTTGCGGGCCTGCCACTCGAACTCTTCATCGGTCATGGGGACGAAGCCCCAGTTGGCTTCCCAGGCATCGTTGTAGATCGCGCGCGTGCAGGCGACCTCGTCATCGAATCGGCGGATATCGAAAGGCCTGATCGACAGGCCGCCCCTCTCGATGAGGCGGCTGCTGAGTTTCCTGAGACGGTCGAAGCTCTCGGAGTCCTCGGCAATGCTGTAGGCCAGAAGTGTCTTGGCCTGCTTCAGGCCGGCGGCGCCCAGGAGCTCGGCGTGCCAGTCCGGGTTGTAGGGCATCATCACCGCGGGGGGGACGCCGAAACCCTCGATCAAGGTCCCGCAGTCCTCGTTGATCGAAAGGTTGAAGGGGCCGCGAAGGATCTCCATTCCCTCATCGCGCGCCCAGCGCGCGCAGGCGGCGATCAGGCTTTGCGCCACGGCCTCGCTCCGTTCGAATTCGATCAAACCAAAGGCGGCGGCTTTTTCGCCGTGGAATTCATTGTGCTGTTCGTTGACGAGCGCCACCACGCGTCCCACGATCCGATCTCCCTCTCTGGCGAGAAAGGCTTGCGCTTTGCCGTGTGTGTAAAAGGGATGCCGCGCGGGATTGAGCTTTTCGAGGATGTCTCCCACGAGGGGAGCCACCCAGTGCGGATCGTCGGCGTAGAGGCGATAGGCGAGGTTGACGAAGGCCTTTCGTTCATGCCGTTTGCGCACAGGCTGAACGGTGATGGATGGCGTCACTCGATGAGTCCCAGCTTCTTGCCGACCCTTTCAAAAACTTCGAGGCCTCGATCGAGGTGGCGGCGTTCGTGGGTGGCCATGATGCTCAGCCGGATCAGGGCCTGGCCCGGCTGGACCGCTGGGGTGATGATCGGGTTGACGAAGATTCCCTCTTCCCTGAGCGCCAGCCACGTCTGGAAGCAGAGCATGTCCTTGCCGATCATGACCGGGATGATCGGCGTTTCGCTGCAGCCCGTGTCGAAACCGAGGTTATCGAGCCCGTTCCGCAGGTAGTGGGTGTTGTCCCAGAGCCGGTCGACACGGTCCGGTTCTTCCTTGATGATGTCGAGCACGGCCAGAACCGAGGCGACCTGCGCGGGCGGCAGGCTGGCTGAGAAGATGAGAGACCGCGAGTGATGGCGCACGTATTCCATCACCTCGTTGTCGCCGGCCACGAATCCGCCGATCGACGCGAGGGACTTGGAGAAGGTCCCCATGATGAGCGCCACGCGGTCGGTGAGTCCGAAGTGTTCCGTCGTGCCCTGTCCCATGGGGCCCATCACACCGATGCCGTGGGCGTCGTCGACCATGACGCGCGCCCCCCAGCGCTCCGAAACCTCGACGATGGCGGGCAGATCGGCGATGTCGCCGTCCATGCTGAATACGCCGTCGACGACCACGAGCCGCCCGCCCTTGCCGTCGCAGTGGGCGAGGACGCGGTCCAGGTCCTTGGCGCTGTTGTGGTTGAAGCGCAGCATGCGGCCGTAGGAGAGGCGGGCGCCGTCGATGATGCTGGCATGGTCGACCTTGTCGGTGATCACACGGTCTCCCTTGCCCACGAGGGTGGAGATCGTTCCGAGGTTGGTCTGGAAGCCGGTGGTGAAGACGATGGCCTGTTCCTTGCCCACGAAGTCGGCAAGCCGCTCCTCGAGCTGCTCGTGAATGACGAGGGTCCCGTTGAGAAAACGGGAACCGGAGCAGCTCGACCCGTAGCGCCGGATAGCCGAGAGGGCCGCCTCCTTGACCTTCGGGTGGGTGGTGAGGCCGAGATAGCTGTTCGACCCGAGCATGAGCATCTTCCGCCCGTCGAGAACGATCTCAGGCTCCTGGGACGACTGAATCGGGCAGAAGTAGGGGTAGACGCCCGATTTCTTGACCTCGGTGGCGCGGGTGAATTTACGGCACTTCTCGAAGAGATCCGTGGGGGTTACCGTCTCTTTGTCCATAACTGGAGGGTGTACTCTCTTGTCGTTTTGGGTGCTCCAGGGAAATTGAAATGAACGTTTGAGAAAGTCGCGGTTCATCAGCCAGCCCCAGCCCTGGTTACGGTCGTTCTTGGGGCGGAAAAATCCTTTCTGGAAGAACCGCCGGGCACGCCCTCGGTTCCGCTGAAGGTCCGGGCCTTGAAAGAAGTCCCTTACCCGCATGGTGTCCAACCTCCTTATGAAGTTGCGTGAATATTAGGGGATTATAAGTATTTGGCAAGGAATTTTTCCCCACCCTTTCTAATCCTATCACGCCTCGATCGCCTGCAGAACTCCACGCGGAGAAGTCAATAAAGACGTTGACTAAACCGGGTGAATCCTCAATGATTTCTTGATCATTATTGAAAAACCGAACCCCGGCGATAGGGGATCCCTTGATGATTTATATTTCGATTCCAGCATTCAACGAAGAAAAGAACATCGGCGCGCTTTTGGAGGAGACACGCAAAGTCCTCGACGGCGCCGAACTCGACTACCGGATCATCGTGGTCGACGACGCTTCGATCGACGAGACATGCGAGATCCTCGCCGCCTTCGAGGACAAGATGCCCCTCGAGGTGGTGACTCACGAGAAAAACCTCGGCCAGGGAGCGGCGCTCCGCTCAGGGCTCGGCCGGATCCTCGAGGAAGCCAGGTCCGATGATTTTGTCGTCACCCTCGATGCCGATTCGGCCCATCAGCCCCAGAATATCCTCGGGATCTACGACAAGCTCCTCGACGGCCAGGATGTGGTGATCGCCTCGCGCTACCGCCGCGGCGGCGGGGAGTGGGGCGCGCCGCGATGGCGGCGGTACCTCGCCGGGATCTGCAACTGGCTGCTTCATATCTGCTTTCCCATCGAGGAAGTGTCGGACTACACCGGATCGTTCCGGGGATTCAGGGTATCGGCCCTGCGCCGGGGCCTGGGCGATGGCGGTGTCGATAGTCTCAAGGAACAGGGCTTCACCGTCGTCCCCGAGATCCTGATCTGCATGAAGGGACGGGGATTGAGCTTTTACGAGATCCCCCTGATCCTCAGGTACGATCTCAAACGGGGTCAGAGAACAAAGCTCAGGGTGTCGAAGGTGCTCAAGGCCACCCTGCGCTTGATCTTCCGGAGGCTGGTTGGTGATCGCCCGGGACGAAAGAAATAGGATCGTCGTCGTCGGCATCCCGTCCAGGCCCTCCTCTCTCTTCCACAGCGGGTCGCGGGACACTCTTCTCGACAACCTCTCCAGCAATGTGCCGGGTGGCTTTCAAATCGTCGTGATCGGCGGACGCGGGGCGATCGGAAGCGATCGAGAGGGGTCGGAGCCCGATGGCGACGTGGGCGTGGTTCAGATCGATTCGCGATTCGATCGGTACGTTCTGGGACCTCTCTCCCGGCTGCATGCCCTGATCCCCGGCTCGCCCGGTCCCTACTTCGGGATTTACAGGGACCGAACCTATGCCCGGCAGGCGGCGCTTCTCTGCGCCGAGCAGAAGGCCGCGTGCATCGCCTTCGGATCGTGTCCCCAGTGGGCGCCGCTCTTCAAGGAGCACAATCCCGAGGCGCGCCTCGTCATGTTCGAGCGGACCGACTGGCTCTCTGTCGCTCCTTTGCGCTTTGCCAGGTATCTCAAGCTCATCGATGCCGTGATCTGCCCTCACAGGATCCTCGCCCAGAGGATCGCCGCCCGGTTTCCGGCCTTGAAGGAGCGGCTCCACGTGGTGCACGACGGTGTCGACACCACCCTCTTCCGGCCCAACCAGCTCCGGTCGCGCCACCGGATTCTCTACGTGGGACGGATCTCGCCCGAGAGAGGCGTACACTTTCTCGTGGAAGCCTTTTTTTCTCTCAGGGAGCGCTATCCCGACGCGGATTGCATCCTCGTGGGCAAGGGGGAGCGAAGCCCCCGCGAGTCGCTCCTGGGAACGGCCTTCGCGGGAATGGGATCGTTCATGGGCAGCCGGTTCGGCTACAGGCGCCGGATCCTGTCGATGATCCGCGAACGGGCCGGCCTCTTTCTCGCCGACCAGGTGAGCCACGACGAAATGCCAAATCTCTACGCCACGGCGTCCGTTCTCGTCCAGCCCGCGCTGACCGACACGGCGAGCGGGCTGACCCTGGCCGAGGCGATGTCGTCGGGCCTGCCCATCGTGGCGTCGCGCTGCGGCCCGGCACCCGAGATGGTCCAGCACGGCAGGACGGGCCTTCTCGTCGATCCCGGCAATCCGCATCAACTGGTCACCGCAATCGACCGCATCTGGGATAACCGCGAGAGCGCCGCCAAGATGGCCGACCTCGCCCGCAACTACGCCCTCGAAAACCTCAACTGGCAGGAAACCGCTGCGCGCTGCTTGGCGGTTGTTGGATTGCGCTAGATTCAGGAAAAAAGAAGAACTCTCGCCAAGGCGCTAAGTTCGCCAAGTAAAAAAACTAGGGTTAAGAAAAGAATCTTAAACCTAGTTAATTTCTTAGCGGTCTTGGCGCCTTGGCGAGAGCTCTTTTCGAGGTTTTCGCCTCAGATCCCCTGCACGCGCTTGAACTCTTTGGTGAGGTGTTCGAGCATTTCCTTGCGGCGATGGTAGAGTTTTTTCAGGGGGCGTTTGCGTTTCTTCGACAGGGCGTAGTGGGTCATCACCGGCAGGGCCACGGTGCTGTCCGTGTAGGCGACGACGGCGTTGGGGAGTTCGCCGGGATTGACCTTGCCCCATGATACGGCTTCGCTCGGCGTGGCGCCCGACAGGCCTCCCGTGTCGGGCCGGGCGTCGGTGACCTGGATGAAATAGTCGTGGCCCATGTCGTCGATGCCGAGGATTTCCTGGAGGTGGGGCTCCGTCTGGAGGATGAAGTTCTTGGGGCTGCCGCCGCCGAGGATGACGACGCCCGTCTTGCCCTTGTTTCGCTTTGCATGGAGAACGAGCGCCGTGCTCTCGTTCACGTCGAGCGAGGGGTTGATGCGTAAGCCGTGGCCGGCGAGTTCGAGCATGGCGAGGTTCATCCCCACTGTCGAGTCGCCGGGCGAACTGGTGTAGACGGGCACGCCGGCGCGGTAGGCGGCCGCGATGAAAGAGACGTTCTTCAGCCCGGCGCGCTTCTCGCTCGCCGCCGCATACTTGCCGAGAAGGTAGTGAAACTCGGCGGTGCCCATCTCACCGTCGAACTCGGGCTGCTCCACGATCCGCTGGAAGATGTTGTCCGTTTCGAGGAGACAGTCGGTGTAGCCGAGGAAGATGTCGTAAATGCGGACGATGTCGTTATCGCGTAGCGCCACGTCGTCGGTCTCATGGCTGCCCACATGGACAGGGCAATCGAAGGCGAAGTGAAGATCGTGATAGATGTTGGCGCCCGTCGATACGATCCAGTCGACGAACCCGGACTTGATGAGGGGAACCAGACAGGACGCTCCCAGCCCGGCCGGTGTGAGCGCGCCGGTGAGGCTCATCGCCACGGTCACCTTCTCACCGAGCATCTTGTCGGCGAAGAGCCGGCACGCCTCCTTGAGCTTGCGCCCGTTGAAAGCGAGAAACGCCTTGTCGAGCAGCGTGTTCAGCGACTCACGGCCCGTGATCGGCTGCGGCTGGATGCGGGGGCCCGAGAGGAGGGCGCGTTTCTTTTTCTTGTCCGCTTTCTTGAGCCACGGTGTTTCCGTTCCGAGGCAAGGGAGGCGCTTTCGAGACATGGGGGGAATCTCCTTTTTCCATCGTTGAGATCTAGATCGACTCGATCGCCGCAACGAGCTTCTCGACGCGGGCCTGGTCGACGGGTGCGGTGATCTCTCTGCCCTCCTTGCACCACGTTCCCACGATGGCGGCCCTGGCGAGGGCGAAGATCTCAGGGGCATTGTACGGGGTGAGACCGCTCCCGGCGATCAGAGGCGCGTCGGGAAGAACGTTTTTCACCGCGAGTAGTTCTGCCGAGTCGGGCGGGGCGCCCGACGCCGCACCGGTGACGATGAGCCCATCGGCGCCGCCGCGATGGAAGGTGTCATGGGCCGCCTGGGCGATGTCGTCGGAGTGCAGTGGGCGGCCGTGCTTGACGTGGATGTCGGCCAGGATCGCCATCCGTCCGCCGATCAGTTCCCTGTAGCGCACCACCTCGTGGGCGCGCCCTTCCACGATCCCCTGATCAGTGGCCACGACCCCGGTCAGAACATTGATCCTCACGAAGGACGCGCCCGCGGCGCGCGCGATACCGAGGGCGGCCAGGCCGTCGTTGCGGAGAACGTTGACACCGACCGGGACGCCCTGCGCGGCAGCGTGTTCCCTGATCGCGCGCACGATCAGCGTCATGTAGGCCACGGTGTGCGGCTCGACCCTGTCGGGCAGAAAGGGCGCGTCGCCGAAATTCTCCACGATCAGCCCGTCCACACCGCCGCGCACGTAGGCAGCGGCATCGGCAAGGGCCGCTTCGAGAATCGTGTCGGGATTGTGTTTCGATCCCCGGTTCCCCGGAAGGGGGGCGAGGTGGACCGTTCCGATCAGAGATTTGTCTTTTTCGAAGGGAAAACGCACAGCGTCCTTCCTATTTGCGCTTCCAGGTCGTGCCGTCTGCTCTGTCCTTGATCTCGATGCCGACGGCGAGCAGGCCGTCGCGGATCTCATCGCCGAGGGCAAAGTTCTTTTCGGCGCGCAGAGTGCGCCGTGTGGCGAGGAGCAACTCGACGAGTTTCTCGTCGAGGCCGCCGCCCGCGGACCTTTCGCCCTCGAGGTCAATGCCCAGAACACCGTCGGCGCCGAGAAGAGTGTCGAAGAAGAGGGCGGCCGCGTTCCAATCGGCCGTGCTGAACGCGTCGCCCGAGTCGGCGATCTTGTTGAGCTCGGACACGAAGTCGAAGGCCGCCGCCAGGGCGTTGGGCGTGTTCACATCGTCGTTCATCGCAGCGCCGAATGCGCCGGTCGCTTCTCGTGTCGCCTCGGCCAGCCGGTCCGAGGACGAATTCCCACCTCCCGCGGACGGGTCCGCACTTACCGCGGCGGCTTTCTCGAGGGCCAGGGCGCGGCTGTTGCGCAGCCGCGCGAGGCCGCTCTCCGCCGCGTGGATAGCGTCGGCCGAATAGTCGATCGGGCTCCGGTAGTGGCCGCGCAGCAGAAAGAAGCGGACCAGCGACGGCGGGTGCCGTGTGAAGGCGTCCTTGAGCGTGATGAAATTCCCCAGCGACTTGCCCATCTTCTGGCCGTCGCGCGTGACCATGTTGTTGTGCAGCCAGACGCGCACGAAAGGCTTTTCCGTGGCTGTCTCCGACTGGGCGATCTCGCATTCGTGATGGGGAAACTGGTTCTCCAGACCGCCGCCGTGAATGTCGATCGTATCGCCCAGGTAGCGCCGCGCCATGACCGAGCACTCGAGGTGCCAACCGGGGTATCCCGGCCCCCAGGGAGAGTTCCACTTGAGGATGTGGTCGGGCGACGCCTTGCGCCAGAGCAGGAAATCGGCGGGGTTCTTCTTTTCCGCGTCCACACCGACGCGCGCGCCGGCCTGCTGGTCCTCGATCTTCCGGCCCGAGAGCTTGCCGTAACCGGGAAAGGACTCGACCGAGAAGTAGACGTTGCCCTCCTTCTCGTAGGCGGCGCCTTTTTCGAAGAGCGTCTCGATCATCTCGATCTGCTCTGGAACGTGGCCCGAGGCGCGCGGCGAAATATCGGGCCTGAGGACGTTGAGGGCGTCCATGTCCTCGAAGTAGGAGCGGGTGTACTTCTCCACCACTTCCATCGGCTCGATCTGCTCGAGACGTGATTGTTTGAGGATCTTGTCCTCTTCCGTATCGTCGGTGAGATGGCCCACGTCGGTGATGTTCTGAACGTACCGGACCCGGTAGCCCAGAAAGCGGAGGTGGCGCACGACCACGTCGAAGGTGATGTAGCTCTTGGCGTGGCCGAGGTGAGAGTCGCCGTACACGGTCGGTCCGCAGACGTAGACGCCCACAAAAGGCGGATTGAGCGGCTCGAAACGCTCCTTTTGGCGCGTGAGCGAGTTGTAGAAGAAAAGGTCTTCGCTGGGCTCGGGCATTCGTTGACTCCAAGGGCGGTATTGCGGGACAGTCAGAAGTGTAGTCTCCGCCCTGGCCGCCTCAAAGAAAAATCGGTTCCATATTTGGCCTTTCATCGCCATCGACCCAGGGCTAAACTTGTCCCCCTCGTGAACGCAAAAAGCCCTGCGACTTCGCCCGTGCAGCAAGAGAGGATCGATGAAGGTTTGCCTGATTTCGCTCGGTTGCCCCAAGAACCTGATCGACTCGGAAGTCATGGCCGGCCGTATCGGCGCGGCCAGGATGGAGATCGTCTACGATCCCGAGGACGCTGACGTTGCCGTGGTGAATACATGCGGCTTCATCGAGGCAGCGGTGGAGGAGTCGACAGAGACGATCCTCGAGCTCTGCCGGCTCAAGGAGGCGGGGCTGCTCAGGGGGATCGTGGTGGCCGGCTGCCTGGTGCAGCGCTTTCGCGACGAGCTCATTGCGCAGATTCCCGAGGTCGATGCTTTCTTGACGATCTCGGACTACTCCGGGCTCAGCCGTGCGATCGAGGACGCGGCGCGCGCCGATGGCGGATCGGCGGCCGCCACCGATGGCGGAGGGAGTCCTTCCTTTGGGGGCAAGCGTCGTTCCGTTGAGACCGACCTCTCAAGGACGCTCCTCACGCCGTCCCACACCGCCTACCTGCGGATCGCCGAGGGGTGCAATCACCAGTGTTCGTTCTGCGCCATTCCGTCGATCAGGGGACGGCTCCGCTCGAAACCGGAGGCGATCCTGCTCGAAGAGGCCGGCCAACTCGCGCGGCTCGGTGTGAAAGAACTCAATCTCGTGGCCGAGGACACGACCGATTATGGCCGCGACCTCAAGGACGGCAGCACTCTGGCGAGCCTCCTCGACCGGCTGTCGACGGTCCGCGGGATCGAGTGGATCAGGATCCTCTACGCTTTTCCGTCGCGCGTCACCGATGAGCTGATCGACACGATCGCGCGCAACAGCAAGGTGGTGAACTACATCGATGTCCCCATCCAGCATATCTCAGGGCCCATTCTGCGCAGCATGCGGCGCGGCACCACGCCGGCTTCGATCGAGAAGATGATCGAACGGCTCCGCGCGGCGATCCCCGGGATCGTTCTGAGAACATCGGTGATTGTCGGCTATCCGGGCGAGAGCTCGGCGCACTTCGACGAGCTCTTCGAGTTTCTCGAACGGGTTCGATTCGAGCGCCTCGGCGCTTTCGGCTTCTCGCCCGAGAGCGGGACGGCCGCCCACAGGCTCGAGCCGCGGCTGCCGCGAGAGGTCATCGATGCGCGAATAGAGAAGATCATGGAATTTCAGCGGCGCGTGATCGAGGAGCGGAACATATCTCTTGTGGGGCAGACCGCAGACGCTATAGTGGATCTGGTTTCGAACGACCGAGCCCGCGGTCGGACCGTGGGCGATGCGCCTGACATCGATTGCGGTGTCGACATCGTGGGCGGAGGTTTTGAAGAAGGTTTTGAAGCGGGAGAGATCGTCGAGGTCCGCTTCACCGGCCATTCGGGATACGACCTGATCGCCCAGCGCGCCGACTGATTAGTGAGAGAGGTTGAGCCCTGTCACCGCTGATGAACATTCCGAACATGATCACCATCGGACGCTTCGTGGCGTCGCTGATCCTTTTTGCCATTCTGGCCTTCATGGAGAGCCGCGATCCGGGCTGGGTCTATCCGCTGGTGGGGATGATCCTCTTCATCCTCGTGGTGGCCACCGACGCTCTTGACGGCTATCTTGCCAGGAAATACAGGCAGGTCACTGATTTCGGCCGCATTGCGGACCCCGTGGCGGACAAGATCCTAGTGTGCGGCACGTTTATTCTCATCTGCGCCAGCGAGTGGGGGAGCCCCCTGCTTCCCGCGTGGGTGGTGGTCATCATCGTGGCCCGTGAATTCCTGGTGACCGGAATCCGCGGATTCATAGAGGCGCGCGGCCACCAGTACCCGGCGACGTGGTCGGGAAAGTTCAAGATGATCTTTCAGTCGATCGCCATTCCGGCCCTCTTTTTCAGGCAGGTCCTGGCGGCCGGATTTCCCGATGTGGCCTGGCCCGAGTGCGCGGCGCGCTACCTCGCCATCGGTCTGATCATCGTGTCGGTGGCGCTGACTTTCTACTCGGGAGCGGTGTATGTGATTCGGGCGGCCAAGATTCTGGGCGCCGATGAGGAGTGATCGCATTGGATCGACTCAAGGAACTGATCGCCACGTTTTTCTACACCGGTTACTCGCCCGTGGCGTCGGGCACGGCAGGCACAGCCGGAGCACTGCTCGTCGCCTGGGTCTTGCCCGCGTCGATTCACTACGGTCTGGCCTGCGCGGCGATCGCGCTTTTTGTCTTCGCCTTCGGCGTGCCGCTCGGAACGTGGGCCGAGACGCGGTACGGCAAGAAAGATCCCGGCCCCTTCGTGATCGACGAGGTGGCGGGCTACTTCGTGGCTCTGCTTCGTCTCGATGGAACCAAGCCGGGGATCGGCGAGCTCTGCGTCGCGTTCTTTCTCTTTCGCCTTTTCGACGTGGTCAAACCTTTCCCGGCGCGGAACATGGAGAGCATCCGGGGTGGCTGGGGCATCATGCTCGATGATATCTTTGCCGGCCTCTACGCCCTGCTCGGTGTGATCGTCTACAGGCAGTACTTTCTCAATATGCCCCTGTGATGGGGCGCTGGCGTTTTTTAATTCCCCGAAGGGTGCAAAGAGTGGTGGAATGACGACCGGCGTCTTATAATACGACCTTTCATCGTTTTCTGGCAATTTCATAACCAATCAGTAATGGGTGAAAAGATGGCTCAACGGAAGAAGCGCGCAAGGCAGAAGGAAGAGATCGAAGAGCTCGAAGAGGTGGAAGAAAAACCCTCCCGCCGGGGCAAGAAGAAGGAAAAGGTAAAAAGGAAGGGCAAGAGCGCCGAGCCGGGCAGAGACTCTTCCGTGATTTACAGGGACGGCGAGATGCCGCGCCTCCACGGCAAGGGCGTGGCTTTCAGGCTTGCCATGGCGATCAGCGGGGCGCTCGCTCTGATCCTCATCATTTTCGGTATCGTGTCGTACGTCCTGCAGTGGAACTCCCTTGACGATCAGATCGACTCGGGCGGTGTGGAAGCGGTGCGGATCCTGGCGCGGACCGATTTCGATTGCTGGAAAGTGCTTCACGGCACGAGCGCCCAGGGACGGGAGAGAGAGGCATCGGGCGGCACCCTCAAGGCCAACATGACCGACGAGGAAAAAGCGCGCATGGACGCCAACCGCAACAGGCTGGTCAAGCTCGTGGGCGGCGAGTCGCAGATTCTCATGGCCCAGATCTCCCAGGCCGCGGGAAAGAAGCTCGAGATCGTCAGGACCTCGAGTCCTCAGATCAAAAACTTCGAATTCAAGCAGACGAAGAGCCACAGGGTGGGTGATGTGACCATCGCCCGCGGAACGTGCTTTCTCGACAAGAACGTCTACCACGCCCGCCTCTTTCGGGCGCCCATCGAGGACGCTGCCGGTGAGCAGGTCGGCTTCGCCGATCTCGTGCTCTCCGAGGACCAGATCGACACGAGCCGGTTCAAACTGCTTCTCACCATGCTGATCCTCATTGTTGTTTTCATCGGTGTCGGCATCTGCGTCTCCTTCTTCATGGGCAAGAAGATTGCCGTCCCCGTGCAGAAGCTGATCGAGGACGTGTCGATCGTGGCCGGCGGCGACCTCGAGCATCACACCGTGCCGCGGTCGCAGGACGAGATCGGACTTCTGGCCAGGACCTTCGACAAGATGACGAAGAACATGGCCGAGGCGCGCGACCGTGAGATGGAACTTGCTGCCCAGAAGCACCAGCTCGCCGTGGCGCAGGAGGTGCAGGACAAGCTCCTTCCCGAGGTGATTCCCCAGTTGAAGGGCTACGAGATCCAGGCCTATCACCGCTCGTCCAAGGACATGGGCGGCAACTACTACGACGTGATCCAGTTTCCGGGCGGCAAGGTGGGCGCCATCGTGGCGTCGGCGTCGGGCAAGGGGATTCCGGCCGCCATGGTCATGACCATGGCGCGGAGTTTCATGCGCGCCCAGACTCACAAGGGCGACGACCTGAGCGGTATGGTGCGCGAGTGCAACCGTCTCCTTTCGCCCGATCTGCGCGCCGGGATGTACGTGGAAATTCTCATGGTGCTCGTCGACGCCGAAAAGCACGTGGCCAGGATCGTGAGCGCCGGCCCGACCATGCTGTTGCGCTATGACGGCCCGAACAAGAAGCTGATGGCGATTCAGGCCGACGGTATCGCCATGGGTTTCGACAAGGGCCCGGTCTTTGACAAGAGCCTCAAGGAAGCCGAGGTCGCGTTTCAGCCGGGCGATCGGCTCGTTCTCGCCACGGAAGGTCTTTTCAAGATCAAGAGCCCTGACGGATCGGAGCTCGGCACCAAGGGTTTCGCCAAGTGTGTGATCAAGCACGCCGCCGGTGACAGTGCCGGTTTCGTGCGCAAGGTGGTGAACAACCTCGATAGTTTTGCCGGCGGCGAAGTCAAGGCCTCGAACATCACCTTCGTCACGATCAAACGCGGCGAATAGAATCTAAGCGGGTCACCAAAATTGCATTTCGGCCCTAAGTCCTTATTTTTTGCTGCAGCAAAAAATAAGGACTTAGGGCCGAAATGCAATTTTGGTGACCCGCTTAGATTCCGTAGTCCTTCATCACCTCTTTGAGGCGGGCCGTGTTGCCGGGGGTCATGGGCGCGAGGGGCTGGCGCACTTCGCCCACCTTCCAGCCGAGGATGTTCATGGCCGCCTTGACGGGAACGGGATTGGTGTCGAGGAACATGGCCTGGAAGAGGGGAAGCATGTCGAGGTGGCGCTGCCGGGCTGTCTCGAGGTCGCCGTCGCAGAAGGCGTTGATCATCTTCTTGAGATCGTGGGGGATGATGTTGCCGGCCACGGACACGATGCCGCGGCCTCCGACCGCGAGGATCGGCAGGGTGTTGGCATCGTCGCCGGAAATAATGTCGATCTTGGCGCCGCAGAGCCGCACCAGGGTGGAGGCTCGTTCCACGCTCCCCGTCGCTTCCTTCACAGCCACCACATTCTTGAACTCGGCGAGGCGCGCCACCGTCTCGGGCTGCATGTCGACCGCTGTCCGGCCCGGAACATTGTAGAGCATCAGCGGGAGCGAGCAGTTCTCGGCGATCGTGCTGAAATGATTGTAGAGCCCGATCTGGCTCGGCTTGTTGTAGTAGGGCGTGATCACCAGGGCGCCGTCAGCGCCGGTCTCCTGGATGCGGCGCACGTTCTCGAGCGACCGCGTCGTTGAATTGGTGCCCCCACCGGCCACAACCTTGACGCGACCCGCTGCCTCGGACACCACGGTCTCGATCACACGAAAGTGCTCGTCCCACGTCACGAAACTCGGATTCTCACCCGTGGTGCCGCACGGTACGAGTCCGTCCGTGCCCTTTTCAACATGGAAGTTGACCAGTTCGCGCAGTTTTTCCTCGTTGAGTGATCCGTCCCGGTGGAAGGGTGTGACGAGTGCAACGTAGAGTCCGCGAAACATGGTAAACTCCTTCACAGTGTTGGTCGTCGAAGTATGGCTCCGTCTGTGCCGCGACGAAAATTCTTCTCGACTCGATTCTATACGCCCCGTGCCCTGATTACAAGGCAGGCGCAACGGACGGGACTAATCCTTCTCTTTGGCTTTCTTCGGCGCTCTGGGCTTGACCAGGAGTTCCTCGAGCGCGGTGAGCAGATCCTGTGCCGACAGAATTCCCACGAGGTCGTTTTTCTTGTCGAGAACAGGCAAGGCGCCGTAACGCCTTTCACGCAGCAGGATCACCGCTTTCCGGATCGTGTCGTAGGTGCGCACCACTTCTGGATTGAGGGTCATCACATCCTTGACCAGAGTGTCGTCGTTGATCTGGTAATAGGTGGTCCAGTCATCGAGGGCGTCGACCCATTTCGGCCGCCGCAGGTCGCGATCGCTGATGATTCCCTCGAGTGAATCGCCCTCGACCACGGGCAGATGGCGCACCCTGTGGGACCGCATGAGCAAAAATGCATCTTTGACGCTCATGTCAGGCGTGACCTTGATGAGCTTGGTCGTCATATATCTACTGACTTTCATGAATGTGATCCTTCATAGTTTCCCACAATCGATCGAATCGTTCCGAGATGCCGGATTTTATCTACGATCTGGAACGCTCGGTCGCGTGCCATTACCTGAAAACAAGCTGCAGTCGGCGGAACCCGCGAGCGGCTCAATCGTCGAGAAGGTCGTAGGGCGTCTGAACGTTATCGACGATTCTGTCGATTTCCTCGGCGTCAAAAGCCCGCATCGTGTTGGTGCGGACATTTCCCAGAGACGAGAGTGTGAACGCAAAGGTGGCCGCGGCCTCGTCGTCAGGAGCCTCGAAAATATGAACGAGGTCGACCTTTCCCACCGTCCAGAGTGTCTGCGTAACGTAAATGCCTACCTTCTCCATTTTTGCCGTGAAAGCCTTGGCCCGCGACGTGGTTTTACGCAGGTTCTTGGCTCCCGTATCGGTAAACTGGATGAGACACACGTATTTGGCCATGAGATACCCTCCTTACTCGGTTCATTCATCGGTGGCGCGAATGACGATGACCAAACTCTTTTTCCGTTCATAACTATATAATAATGAGGAACATAATACAAGGCGACCGGGTGGTATTAAATCACCGCCACCCATTGCGGCCCCCAACACACCGGCGATCGGACTTTGGGATAGAGGCGATCGGTGCGCTGACTTGCGCCGTGAAGATGGTGCGGATATAGTGAGGCCGCCGGATCGGACCGGCCTTTTTCTCCTCAACACAACGCGAAATGGCTCTTGGCGGAATTCATGGCACGGCAGTCTTTCCTTTTCGAACAGGAACCCGAGCCTGGAGGGGCATCGATCGCCCGGGTGGTGATCCAACTTCCGGTGGAAGGAACCTTCGACTACCGGATTCCGGCGGCTCTGGCCGGCCGGATCGTGCCCGGCATGCGCGTGCGCGTCAGTTTCTCCGGGCGGAAGGTGATGGCCACCTGCACGGAGGTGAGCGACCGTTCGCGCGTGCAGGATCCGCGAGAGATCATCGATCTCGTCGACGAGGAACAGCTTCTCTCTCCCGCCCTGCTCGAATTGACGCGCTGGATGGCGTCCCACTACCACTGCGGCTGGTGGGAGGCGATCTCGACGGCGCTTCCAGCGGCCGCGCGCCGGGGGGGCGGTTTTCGAAAGATTTTGCACGCGCACCTCGCTCTGAGCGTCGACGATGCCCTTGCCATGGCGGACGAACTTCTCGAAAAGCGGCCGGAGCAGTCGCGCTGCCTGCGGATCCTTGCCGAGGAGGGTGGATTCATGGAGGCGATCAGGCTCTGCGGCCGCGCCAACGTCTCCCGGTCGCCTCTCGAAACCTTGAAGAAGCAAGGCCTCCTCACCCTCGAGTGGATCGAGCAGGAACGGGAACCGATCCGTGGGTCGGCCGAACCGGCGAAGGGACCGGTCGAACTCACGGATGAACAGGCGAAAGCTCTCGACGCGGTGGTGAAGAGCGCCGTGAACGGCCCTCGCACTGATCTCCTCCTCTTCGGCGTGACCGGGAGCGGCAAGACCGAGGTCTACCTGCGCGCGATCCGCGAGGTGGTCGCCCAGGGGCGGCAGGCGATCGTTCTCGTTCCCGAGATCGCGCTCACACCGCAGACCGTGGCCCGATTCCGCCACCGTTTCAGACGGGTGGCGGTGCTTCATTCGCGGCTGACCGACGCGGAACGCTACTCCCAGTGGCGCACCATCCGGTCGGGCGCGGCCGACGTGGTGGTTGGCGCCCGCTCGGCGCTCTTCGCGCCGGTGGCGCGCCTCGGTCTGATCGTGATCGACGAGGAGCACGAGACGAGCTTCAAGCAGCAGAACGCGCCGCGCTATCACGCGCGCACGGTGGCCCTCGAGCGCGGCCGGATCGAAGGCGTTCCGGTGCTGCTCGGTTCCGCCACGCCGTCGCTCGAGGCGTGGAACGAGGTGGCTGCCGGCCGCATGGCGCTCCTCAGGCTGTCGCACCGCGTGGGCGGGGGGCAATTCCCCACGGTCACGGTCCTCCACATGGGGCTCGAGAAATCGCGGGGAGGGAATTTCTTGACCAGACACCTCTGCTCAGCGGTGGACGACACCCTGGCCAAGCAGAAGCAGGTGATCCTCTTTCTCAACCGGCGCGGCTTTCACACGGCCATCATCTGCGCCGACTGCGCCGAATCGGTCCGGTGCGACCAGTGCGACATCGCCATGACCCATCACCGCAGCTCGAACCGTGTCATCTGCCACTACTGCGGCCACGAGCTCGTTCCCCCGACCGAATGCGCCCACTGCGGTTCGCGCCGGCTCAAGTACATCGGATCAGGCACGGAACGGATCGAGGCCGAGGTGAAGAGGACCTTCCCCGGGGCGGCTGTTCTGCGCATGGATTCAGACACGATGTCGTCGCGCAACTCCCACGAGGAAGCGCTCGAGAGTTTCAGAAGCCGGGAGAAGGATATTCTCATCGGCACCCAGATGATCGCCAAGGGGCTCGATTTTCCCGGCGTCTCACTCGTGGGAGTGATCTCGGCGGACACGTCGCTGCTCCTGCCCGATTTTCGTGCGGCCGAGCGCACCTACCAGCTCATCTCCCAGGTTGCGGGCCGCGCCGGCCGGGTCGACCACGCGGGCCGCGTGATCGTACAGACGTACAATCCCGAACACTATGCCGTGCGCCTTGCCGTGGAAAACGATTACGAACGTTTTGCCGCCATCGAGCTCGCCGCCCGGCGCGAGCACGGCTATCCGCCTTTCGGCCATCTCTTGCGCGTGCTCTTCACAGCCGAGGCAGAGTCGGACGCCATGCGTCTGGCGCGCGGCGCGGCCGCGGTCCTCGGCCAGGCCGCGCTGCCCGAGGGCACCACGATCCTCGGCCCGGCGCGCGCGCCCCTCACCAAGATCAGCGGCCGCTTTCGGTGGCATCTCATGGTCAAGGCCGCACAGGAGGCGGCGATCGATGAGGCGGGCCGCGCGTTGAGAGTTCTGGCACGCGAGAATTCAACAGCCGGCGCCCGCGCCGACTGCGCCCGCATGCAGATCGATGCCGATCCCCTTTCCATGCTGTGATCGATCTCACCGCATCGTTGAGCGGTGTGCACAGACGAAGATTGAGATATTTGCTAGGCGTTCACCGGTTCCGGGGTTTTTTGTGGGTCGAGGTGAGCCTCGATGGTTTTGTAGAGTGCGGCTGACGAGATCGGTTTGGAGACGTAGTCGTCCATGCCGGCGTCGAGGCAGCGTTCGCGGCTGCCCTTCATTACCTCGGCGGTCATGGCGATGATCGGTGTGTGTTGGTCCGTGCCCTTTTCGCGTTTTCTGATCTCGGCGGTGGCCTGGTAGCCGTCCATCTCCGGCATGAGGCAGTCCATGAGCACCAGGCTGTAGCTTCGGCGAGCGAGCGCTTCGACCGCCTCGAGGCCGTTCGTGGCCAGATCGAACTTGTAGCCAGCCTTCTCGAGCAGCCGGGCGGCCAGCTTCTGGTTCACTGCATTGTCCTCGGCGAGGAGGATTCGGACGCGCGATCGGACCGCCTCGTTGATCGAGTGCCGCGTGATGAGCGGCGGTTTTTCGGGCTGGCCCTTCGTTGATTCCAGGCCGATGACCGTGGCCAGTGTCTGGCGCAAGACCGTGTGTCTCACCGGCTTGGTCAGGTAGGCGTCGAATCCGAGCGAGCTCATCCGGGCCGCGTCGCCGCGGCGTGGGTGGGAGGTGACGAGAATGAGGTGCGTCTCCTTGATATCGGGATTGGACTTGATTCTCCTGGCCAGTTCGGCGCCGTCCATCCGGGGCAGTGCGAAATCGAGCAAGACGACCTGGTAGGGCTCACCGCGCGCGGCGGCTGCCTCGAGGCTGGCCAATGCATCGGCCCCGTTGCTGCTCTCATCGAGGAAGCAACCCCACGATCTGAGCTGTTCGCGGTAGACCTTGCGGTTGGTGATGTTCTCGTCGGCGCACAGCACGCGGAGCCCCTCGATTTCGCCGGTCTGCAGCGGCTCGGGCAGGGTCTTGGCCAGGGGCCGGCTCTCGAGGCTGATCGTGAAATGAAAGGTTGTTCCCTCGTATTCGCTGCTCTCGGCCCTGATCGATCCGTCCATGAGTTCGACGAGCTGCTTTGTGATCGCCAGGCCGAGGCCCGTTCCGCCGAATTTGCGTGAGATCGACGAGTCGGTCTGGGTGAAGGACTGGAACAGCTTGTCTCGATGTTCTTCCGGAATTCCGATCCCCGTGTCTGCAACCTCGAAGCGAACAATGAGGCGTTGGTCTCGCTCCTCGGCGAGCGCGAGCCGTATCAGCACCTCGCCGTCGTGGGTGAATTTCACCGCGTTGCTCACGAGGTTGATCAGGATCTGGCGGAGGCGGTTGGGATCGCCCCCGACGCGCGGCGGCACGTCGTGATGGATGAGGACGGCGAGTTCGAGCCCCTTCTCCTGGGCGCGGGGCGCCATCAGCTCTCCCACGTCCTCGACACAGTTGCGCAGGTCGAACTCGATCGTTTCGAGGTCGAGCTTT
The DNA here is from genome assembly GCA_964464495.1 of uncultured Phycisphaerales bacterium. Lineage (GTDB taxonomy): Bacteria > Planctomycetota > B15-G4 > B15-G4 > CAYZWU01 > CAZUHB01. Next base: position 99,212 of record CAYXGI010000008.1, read on the forward strand.
CCGGCCTCGATCTTGGAGAGATCGAGGATATCGTTGAGGATGGCGAGAAGCGAATAGGCCGACAGCTTGACCGCGTCGAGGTACTCCCGCTGTTCGGGCGTGAGAGACGTGTCGAGGGTGAGTTCGGTCATACCGATGACACCGTTGATCGGGGTGCGGATCTCGTGGCTCATGCGTGCCAGGAAGTCGCTCTTTGCGAAGTTGGAGTTCTCCGCTTCGCGCGCCAGCTGGACAACCGCCTCGCGGCTCTTCTCGAGCCGATCGAGCATGCGGTTCATCGCTCCGCCCAGATGGCCGAGTTCGTCCTGTCCGGCAATGTCGGTGCGCATCGAGAGGTTGTCGTCGCGTTCCACTTCGGTGACGGTTGCGTTGAGGCGTTCCACGCGGTTGAGAACGGTTTTCTCCAGAACAAGGAGGATCACGATAAGCAAGATCACGCCGGCGACGATGATCGAAATCGTGGCGAGAAGGGAGGTCACCTTGCCCTTTGCCATGATGCCGCCGTCGGCATCGACGCGCATGAGGAAGGACGGCTTGCCCGCCGCATCGGGGTATCTGCTCAAGATGCAGAGCCGTCCCGACTCGGCGTCGTCGAAGAGGACCGACTCTGCTCGATCGATATCCCGGGCCGCGGCGTGGTAAGCTTCGGGCAGGGTGTCATTCTTGCCCCAGAGCCGAAATCCTACCTGCGCCTGGGTCGCGAGGAGGTTGATGGCGGCCTGATTCAAGAATCGACCGAGAATTAGAATACCGCGCAGCGCGGTCTCGCCGTCGTTGGCGGCGACCGGCGCCGAGGCCACGATCAGGGTACCGTGCTCAGTGGAAAGCAGGCCGGCGATCGTGCGCCGTGCGGTTCCAAGGTCCAGGAGAAAGGAATGATCCTGGCTGATGCGGAGAGGGAGAGACTCGACATCGGAAATGGTCCCCCCGTCTGGATCGCGAAAAGCGCCGCAGATCTCGCCGCTGTGTATCTTGTAGAGCGCGATCAGGTCGAGCCCCGAATCGCTGAATGCTTCGCCGCGCAGGAAGGCATGGCTCGGGCCAATTCGGCGGTCCTTCAAGAAGGAGCGTGTCTCATTCTGGACGGCCCACCCTTCGGCGAGGATCTCGGTCTGCTCGATCTCTCGATTGAGAGCTTCGGTGCAGATCGAAAGTTTGCGTTCCGCTTCCCTTTTCTCGAGATCGACGAACTCGGGGTAGACAACCAATCTCTGGACCCCGAAGAGAATCACAGCGTAGACAGCCACCACGCTGGCGAGGATGATCGTGACTTTGACTCTCAGTGACACGGTTGCTGCTTCTTCCAGCCGCCGCCAAGGACAAGGGCGACCAAGCTGGCTGACTCCTCAAAAAAAATTCGGAACAGCCGCTGTCAGAGGACCGACCTCTTCCAAGCTGTCTTTGCTCCACTCACCCAACCGTTTTGACAACGGCTGGTTAAGTTCAAATCGACTTTCTGGCGAGAGTTTCTTTAGATCAGCTTTTTCAATTTCTTTTCGAAGAAGAGAGAGATTTATTAAAGTTTCGTGAGTTCAGTCGTTGGAATGCCGCGATCGAGATCGCGAACTTGACCGATCAACCCGAGTTATATCGACGGCCATCCACGTCCAGAGTCCGGCTGTTCGGTCGTTGACATTTATATATAGGGATGATGAAATAAGAATCCCCGTGACACTCGGGATGTGCCGTCACTGTTCTTCATGAACACTCGCAGCTCCACCGGGGGTTTTTGACGAGATCATTCACCGGCGGGGTCAGCCGGTAACATCAGAGAAGGAGTACTTTTATGGCAGTTGGTATTGTTGGCTATGGGGCTTACATTCCTCTCCACCGGATCAAGGTGGAAGAGATCGCCAAGGTCTGGGGCGCTGACGCTCCGAGCTACAAGCGCGGTCTCATGCTCGAGGAAAAGTCTGTCCCCGCACCGGACCAGGATGTGATCACCATGTCGGTGGAAGCGGCTCGCAAGGCGCTGAAACGGTCGGGGATCAATCCCGTTGACATTGGAAATATTTACATCGGTTCCGAATCCCACCCCTACGCGGTCAAACCCTCGGGCACAGTGGTTGCCGAGGCGATCGGAGCGACGCCAGACATTCACTGCGCCGACTTCGAGTTTGCCTGCAAGGCTGGATCGGAGAGCATGTTTGTGTGTTACGGCCTCGTCAAGGCCGGGCTGGTCAAGTACGGCCTCGGCATCGGCGCCGACACCTCCCAGGGCGCGCCGGGCGACGCTCTCGAGTACTCGGCCTCGGCAGGCGCGGCCGCCTTCATCTTCGGTGAGGAGAACATCCTCGCCACTGTCGACCACACCTGCTCGTACATGACCGATACGCCCGACTTCTGGCGCCGCGAGTACCAGTTCTATCCGCGCCACGGCGGCCGCTTCACCGGTGAGCCCGCCTACTTCAAGCATGTGATGGGCGCGGGCACGAAGCTTCTCGAGCTGTCGGGACTCAAACCGTCCGACTTCCAGTGGGCGGTCTTTCACCAGCCCAACGGCAAGTTCCCCATGAGGGTGGGCAAGAAGCTCGGCTTCAACGAGGACCAGATGAAGCAGGGTTGGCTCGTTCCGAAGCTGGGCAATACCTACTCGGGCGCGTCGCCTCTCGGCCTGACCGCCATCCTCGACGTGGCCAAGCCGGGCGACAAGATTTTCATGTGCTCCTACGGGTCCGGCGCCGGTAGCGACGGATTCGTTTTCACGGCGCAGGACAAGCTCACCGAGGTGCAGGGCGCGGCGACCCAGACTTGGGATCAGCTCAACAAGGCCCGCTACCTCGAGTACGGCGCTTACGCCAAGTTCCGCGGCAAGATCAACAAACTGGAAGAGAACTGATAACACTCCCTTATCTGGAGGAATACTATAATGCGGGATGTCGCAGTAATAGGCGTCGGCATCAACAAGTGGGGCGAGCTCTGGGAGCACTCCCTGCGGAATATTTTCGTGGACGCCGCACTCAAAGCGATCGACGACGCCGGTGTCGATCATGTCGATTCAATGTACGTGGGCTGCATGACGTCGGGCCTCTTCGTGGCCCAGGAACATCTCAGCTCGCTCCTCACCGATTACATGGGGCTCAATCCGATTCCGGCGACGCGCGTCGAGTCGGCGTGCGCGTCGGGCGGCGTGGCTTTCCGCTCCGCCATCATGGAGGTCGCCTCGGGAATGAGCGACGTCGTCCTCGCCGGCGGCGTTGAAAAGATGAACGACCTCGACGGCGGCGGCGTGACCTTCGCCCTGGCCACGGCGGCCGATCAGGAGTACGAGGCATACAACGGGATCACCTTCCCCGGACTCTACGCGCTCATGGCGCGGGCCCACATGGAGAAGTACGGCACCACGCGCGAGCAGCTCGCACACGTGGCGGTCAAGAACCACGCCAATGGCGTGCTCAATCCCGACGCCCAGTTTCCCATGAAGATCACCGTCGACACCGTCCTCAACTCGGTCGAGGTGGCCGATCCCCTGAGGCTGATGGACTGTTCGCCCGTCACCGACGGCGCAGCGGCCGTGATCGTCTGCCCCCTCGACATGGCGTCGAAGTTCTCGAAGGCGACGCCCGTGCGCGTGGCGGCCTCGGCCATGGGCACCGACACGATCGCGCTTCATTCGAGGTCCGACCTCACCTTCCTCAACTCGACGGCGACGGCGGCTGAGAAAGCCTATGCCATGGCCGGCGTGGGACCGCGCGACATCAACGTGACCGAGGTCCACGACTGCTTCACCATCGCCGAGATCTGCGTCACCGAGGCGCTCGGCTACTTCGAGAAGGGCCAGGGCGGTCCCGCGGCCGAGGCGGGCGCCACGGCGCGCGACGGCGAGTATCCGGTCAACATCTCGGGCGGGCTCAAGTCGAAGGGCCACCCTGTGGGCGCCACTGGCGCGGCCCAGGTGGTCGAGATCGTCAAGCAACTGCGCGGCGACGCAGGGGACAGGCAGATCAAGGGTGTCAAGAGAGGCCTGACCCAGAACATGGGCGGCACGGGCGGAAGCTCCGTCGTGCATATTTTGGAGGCAGTCTGATGACGACAGCAAGATACTGGCGCGAAGTTCCCCAGCGATTCCGCCTCGAAGCGGCAAAGTGCTCCAAGTGCGGCAAGGTTTTCTTTCCTCCCAGGCTCATCTGCGATGCGTGCAAGCACCGTGAGTTCGAGGGGGTCAACCTCTCCGACGAGGGCGAGATCCTGACCTATACGATCATCCACACCCCGCCGTCCAACTTCAGCGACGAGGCGCCCTATGCCATGGCCGTGGTCAGGCTCGGGGGCGAGGCCAACGTGCTGACCCAGGTCGTTGATTGCGATTTCGACGATCTGAAAGTGGGCGGCAAGGTGCGCGTCGAGTTCCGGCGCATCCAGGAGGACGGCAAGTCTGGCATTCTTCAGTACGGATACAAGTGCGTATTGGCTGACTGATCGTGCCATCAATGGTCGGACTGGCGCGAGTTCATTAATACCAATTGTTCCCGGTCGTGTGGATTTTTGCAGGTCCCGCGGCCGGGATTCCCATTAATACCATGCTAAGAGGGATCCATGTTCCGGATAGAGTCGAGGATCAGCACAGCGTCCCCCGAGTTCAAGGAAAATGATGCCTATTACCGCGACAGCGTGTCGGCCTTTCGAGACCGGCTCGCCGGCGTCAAGGAAGGCGGCCCGCCCGAGTCGGTGGAAAGGCACCACAAGCGCGGCAAGCTGACGGCGCGCGAGAGGCTCGCTCGCCTCTTTGACCGCAACACGCCCTTCCTCGAATTTTCCGCGCTCGCTGCCAACGGCATGTACAAGGATGAAGCTCCCGCCGCCGGAATCATCACCGGCGTGGGCGTGGTGCACGGCAGGGAAGTGGCGGTTGTGGCCAACGACGCCACGGTCAAGGGCGGCACCTACTTTCCGATCACAGTACTCAAGCACTGCCGCCTCCAGGAGATCGCCCTGCAGAACAAACTGCCCTGCGTCTACCTTGTCGACTCGGGCGGTGTGTTCCTGCCCGAGCAGGCAGGCGTCTTTCCCGACAAGGAACACTTCGGCCGGATCTTCTACAACCAGGCGCGGCTCTCGGCGCTGCGCATCCCGCAGATCTCGGCCGTCATGGGGTCGTGCACCGCGGGGGGCGCCTACGTGCCGGCCATGTCGGACGAGACGATCATCGTCAAGGGGGTCGGCACGATCTTCATCGGCGGCCCGCCTCTCGTCAAGGCCGCCACCGGCGTCGATGTCAGCCCCGAGGAGCTCGGCGGCGCCGACGTGCACTGCCGCATCTCGGGTGTGTCCGACCACTACGCGGTTGACGACGAGGACGCGATACGTATGTGCCGCAACATCCTGGAAAGCGTACCCAAGACGCGCAAGTTTCCCCTCACCGTGGAAGAGCCGCAGGAACCGCACTACGATCCCGAGGAACTCTACGGCATCATTCCCAAGGACCTGATGAAAGCCTTCGACATGAAGGAGGTGATCGCCCGCCTCGTCGACGGGAGCCAGTTCCACGAATTCAAGGAGCACTACGGCACGACCCTGGTCACCGGATTCGGACGCATCATGGGTTACCCCGTGGGCATCGTGGCCAACAATGGCGTCCTCTTCTCGGAGAGCGCCCAGAAGGGCGCCCACTTCGTGTCGCTCTGCGCCGTGCGCAAGATCCCCCTCATCTTTCTGCAGAACATCACCGGCTTCATCGTGGGCAAGGAGTACGAGCACGGCGGGATCGCCAAGGACGGGGCCAAGATGGTCCACGCCGTGGCCAACGCCCAGGTGCCGCGCTTCACCCTGATCATCGGCGGCAGCCATGGCGCCGGCAACTATGCCATGTGCGGCCGCGGCTACTTTCCGCGCCTCCTCTGGATGTGGCCGACCGCCAAGATCTCGGTCATGGGCGGCGAACAGGCCGCCAACGTGCTCCTCACGGTCAAGCTCGCCCAGCTCGAGAAGAAGGGCAAGTCGATGACCGCCGACGAGCAGAAAGAGTTTATGCGCCCCATCCTCGAGAAGTACGAGCACGAGGGATCGTCCTATTTTTCCACGGCGCGGCTCTGGGACGACGGCATCATCGAACCGCTCGACACGCGCACCGCCCTCGGCCTGGCCATTTCGATGAGCCTCAACGCGCCGATCGAAGACCAGGAATTCGGCGTGTTCAGGATGTGATTTTTCTCAAGGAAACGACGGAAGACGGCAGGAGACGGCCATGAGCGATTCTTACAAGATGCTCACCATTGAGAGCGACGGAAAAGTGGCGCGCGTCACACTCAACCGGCCCGAGATCCACAACGCCTTCAACGAGGTGGTGATCAGTGAGCTGACCGCGGCCATCAAGGAGCTCGCCGCTCAGGCGGACGGTGCCGCCGGCCTGCGCGTGGTGGTTCTCACCGGCGCGGGCAAGTCGTTCTGCGCCGGCGCCGATCTCAACTGGATGAAGAAGATGGCGGCCTACACCTACGAGGAGAACATCAAGGACGCCCTCGCCCTGGCCGACCTCATGTACACGATCTACACCTGCCCCTTGCCCACGATCGCGCGTGTCAACGGATCGGCCTTTGGCGGCGGCGTGGGCGTGGCGTCGGCGTGCGATATCGTGGTGGCGTCGACAGAGGCGCGCTTCTCGCTGAGCGAGGTCAAGCTCGGCCTCGTTCCGGCGTGCATCGCGCCCTACGTGATCGAAAGGGTCGGGCAGCGCAATGCGCGCGAGTTCTTTCTCACCGGCGAGCGGATCAGCGCGCAGAAGGCGCTCGATATCGGCGTGGCCAACCGGATCGCCGCGCCCAACGAGCTCGACGGGGTCGTGGACGGTTACATCGCCCACTTGCTCTCTTCGAGCCCCCAGGCGCTTCGGTGGGCCAAGGACCTGGTGAGCAAGACGCCCAAGATGAAACTCGACGAATGCCGCCGGTTCAACGCGGAGATGATCGCCAAGCTGCGCGTCTCCGAGGAGGGCCAGGAAGGGATCAGCGCCTTCTTCGAGAAGCGCAAGCCCAACTGGGCGTGAAAGGAAAACGACTGAAATGAACAAGATTCTCATCGCCAACAGGGGCGAGATCGCTGTTCGGATCATCCATGCCTGCCGCGAGATGGAGATCGCCGCGGTGGTGGTCTACTCCGAGGCGGACCGCGAGTCGCTTCATGTGCATCTTGCCGACGAGGCGGTCTGCATCGGCCCGCCGTCGCCGGTCGAGAGTTATCTCAACATCGACGCGGTCATCGCCGCGGCCAAGAAGTCGGGCGCCGATGCGGTCCACCCCGGCTACGGTTTCCTTGCCGAGAACGCCGGCTTTGCCGAGCGGTGCGAGGCGGAGGGTCTCATCTTCATCGGTCCGCCGCCAGCGGCGATCCGCGACATGGGCGACAAGGTAAAGTCGCGCGCCATGATGCGGGACGCGGCCGTGCCGGTCGTTCCCGGCACCACGGGAAGCCTCTCGGAGATGGATCGCGTGCTCGAAGAGGCGGCCGCGATCGAGCTGCCCCTCTTCGTGAAGGCAGCCGCCGGGGGTGGGGGCAAGGGCATGCGGCTTGTTACCGACCGCGACGCGCTCCGGTCGACGCTCGAGTCCGCCACGCGCGAAGCGGCCGCCGCCTTCGGCGACGGAACGGTCTACGTGGAAAAGTGTCTCGAACAGCCGCGCCACATCGAGGTCCAGGTCCTGGCCGACACGCACGGCAACATCGTGCACCTCTTCGAGCGCGAGTGCTCGATCCAGCGCCGCCACCAGAAGCTGGTCGAGGAGACGCCGTCGCCTGTTCTCACCCCCGAGATCCGGGCGCAAATGGGCGAGGCGGCAGTCAACGCGGCGCGGGCGGTCGACTACCGGAGCGCGGGCACGGTCGAGTTCCTCTTCGATCGGGACGGCAGCTTCTACTTTCTCGAGATGAACACGCGCATCCAGGTCGAGCATCCGGTGACCGAGTTCACCACCGGCGTCGACCTGGTCAAGTGGCAGATCCGGATCGCGGGCGGCGAGGCGCTCGATTTCAGCCAGGACGATCTCGTCCAGCGGGGACACGCCATCGAGTGCCGCATCTACGCCGAGGACGCGGAGAACAACTTCATGCCCTCCACGGGTCGGATCTCGCTCCTCAAGGAACCGTACGGCCCTGGCGTGAGAAACGACTCGGGCATTTACGAGGGGTACGAGGTGACGCCCCACTACGACCCGATCCTGGCCAAGCTCGTCGTCTACGACGAGAACCGGGAGATGGCGCGCAAGAAGATGCTCACCGCGCTCGAGAACTACGTCGTTTTAGGGATCAGGACGTCGATCAGCTTTCTGCGCGATCTTCTCGGCCATGAGGCGTTTATCGCGGGCGATACCTACACCGATTTCATCGCCAAGAACATGGACGGCTGGACCGACTCTGCCGACGCGCCGCCCGATGACGTTCTTCTCGCCGCGGCGCTGGCCGAGTTTCACCGCAAGCCGGCTGTCTCGGCAGGCGCATCGGATCAGGCCGCGGTCACACCGTGGCACACGGTGGGTGGCTGGGAAGTCGGGTCAGGTCGATAAGAGCGTTTCGCCTAGTACGAAAAGGACGGACGGCATGCAATACGAGTTCTTCTGCAACAACGAAACATACACGGTCGCCCTCGAGAAGAAGGGCGATCTCTTCGAGGCCATGGTGGGGGACAGGACGTACTCCATCGACGCGTGCAAGGCGACTGACCGGCTTCTCTCCTTCATCGTCGACGGTCGCTCGGTGCTCGCCCACCTCGCCCGGGATGACGCGCGCTGGGCGCTCGGGCTCGGCGGGAAGCAGTTCGTGCTCGAAGATCCTTCCGCTGCAGAAGAGAAATCAGCCGGCCCGGGCGCCGGCGGCGGCGGGGACGGCCACATCGCCACACCCATGCCTGGCAAGATCGTCGAGGTACTCGTGGCCGAGGGCGATGAGGTCACCGTGGAACAGCCCCTGGTCATCCTCGAGTCGATGAAGATGCAAAACGAGATCAAGTCGGACGTGGATGGCGTGGTGAGCAAGATCCATCTCGCCGCGGGCGATCTGGCGAATTTCGGCGATCCGCTGCTCGAGATCGAGGTGGCCGACGGCTGAGAAATATCTCAGGTGCCCGCCATTCCTGATCGATATTAAATTTTCCTCTCTAATTCATTTCATCAAAGCAGATTACAGAAGCTGTCCCTTTTTGCCCCGCCCTTGTTAATATGTAATGATATAATATTAACGAAATCAAATACAACCATGGCGGTTGATTCATCCAACGAAATAATACTGACGTAAACTCAAGAGGATATTTGGGTTAAGGAGTCATTTTATGCTCAAGAACACAACCATTCTCGTTCTGACCTTTATCTTTGGCGTCGTCGGCACTGCGACCGGTACAACCCTGATCGTTCCCGACAACTATTCGACCATTCAAGACGCCATCGACTCGGCCTTCATCGGCGACGTGATCGTGGTCCGCGCCGGAACCTATGTGGAGAACATCGACTTCATGGGCAAGGCGATCACCGTGGAGAGCGAATCGGGTGCGGCTCTGACCGTCATCGACGGCAGCCAGAGCGGCAGCGTGGTTCTCTTCAACAAGGGAGAGGGCGCACTTTCGGTTCTCGAAGGGTTCACCTTGACCAATGGATCGGGCACCTTTGCGGCCGCGCCTTTCAATGATTATTGCGGCGGGGCGATCTTCTGCGACTATTCGTTCCCCACGATCAGGAACAACGTGATCGACACGAACAGCGCCGTCTACGGCGGCGGTGTCTGCTTCTCGCAATCGACGGCAGCCGAATTCGTCGGCAACAGGGTCTCGAACAACACGGCCACCGCGGGCGCGGGTATCTTCTGCAGATATTCCAACGCCACCATCGCGGGGAACATCATTTCCAACAACAACGCCGGCTACGGCGGCGGCGGAGTTGCCTGCTGGCTCACGTCCGCTCCCACGCTGGTGAACAACATCATTCATTCCAACACTGCCGGAAGCGGTGGCGGCGGCGCCGTGCGCGCCTACAACAAGTCCGAGCCCGTGCTGGTCAACAACACGATCGTCGGCAACGTGGCCGACCGCGGCAACGGCCATGCGCTTTTCTGCAAGAACGGCATCGTGACCGTGACGAACTCGATCCTCTGGGACAATGAATCGGCCGAGGGATCGGTGGTGTGGGTCGAGCATACGTCCACCCCGTCGTCGCTGACCATCAGTCACTCCAACCTCGAAGGCGGGCAGTCGGCAGTCTACATCGCTCCGGGCAACACGCTCAACTGGAACGCGGGTATGATCGACAGCGATCCGCTCTTCGTCGATAGCCAGGATTTTCACCTCACCCTGCCCTCGCCCTGCCGCAACAGCGGCGATGATTCAGTGGTGAGTCTCATCGAGGCCGATTTCGAGGGAGACACCCGCGTCGTGCAGGGTGCGGTCGACATGGGCGCCGACGAGTACTACTATCACCTCTACACGGTCGGTACGATCACGGCCGGCGCCGAGATCTCGATCCGCGTCGTGGGATGGGCCGATGCGCCCGTGCGCCTCTGTCAGGGCAGCATCGCCGCCACGCCCCAGGCGTCGCAGTACGGTGATTTCTATCTCCAGAGACCTCTGGCCAACCTTTGGAATCTGGGCACGATTCCGTCCAACGGCGTGCTGATCCTTTCGGCCACGATCCCCGATTTCTGGGATGCGGGAGACAGCTTCCACTTCCAGTCACTGGTGGGGAACTTCGGCGGAGCGTACACCCGTCTCACGAACCTGCTCGACATTGTTGTCGAGTAGATCCGCCACCATGCGAAAGCGTGGCTTTCGCGATTAAACAAAAATCTATCCGGCGGGGCGTGCAGTCCCTTTCCCATCCCCGGGAAGACTGGCACGCCCCTTTCTCTATTAAAAAGGGAAACCGACTCCGACCTCAAACCGTCCTTTGCGGATCTTAAGATCGACAGACTCCTAGAATTTAAATCCGGCAGTGACGATCACTCCCCTGAGATCCTCCGCCCCCTGATAGTAGCAGGCCGACAGGTCGACTCCCTGCTCCTCGGTCGAAGTCAGCGCGATCCCGGCGTAGAGCGCTTCCGATTCGAACTCGTAGTCGATATCGAGCATTTCGACTCCCACGAGATCGGCCGTCCACTCTCCGTTGAGCGACTTGGCCCAGACGCCGGCACTCGCCACCACGAGCAGGCCGCGCTCGAAGTCGAAGGCGCGGCGGACACCGAGGTTGAGGTCCGAACCGCCGCCGATGAACTCGGCGTCGTAACGGACTCCGGCGATCGTTTCTTCGCTCTCCAAGTTGTGGGAGTGAACCCTGACCGCCCACTCCATTCCCCAGCCGGGTTCGGTCGGATCGGGCGACCGGATGCCGATGCCGAGCTCGGAACCTGTGGTGCCCACATCGAGGTTTTCCTCGTCGGCGGCGGCGAAACCGAGGTCCGCAAAGAGCTCCAAATAGGGCGAAGCCTGCCAGGCGAACTCGAGACCGAGAGCGGCATAGTCGAACTCCCCTTCGTAGGTGCCCGTGGGAACGCCGAGGAAAGCGCCCTCGAATTCGACGTCAGCGCCGAAGTGCTGAAATTTCGGACTCAGCGTCACGGTCTTGCACGATGTGCCGACCAGGATGAGAAGCGCGCAGATCATCAGAATCAGGAAACTTGGATGTGAAATTCTCGAGTCGATCATGGCCTGTTCCTCTCTCCTCCCAATGAGGTTCGTCAATAGTGACATCACCATTTATATCTGGAGGGGAGGTTTGAGCGCAAGAAATCCCTGATCTCAAAACTGGTCGAGCGCAGAGCGCACCTCGGGGGTGCAGGTCTTGGACTGGTCCTGCACGAACTTGGCGAGGACTTCATGTTCGCGCGTTCCGCCGATCGTATTCAGGGCCTCGATGCAGGCCAGTTGCGTCGCCTGTCCGGCCTTTCGTTTCTTCAGTGTCTTTTCGATCGCCTTGCTCGCCTGGGGCGAACCGATTCTGCCGAGCGCTCCGGCGCATTCGGCCTGAATCTGTTCGTCCTTCGAATTCAATCCGGCGATGAGCGCACGGGTCACGGTGCTGTTGTCCGAATAGAGGCCGAGGAAAGGGACCACGTCCGCCACGATCTCCCTCTTGCCACCCTTGATCGCGCTCCGGAGCCGGGCGATGGCGTGGCGAACCTTTTTGCGCGCGTCGTCGGAATTCATGAGAACGATCGCCGTTGCCGTCTTCTCGAACAGCTCCTGTTCGGCACTGTCATTCGATCGAAGAATTAGAGCGTAGCCGCCTCCCTCGTGGAGCCCCATGATGCAGCGAGGCGTTGGTGCGTTTCCTTCGAGTTTGCCCGCGACGCGGAACATCTTGCCGCTCCGGGTTCCCCATCCGCTTGTCCACTCGGTCACGTGGGAAGAAAGGTCTTTCTCTTTTCTCTGAAGCGCCTTTAATAGATCGTTCACGCCTTTGGGTGTCCGTTTGAATAGGTGAACCGTCATCGAGCCGCAAGGGAGCGCAACCGAGATCTCGTTGCGTCGCGCCGAGCGCCTGCTGGGCAGCCACCCGCGAGGCAGGCTCACGAAGAGTCCGAACGTCTCGAATCCGACGGAGAGCCCCTTGTCGTAGTCAAGCCTGGCGCGGGCGGCGGCTTCAGGCGAGAGGCGCACCGATTGGAGGGCGCAGATCATCTGGTCGTGGGCCTCGCGAATGAAAACGGGATCGTGGAGGTAGCTCACGATCAGCACGTGCTTCTCGGTGAAGAGGAGCGCTTCGAGCAGCCCGTAGCCCTTGTGGTTCGCCATGCCGTCGGCGGAGATCATCGTGCATTCGAAGCGGCCGCCCGTGACCTTCCTGACCTCGTCGATCCGGCACGAGCCGTGGGCGGAGGGGATGTTGTATTTCAGGTGGTAGTCGATCCAGTCGCCGGGAGTGGTCGTCTTCCGGTCCATTACATGAACGGTGAGGTGGCCGATCACACCCGTAATTCCCGTTCCTTTTCTCTCTGAAGGCCGCACCTTGAGATGGAGGGTGATCGAGCCGGAATCGTCGACTGGACACTCGGTCCAGTCGCGGGGAACGGTGATCACGTAATCGAAGGCGCCCACAGCCATTTCCCTTGAGTCTGTTTGCGCCGTACAATCTCGTCCGGAAGCTGTCAGAACAACAACTGCAGAGACCAAAATCATCACTTTTACGAACTTCATGGCTTCGCTCCTTGGATAGAAGACCGTTTCCGTTTCGTAAGGCGCCGCGGAACGAGAATTGGGACGGAGAAAATAGAATTTTTGGCCGGTCTCTCAGTAGCGGCCGCACATGTGGAGCATGACCCTGCCGTCGAACTGAAAGCGGAGGCGTTTCTCCTCGGGACATGCTGGAATCTTCTCGCGATTTTTGTGATCATCTGATCGGCCGGATCTGGAACCGGCCATGGAACGCACTGACTGATCCATCGACAAGCGCCGCCGCCGCGGCGCGATCGAGCTGGTCCGAGATGAATACAAAAACAGGACAAACGGTTTTCGGAATCTGCGGCTGGAAGAACTCGGGAAAGACCACGCTCATCGAGTCGCTCCTTCCCGACCTGATCGAGCAGGGCCTGAGCGTTGCGGTGGTCAAGCATGATGCCCACGGTCTCGATGTCGACCGCCGGGGCAAGGACAGCGACCGCTTCTTTCGTGCCGGCGGCGACGTGATTCTCAAGGGACCTGGCGAAGAGATCTGCCGCTTTCGGGCGGACCGCGACGAGGAACTCCACCAGAGGATCGCCCGTCTCGCACCCTTTCATGACCTGGTCATCGTCGAGGGGCACAAGACCACACCCGTTCCAAAAGTCTGGCTCCATGGAAAAGACGATCGGCCCCGCCCCGCGGCCGTGGAGAATGTCCTGGCAGAGCTCCCCATCGGGCCGGAGAAGGGCCGCAGCCTGTCCGACCGGAAGCGGATCGTCATGCCCCTTCTGCAACAGTGGCTCGACAGGCAATGGCTCGAGCAGCCCCTGATCGGATGCGTGCTCATCGGCGGCAGGAGCCGCCGCATGGGAGTTCCCAAACACCTCATGGAGACAGGGGGAGAGACCTGGCTCGAGAGAACGGTCAACCTCCTCGGCAAGGTGACCGGCCAGGTGGTGGCAGCCGGATCGGGCTCTCTGCCGGAAGGGTTGAAAGAACTGACCGTGCTGCCCGATGTCCCCGGGGTGAGCGGCCCCATGGCGGGACTCCTCGCCGCACAGCGCTGGAACCCCGATGCGTCGTGGCTTGTCGCCGCCTGTGACATGCCTCGCCTGACCGTCGATGCTCTCGAATGGATCTGCTCCCTGCGGCGCCCGGGCGTGTGGGCCGCCTTGCCCCTTCTCGATCCTCGAACGGGCAGCGTCGAACCACTGCTGGCTCTCTACGACCGCCGCTCGAGGCTCTTGCTCGAGAGGCTCGCTTCGAAGGGCGCCTTCAGCTTGCAGGAGCCTGTCGCGCACCCCAAGGTGATCACACCCCAGCCTGCCGCTCGGCTGCGCGGCGCGTGGAAGAACATGAATTCCATTGAAGATCTCGAAGAATAGAGTTATACATATATTCTTGGTATGTAAACGAGCGACTCCGATTCGGTACGCCTAACGCCGCGATAGTCTTCTCCGCGGTCATGGCAACCGAACGATAGGGTTCCCATGGAAACGTGTGGGCCTCCCGAATTTGGAAAGGATTCGCCCATGCAGAGCCCCGTTCCTTTTGCCCGGTCCGGCGCACTCCCAGAATCGATCTACCTGCGGCTTTCGGTCACTGCCGCGTGCAACCTGCACTGTGAGTACTGCCGCCCCGATTCGGGCCGTGGATCGCACCCCCTCGCAAAGCCGCTCTCCGATGCGGACCTCATCGAATTAGTCGCACTGCTCAACGGGGTCGCGCCGATCCGCAAGTTGCGCCTCACCGGGGGGGAACCTCTGCTCAGACCCGGCCTGCGCGGGCTGATCACCGCGCTGAGCGGCTGCCTTCCCGATGCAGAACTCTGCATGACAACCAACGGCCTTCTTCTCGAACAGAACGCCGTGGCTCTCAGGGCAGCCGGACTCGATTCGGTGAACGTCAGCCTCGATGCCGCCGCTCCCGAGCGGTTCGAGAAATTGACGGGCGTCGACGGGCTCAACAGGGTGCTTGGCGGTCTCGATGCCGCACGCGCAGCGCGCTTTGACAGGGTCAAGATCAACACGGTGCTCATCGATTCGTGCAATGGCGATCAACTCGACGCCCTGATCCGGATCGCGGCGCGCACCGGTTGCGAGATACGCTTCGTGGAACTCATGCCTTTTGGCGAAGGCACCCGCCTCTTCCCGCGCGAGTCGTTATCCGCCGACGCGGCGCTCGAGAGGATCACCGGCCGCTTCGAGTATGGGCGCGCTCTCGAGCCGACTGCAACGGCGGAGCGTCACGAGATTGTCGTGGATGGCAAGAAGGTTACCATCGGCTTCATCACGTCAGTGTCGCGCCTCTTTTGCGAAGGATGCGACAGAATCCGCATCGACAGTGTTGGCCGCCTCTTCACCTGCCTCCGCACCGAGTCGGGGATCGACCTCAAGGGAGCGCTGCGCGCCCATGGCGCGGACCGATTGAAGGAGCGCATCGCGGCGGCGATGGCGCGCAAGGTGCCGCCGGCCGAGTTCTGGCCCGCGCGCTCCATGGCCCAAGTGGGGGGATGATACGATGCCGGTGAACGATCACCGCGCCAGAGGCGGCATGGCCATCGTCGCCGCCGTGTTGATCGCCGTTCTCGTGGTGGCGGGCCTTGTCGCGTGGCAGTTGTTTCGCGAACCGCCTCGGCCGCGCAACGTGCTTGTCATCGTTGCCGACGCGCTCCGCGCCGATCACCTCGGCTGTTATGGTCATGACGATGCCAGGAGCCCGCGCCTCGACCGGCTCGCCGACGAGGGCGTGCTCTTCACGGATTTCAGCACCGTAATTCCGGCCACGCTGCCCTCCTTCTCGTCGCTGCTCACCTCACGCCATCCCAAGGATCACGGCGCCGTGCGGAATGGATTCGGCCTCGACGGGAGCCACCCCATGATGAGCGAGGTCTTCCAGGAGGCGGGATTCGAGACCGCCGCCTTCGTGGCCAGTTACTGTATCAGCAGGGAGTTTGGCCTGGCGCGCGGATTCGACCGCTACGACGAGGATTTCACGACCGACACGGGACTGCCGCACAACAAGCTCGTGCGCCGGGCCGAAAAGGTGTCGGACACGGTGATCGATTGGCTGAACTCGCGCGACGGTGCAAATCCCTTTTTCGCCATGGTCCACTATTTCGATACCCACTGGCCCTACGATCAGCCCGATCCGTTCCGGGAACCTTTCACGCCGCGCGGTAATGTTCCGGGCCTCGGATCGATCCAGAACGTTCTCGATGCGCGCGACTTTCTCAAGGCGGGCGGGGCGCCCGACGAGCGCTGCCTCGATCTCCACGCGCTCTATCTCGGGGAGATCGCCTTCATGGACCGCGAGATCGGGCGTGTTCTCGATGCCCTGACCGAGCTTGGAATCGACGGGGAGACGCTCGTTGTCTTCACCTCCGATCATGGCGAGACCTTCTGGGAGCATGCCGATTATTTCGATCACGGTCTCTTCGTCTACGACTCGAATGCACGCATTCCGCTCATCGTGCGCTGGCCGGGGCGGACGGCTGGCGCGCCCCGGCGCGTGCGGCCGCCGCTCAGCAACATCGACCTCGCGCCGACATTGCTCGATATCGCCGGACTCGACGTTCCGTCACCCTTCGAGGGCTGCAGCTTTGCCGGTCTCATCACGGGAGAGGACGAGATCGATCCCAGACCGATCTACTCGGAGGCGTGCAAACCGTACCACGTGGAGGAGGGCGCGCCGCGCGTCAACTATCACAAGGCCAAATCGGTGCGGTCGGGAAAATGGAAGCTCGTCTACACTCCCTTTCTCAACAAACGCCGCGAGCTCTACAACGTGGAAACCGACCCGACGGAGACGACCAATCTCCTGCGCAATCCAGCCTACAAAAAGATCGCCGACTCTCTCTCCGCCGCGCTCGAACGCTGGACCGATACCTACGAAGGCGGCGGTCCGGTCGAACCCCTCGATCCGGAAACCGCCGAAAAACTCCGCAAGCTCGGGTACTGAAGCCTGGCGCTTGCTCGATCTGAAAAGGGCGGTCTCAGGGTGATCATTCAGCGTTGAAATTGGGCTTTCGGCCCTCGATGACGGTACTTATCAGATTTTGTGCTCTCGACGATCTCAATCAATCTCTTTGGCCGTGCGTGCCCGAAGATTGAGAGCACGTCGGAGCTAATTGGCGTAAATATCCTTGTGCATCACCTTGCGCGTTTTGGTCAGACGGTCGTCGGCAGGCAGCTCGGACAGGTCGCGCGCGAGGCGGTCGTCCCTCTCGGCGCGCAGCGTGCGGATCACGTAGTCGATCATCGGCGGCGGGAAGACACCGTCCTTTTCGTAGAGGCCGCGCTCCTTCTCGAGGAGGTCGGCGCACGCACTGCAGTTGGCGGGCAGGGCGTCGAGGTGGCTGTACTTCTCCGGATCGTCGAAGATGTTTCCCTTCACGTAGTCCCTCTCGGCCCGTTCGAGCATCCCCTCCTCGGTGAGGCCGGCGCGGGCGGCGAGCGTCAGTCCGGCCAGGAGCAGGTGGACCTTGGCTGACCCGTCAGGGGAGCGGAACTCCACGGTCTGCCTGTCCTTCTTGTCCTCGTAGGGAGTGACCTCGACGGGATTGACCTTCATGGCGAGGTTGCTTCCCTTTATCCATCCCAGCGGAACGCGCACCAGCGCGCTCCGGTTCATGTCGCTCCAGCAGATCTTGGTCGGCGCCTCGTGGTTGGGAACGAGCCGGAGAAAGGAGGAGGCGACCGTGTTTCCAAAAGACGACAGGGAGGGCGCGAAGCGGCAGAGGCCGCCGATCAGCTTGCGCGCCGCGGGGGCGAGCGTGTCGTTCTCGACCATCGCGTTCCGGCCGTTCTTGGCGATCTCCATGTGAAAGTGGAAACCGTTTCCCGCGGCGCTTTCGTTGAGCTTGGGCGCGAAGGTGGCGAGCATGTTGTGGCGCAACGCCACGGTGCGGATGATCCAGCGGGCCACGGCGATCATGTCGGCCATCTTCTCCACCGGCGCGGGGAGGAACTCGATCTCGTGCTGCTCGGCGCGCATGCCGTCGAGCTCGGGCAGGTGGCTCGAGATCTTGTGGATGTGGCCGACCTCGGAATGGGCGTACTTGACCATGCCCGTGATGCGCGAGATGTGCTCGACCATCTCGTTGATCACCTTAGATGCCTTCACGAAGGGGCTCGACGCATGGTAGCCCGACTGCTGGGGGATCGGGTAGAGCGACGAGTCGGGTTTGTAAACGAGGAAGAACTCGAGCTCGCCCAGCGCGTTGAGCTCAAAGCCCGTGTCCTTGCGAAAGAGCGCCGCCGCGCGGCTCAGAATGTTATCCGTCGTGTGCCAGGCGAAGTTGTGATCCCGGTCGAGGTAGCGGCAGACAAAGTCGAAGCTGTGTTCGTCGAAGGGATTGAGAAAGGCGGTGCCGTAGACAGGGACCACGTAGAGATCGGAGAGGGAGGAGTCGACGAGCCCCTTGAAGAGCGAAGAGCCATCGACCCTCTCGCCTTCGGCCAGGATGCGCTCCGCCTGCGCCGTCGTGGTGAAGGGGAGCTTGAGCTCCTTGAGCTTGCCGTCGAGGGCGGTGTAGTAAAATGTGAAATGCCTGATCTTGAACTCGTCGACCAGCTTGAGCAGGTCTTCGCGCATGAAGGCGTCGTGCTTCTTGCCGAGAAAATTGACCAACGGGTTTGAGAGAGCGGGCTGGATCTTCATGGCCTCTAATCCTTGCGAATTCATGCAAAATCGTCGAACAGAGTACAGTCGGGTCAGATTACCAGAACGGTACAAAATGGCAATACTTCACAGGTTGCAGATCGCCTATGGAGGAGGAAATTTTTTTCGCTTTATATTCTTACAGGTTGATATATAATTACTTAACATAGAAGACTCTATGTCTGATACCCAATCTCCGTGTCAAAAGGAGTTCAACGTGAGAACAGCTCTCTTGTCCGTGGCCTTTTTCCTCGTCTCCGCGTCTCTCTTCGGGGCGACCTACTATGTGCCTGACGATTACGTCACGATCCAGGCTGCCATCAACGTGTCGGTCGACTATGACATCATCCTGGTCCGGCCGGGGACATATGTGGAAAACATCGATCTTCAGGGGAAGTTGATCACCGTGCAGAGCCTCTGGGGACCGGAGATCACCACCATCGATGGCAACCGGGCCGGGAACGTGGTGACAGCCAACTCGGGTGAAAAGGCCCAGACCGTGCTCGATGGATTCACGATCATGAACGGATTGGGAGCCAATGGCTCCGGGGGGATTATCTGTTCGAACTCGTCGCCGAAGATCGAGAACAATGTGATCACTTACAACCAAGGGTACGGATTCACTGGGTACGATTGCCGCTCCCTGGTGATTGGCAACAAGTTCATTTTCAATTCCTCGTCGGCCATCTTCTGTTCGCAGGCGTCGAAGCTCAATATCCTGGACAATCTGTTTTTTGCGAACACCGCCGACTACGGCGCCGGGATCCTCTGCGAGGACTTATCGACGACAAAAATCATAAACAACTTCTTTGCCGCCAACTCGGCTGATTCGGGCGGCGCGATTTTTGTCAACACCGAATCGTCGCCAGAGATCCTGAACAACACCATGACAGGCAACTACGCTTCCGTATCGGGAGGGGCGATCGTCTGCAAGTCGTCGACACCCGAAGTCAGGAACTGCATCCTCTGGCAGAACAGCGCGCCTCAAGGCAAGGAGATCTATGTTGGCGGGACCTTTACGACTCCGTCGGTTCTGACGATCGACTATTCCGACGTGGAAGGCGGCCAGGGCCAGGTCTTCGTCGAATCGGGCCACACCCTCGCCTGGGGGGCGGGGATGATCGATCAGGACCCGCTTTTCTTCGCACCCTCCTACGCCGACTACCACCTGGGCTGGCACTCTCCCTGCCGGGATGCGGGCACCGCGGACCCAGGATTGCCCGACGAGGACTTCGAAGGCGATCCGCGCGTGGTCAACATCACGGTCGACATGGGCGCTGACGAGTACAACGTGCACCTCTACTACTTCGGGACCGCCACGCCCGGGGGCACTATCTATATGCATGTCGCCGGTATACCGGGGGGCGAGGTGACGGGCATCATGGGTTCGGCGATCAAGGACCCGCCGCATGGAACATACTACGGTTGGGTTTACATGGAGCCGCCCTATTACTTTTTCCCCCTCGGCTTCATACCCGGCGATGGTATCCTGCCCAAGGCCGTCTCCATTCCGCCCCACTGGCTGGGAGACTATTACTTTCAAGCGCTGGCCGGGCTGAAACTGACCAACCTTCTGGTGGTCAGGGTCTTTCCCTGAGTGAGGCGCACGGCCGAATTCGAATCCTGAATTGATGCTCTCGAATGCTCATAGCATCGCTGCATGTCGGAGTCTGCCATGGCGTTGCTCCTGCGTTTTGCGTTTTCGCTTCTTGCCGCTCTCTGTCTTCTCCCACCGGGATCGGCGGGTGCGTCCGACGAGATTTCGCTCGCCGGTCGCTGGCGTTTTGCCCTCGATCCTGATGACGCGGGCGATGGCGAAGAGTGGTTTGCGCGGTCTTTGCCCGACTCGATCGTTCTGCCCGGGACGACAGATCTCGCCGCGAAGGGCCATGCTCTCGACAGCGAGTCGATGTCCTATCCCGAGGATATGGACTATTCCACCTTCCCCGGCCTTGGAAAGGATGAGCACGTCGACCGGCGGGGGTTCCTGGTCAGGGAGCATCATTATCTCGGACGCGCGTGGTATCAGAAAGACTTCGACCTGCCCCCGGCGCTGGCGGGCAAGCACTGGGCGCTTCTTCTCGAGCGGGTGATCTGGGAGAGCCGTGTCTGGATCGACGGCCGTTTCGCGGGAAGCTGCGACAGTCTTGCGGCGCCGCACCGGTACGACCTGGGAGCCTTGCGTCCCGGTGCACACACCGTCACCTTCTGCGTCGACAACCGCATGATCCACAACACGGGCACGATCGGCCACGCCTACGGACCCGAAACCCAGTCGCGCTGGAACGGGGTGGTGGGGCGCATCGCGCTCTCGGCGACGGCCCCTGTCTTCGTGCGCCGCGTCGACGTCTTTCCGGCGAAGAGCAGGCAGTCGATTCGCGTACGCACGGTGCTGGCCAATACCCTTGAGGTTGCCGCCGAGGGGAGGATCGAACTGTCTGTCAGCGCCGGTGACGGCGTGCGCCACGCCGATGGGCGGCCGATCGTTTTTCGCGTGCCCCCGGGAGAGTCGAATTTCGAATCGACGATCGATCTCGAGGAACCGTGGCCGGAGTGGGACGAGTTTTCGCAGGCGGTGCATCGAATCGAGGCGCGCGTGGCCACCGCCGAGGGCGAACATCGCCTGACGGAAACCTTCGGATTTCGCGATTGCCGCCGCGCGGGACAGCATATCGTGATCAACGGCCGCGGGGTGTTTCTGCGAGGCACGCTTGACTGCTGCGTCTATCCCCGGACGGGCCATCCGCCGGTGACCGTGGCGGAGTGGCTCAATGTGCTCGGCACGATAAAGGCGTACGGTTTCAACCATGTGCGTTATCACAGCTGGTGTCCGCCCGAGGCGGCATTTGTGGCTGCCGACCGGCTGGGAATATACCTCGCGCCGGAGACGAGTTTCTGGGTCGACGGGTGGACAACCAAGACCTATTCCCGTCCGGCACCGCTCGGAAAGGACGACGAGGTGCTCGCCTTTGTGCGGCGCGAGATGCGACGGATCAGCGAGGAGTACGGCAATCACCCCTCCTTCGCCTTCTTCTGCATCGGCAACGAGTTCGCGGAACCGGGAACGGACTGGGACGCCGTTGATGCGCTTCTAACTGAAGCCAAGAGGCGCGATCCCCGCCGGCTCTACAACGCGTCGACGGCCCGAAAACGGATCGCGTCCGACGACTACTATGTGCATCATGCCGCGCGCGGCGTGGGGCCGGCTCACACCGACTGGGATTTTGCCGAGCGGCTGCCCGCGCACGATCTGCCCGTGATCGCTCACGAGACCGGACAGCGGCCTGTTTTCCCCGATTACGACCGGCTCCTGCCGCAGTTTGCCGGACCGTTGAAACCCTACAACTACGCGCGCCTTCGGGACGAAGCGGTCGCGGCTGGTATTCTCGACCGGGCGAAAGAATTCGAGAGGGCGTCGGCGCGGTTCCAGCTCGTCCAGTACAAGGCCGAGCACGAGGCGATCCGGCGCACGCCGGGATACGCCGGCTACCAGCTCCTCATGCTCAACGATTTCACGGGGCAGAGCGAGGCGCTCGTGGGCATTCTCGATCCATTCTGGCAGCCGAAGGGCGAGGACTGCCGCGACGAAGTGCTGCGGTGGAATGCGCCGACCGTGGTGCTCGCCCGCTTTGCGAGGTACTCGTGGAGTGGTGACGAAACTTTTTGCGCCACGATCGAGGTCGCCCATCACGGTCCGGAAGACGTCGCGGACGCAACCGCTGAATGGTCGCTGACCACTCGCGCGGGAGAGACGATCGCCAATGGGTCTCTCGGACCGCGTGACATTCCCACGGGCCGACTCACTCGATTTGGCGGAATCGAGGCGTCACTGGCGATGCTCAACAAGGCCACCGCACTCGAACTGACGGTAACCGTGGGACAGAGCGCGAACAGGTGGAACCTCTGGGTCTACCCGTCCGCGGGAGCGCAACCCGAGAGCGGCGATGTGCTCGTCACCGATTGCGTCGACCAAAGAGCGTTGGCGGCACTGAAGGACGGAAACCGCGTTTTGCTACTCGCTCATGGATTGGAGAACGAGCATACAGCGCGCACCGGCTACCTGTCCGTCTACTGGTCTGCGGGCTGGTGGGGGAACGAGTTCTCGTCTCTCGGCATCGTGTGCGATCCGGCTCATGACGCACTCCGTTGTTTTCCGACGGCCGCGCACAGCGACTGGCAGTGGCAGCCGCTGTGCGAGGGGGCGACCACCATTCTGCTCGCCGGGGTACCGCGGGAGTTTCGGCCGATCGTGCAGCCCGTGACCGACTTTCACCACAACCGTCTTCTCTCTCATCTTTTCGAGGCGCGTGTGGGGGCAGGAAGGCTTCTGGTTTGCGGTTACGATCTCGATAGCGATCTCGATACGCGCCATGCGGCCCGTCAGTTCCGGCAGAGTCTTCTCGAGTACGCGCGCGGTGATGCATTTCGGCCTGGGCAGTCACTCTCGTTCGACGTGGTGGAGAGACTGCTCGCGCCGCCACTCATGAAGCGGCTCGGCGCGCGGGTGGTCGCCTGCGACAGCTTCAACAGGCGCAATGAGCCGCGACTCGCTCTCGATGGTAATCCGCGTACGCTGTGGCACACGCAGTGGCAGGGCGAAGCGCCCGGCTTTCCCCACGAACTCACGGTCGGATTCGAGGAGCTGATCCCCTTCAAGGGGCTGTCGCTCCTCCCGCGGCAGGATGGCAATCGTAATGGCTGGATCGGTGAGTACGAGGTCTACGTGAGTGCTGACGGCGCATCGTGGAGCGGACCGATTGCGCGCGGTACATTTGAGGCGACCGCCGATAAAAAGGTGATCGACTTCGCGCAAACGATGACCGCGCGCTTCGTGAAGCTACGCGCTCTGTCGGGATTCGACGACCAACCCTTTGCGTCGCTCGCCGAGCTGGAAGTTCTGGTGGAAGGGTCACACTGACACTGGTCACACCGTAAAAGAATCACTTTTACGCGGTCTGTCAGAACGCGGCTTCTGCTTCTCCTGCTTTTCTCATTGGAATGGCCTCCTCGAGATTCGCGACAGCCCTGCCCCTGTGGCCGCCGTCGTAAGTGTCGAAGCTCTTCGCATTGACAGAATAGATGGAATAACCTGCTTTCGAGAAGGTTCCGTTCCAAATCTGGCCGACCTGGTTGATATTGAATTTAGTCACCCAGCTACCCGTCGAGGAGTCTCTGGCTTTGACGAGAACCTCAAGATTCGACCAGTAGTGCGGTGTCCCGTCCGTGTGGCCTGGGCCACCCTCGACTTTGACCTTGACGTCCGTCTCAGTGACTTCAGTATTGATCTCCACCCAGATCTCACACTATCCTTCACCCCTGCTGTAACCCATCTTCATCCTCCCGAGTCAAATTGTTAAAAGAGACGGCTCGTCAGCAGAATCTGTGGGTGAAATCACATAGTTTTGACCTGATATAGCTG
>CAYXGI010000009.1:0-116667 GCA_964464495.1 uncultured Phycisphaerales bacterium
TCGGGCTCATAACCCGAAGGTCGCAGGTTCAAATCCTGCCCCCGCTACCATATTATTCATAACGGGCTCCGGAAGACGGTAGGTGATCTCGACCACCCTCTCTTCCGGGGCCAGTTTGATTTTTTGGACCATCGTTCGGAGCACCTTCTTAATCTCGGAAGGCTTGCCGTGGGCGAAGATTTTGCCCAGTTTCTTGCGGTAGTTGAGAGCCTCCTCGGGATCGATGGTGGGGGGGCGATCAGGTAATTCCGGTGAGGTGCCCAGTCGTTGCCTCTCGGCCGTCAACTTTTTCAGGCGCGTGTTGGCCCACATCGCATCTTCGATACCGTCCTCTATTGCCGTCCGGATGTTTGCGATCTTCATATCGATGGCTTCGAGCTTCTTCTCCCGGTCGGGATCGAAGCCCGTCATCTTTTCCCAGATCTTTCGAATCTCGGCGTTTACCTTTCGCACGAAGCCCGCGGGATTACTGCAGCCAGCCAGCAATTCCTCAAGACCGGTGATAACTTCAGCCTCAGCCCGTTCCTTTGGGACGTAGACGCCGGGGCCACACCCCTTTCCCCGTCGGTAGGGCTGGCTACCACACACGTAGTAGATCCCGCTTGAGGTCCTGAGGCCGGTCATGTTGCTTCCGCAGACGCCGCAGACGAATAGCCCTCCGCTCAGAAGATAGGGCGACTCCTTGCTCCTTCCGAACCCGGAGTCGAACTTGGTACTTCGTTTCGCATTCTTGCGAGCATCCGCGATCGTACGGGCTTCCTGCTCGGAGATAATGGGGGGATGGGCGTTTTCTACGATCTCCCATTTCTCAGGGGGCCTCGTCGTTCCGTTCTTGCGGTGAACGTTCCATACGCCGTACCCGCAGTATTGTAACAGGAGGCTCGGCTTGAGGAGGGCGTTCCAGGAAGAAGAACTCCAGTACCGTTTTCTCCGAGCTGGGATGCCGGTCTCGTTACAGAAGTCTCGGATTTGGTCGAGTGTGGCTCCCTTACCGGCAAAAAAGGCGGACCTCCATGAGGAAGGCCCCGAGGGGCCAGGAGGACCGCCATGAAAGACTGGAGAAGTCAATCACATGTGAAGTGGGAGTGCAAGTACCACGTAGTGATCTTGCCCAAGTATCGCCGTAAAGTGCTTTACGGCAAGCTTCGGGTTAGGATTGGAAGAGTATTGCGAGAATTGTGCAGGCAGAAGGGATTGGAACTTGTGGAGGGCAACGCACAGGTGGACCACATCCACATGGTGTTGAGCATTCCGCCAAAGTACAGTCCGTCAATGACAGTGGGGTATCTGAAAGGCAAAAGTGCGATCAGAATCCACAGGGAGTTGCTGAGTACGAGGGGGACGTTGTTTGGCCGGTCGTTCTGGGCACGCGGGTATTGCGTGAGCACAGTCGGATTGGATGAAAGCGAGATTCGTCGGTATGTGCGCGAGCAGGAAAAACATCAAAGGGATCTGGATCAGAGTGAACTGGACTTTGAGAACTAACTGATTAATGGCCCCTTTTAGGGGCCTTCCTCATACCACCTGCTCTGCAGGTGGTGCTGATTTATTACCGTAAAAGTACTTGTGCTATGTTATTTTATCGCAAAGTTTTATTCACAAAACTCTGTATAACAATCGGATCAACCTGATTCACTTCGTTCGCAGGTTATCCGCAAAACGTTATCGTGACGGCCTTGTGGAAAGGACGACTGGTGAATCATAGGAGAAACAAATGTTCAGCCAACTGTTTGCCGGAATGACCCATGGGTGGCTCCAGGTGGCGCTTCTCGTTGCGCTGCTCGCGGTGCTGATCTTCAAACCTGACAACATTCAGCGCCCCAAATATTTCTGGAAGGCCTGCATGCTGTTCGTCCTATCGCTTTTCGTGCCGGCCGTACTCAGCCTTTTCTCCGGCGGAATCGACGCCGAAGCGCTTCTCCGCGGCGGGTCACCAGGGCTGTGGCAGAAGATTCTAGCACTCATCCCGGCGGCGCTCTTTGCGCTGAGCGTGTTCTTGACGCTCTACTCCCTGTTTCCCACATCGGACGCCGACGCATGCTGGCCCTTTTCGGGCGGCAAAGCTAAGAAACGCAGAGCTTCCAGAAGAAGCCAGGCCAAGGAATAGGTTCCCGCCGACAGGCCAGCCGTCACGATCACTTGCCGTCGTTCATCTTGAGCACGGCAAGAAACGCTTCCTGGGGAATCGCCACCTTGCCGACCTGCTTCATCCTTTTCTTGCCCTTTTTCTGCTTTTCGAGGAGCTTGCGCTTGCGGGAGATGTCGCCGCCGTAGCACTTGGCGGTCACGTTCTTGCGCAGCGCCTTGACCGTGGTGCGCGCCACGACCTTGCTTCCGATCACGGCCTGGATCGCCACCTCGTAGAGCTGCCGGTCTATCAACTCCTTGAGCTTGGTCGCCAGAACGCGCCCCCTGTAGAAGGCCTGGTCCTTGTGAAGGATCACGCTCAGGGCGTCGACGTTCTCGCCGTTGATGCGCACGTCGAGCTTGACGAGATCGGCGGCCGAGTAGCCGCGCACCTCGTAGTCGAAGGACGCGTAACCGCTGGTGAGCCCCTTGAGCCGATCGTGGAAATCGATGGCGATCTCGCTGAAGGCGATGTCGTAGACGATCACCGTCCTCGAACCATGGAACGACATGCTCACCTGCTTGCCGCGTCGGTCCTCGCAGAGGGTGAGGATCGTGCCCACGTACTCCTTGGGGCTGTGGATGGTGACGCGCACCATCAGCTCCTCGATCCGGTCGATCGTGTTCAGCGGCGGCATGCGGGCCGGATTGTCGATGAACATCTCCCGCCCGTCCTTGAGCACCACGCGAAAGATCACCGTCGGCGCCGTGGTGATCAGGTCGAGCTCGAACTCCCGCTCGAGCCGCTCCTGGATGATCTCCATGTGGAGTAGCCCCAGGTAGCCGCAGCGAAACCCGAACCCGAGGGCGGTCGACGTCTCCGGTTCGAAGGTGAAGGAGGGGTCGTTGAGGCTCAGCTTCTCCAGCGCGAGGCGCAGGTCGGTGTAGTCGTCGGCGTCGGTGGGAAAGAGGCCGCCGAAGACCATCGGCTGGATCTCCTGGAACCCGGGAAGCGCCTCGACGCCCTCCGCCGTGGTGTGGACCATCGTATCGCCGATCTTCACGTCGCGCAGCTTTTTGATCGACGCCGACAGAAAACCGACCTCGCCGCTCGACAGCATGGGCACATCGCGCTGGAAGGGCGTGAAGATCCCGATCCTGTAGACCTCGTACACCCCGCCCGTGGCGAGGAAGCGGATCCGATCGCCCGGCCGGACGCACCCGTCGATCACGCGAAGCTGCACCACAGCGCCGAGGTAGGAGTCGAACCACGAATCGTAGACGAGCGCGCGGAAGGGCTTCTCGGCGCTCCCCGTGCGCGGCGACGGGATGCGCGTGACGATCGCCTCGAGCACGTCGGCCACGCCCTCGCCGGTCTTGGCGCTGATCGGGATCGCTTCGCTCGCGTCGATGCCGATGATATCCTCGATCTCGTCGCGGACCCGTTCGGGATCGGCATTGGCCCGGTCGATCTTGTTGAGCACCGGCACGATCTCGAGATCGTTATCGAGCGACATGTAGACGTTGGCCAGGGTCTGCGCCTCGACGCCCTGCGTGGCGTCGACCACGAGCAGCGCGCCGTCGCACGCCGCCAGGCTGCGCGACACCTCGTAGTGAAAGTCGACGTGGCCGGGGGTGTCGATGAGGTTGAGGCTGTACACCTTGCCGTCGCGGGCCGCGTACCTGAGCCGCACCGTCTGGGCCTTGATCGTGATGCCCCGTTCCTGTTCGAGGTCCATCTTGTCGAGGATCTGGGCCTTGATCTCCCGCTTCTT
Source organism: uncultured Phycisphaerales bacterium (assembly GCA_964464495.1). GTDB lineage: Bacteria > Planctomycetota > B15-G4 > B15-G4 > CAYZWU01 > CAZUHB01. The sequence continues at coordinate 3,843 of CAYXGI010000009.1, forward strand.
CAAGGCGCCGGTCAACTCGAGAATCCTGTCGGCGAGGGTCGATTTCCCGTGGTCGATGTGGGCGATGATGCTGAAGTTTCTGATCAGTTCGCGGGACACGGTCTGGCTTTTCGCGCTCCATGCTGCCCGGCCCGAGCTGATCGCGGGATCATCAAATGAGGGCCGGTTCAAAAGATGGTCATACTAACGCAGATTGGTAATTAGTCAACCTCCGCCCTCGGCGATTCTCTATAATAAGGAAGAATGTTCGCGTTCGGCCCGCAGTCGGAGTGCCTCATGCCGCAATCCTTTGGCCACACGCCGCTTGGCGTCTACTGCCACGTGCCCTTCTGCCCGGGGGGGTGCGATTTCTGCTCCTTCTACAGGACCGGCTCGCGCCGCGACGATGTGGCCGCCTTTCTCGGCGGTGTGGAGAGGGAGGTTGCGCTGCTCGATGGCCCCCTCGCGGCGGACACACTCTTTTTCGGCGGCGGTACACCGGGCCTGCTGGCCACGAAGGATCTCATCGCCCTCTGCGAAACGATCCTTGCCCGACTCGATCGCCCTCCGGTGGAATGGACCGTCGAGATGGCGCCCGCCACGGTCAAGGCCGACAAGGTTCGAGCGCTGAAGGAGATCGGCGTGACGCGCATCTCGATGGGCGTTCAGTCCTTCGATCCCGATCTGCTGCGCGCCATGGGACGTCGCCACAAACCGGAGCGTGCGCGCACCGCCTTCGGACTGATCCGCTCGGCGGGTTTCGACAATGTGAACGTGGACATGATTTTCGCCCTCCCCGGCCAGACGGCCGCCATGGTGATCGCCGATCTCGAAGAGGCGGCCGGCCTCGGCCCCGAACATATCTCGACCTACTGCCTCACACTCGAGGAACACACACCGCTCCGTGAGCGGGTCCTGTCGACAACGGGCGAGCCCGACGCGGACCGGGAGGCCGAGCTTTTCGTGCGCGCCTGGGATTTTCTCGCCGAGGCCGGGTTCGGGCAATATGAGATATCCAACTTCGCCCGCCCCGGGCGTGCGTGCCTTCACAACATCAACACGTGGGCCATGGGGGAGTGGGTCGGTCTGGGGCCGTCTGCCGCGTCTCAGTACGAGGGGAGGCGTTTTTCGAATCCCCACAGTCTCGCCGAGTGGCTGCGCGCCGTGGAGGCAGGTGCGCCGGTGCGCGTCGACGAGGTTGTGCTCACCGGACGTCTCCTTGCCGAGGATGCGATCATCTTCGGGCTGCGCATGAACGACGGGATCGCCATCGACCACCTCCGGGAACGTTTTGGGACGGTCGACCTCTCCTTTCTCGACTCTCTCTGGCGCGACCTCGCGGGGGAGGGGATCGTGGCCATTCATGAGCCTGACCGGGTCGCACTCACACCGAAGGGAAGGCTCGTGGCCGATCGGGTCGGGGTGGAGGTGATGGAGGCGTTCGACGAGGCGCTGGGGTCGGAGACTAAAATCCAGGACTGACCGAGGGTCGCAATGATATCAATTCGAAAAGCCGACAGAAGCGACGTGCCCATCGCAATCACCAGGGGTGTGAGCTCCAACATCGAGCGCTTTGACACTGAGATCTACAAGGATTATGCTCGCCTCTTTCGCGCGCACCCTTTCTACCAGCCTCCAGAGGTCATCGGCTGGCTGCGCGGAATGATCGAACAGAAGAGTTTCAAAGGAATCTTTCAACTCGACGAACCGGGAGATACCGCGCCATGACCCGTCCACGAAAGCTCAGCGCCAAAAAAGCTGCCGAAGAAACCCTGACCCTTCTGCGCAGCAAGGCCGACAAGGCCAAGGCCGCGTCCTATCAACGTTTTTTCAAGGAACGGGTCGACTATTTCGGCCTCGGCTCCCGGGGCGCGCGCGAGGTCAAGACCGATCTGTTGAGCAGGATCGAAGGGACATGGACCATCGACGACGCGGTCCGGTTCTGCAACGCCATGGTGCGCGACACGCACATGGAGTCGCGCGGCACGGGCTATCAGATCGTGGCCCACTTTGTTCCCGAGGCGCCGCCCGATCTGCTCGCCCACGTCAAGCGCTGGCTCCAGGATTATTGCGGCAACTGGGGCCTCGTCGACAATCTCGCGCCGAGCGTGCTCGCGCCTCTTCTCGATCGGCACACCGATCTCATTCCCGAGGTCGTGGGATGGACCGGGTCGGACAACATGTGGGTGCGGCGCGGCGCGGCGGTCGCTTTTGTGCCCCTCGTGCGCAAGAAGAAGCACCTCGCCACCGCCTACCGCATTGCGACGCGGCTCCTCGGCGACTCTGAGGACCTGATGCACAAGGCGGTCGGCTGGCTTCTCAGAGAAGCGGGAAAGTCGGACATGGCGCGGCTCGAAAAATATCTCCTCGCCAAGGGACCCAAGATTCCCCGCACCACCGTGCGCTACGCGATCGAGCGATTTCCCAAGGAGAAGCGAAAGCGGCTGCTCAACGCGACGCGGGGAGCGAAATCCAGGCGCAAGGCGAGGTAGCCACCCGCTGCCCCGATTATAGAGAGGGCAAAAATGATCAGAAATTCCCATCGAGGGCAAATTACACTCAGATCGGCTCTTTGCCTGACAGCGCTCGTCGCGGTCATCGGGTGCCGCACAGTGGGCAGCGATGAGCCCGATCGACCCCCTCAGCGGGATGCGCATTCCGCGCTCGGGCTCGTCGTCCCCAGCGAGGACGGGACCGGCTTCGTGCACTCCGACTCGGGCGAGAGGTTTTTCGTCTGGGGCTTCAACTACGACCACGACCACGAGGGGCGCCTGATCGAGGACTACTGGCGCGACGAATGGGCCGTTGTGGTCGAGGACTTCCACGAGATGAAAGCCCTCGGCGCCAACACGGTGCGCATTCATCTGCAGTTCGGCCGATTCGTGAAAGCGCCGGGAGAGCTCGATCGCGCCGCGCTCGGCCAACTCGAGTGTCTCATGACCCTGGCCGAGGAGGTCGGCCTTTATATCGACCTGACCGGGCTCGGCTGCTACCACAAGCAGGACATTCCCCGATGGTACGACGCCCTCGACGAGGCCGCGCGCTGGGACCAGCAGGCTCTCTTCTGGGAAGGCGTGGCCCGAATCCGTGCCCGCAGCCCGGCCCTGTTCTGCTACGATCTCATGAACGAACCGATCCTGCCCGGCAAGAACGAGACCGAGACCGACTGGCTCGCCGGCGCCTTCGACGGCAAGTACTTCGTGCAGCGCATCGCGCTCGATCTCGCAGGACGGACGAGGCCCGAGGTGGCCGGGGCTTGGGTCGAAAAGCTCGTGGCCGCAATCGGCAGGCACGACCAGCGCCACATGGTGACGGTGGGAGTCATCCCCTGGGCGTACACCTTCCCTGGAGCCAAGCCGCTCTTCTACTCGGATGCGGTCGGAGCGGGTCTCGACTTTGCCGCCGTTCATTTCTATCCGGAGAGGGGGAAGGTCGACAAGGCTCTAGAAGCCCTCGCCGTCTACGATGTTGGCAAGCCGCTCATCGTGGAGGAGATGTTCCCCCTGAAGTGCAGCTCCGAGGAGATGGACGAATTCATCGACCGGGCCAGCCACAGGGCCGACGGCTTCATCAGTTTCTACTGGGGTCGGACTCCGGCCGACTACGCCGTTGGGACCAGCGGCCTCGCCGGCGCGGTCATCAAGAGCTGGCTCGAATATCTCCACCTCAAAGGGGGCGAGATCGTCAGGGAGCGATCACACCGCCAGTGATCGGGTATGCCGAGCTCGGCCTCGAGGAGATCGACGAACGCATCACCGACGAGATCGTGTCGATCAACGCGGATCCTACTCAGATCCACCAGGTGATCGTCAATCTCGCCACCAACGCGTCCCATGCCATGGACGAAGAGGGCGGTGTCATGACGGTCGGCATCGACCGCGTCGCGTTGGACAACGGGCTGGCAGGCGAGCTTCCCGATCTGGCCCCCGGAGAGTACGCGCGCCTCACCGTGAGCGACACGGGAACGGGCATATCCAGGGGAAATATGACCGGCGACAGGCTGGCCAGAAAGATCAGTCGGATCCGACCCGATATTCCCATCATCCTCTGCACCGGGTTCAGCGAAAAAATGCAGCGCGTTAGATCGGCCGGCCGGCCATTCGATCGCTGCTTGATGAAACCGATCGATTCGTGGACAATGGCCTCGGTGATCCGCCAGGCTTGACATCAGTTTCCTCGGAGCGAGGCGCGTGAAGAGACGGGAATTCCTCAAGACAGCCGCGGCCGGCGTGGGCGCCCTGGGCGTCCACTCCTTGCTGTGCGGCGCCCACAAACCGGTTGGGAAGACCAACGTCGTGTTGATCCTCGCCGACGACCTCGGCTACGAGTGTCTCCGGTGTTGCGGCGGGACCGACTACGACACGCCCAACCTCGACCGGCTCGCCGCGCGGGGCGTCCGTTTCGATCACTGTTATTCACAGCCGGTCTGTACGCCGTCGCGCGTGCAGATCATGACCGGGCGATACAACCAGCGAAACTACGAGGGATTCGGCTATCTCAACCCGCGGGAGATCACCTTCGCCAATCTCCTGCGCGATGCGGGGTACGCCACCTCCATCGCCGGAAAGTGGCAGCTCAGCGGCGACGCGGCCACGGTGCGCGGCTTCGGGTTCGACGAGCACTGCCTGTGGAACATGCACGCCTACAACGAGAGCGGACCCGATGCGGCCGAGCCCGAGACCTGGCATAAACGCTACTCATCACCGGCGCTCTTCGTGAACGGCGAATGGTCCGATCCGGGCGCCGACGCTTATGGTCCCGATCTCTGCTGTGACTTTGTCTGCTCCTTCATCAAGCGGAACCGGAACAATCCATTTTTCGCCTACTATCCGATGATTCTTCCCCACGATCCCTTCGTGCCGACACCCGACAGCGCCGACAGCGCCGACAGCGGCGAGAGCGGCGAAAAGGACAGGAAAAAGAACTTCGCCCACATGGTGCGCCACGTCGACAAGCTCGTCGGCCGGATCATGAGATGTCTCGAGACGCTCGGCCTCGCCGAGCGCACACTGCTCCTCTTCACCGCCGACAATGGAACGAACAGGAAAATAGAATCCAACACCACTCGCGGCGTGGTGAGGGGCGCGAAAGCCCACACCACCGATGCCGGCACGCACGTTCCGCTGATCGCTTCGTGGCCCGGGAATGCGCCGCGAGGCGCGGTGTGCGGCGACCTGGTCGATTTTTCCGATTTCCTACCCACCCTCGCCGCAACGGCCGGCGCGAAACTTTCCGGTGACCGCATCATCGACGGCCGCTCCTTTCTGCCCCAGATCGAGGGCGCCGAGGGCGCCCCGCGGGAGTGGGTCTTTTGCCACTACTGGAAGAGAGGACGGGAAAAGGACAAGATCGATGAGTTCGTCAGGGGCAAGCGCTGGAAGCTCTACGGCGACGGACGACTCCACGACCTGAGCGTTGACGCGCTCGAGGAGCATCCATTCGATACTCTGACCGACGACGCCGTCGCCGCGCGCAAAAAGCTGGAAAAAGGATTCAACGAGGTCAGGTCGCGCACCGCGCACTGACACGACGGGTGACACAATCGGAATGCAAACCATGCTTGATTCTCGGATCGGATCGATTCTGAAGTGGAAGTCTCTGGCAGCGCTCCTCCTGACGGCGGTCGTTTTTTTTCTCCTCTGGAAGCTCTGGGATCTCCCCGTCCCTCTCTGCGCCGCCGTCGCCGTTGTCGTGGCGCTGCTCGTCATTTACATCAGGAGACCATTCTGGGAATGGCTCATCGATATGCTATCCTGGTGGTAGAGCGGATTCTGTGGCAACTCGGGGCTAATGGTAACAATCGATCCGCGTCCGCCCATCGCGGCCGGGTGGGGAGGTTGAAAAATGGAATTCCTGGCAGATCTGTGGCTCCCCATTCTGCTGTCGTCGGTGATTGTGTTCATTGCCAGTTCTATCCTTCACATGGTGATCCCGATCCACAAGGCCGATTTCAAGAAGATCCCCGGTGAGGAGGGTGTTCTCGCCGCGATGCGCGAGCAGGGGGTCAAGCCGGGGCAGTACATGTTCCCCTGTGCCGGTTCGATGAAGGACATGTGTACTCCCGAGATGACCGAGAAATACAAGCTCGGGCCGGTGGGCTATGCGACGGTACTGCCCAACGGGACGCCCGCCATCGGAAAGAGTCTCATCCAGTGGTTTCTCTACTCGGTGCTGATCAGCATCTTCGTCGCCTACATCGGCCACCTGGCGCTCAGCCACGGCGCCGAGTACAGACCGGTCTTTCGCGTGACGGGTACGGTGGCGGTTCTGGCTTACGGCATCGCGGCCATTCCCGACTCGATCTGGAAGGGTGTGAGTTGGTGCACCACGGCCAAGTTCATTTTCGACGGGGTCGTTTACGGGCTCCTCACGGCCGGCACCTTCGGCTGGCTCTGGCCCGACGCATTCTAATACCGACCGCCCCGGTCTGCGGCGATCTTCCGTCCTGTCCACACCGAACGCACGCAGGGATTCTTGAAAATCGCAATCAGTTGAAGTAGCTTGAGATCCCTGGGGTCGAGCTGTTCGCTGAGACGAGGAGGCAACGAGATTGATCATCAGGCAAGCCCGGCCGGACGATGCCGGGATCGTCCTCGACTATTTCAGGATGATACAGGCCGAGCGCCTCGGCACCATACTGCGTCACGACAGAATCCCCGACCTCGACGAAGAGCGCGCCTACATAGAGGCGAGGACCGGAGAGCGCGGAGTGGCGCTGATCTGTCTCGACGAAAAGGCCGTGGCCGGAATGCTCGTTGCCGATCGAAAGCAGCACCCCCAGCTGAAACATAGCTGCTCCTTCGGCATCGGAATCCTCGAGAAGTACCGGAATCAGGGTGTGGGCACCAGGCTGATCGCCGCCTTGATGGGATGGGCGGGAAAGAGACGCTTGAAGAGAGTCGAGTTGACCGTCGTGGCGAGCAATACTTCCGCGATCAGGCTCTACGAGCGACTCGGCTTCGTGACTGAAGGCACGAAGCGCGGCGCGGTCAAGGTCGGAAGAAAGTACGTCGACTTCATCGAGATGGTCAAGAGGATCTGACGGGTTGATGCTTGGAAGGGAGAGAGAATGATCAGGTTTTTGTTTGTGATTTTTCTCGGCGCCTTCGTTGCGCCCGTCTCGCATGCCGGTGACGGGAAAATCGATCCCTGCTTCAAGAACATGCCTGTCGGATGTTCCCTGATTGCTTCCAAGGAGGTGAAAAAGGAGCGGACAGCGGCGATCGGAAAGAAGCTGGGCGGGTCGATCGCCAGGATCACGTCGAACACCCTCAATATTTACGGCAAGCGGATCGAGGTGATCTTCATCGACGCGCGCACCGAGGGCGATGGTGCCCGCATCTTCAAGGCCGTGTCCAAGCTGAAGGACGATCCCGCCTTCTGTCTGCGCAAGGGCAAGCGCGTGATCGAATTTTTGGGAACCAACGCCGCCCTCGCCACGAAGACCTCCTACGAGTTCGGCTTCGTCAAGAAACCGAGGGAAATCCTCTACCGCCTCGATGCCGAGTTGGTCCCGGTTGCCAAGGCCGATTACATGGCGCTCACCAAGGTGCTCACACTCGTTTTGACAGCCGCCAGCGGCGGGCCGGACAAGAAGACCCTGCGCGAGATCGAGAAGACGATCGAGCCCTTCGAGTTCGGAAAGACCCTCTACCTGCGTGAACCGATTCTTGACGGCGACGGCAAGGGATTCAGGTTCGACCCGGAGCCGATCGCCGTCGACGGCCCGGACAAGACGGGGTGCACACTCTTCACCTTCGATGAACTGCCCACCAGGCATGAGATTCCCTATGTGGTTGTCACGGCGAGGATCGCCGTCGACGACACCGGCCTGACTCGGACGGAGCGCGACGATCTGGAGACGCTTCTCGCTCCAACCGATTTCTGGCCCGTTGCCGACCCGGAGATCGCGGCTCTGGCCAGGAAGATCATCGGGCCAAAGACGTCCACCGAATCAAAGGTCGACGCGCTCATCGAATGGCTCGCCCCGAACAGGAACATCAAGTACGGCGGTCCGGTCGTCGGCTCGCGCTGGGGGGTTCGCAGGGTGCTCGATCAGAAATACGGCCGCTGCTGGGATTTCAGCGACACTTTCATCACCCTCTGCAGAGCGTCGGGAATCCCCTGCCGCCAGGTCAATGGGTGGCTCTACGGTATGAGCGGCCACGTTTGGGCCGAGGTGCTCCTCCCGGGTAAGGGCTGGCAGCAGGTCGATCCCTCGGGCGGCGGAATCCTCGATTGCGGCATTTATCACATCCCCTACTTCACGACCGAGGACGGCGAGATGCCGGTCCTGCTGCTTTCCCTGCCGAAGGTCGAGATGGTGGAGACAGACTGACAGCAAAGGCGGTGCACATGGCGAGCGGCAAGGGCTCCCCGACAAGAGCGATTCTATATGCCTTTGGCGCCAATCTCGGCATCGCGGTGGCCAAGACCATGGCCGCCGTCATGACCGGTTCGAGCAGCATGCTTGCCGAGTCGCTCCACTCCTACGCCGATACGGGCAACCAGCTCCTTCTTCTCCTCGGCCTGCACCGCTCCAAGCGCGCGCCCGACTCGGAGCACCCTCTCGGCTATGGAAAGGTGACTTATTTCTGGAGCTTCATCGTCGCCATTCTCCTCTTCAGCGTGGGCGGACTCTTCTCGCTCTACGAGGGGTGGCACAAGATGCACGAGCCCGAACCGCTCAACCGCGTCTGGGTGGCGCTTCTCGTGCTCGGCCTGTCGATCGTGCTCGAGGCGTTCAGCATGTACGGCTGCCTCGTGGAAGTGAACAAGGTGCGCCGCAATCGCACCCTGTGGCAGTGGCTCAAGGAGTCGAGAGGATCGGAGCTGATCGTCGTCTTCGGCGAGGACCTCGCCGCCCTGCTCGGCCTCGTCGTCGCCTTTGTCTTTCTTCTGGTCGCGTCATGGACGGGCGACAGCCGCTTCGATGCCGGCGGATCGATCTGCATCGGCGTCCTGCTCATCGCCATCGCCCTCTTCATCTCGTTGCGCATCAAGGCTCTGCTCATCGGGCGTTCGGCCGATCCTGAGCTCGCCGCCGCCATCGAAGAGCAGATCGTCGACGATCCTGACATCGACGAGGTCTTCAACGTGATCACCATGCAGATGGGGCCGAAGGTGATGCTCGCCGCCAAGATCAGGCTACGCGGCGACATCACTGTTGATACGGCGTGCACCAGGATCAACGAGCTCGAGGTGGGGCTCAAGGAGCGTTTCCCGGAGATCGCCTGGTGCTTCATCGAACCGGACAATCGAAACTGACGTGAATAAAAGGAAGCCGCCATGCGGAAAGCATCAGATCGACTCCTCGCTCTTTTCGTTGTCTCGGTTCTTTTCCTGCCCATGGCGTGCACCGGTTCGGAAGGGGACGGCCAGAACTCATTTCTGAGCCTCGATCAGGCGGCGGCGTCGCGGTTCGCTCAGCTCGCCCTGAAGGGAATCGAGCGCGAGTACCCCAACAAGCTCGGCCATGTGATGAACAGCGCCGACGAGGTACGGAATCCGGCCGCCCTGCACCCCGCGTTCTACGGCTCCTTCGACTGGCACTCGTCGGTGCACGGACACTGGATGCTCGTGCGGCTCTTGAAGCTTTTTGCCGAACTGCCCGAGGCTCCGGCGATCCGCGCGGTCCTGAACAGGCATCTCTCGGCGCAACATATTGCGGTCGAGGTTGCCTATTTCGATCAGCCGAACAGAAAGTCCTTCGAGCGCACCTATGGCTGGGCGTGGCTGCTGAAGCTGGCGGAAGAACTGCACGGCTGGGACGACGCCGACGCCGAGCGTTGGGCGGCGGCTCTCGAACCGCTCGCCGACGCGATGGAGAAACGCTACATCGATTTTCTGCCGCGGCAGACCTATCCGATCCGGCGCGGCGTGCACCCCAACACCGCTTTCGGCATCGCCTTCGCACTCGACTATGCCCGCGCCAAGGAACGTTCGGAGTTGGAGGAGGTGCTCGTCGAGCGGGCTAGATATTACTTTGCCGACGATGTCGACTATCCCGCGGCATGGGAGCCCGACGGCGACGACTTCTTCTCTCCCAGTCTCATGGAAGCCGACCTCATGCGCCGCGTGCTGCCGCGCCCCGAGTTCGTCCGGTGGTTACCGCGCTTCCTGCCCGACCTCGTGCAGGGTGCGCCGCGATCGCTCCTCGAACCTGCCGCGGTGGCCGATCGCAGTGATCCCAAGATTGTCCACCTCGACGGGCTCAATCTCAGCCGCGCCTGGTGCATGAAGGGGATCGCGTCCACTCTCGGTACGGATCATCCCCTGTCCGAAAGGCTCATTTCTTCTGCGCGCGCCCATGCCGATGCCACGCTCCGCCATGTGACGAGCGGCCACTACGAGGGCGAACACTGGCTGGCGTCCTTCGCCGTCTACCTGCTCACCGATCCGCCTTGAAGCGGGCCGGGTGAATCACTTCTTCTTGCGCCGCGGCCGGCTCTCGGCCTCGGCCGTCCACGGGTCCTCGGGCCAGGCGTGCTTGGGGTAGCGGCCACGCAGATCCTTGCGCACCTGCGTGTACGTGTTGTCCCAGAAGCTGCGCAGATCGTCGGTGACCTGGACGGGGCGCCCGCTGGGCGCAAGCAGATGGAGCAGAACCTTGATGCGGCCGCCGGCCACGGTGGGGGTCTCGGAGAGCCCGAAGAGTTGCTGGACCTGAACGGCCAGGATCGGCGGTTCTCCCGGCTCGTAAACGAGGCGGATCGCCGAACCGCCCGGCACGGAGATTCTATCGGGCGCAAACCTGTCGAGCGCCGAGAGCAGCTCGTAGGTGAGTGTGCTCTTCAACCGGGCGAGGAGATCGATCCTGCGCAGGTCGGCGAAGCCACGCAGAGGACGGCGTGCATCGCCCGATCCGCGGATAAGATCAGGGAGCATCGCGCCGAGCGCGTCTCCATCCATGACGGGAAGTCCGAGATCGGGCAACCAGCGGCGCAAGCATTCGACGCGCGCCATGAAACGTTGCGCTTCTTCCGAGGGGCGCAGAGCTTTGATCGGATCGACGAACGCCTCCTTCAAGAGAAGTTCGAGCGCCGCGGCCGGCTCGGCCGAAACAGGGTGTTCGCCGATGCAAAGGTCGCCGTACATGTCGTAGCGCCGGGCCACGACCTGCTCTTGTGAATGGTCAAAATGGAGGCGCGTCTCTTCCGTGAGATCGAGCCATTCGGCCGAAACCGCACTTGCCGCGTTCACGCGCGCGTCGACCCGCCCACCATCGAGCTCGAGCGCCACGAAGAGCATGGCGTCGCGCACCACGCTGCGCCCGCCGAGCCGGACGCCGCGGCCGCCGACCATGATGCCGCAGTCGTCGCCCTTCGCGCGGCGTTTCACGAGGCGGTCGGGGAAGGCGACGAAGAGGAGGCGAAGCAGGTCGTCGTCGGTCGGACGCTTCGTCGGGCTCCGGCCGAAAGCGGCCGAGGCAGCCCTCCGAATCTCCTTGGCAGCCCGTCTGACCTGAGCGGCGGCGTTCCTGTCGAGGGAAGAATCAGCGTGGGCAGAGGTCGTGCGTCCTGTGACGAGGTCGTACCGCAAGAGAATGTCGGACGGCCCCGTGGGGCGGTCAGACGCGCGATGCGACCGGCCGGATGCAGCTCGTAACGGATCGCGCTCCGCGAGAAGAGCGGCCACCATCGCGCCCTCCGCGACGAACCCTTTCGCATGCGCCTCGAAGAGGAGGCGCCCAAGGCGGGGGTGGAGAGGGAGCCTGGTGAGCGACCGGCCGCGAGTCGTGATCGCGCCTGCGCCATCGAGGGCGCCCAGTTCCGTGAGCAATTCGATCGCCCTGGCCAGGGCGGATTTTTCGGGAGGTTCGAACCAGTTGAACTCGAAGGGATCGACCCCCCAGGCAAAGAGCTCGAGCACCGTGCCGCAGAGGTCGACGCGCTCGATTTCGGGCGGAGTGCGGGCGAGAAACTCCCTCTGCTCGCCGCGCGTCCAGAGCCGGATTACACGCCCCGGCGCGGTCCGTCCGGCGCGTCCCGCGCGCTGGGCGGCGGAATCGGCGCTCACACGTTCCGTATCGAGACGATCGAGCCCCGTGCGCGCGTCGTGATGGTTCACACGGACGAGGCCGCTGTCGACAACGGCCGTCACCCCGTCGATGGTGATCGATGTCTCCGCCACGTTGGTGGCGAGAATGACGGCCCGTTCGCATCGAGGCCTGACGGCGCGGTCCTGCTCGGCAGCCGGGAGACTTCCGTGAAGGCGCAGAACGTCGACGCCCGAGAGCGTGTCGAGCAGTGCGCGGCATCGTTCGATCTCGCCCATGCCGGGAAGAAAGACGAGAACGTGGCCTCTTTCGATCGTGGCGAGGCAGTGGCGCACGGCGTGGGCGACGCGTTGCGGCAGCGTGCCAAGGCCGCGCTCCCGCCGCTCTTCGTACTCGATGTCGACGGGATGGAGTTTTCCCTCGCTTTCGATCACCGGGCAGTCGCCCAGAAAGGCGGCGACCGGCCGCGCCTCGAGCGTGGCTGACATGACGATAAGCTTGAGATCGGGCCGGACCGAGGACTGCACATCGCGCAGGAGGGCGAGCCCCAGGTCGCCCTCGAGGCTCCGCAGGTGGAACTCATCGAGAAGGACCGCGTCGACACCGTCGAGAAGCGGATCGCCCTGCAAGCGGCGCGTCAAGATGCCTTCGGTCACGATCTGGATTCGCGTCCGGTCCGTTAGTGCGCGGTCGAAGCGAACCTGGTAGCCGACCTCATTTCCGAGAGTCCACCCGTTCTCGTTCGCGATGCGGTGTGCGGCCGCCCGGGCAGCCACGCGCCGCGGCTGGAGCAGAATCAATGTGCGGGGGATCAGGCCGGCTTCGACGAGCGACACCGGCACGCGGGTGGTCTTGCCGGCTCCGGGCGGAGCAACGATCACGAGGTTCGGACTCTGGCCGAGCGCTTTCACGATCTCGGGCAGGGTCTTGTCTATGGGAAGAGGGTCCATGAGCATGGGGCGATTTCAGGCCGGGTCGAAGGCCGGCGTGATCGCGCGTTCCTTTCGAGGTGCCAACGATTGTTCGAATTCTAGGATGCAGCGCTTTGGGGCGCAATTCAAGCTTTTAGCGGAGAGGGTTGGAGTCTCCACGAATCTGCTGGAGCTTCCGGGGCGCATCGGCCAGAATGAAAACAGGTCCTTTGGACCTTGCTGCCTGCCCCGATGATGGAGAGAGAAGCAGAGGAGCCAGCCATGGGAAAAATGATTCCCTTCGTTCTGATAGTCGCCGCGGTGATAGAGAATATGAAATCGACTGGCGGGGAGTGATTCACGTGGTCTTCGAGATCGATCATCTCTTTGTGACAGGACCGGTCGGGTGCGAGCCGCTCGATCGCGTGATCGCCGGCGGATTCCGCGAAGGGCCGCCAAACACCCACCCCAGTCAGGGCACGGCGTGCCGGAGGTTGTTCTTCGACGAGAGCTACATCGAGTTCATCTGGCTCGAGGACCGGGCCGATGCGGAGTCGGACGCGGTGCGGCCCACGCGCCTGGGGGAACGGGCCGACGTGGAGAGCGGGGCGAGTCACTTCGGGATTTGTCTCCGGTCGACGATCGAGGCGGGCGAAAGCCTCCCCTTTGCAACCTGGGATTACGAGCCTCCCTATCTGCCGGAGGGTGTTTCGATTCCGATCGGTCGGAACGCGGAGCGTCTCGACGAACCGCTTCTCTTTTTTCTTCCACCGGGCGGCCGCCGCAGGAATTTTGTCGTCGATCACCCGAACGGTGCGCGCTCGATTTCGGGTGTGCGCCTTGATCTCGCGCCGGGTAGATCTCTTTCGCCGGAGCTCCATGCCTTTTGCGCTCTCGGCCTGGTCACGGTGGAACGCGGCGCCGAACCCTTGATGCAGGTGGAACTGGACAGCGCGACGAGGGGCGAGACGATCGACCTCCGGCCGGAGATCGACCTTGTTCTCCGCTGGTGACCTAAAACCATACGCGAGGAGATAACCATGACCCGAGTGATTTCGTCGAGCGGGACCATCTTTTACAAGTTCTTGTTCGGTCCCCTCTGGATCTTGATTATTGGAGGGATCACTCTGCTCGCCTTCTTTCCGCAGATATGGTCCGCCGGAGGCCTGGCGACCCCCCTTCCGCGGGTCCTGCTTCTCATAGCGCTGGTGGTCTCTTTGGCTTTCTATCTCTGGCTCTTCGCCCATCTCAAGAGGGTCGAGCTGATGAGCGGAGTGCTGCGCATCTCGAATTACTCGAGCACCATAGAGGTTCCGCTCAGCAATGTCGACCTCGTCTCGGGTTCGATTCTGCTGAACCCGGAGCTGATCTGGATCCGGTTCAGGGATCCAACAGAGTTCGGAGAGAAAATCGTCTTCATGGGAAGGTGCCGCCTGTTCGGAGGATACTCCAATCATCCGATCGTGAGGGAGCTCAAACAAGAAATCGCGGCGCATCAATGAGAAAAATCAGACTCATTCACTGGAACGCGGCCGAAGCGGAAAAACGTGCAGCAACGCTCCGCGCGGCGAGCTACACTGTTGTGTGCACTCCGATCGACGGGAAAGGTCTCAGGGATCTTCAGAAGGATCTTCCCGCGGCGGTGGTCATCGATCTCTGCCGCTTGCCGTCACAGGGGCGTGGCGTGGGGATCATTTTGTGCAAGAACAGAGCCACGTGCCGCGTACCTATTGTCTTCGTGGGGGGAGCGTCCGAGAAGGTGGAGCGGATCAGAAAGATCCTGCCCGACGCGGTCTTTGCCGAGTGGAGCCGCATCCGCAGCGCGCTCAAGCGCGCCATTGCCCATCCTCCCGTAGATCCTGTCAGACCCGATTCGGTCTTCGCCGCGTACAGTGACACGCCGCTGCCGAAGAAGCTCGGGATCAAAGCAGGCTCGACCGTGATCCTCGTCAATGCACCCGACGATTTCGAAACCACTCTGGGCGATCTGCCCGGCGGTGTGTCGCTACGCCGGCAGGCTCGCGGCCGAAACGACCTTGTTATATTTTTCACCCAGTCGCAGAGAGACCTGGAACGCCGCATCAAGACGCTCGGAACGCTGGCCGGAAAGGGCGGGCTCTGGATCGTCTGGCCCAAGAAGACATCGGGCGTGGTCACCAACCTGACACAGGCCGCGGTGCGCGCAACGGGCCTTGCGGTCGGTCTCGTCGATTACAAGGTCTGTGCTGTCGACAAAACCTGGACCGCACTGCGTTTCGCGCATGGAAAGCGTTTCGCGCAAAGAAAGAAGAGGTGATGCCATGTTTCAGCCGTTCGTCATGGAACGGATGATGTCCAAGCTGGAAAAGGAGGTCGAGTTCAACCTTTCCGAGAGCGGGGTCCATCCTGTCACGCTCGGTGAACTCGTGGCGGACGATCCACGCCTCGTCGACGATCTGCTCGCCACGGAGCTCAACTATGCTCACGCCAACGGCATCCCCGCTCTGCGCGAGAATATCGCCGCCCTTTACAACGGCGCGACGCCCGACAACATCCTCGTCACCGTGGGTGCGATCGAGGCCAACTACAACACGGTGAGCACCCTGCTCTCACTGGGCGACGAGATGGTTCTCATGCTGCCCAACTACATGCAGATCTGGGGAATCGCCCGGAACTGCGGCCTCGATCTTCGAACCTTTCGTCTGCGCGAGGAGACGCAGTGGGCACCCGATCTCGCCGAGCTCGACGAGGCGGTCACAACGCGCACCCGGCTCATCGCGGTCTGCAATCCGAACAATCCCACGGGTGCGATCCTGACCGAGGCCGAGATGGACGCGATCGTTGCCGCTGCCGACAGGGTGGGGGCGTGGATCCTCGCCGACGAGGTCTACACCGGCGCGGAGAGAACGAGGACGGAAAGGACTCCCTCTTTTTACGGACGGTACGACAAGGTGATCGCCGTGGGTAGCATGAGCAAGGCCTATGGACTTCCCGGACTGCGTATCGGCTGGGCGGCCGGTCCCGCCGAGATCGTCGATGAGATCTGGGCGCGCCATGAGTACACCACGCTGAGCGCCACCATGCTGTCGAACACGCTCGCCGCCGTGGCCCTTTCCGAGAAGGTGCGGCCGCGGCTTCTCGGTCGGACCCGCGCCTTCATCCGCGAGGGATTCGGTGTTCTGCAGGAATGGATGGACAGCCACGAGGGCACCTTCAGCGTGGTGGCGCCGCAGGCAGCGGCAATCGCCTTCATCCGCTATCAGCTCGACATCAACTCCTCGGAGCTGGCCGAACGGCTCAGCAGGGACAAGAGCGTGCTCATCGTTCCGGGAGATCATTTCGGCATGGATCGTTTCGTGCGGGTCAGTTACGGCCTGCCGCACGATATACTGATCCCTGCCCTCGATCGGATCCATGACATGATCGTGGAGCTGAAGCCCTGATTTTCATCGACTGAGAGGTAAGCGAGATATGCCCAAACCGGAAGATGTGGCCAGGGAGGTCGTGATCGCCGCGGCGCGCATCGGCCTTCACATAAGGCGGACGCTTGTCGACCGGTCGGCGTGGCTCAGCACGCTCGGTGGGGCCGACGTCTACTGCAAGCTCGAGAACTTGCAGTACACGGGCGCATTCAAGGTCCGCGGCGCGCTCAACAAGATGCTTTCCCTTTCGAGCGAAGAACTGTCGCGCGGCGTGGTGACCGCGTCGACGGGCAACCATGGCGCCGCGGTCGCCTTCGGCGCAAACAAGGTCGGCGCCTCGGGAATCGTCTACATGCCAGGCGGCACGCCCGCGGCCAAGATCGAGGCGATCGAAGGTCTCGGCGCCGAGGTGCGGTTCGCGGGCAGTGACTGCGTCGATGCCGAGGCCGCGGCGCGCGCTTTCGGGGAGCAAGAGGCGGTCACGTACATCTCGCCTTACAATGACCCGTTCGTCGTGGCCGGGCAGGGAACGATCGGTTTCGAGCTCGCCGAGCAGCTCGACCGGATCGATGCGGTCTTCGTCGCTCTCGGCGGCGGCGGACTGATCTCGGGGATCGCGGCCTATCTCAAGTCGGTGCGCCCGGAGGTGCGCGTCATCGGCTGCTCACCGGCGAACTCCCAGGTCATGATCGAGTCGGTGCGCGCGGGCAAAATACTTGATCTGCCATCACTCCCAACCCTGTCCGAGGGCACGGCGGGCGGGGTCGAAGCTGGTGCGATCACTTTTGAACTCTGCCGCGCGCTGGTCGACGATTTCGTGACCGTCACCGAGGAGGAGATCGCCGAGAATGTGCGCCTCTTCATCAAGGAACACCACATGTTGATCGAGGGAGCCGCCGCTGTTCCCGTGGCCGCTTACAGGAAAGTGCACAATCAGTTCGTCGGCAAGACAGTGGCTGTGGTCATCTGCGGGGCGAATATTCCCCTCGAGACGCTGGCGAAAGTGCTGAATGGGTGAGCAATGAATAAGACAACCTGCTTTTGCGAACAGTGGCTCTGGAACCGCGGTCCTCTTGGAGTGATCGTGATCCTGGCCTGCATGGTCTCCGTTGTGTTGACGGCGGTCTTCTATCCGGCGACCGGCCAGAGAGCGTTCTACTACCTGACGATCGCCGGCGGCGGAATCCTCTTCTGGTTTCTTCTGCGCTTCGTGGGGAAAAGACTCGAGAGGCTCCAGTCCCGACTGGAGAAGGAGCCGGGCGAGACGACACAGTGCCTCATGGTGAACGGAGCGCTTCAGTCTCCGGGAGTGGCCCACCTCGGCGAGGGCGCGCTCTTCGTCGCTCCCATTTTCGGCGAGATGGTGACCGTCGATCTCGAGGAGGTCGAGACCGTTCGAGAGTGCCGCTGGCGAGGGACGTTGGCGCCGGGAAGATAGATCCGAGACGAGTCGGCCCCACGTGGATCGCCTTCTTCGTTGCCCCACTCACGGAGTCGCGGTATGCTCGCACCTCGTGCGGAGACCGAACACGAATCAAGAAACTCCGTATCTGTTTCAAGGAACGGAGGACTATTCCCCAAAGACCGCCACCATCGGCGACCCGAGCGGCCAGTCGAGCGAACGGCGGCGCTTTGCGCACGAAGAGGTTTTCGAACTGGCCAACTCCTATACGGAACTGTGAATCAGAGATGGAAGCCACCACTGTCGCCGGAATCACTCTTTTCTACGACGCGGACGAACGCCCCGCGGCCGATCTCATCAAGTTAGCCTGCCAACGGAGCGCAGAGCTCATCGGCGAGAGCTGGGGATTTCCCACGCCGCGAAATCTGCATGTCCACGTGATGACCTCGTGGTTACAGTTTCTTTTTCGTGCGTCGCCGTGGCACTGGAAGATTCCACTGGTGCTACTGGCGCCGCTGTGGGTGTTCAAGGTGAAAAAGATGTGGCGCTTCGCCGGCGGGTGGGCCCAGGCCTTCGGCAGTCGGCGCGCCGTGGGTGTCAAACCTCCGCGTATTCTGGCCGCCACGGACACGACCATCGGCGACCGTGTTTTCATCCGCGAAGACGACGTCGAAGAGAGAGTGCGGCGCATCACGTGCCACGAGCTGACCCATGCCTTTTCGAGCCATCTCCGGCTTCCCGTCTGGCTTCACGAGGGAATCGCCATGGTGACTGTCGACAGGATCGCCGGCCGCCCCACGGTGCAGACAGCGACGATCGACATCATCGAGCACGCTGACCGCACACTCAATCCCCGGAAGTATCAGAACCTCCCGCAGGTCGACTGCGACGCCTTTCTCTATCCCTTCATACGCGGCTACTGGATCACGCGCTTTCTCGAGGAGGCACGGCCCGGATTGCTGACCGGGCTTTTCGCCGAAAAGCGCAGCCACCAGGATCTGGAAGCAAAGATCGCCGCCGGCTTGGGAAAGACCTTTGACGAGTTCTGGAACGAGATCGACGGTCTCGTGGCCGCACGGTTCGGCGAAAAGAAAGAAGGGGACTGATGGGCAATGGACTGTTTGCCGCTCTCCTGGTGTTGAACCTTCTGATGTCGGCTCCGGCTGGAACGGAGTTGTCTGCCGAATCCAGGATCGTCCCCATCGCCGAGGGCTGGGCCGAGAACTCGATCAACGCCGTCATCTTCCGCCGCAACTCGGTCGCCACTCACGGCGAGACCCAATACGCGGCTTTCTACGACGCCGACTCCAACGTGGTCCTCGCCAGGCGCGCTCTCGGTTCGGCCGACTGGGAGATCCGCAAAACACGCTACAAGGGAAACACGCGCGATGCGCACAACACGATCAGCATCATCGTGGACAGCACCGGCGTGCTTCACATGTCGTGGGACCACCATTGCAATCCGCTCAACTACTGCCGTTCCAAAAAGCACGGCTCTCTCGAGCTTACCGACCCGATGCCGATGACCGGCCGCAAGGAGAACAAGGTGACCTATCCCGAGTTCTACAACTTGCCCGGCGGCGGCCTGCTCTTCGTCTACCGCGACGGAGCCTCGGGCCGCGGCGACCTGATGATGAACCGCTACGACCCGGCGACCGGACAGTGGACCCAGCTCCAGGACAGCCTCCTCGACGGCGAGGGCGAGCGCAACGCCTACTGGCAGACCGCCATCGGCCCCGACGGATCGATTCACCTATCCTGGGTCTGGCGCGAGACGGGCGATGTGGCCACGAACCACGACCTTTGTTACGCCACGTCGATCGATGGTGGAAAGAGGTGGCAAAAATCCACGGGCGAACCCTACGAGCTGCCGATCACGGTCCGAAGCGCGGAATGCGCCCGCGCCATTCCTCAAAAGAGCGAACTGATCAACACCACATCGATGTGCCTCGACAGTGAGGGCCGTCCCTACATTGCCACCTACTGGCGTCCGGCCGGAACGAACGTACCCCAGTATCATCTCGTCCATCACGACGGTACGCGTTGGAAGACGTCTCAGATCACACGGCGCACCACGCCCTTTTCGCTGAGTGGATTCGGTACGAGGCGGATTCCGATCTCACGGCCGCAGATCGTGGCCGACTCATCGGGTTCGGCAATCAGGGCGTACATGGTTTTTCGCGACGCCGAGCGGCGGAGTCGCGTTTCGATCGCTGCTTGCGACGACATCGCTGCGGGGTCGTGGCGAATCGAGGATCTGACCGGCGAGTCTGTGGGGCTCTGGGAGCCGAGTTACGATACGGTCCTCTGGGACCGGGACAAGACTCTCCACCTCTTCGTGCAGAAAGTGGGTCAGGGCCAGGGCGAGAAGCTCGAAAACATTCCTCCGCAGATGGTGTCGATTCTAGAATGGACACCTGGCGCGGCTGATCAAGGAGACGAGGTC
Organism: uncultured Phycisphaerales bacterium; assembly: GCA_964464495.1. Classification (GTDB taxonomy): domain Bacteria; phylum Planctomycetota; class B15-G4; order B15-G4; family CAYZWU01; genus CAZUHB01. The sequence continues at coordinate 23,980 of CAYXGI010000009.1, forward strand.
CGTGAAGATAGCTCTCATCCAGCAGGCGGCGACGACCGATAGGGACGCCAATCGGCGCAAAGGAATCGAGGCGGTAAAATCCGCTGCCGCCCAGGGCGCGCAGGTCGTCGCCTTTTCCGAGCTCGCCTTCGATCCTTTCTATCCTCAGGAACATGCCACACCCGACACCCTCGCCATGGCCGAGCCGATCCCGGGGCCGACGACCGAGATGTTCGCGGCGCTGGCGGCCGACCTCGGCGTGGTGATCGTGCTCAATGTTTTCGAGCGTGACGGAGCGAAGACGTACGACGCGTCGCCCGTGATCGACGCCGACGGAACTCTTCTCGGCAAGACGCGGATGATCCACATCACCGACTATGACTGTTTTCACGAGCAGGGCTTTTACACCCCGGGCGGACGATCGGCGCCGGTTTATGACACGCATTTTGGCCGGATCGGCGTGGCGATCTGCTATGACCGGCACTATCCCGAGTACATGCGCGCCCTCGCGCTCGGCGGCGCGCAACTCGTGGTCGTTCCCCAGGCGGGCGCCGTGGGGGAGTGGCCCGAGGGGCTTTACCAGGCCGAGATGCAGGTAGCGGCCTTTCAGAACGGTTACTTTACCGCGCTCTGCAACCGCGTCGGGCCTGAACCACGGCTGACTTTTGCGGGGGAGTCGTTCGTGTGCGATCCGGCCGGCAGGGTGATCGCTCAGGCCGGCGAGGGCACCGACGAGATCCTCTGCTGCGAGATCGGTCTCGATCAGGTCGACTCATCGCACGGAAAAAAGCTTTTCATGCGCGACCGGCGCCCCGATCTCTATGCCGAGTGGCTCACGTGAAAGGAGGAGTGACATGACGCACATCGAGGTCAACCAGCAGGAGGGCGTCGCCCTGCTCACGCTCAACCGGGGGGTGACCAACGCCCTCAACCTCGAACTGGTCACAGAGCTGGGTGAGAAAGTGCGCGCGCTGAAAGACGACCCTAGCGTGAGGGCGCTCGTGGTCCGCAGTGCGAACGACAAGTTCTTCATGATCGGCTGGGACATTCCCGAGCTGCTCACCCTGTCACGAGACGATTTTGTTCTTTTCTTCAAGACCTTCTGCCAGGTCAGCATCGATCTTTACACCATGCCCAAGCCGACGGTGGCGGCGATCACGGGCCACGCCACCGCGGGAGGATGCATCGTGGCGCTTTGCTGCGACTACCGGTATATGGCCGAGGGCCGGAAACTGATGGGACTCAACGAGGTCAAGCTTGGCGTTCCCATTCCCTATCCGGCCGACTGCATCCTGCGCAGTCTGGCCGGCGACCGCGCCGCGCGCGAGATCGTGGAGATGGGCGAATTTCACGGGCCCGAGCGGATGCAACGTTTCGGCCTCATCGACGACGTGGCGCCGCTCGAGAATGTTCTGCCGCGCGCGATCGAGAGAGCCGCCGCGCTCGGCGCTCTGCCCGCCCGCGCCCTGGCGCGGATCTAGCAGGATCGTGTGGAACGGGTGGTCGCACAGATCAACGCCCGCATCGAGGAAAAGCAGGAGGCCTTTCTCCAGTGCTGGTATTCGGACGAGGCCCAGGCGCGGATCAGAGAGGCAGCCAAGAAGTCCTAGCCCGAGGAGTGTGATCATGGGAATTCGTCCCTACAGATCTTCCGACCTCGAATCGAGCCGTTCCCTGTGGGCCGAGATGGTTCAGCACCACAGGGATATCTACAACGATCCGTCCATCGGCGGGGACACGCCCGGCGTCGAATTCGACAGCCACCTCGAACAGGTCGGCCCCGAGCGGGTCTGGCTCGCCATTCACGACAAGAGCGCTGTCGGTCTCGTGTCGCTCATCGTGAACGGCGAGGAGGCCGAGGTGGATCCTGTCGTTGTTTCCTCCGGCCACCGCGGCCTGGGAGTCGGCCGGAAACTGCTCGACCACGCAGTCGAGGAGGCCCGGAAACTGGGCGTGGTCTGCTTGAGCGTGAAGCCGGCGGCTCGCAACGAGGAGGCGGTCTCCTTCTACCACAGCTCCGGTTTCGATGCTCTCGGTCATCTCTATCTCTTCAAGTGGCTGGGACCGTCCGAACCGGGTCAGTGGAAAACAGGTCCGGAGATTTTCGGAAAACAATTTGATTACTGATTCCGGCCGGATGAAGAGGCGTACCGCGGCCAAGCGCCGACGTGGAGAAGAAAAGATGAAACTCACAGATCGTCATCGCACTCGACTTTGGAAACAGCGAAAAGTGGAAATGGCTCAAAGACAGACCATTTCTTCTGGTCAACGTTCCCAGTCCGAATAGACTGAAGGTGCAGGATCAAGAATGGTACTGGCGCACGATTGTGACACTCAACCACGCCATTGGCGCGCTCGATTGACAGTCCCGGCGAGGCCGGGAGAATAGAAGGCGATGAATTCGGACAGCACCACTGTTTTCTTCAACGGCCGGTTTATGGCCAAGGGCGATGTCAAGGTCTCTCCCGACGACCGCGGTTTTCTTTTTGCCGACGGCGTGTACGAGGTGATCCGGTCTTATGGCGGCAGGCTTTTCATGGCGAGCAGCCACCTCGAACGATTGCGGCGCAGCCTCGGTGAGATCCGGATCGAAACCGCCGAGATCGGCGACCTGGAGCGGATCGCCGGTGAGCTGATCGAGCGCAACGACCTCGCCGACGGCGACGCCGTCGTCTACATCCAGATCACGCGCGGCGCCGCGCCGCGTGGCCACTCCTTTCCCGCTCGACCGACACCGCCCACCGTGTACGTCACCGCCTATGTTTTCGAACCGCCCCTGAAAAAGGCAGAGCAGGGAATCAAGGTTGTTCTCGTTCCCGACACGCGCTGGGCGCGGTGCGACATCAAGTCGGTGGCGCTCTTGCCCAATGTGCTCGCCTACCAGCAGGCCGAGGAGAAAGGGGCCGATGAGGCGGTCTTTGTTCGCGACGGCGTCGTGACCGAGGGGTCGCACACGAGCGTGTGCGCCCTGTTCGAGGGCCGGCTCCGGACGCACCCTTCTTCGAACCGCATCCTTTCGAGCGTGACGCGCGGTGTGGTCCTCGACCTCTGCCGCGCCGACGGTATTCCAGTTGAGGAAGAAGCGATTATCGAGAAGGACCTGCCCCGCGCCGACGAGATCATGATCCTCGGCACGACGCCCGAGGTCATGCCCGTTGTTGCTGTCGATGATGCGACGATCGGCGATGGGAGACCCGGTCCCGTCACCAGACACTTGCAGGAAAAATTCCGAGAGCTCATATGACCGATCGACCCCGATTCAAACTTGATGGGAGACGCGTCTTCATGATGCTCTCCCGCTTCTGGTCGCCTTTCGTCGTTTATCTTCTTCACGTCTTTTTTTCGCGCGTCGTCCATGCCTATTCCGCCTGGCCCCGGCTCGACGTTCCCATGCACTTACTGGGCGGCGCGGCGATCACACTGAGTTTTTACAGCCTCTTGGTCTACTTGCAGGAGGAGAAAGCGATCAGCCCACTCGACCGTGGGATTCTACTTCTCCTCCTCTTGTGCCTCGCCGTGACGGCGGCGGTCCTCTGGGGGTTTGCCGAGTTTATTCAGGATTACTATTTTGACACGAATTCGCAGGTCAGCATGGTCAACATCATGCGCGATCTCTTCGTTGGGGTGATCGGCAGTCTGGCGGCGATTCTCGTCGTGTGGCTGAGGCAGAGGGAGGACGAGAGCGAGTGAAGGTATTACTCCTCGGCGCAGGCAGGCAAGGCCGCGCCGCGCTTCACGATCTCGCGCGGAGCGGCGACGTCTCCGAGGTGATCGTGGGAGACGTCGATCTCGACGCGCTCGAAGGGCACGTTGCCGCGTGCGGCTACGGGGAGAGGGTGCGGTGTGCGGGCGTCGATGCCGCGGACGCGGAGAGCGTCGATCGTCTGCTGGCGCAAGGCGTCGATCTCATCGTCGATCTTTTGCCTGTCACCTTTCACGGCACGGTGGCACGCGCCGCGGTGCGCCGGGGGATTCATCTCGTGCACGCCTCCTATGCGTCGGACGAGCTCAAAGCCCTCGACGCCGAGGCGCGCGCTCAGGGAGTCACGATTCTGCCCGAGTGCGGCATGGATCCCGGGATCGATCTCGTCCTTCTCGGAGAGGCGGTCCGCTCCCTCGACAGGGTCGACGAGATCGTCAGCTACGGCGCCGGTTTTCCCGAGCCGCGCGCGGCGGACAATCCTCTCCGGTACAAGGTGACGTGGAGGTTCGAGGGAGTCCTCGCCTCGTACCTGCGCCCCGGCCGGGTGATCAGGGACGCAAAGATCGTCGAGATCGCCGAGACGAAGATCTTCGCTCCCGAAAACATCCACCACGTGGAGATCGACGGCGTGGGACGGCTCGAGGCATTCCCCAACGGCGACGCCCTCGCCTATGGCGGTCTGCTGGGGATCGAGACCGGTTCGCTCCAGAGGCTGGAGCGCTGCGTGCTGCGGTGGCCGGGCCACTGTGCGGTCTGGAAATCGCTCGTCGATCTTCATCTCCTCGACAGCGAGCCGGTCACGGTCGATGGGGCGGCTGTAGATCGAAAGCGTTTTCTGGCCGCCGTCATGGAACCCCATCTCCAGTATGGCGACGGCGAACGGGATGTTGTGGTGGTGCGCGTCGAGGCGAGAGGCTACAAAGAAGGGAAAAGATCACGCGCCCTCTTTCAGGTCGTCGACAGGCGCGACCTGGCCACGGGCTTTTCGGCCATGAGCCGCACCGTGGGATACGCGGCCAGCATCGGCGCGCTGCTGATCGGCCGCGGGCGGATCGCGCGACGCGGAGTCCTGTCGCCGGTGAGGGATATCCCCTTTGGCCTCTTCGCCGAAGAGTTGGCGAAACGGGGGATTTGCCTCACGTCAGAACTCGCCTTTACCGATCTGCCGGGCCGATCTGGAAAGTGTTCCGATGGTTGAACCCGAAAGGCGGCCGAATGAGACGCCGAGCGCCCCGTCGAAGAGACGCGCTCTTGATCGCCCTTTTCGCTGGAGGCGCACTCTTGCGCTGATCGCTCTTCTGCCCGCGGCGTTTCTGCTCCAGTGGGCGGCGTCGTGGGCGCCCGACTTCGTGGAAGCAGCCTATTCGCGCACACTCTACCCTTTCATCGTGGGGGGGTTGGGCGTTCTCACCGGGTGGATTCCCTTCTCGCTGGCCGAGGTTCTTGTTGCGGCCTGCGTGCTCTGGTTTCTCGTCGCCGCCCTGCGCGCGGTGATTCATGTGATCAGGAAGCGCCGCCGCATCGGGAATGCTCTGGCGCACGGCGCGGGCAAAGTGCTCGCCTTGACGAGTGTCATCTATATGGCGGGCGTTCTGCTCTGGGGATTCAACTACCACAGGGTGCCCTTTGCCGAGTCGAACGGTCTCGACCGGTCGCCGCCGTCGTTGCAGGAACTCAAAACCCTCTGCGCCACGCTGATCGATCGGGCCAACAGCCTCCGCGACGATGTCGACGAGGACGCCGAGGGGGTGATGCTCCTTGGCACAACGCGCGACGGCGCCCTGGCCAGAGCGCGACAGGGATACACGCGCGCCGCCGAGGTCTATGACTGTCTTGGCGCTTGCCGCCCGGGGAAACCCAAGGGAGTGTTTCTTTCGCCGCTCCTCTCCTATCTGGGGATCAGCGGGATCTACTCGCCCTTCACCGGCGAGCCGAACGTCGACATGGAAGTCCCCGCCTACGAGTTCGCCTTCACCGTCTGTCACGAACTCGCCCACCAGATCGGTTTCGCCTTCGAGGATGAAGCCAATTTTCTCGGCTACCTGGCGTGCACGATGCATCCTGACGCCGACTTCCAGTACAGCGGTGCGCTCAAGGCTCTCTCCTACGCCATGAATTCCCTCTGCGTCGAGGATGGTCGCGCCTACGCCGAACTCTACAAGACGTGCTGCGACGGCATCAAGCGGGACTGGAGAGCGGCGCGCGTTTTCTGGCACATCCACGATACACCGCTCCGGGATTTTTCGGCCGGGGTGAACGACATCTACCTCAAGGCCCAGGGTGAAGCGGAGGGGATCCGCAGCTATGGCAAGGTGGTCGATCTTCTTATTGCCGAGCTCCGTACCCGGGTCCGCGAGGCAGGGAGGATCGAGTGAATGCCGACAGGAGCTGGGAAGCGCTTCTCAAACCGGGCGAAGCCGGTGAATACTTCGTTGCGCCGAACCGGGCCGGTCTCTTCCTGGAACTTGCCGCGCCGGGCTTCAGCCCTGTCAATGCGTGGTGGCTGGCGGAACTTTCGCGGCTGATCTATAGAGAGGACAGGGACGAGGCCGGAGAAAACGCTCTCGAACCGACGCGGCGGGAGATTCTCGAAGAAGCCGGCTTCGAGGAAGTGGCGCGGTTCGCGGAAGCCGAGACCTACGGAGCTCTCGTCGTGGGCCGTGGCGCGGCGAGCGGGCATGGTCGACGCGTGGCGGCTCTCGTCTTTCGCGGCACGAACAGCCCGCGCGACTGGCTGACCAACATCCGGATCGGTCAGGGCCGCGCAGTGGGGGAGGGTCTCGTTCACGACGGTTTCTTCGACGCGCTTCACGGTGTGTGGGACGAGGTCAGGAGGGCGATTCGTTTCCTCGACTGCCCCTATTTCTGCACGGGCCACAGCCTCGGAGCGGCCCTCGCCACCGTGGCCGCGGCGCGGCTTTACCGCACATCGATGCCGCCGCACAGCGTCTACACCTTCGGCTCGCCCCGCGTGGGAAACGGGGCGTTCGCCGCGAGTCTGAAGAGCCGGGCGCTCTTCAGGGTGGTCAACGACAATGACTGCGTGGTTCTGGCTCCCCCGTCGATTGGCATGCTCGATTACTGTCACGCCGGAGAGTTGCACCCCATCGAGCCCTCCGGCGGTCTCGGCCGTGCTTCGTCGGATCCGCCCGCCTCGGGTGAGGAGGCTGAAGATGGTGAGCGGGACCTGTCCTCGTTCAAGGAGATGTTCGACGTGCGCAACTGGTTCGAGCCGCCGAGCTATCTCTCCGATCATGCGCCCGTGAATTACGTCAAGGGCCTTGCGCAGTATCTATGACGCAATCGACCGCCGTGAGCGCTGGAGATGAGATCCGTGCTTTCCACGGAGACGCGGCTACAATAAACTGGAACGTTCCAGTCGCCTTTGCCGAAGCCGAGTGAGAGGAGAGGTGCTCTACAATGACCAATCCGATTCGACGGTTGCTCACAGAAGATCAAGGGAGAGTCATCCTCATGGATGGCGGGATGGGAACGACCACCGAGGACAGGGGCGTCGACACGCGGAGCACGCTGTGGGGATCGTTCGCGCTGCTCTCCTCCGAAGGACGGCGGATCAACGACGCGATTCACAGGGAGTTCGCTGACTCGGGAGCGCGGATTCTGATCGCCAACACGCACTATGCACTGGGGCCGTTCTGCAATGCCTTTGTCGACAGCCACGATTTGGATCAGCAGGCAACGGTGGTTCCGGCACATCGGGACACCAAGGGGATTCGGGGCAGCGTGATTCATGCCAGCTTGATCGAGAGAGCGATCGAGAGCGCGCGGCGCGCGGTTCGTCCGGGTGAAGTGATGGCCATTGCCACGTGCGTGGGCAGTTTAGAGGGGCCTTACGCGACGGAAAGCATGATGTCCGCTTCCGAGATTCGAGAGCTGCTCACCTTCGAGTTTGTCGTGCGCCTGTCGGCGCGACCGGATCTGGTCATCTTCGAGACCCTGACGACGCGCGAGGAGATGGAGGGTGTCGCTCTTGCCGTTTGCAGTAGGGACGAGGATGCAGACGTCGCCGTCGGCCTCACCTGCGGCCCTGACGGGAAAACCCCGGCCGGTGTGAGCATGGCCGAGGCCGTGGCGACGCTCTCGGTGATCAGACCGGTGGTCTGGTTCATTCAGTGCACGCGCTTCGACCTCGTGGAGCGCGCGCTGAACGCTCTGACCGATGCGCTCGATCCGGGAGCTGTGACCGGTGTTTACGCCAACGACGGCAGGAGATGGGACAGCAAGCGCATGGAGTGGAGGGGCGAGCGCATCGGGCTGGAAACTTATGGCGAATACGCTTTGAGGTGGCGCGACGCCGGAGCGCGGATCATTGGCGGGTGCTGCGGCACGTCGCCCGAACATATCAGACATCTCAAAACCATTTTCGAGACGGCGACATGATCACTGGTCACAAAGCGATTCACAGGGCTGGACGGGCCTTGCTTTTGTTTATCGCTGCCTTCTGCAACGCCGCGTCAGGCAGCACGGCAGGGGCGGACGAACTCTTTGCCGGGATCGAGAAGACCCTTCTTCAGGCGGACAGCGTGCGCGTGGAGTTCACTATTTCGTCGGAGGGCGCCATCGCGTCGTCGGTGCAGGGGAGTCTGCTCCTCGTGCCGCGCGCCAACCAGGTGCGGCTCGATCTGTCAGGGACGTTCGCGGCCGCGTCTGTCGATCTGAGCCTCGTCTCGGACGGAAAGCGGATGCGGGGCGGCCCGAAGACCAAATCCTTCAGGGCGGACAAGAGATATTTCGAGAGTGAAACGCCGACTGCGCTCGGTGAGGCGATCGTGATCGGTCTGACCCGCATGGGGCTTCTTCACAACATCGCCATGCTCACGGGCGGCGTGCCGCCCGACCATTCGGACAGGGCAGTGACGGAGTGGATCGCCTGTTCGAAGTTTCTTCTCGACGAGACCGCCAGGGACGGGGACGGCGATCGAGCGCCCCTGACCTTTGACATCGCCGTGAGCGGGAAGCATGTGGCCGAGGGAAAGCTCTGGATCGACGCAGAGACGGGCCTGCCCGTGCGGCGCGAGCAGACCGTTCATTTCGGATCGAGCACGATGCGCGCCGTCGAGAGCTATACCGTTTTCGAGATCGGCGGCGAGATCGATCCCGGCTGTTTTGAAATGAGCAGCCCCGAGGGTGCGCCGCGTTTAGCCCCACCGCCGGAAGAGGTGATCGCCGCCTTCGGTCTCGATCCGTTCTACAAGAAGTACGTCAACGCCGGAGGGCTGCCAGTGGTGGCGTCGGAGAGGGTCTCCGATTATGCGCTTCTCGAAGCAGCCTACCTGATCGGCCGGATGCTCCAGAACCGCGACGATATCCTGCAGGCGCTCGCGGAGAACAAGACACGCTTCGTGGTCATGGCCTTCGACGAGCTGACCACGATGATTCCCGAACACGGCGATCTCGAGCCGGCCAGGTTCTGGGATAAGCGCGCCCGCGGTCTGGGCGCCACGCCAGCGCGGCCGGCGGTGAGCTGCGGCGAGGAAAATCTTCTCGGTTATCGGGGCGATCCTTACGAGAAGGAAAACATCCTGATCCACGAGTTCGCCCACGCGATCCACCACATGGGTCTCGTTACCGTCGACGAGGAGTTCGACGGGCGGCTCGATGGGCTCTACCGGAAAGCCATGGCAAAAGGGCTCTGGAAGAACAAGTACGCGGCCAACAACCTAGCCGAGTACTGGGCAGAGGGCGTGCAGTCCTGGTTTGACACCAACCGTCCGCCCGACCACGATCACAATCACGTGGACAGGCGCGAAGAACTCGAGGAGTACGATCCCGATCTGGCCGCGCTCATCGCCGAGGTTCTGGGCGAGATCGAATGGCGCTACACCAAACCCGCCGCCCGCAAGGAGCCGGCTCATCTCACCGGATACGATCCAGCCGCCGCACCGCGCTTCGCCTGGCCGCCCGAGCTCGTAGAGTGGTACAAGCAGTATGAGGCGGAGCAAAAAGCCAAGGCGGGGAAATCCAACAAGCGAAAATAGATACCATGAAAGAAATGTTCCCGGAATAAAAGCAGTGTGCTTTTATTCCGGGAACATTTCTTTCATGACCGCAGAAATTCGACGGGCTCCTTGCGTTTTTCGAGGATCTTCGTGGCACCCCTGACGAAGTCGTCGGTGAGCAGGTTGTTCGTGGTTTCGTTGAGGGTGGCGAAGGCGTTCTCCTCGAAATCGGCAGCCATGATGCGATTGACCGTGCGCCGCGTCGACTCTATGGCGAAGGGCGCGTTGCGCGCCACGCTCGCCGCCCACTTCACGCCCGCGTCGAGGAGCTCGTCCTTGGGCAGCAGCCTGTGCACTACGCCGAAGGCGAGCGCATCGTCAGCGGTGATGAGCCGGCCCGTGTAGAGCAGGTCCTTGGCCGCGGCCGGACCGATGCTGCGGATCAGGTTCTCCGGTCCCATCCAGCCCGCCATGCAGCCGAGGGTTACCTCGGGGAAGCCGTACATGAGGCCCCCTTCTTTCTTGTCGCCCGACGCGGCGTAGAGCACGTCGCAGAGCGTGTAGAACTCGGCCCCGCCGCCGAGGGTGAATCCGTGGAGCAGCCCGATCGTCGGAACCCTCAGCCGGAAGAGCTTGATCGCCACGAGGCGCCCGTCGAGCACATGCTTGTACGAGGTCTTGTAGTCGATCGGCCCATAACCGCCGTCGGTCTCGGCCACGAGCTCGTTGAGGTCGGCGCCGAAGCTCGCGTGGGGGCCGTTGCTGTGAATCACGAGCGCCCGGATCGACGTGTCGGCCTCGACCTGGTCGAGCCGGTCGGAGAGGATCTCGAGCATGGGCGTGTTGAAGGCGTTGCCCCCCTCGACGCGGTTGAGCGTGAGGAGCCCCACATGGGGGTGTTCGGGGTGCTTGTCGAGCAGAATCCAGTCTTCGTTTCTCATCGTCATTGCGGTATCTCCACCACGGCGCGGCCCACGACCTTCCCGTCATGGAGGTCGTTGAACGCGTCGAGAATATTGTCGAGCGTGTAGATCTTGGACACGAGGATGTCGAGCGGGATCTGGCCCCCCTCGAGGAGCTTGATCACTTCGGGGAAGAGGCGCGTGGGGCATCCCCACGAGCCGCCGATCCGCTTCTGCAGCCCCATGAAGGCGCCCGCCTTGAACTTGCAGTCGTCCATGGTGTAGCCGATCACGGCCACGTCGCCCCCCTTGCGGATCGTGCCGAAGGAGTTCTTGATCGTCGCCGCCATGCCGACGCAGTCGACCGCCACGCGGATGCCGTCGCCCGACGCCTTCTTGAGGACCTTGTCGATCCGTTCGTGCTCGTTGGCGTTGAAGACCTCGGCGCCGAGAGCGGCGGCGCTTTCGAGACTCTCGTCGCGTACGTCGACGGCGTACATCTTCTCGGCGCCCAACGCCTTGGCCACGGCGAGAGCGGCGAGTCCGAGCCCGCCGGCGCCAAAGACCGCCACCTGGTCGCCCTTGCCCACGCAGACACGTTCCTTCAGGGCGAAGGTGATCGTCGAGACCGCGTCGGCCGCCACGCACACGCGGGAGAGATCGAGGCCCGGTTTCATTTTAAAGGCATACTTCTCTGGGATCGCCACGTACTGCGCATAGGCCCCGTTGCGCGTGCCGCCCAGCATCTGGCTCTTGGAGCAGATGTTGTCGTCGCCGCCGAGGCACAGGGGACACTCGCCGCAACCGTAAACGGGCGGGAGGAGCACTGGGTCGCCCTCGGACAGCGTGCTCGCGCCCTCGCCGAGTGCGGCCACCGTGCCGGCAGCCTCGTGCCCTAAAATGAGGGGGTAGATCTTCAGAAAATCGGGAATCAAGCCCTCGTAATAGGTCAGGTCGGTGTGGCAGAGACCATTGGCCGCCACCTTGACGAGCACCTCGCCCGGCCCCGGGACCGGCACGGGCACCTCTTCCACGCGCAGGTCCTTGGCAGCATGAAGCACGGCGGCTTTCATAGTTGTTGTCATGAAATTCCCTCCCTTCTAAATCACGGCTCAGTTCGGATTTTTTACGATCCGTTCAGTATGTTGTCATGTCAGGGGGCTGTCAAGGACCGGTCGCCCGGTCGGGCGATCGTCTCGAGCCCGCGGGGCGGGCATATTTTTCCATGAGGCACTCACCCTGATTTTGATCTATTATGAATGCAACACGAGACGAAATTACGGGAACAAAAAAAATGGCGAACACTTTCGGAACTCTCTTTCAGGTCACGACCTTCGGTGAATCTCACTGCGTCGCGGTGGGCGCCGTGGTCGACGGCTGTCCACCGCGGCTTCCCTTGAGCGAGGCGGACATTCAGCCGCAGCTCGACCGGCGGCGGCCGGGGCAGAGCGCGCTGACCACCGACCGCGACGAGAAGGACACGGTCACGATCCTCTCCGGCGTAGAAAAGTCGATCACCCTCGGTACGCCGATCGCGTTCCACGTGGCCAACCAGGACCAGAAACCGCGCGACTACAGCCACTTGCAGCGCATCCCGCGGCCCTCCCACGCCGACTACACCTACCAGATGAAGTACGGCATCCGTGCTTCGAGCGGCGGGGGACGGTCGAGCGCGCGTGAAACCATCGGGCGCGTCGCGGCGGGAGCGATCGCCGAGAAGATCCTCGCCGTCCGCTTCGGGGTGGAGATCGTCGCCTGGGTTCAGTCAGCGGGACCAATCGACGCGCCCGACGTCGATTCCGATTCGATCACCCGCCAGCTTGTGGACGCCACGCCGACCCGCTGTCCCCACGCGGCCACGGCGCAGGAGATGGCCGACGCCATCGCGGCGGCCAAGCAAGACTCCGACTCGCTGGGCGGCATCATCGCCTGCGTCTGCCGCAACGTGCCCGCCGGGTGGGGCGAGCCGGTCTTCGACAAGCTCGAGGCGCAGCTCGCCCGCGCCATGCTGTCGATCCCGGCGACCAAGGGATTCGAGATCGGCTCCGGCTTCGGCGGAACCGCCATGCGCGGCTCGGACCACAACGATCTCTTCGTGAACAAGGGCGGCCGCCTCGGAACGAAATCCAATTTCAGCGGGGGCGTCCAGGGCGGGATCTCGAACGGGGAACCGATCCTCTTCCGTGTCGCCTTCAAGCCGCCCGCCACCATTGGAAAGAGCCAAAAGACGGTCGATTTCGAGGGCAAGGATGTGGAACTCGCCGCCCGCGGCCGGCACGACCCCTGTGTGGTAGCTCGCGCCGTTCCCATCGTGGAAGCGATGGCGGCCCTCGTTCTTGCTGATGCGGCACTCCTCCAGGAGAGGTGCCGGTGAGTGACAGCCCTCCGGGGCGGGAGGAAGAGAGAGTGTCCGAAGATATATCGAAGCTGCGCGACGAGATCGTCGCAATCGATCAGGCCATGGTGGAACTCCTGGAGCGCCGTTTCCGACTCGCCGAAACCGTGGGGCGCATCAAGGCGAGGCTCGGCCGGCCCGTGGTGGTGCGCGAGGTGGAAAAGCGGGTGCTCGCCCGCGCGCGCAACGCGGCCGAGCTTTGCGGTGTGTCGCCCGAAATGATGGAGGCGATCTTCACATCGATCATCCACGGCTCGGTCGAGCGCCAGCACCGGGTCGGCGTGAAGATGGGCATGGGCAAGTCGTCGCACGTCCTGATCGTGGGCGCGGCGGGCGCCATGGGGGGGTGGTTGCGCCGCTTTCTCGAGAACATCGGCCACACCTCTGAAGGTGTCGATCCCTCCTGGGACGGCCTCCCGCCGCACGCGGGACGATTCAGCCGGATCGAAGATGTCCCCGACCTCTCGGCCTTCGACGCGGTCTTCATCTCCGTTCCCCTCGACAGCACGGCGGCGGTGCTGAAAGAAATGGCCCGACTCGGCATGAAGACTCCCCTTTACGAGATCGCGTCGATCAAGGATCATCTCAAGGAGCCTCTCGAAAACCTGAGGCGGAACGAGACGACCACGATCTCGCTCCACCCCATGTTCGGGCCCGACCAGAATCCCTACGGGCCTCTCACCATGGTTCACGCCGTTGTCGGCGACGAGGAGGCCGAACGAAAGCAGATTCTCGATCTGCTCGCCCATCCCTATCTCGACCTGGTGAGCATCCCCTTCGAGCGCCATGACAGGACCATGGGTTGGCTGCTCGGCCTCGCGCACCTCACCGGCATGCTCTTCGCCGAAGCGCTCAGCCATTCGGGGCTCGATCCGCGTGAGCTTGGCCGGGCGGCGTCGACCACCTTCTCGAGCCAGATGGCCACGGCCCATTCCGTGCTGAGCGAGGACCCGGCCCTCTACTTCAGCATCCAGCGTCTCAATCCCTATCGCGGAGAGATCTACGCGGCGCTCAACGCGGCCCTTGGTGGATTGACCGGCGCCGTGGAGAGGAACAAACCGGAGGAGTTTGCCGACCTGCTCTCGCGCGCGGCCGATGCGCTTCCCGAGCAGGAGGACCGGTGAGCTGGCTCCAGCTCGGTCTCGAAGCTGTCAGGGAGTAGCGAGATGGACGCTCGACGATTTCAGCGTCTTAAAAAGATTTTCAGGGATGCACTCGACTGTGATCCGGCTCAGAGAAAGGCCTTTCTCCAGAAGGCCTGCAAAGGGGACGACGCCCTGCGCGCCAGGATCGAGAGCCTGCTTGAAACCGACGGCATCGCGGAGAGTTTTCTCGAAACTCCGGCCCTCTCCGACCCGTCCTCCGGTGATCGAGGTGACGATCTTGTCGGAACCCGATTGGGTCGGTACCTCATCCAGGGCGTGATTTCTTCGGGCGGTATGGGCGTTGTTTATGAAGCGTTGCAGGAGCACCCTGAACGCATCGTGGCAGTGAAAGTGATGAGGCGCGGCATCATGTCGCCGCAAGCGATCCGGCGCTTCGAGTATGAAGCCCAGATTCTGGCCAACCTGCGGCATCCGAACATCACCCGGGTGATCGAGGCGGGTACGGTGGGCAGCGGCGACGACTCGGTTGCAGAGTCCGGATCGACGGTCCCCTACTTCGTGATGGAGTTTGTCCCCCAAGCCCGGACCATCACCGAATTTGCCCGTGAGAAAGGGTTGACCACGCGGGAGCGCCTCGATCTGTTCGGCCAGGTCTGCGACGCTGTCCAGCACGGCCATCAGAAGGGGATCATCCACCGCGACCTGAAACCGTCCAACATTCTCGTCGATTCATCGGGCCATGTGAAAATCATTGATTTCGGCGTGGCGCGAGCGACCGACTCGGACATGGCTCTCACCACGGCGCTCACCGAGATGGGGCAGCTCATCGGCACGCTGCAATACATGTCGCCCGAGCAGTGCGAGGCCGATCCGGGCGATCTGGACGCGCGTAGCGATGTTTACGCTCTCGGCGTGGTATTTTACGAACTGCTCTGCGACGAACTGCCTTACGATCTCGATAAGGCCGCCCTGGCGGATGCGTCACGTCTCATTCGCGAGGAACCTCCCCGGAAACCTTCCAACTGCAAGCGATTCTTGCGAGGCGACCTGGAGACCATTCTTCTCACGGCTCTGGAAAAGGATCGCCGTCGGCGCTACCAGTCCGCCTCGGAGCTCGGCGCGGACATCGCCCGCTACCTCGGGGATGAAGTGATCCTGGCTCGTCGAGCGTCTCCGATCGTGCGATTCTGTAAATGGATCAAACGGAATCCCAAGACGACCACCGCGGCGAGCACCGCGTCTCTTGCAGTGTGCGGACTCATGGGATATTTGCTTTTCGGGTCGATTCCTCGCATACAGGCCGAAACTCTGAAAGCCGAGGAGGCGAAGCAAGAGGCGATCGTGGCTCGCAACGGCGCAGAGGAGCAGGATCGCCTGGCGAGCAGGCACTACGATGAGATCACCCGCCTTCAGGACCTGATGTTGCTGGCCGAACTCGAAGCGAGATCGGCGGTCCTCTGGCCGGCCTATCCCGAAAATATCCAGGAATTGAACGACTGGGTGGTTCAGGCGGAAGAGATCTTAGGGCGCAAGAACTTTCATCACACTGTTCTCAGCGCGCTGAGGGAAGAGGCTCTTCCCTATGACGATGTCGCGCGGGAGCAGAATCGCGAGAGCCATCCGCGGTGGGAGGAACTTCGGGAGTTGAAGAGATCGAGGGATTTTGTTGCAGAGCGGATCGAGGCACTCACGATGAGGGAGGACTGGTTCGTCGATCGTCTCGCCCTGCGCGAAGAACAGGTGGCTTCTCTGAAAGAGGAGATCGGGGTGCGGCGAACATGGCTCTTCGCGGACAGAACCTCGAAATGGCAGCACGACACTCTCACGGAGCTGGTGTCGAAAATCGACGAGTTCTCCGGCTCTGAAGAGGGTCTTTTGGCGAGGATCAAGGAACGGCTGGCCGCGGCATCGGCGATCGAGGAAGAGAGTATCGACCGGAATCGCGCCGCATGGGAAAAGGCTGTCGCTTCTATCGCCGACAGGGAAATTTGCCCGGCCTATGACGGGCTCAGAATCGAACCCCAGGTTGGATTGACGCCTGTCGGCCGTGACCCGAGGTCGGGCCTGTGGGAATTCGCCCATCTCCAGACCGGCGCGATCCCCGAGCGGGATGGGAACGGAAAAATCGTCCTCACCAATGACACGGGCCTGGTCTTCGTCCTGATTCCAGGCGGTACATTCACCATGGGCGCGGTCAAACCCAGCGAGGAGCTCCCTCTCGGCTCCCCGAACGTGGATCCTGACGCCCTGCCGAACGAGAAGCCGGTCCGCGTCATGTCGGTGAAGCCTTTCCTGCTCTCCAAGTACGAGATGACAACGGGACAGTGGCTTCGGTTTACAGGTGAGAATCCTTGCTTTCAGCGGGAGGAGTTCAACACGGAATGGCCCTCGTTGACCCATCCCGTGGAGCAGGTGAGCTGGAACGATTGCGTCAAGGTT
This sequence comes from uncultured Phycisphaerales bacterium, assembly GCA_964464495.1. Taxonomy (GTDB): domain Bacteria; phylum Planctomycetota; class B15-G4; order B15-G4; family CAYZWU01; genus CAZUHB01. The sequence goes on from CAYXGI010000009.1 coordinate 40,464, forward strand.
CTTTTCCGGCTCAGGTTGCGGCTTCCCACCGAGACAGAGTGGGAGTTTGCCGCCCGGGCCGGAACGACAACGGCCTGGTGGACAGGGAAAGACAAGCATTCTCTGGAAAGTGCGGCCAACCTGAGAGATCTCTCCGCCAACAAGCACGGCGTCGCCGCCTTCGGTTTCGAGGATTGGCTCGAAGACGGGTGGGCGGCTCACGCCCCGGTGGGATCCTTTCGGCCCAATCCATTCGGGCTTCACGACATTCACGGAAACGTGATCGAACTCTGCCGGGATTCCCAGGGCGCCTACAGCCTGATCTACACTGACGGCTCCCCTTACGAGTCGTTCGGACTGTCGGGCAGAATCTGCCGTGGGGGGAGCCATGCGACTCCGGCGATCAAGTGCCGGTCCGCCCGGCGGACCGAGGTTGCCCCGGATTATCGAACCGGCTCGCTCGGCGTCCGCCCGGCGGCTTCGCTCACGGAGCAGGTCGCTGACTTTTCGCGCGCTCAGAAATGGGGGCGCTCACCGGTATTTCGAGAAAGGTATCGGCGTCCGAATCATTCTCGAGCAGCCGCATGACCTTGTCGAAGAGTTCCCGATCGTCACGGCAGGCCTCGTTCACGAACGCCTCGCGTTCTGCAGAATTCAGTTTCAAGGCATGAAGGAAGATTTCTTTCAGGCTCTTGAATTGTTTTCTGTCCATCGTGACGTCTCCATCGAAACCCCGGCAGAAACCGGCAGATCGGTGTCACCGATCTGCCGGCAAAGTGCTGTCCAAGTCGGATCTTACTTACTCGATTGAAATTCCTTCCCCCTTCAGCAGAAGCGGCTTGTCGATCACGAGCGTGGGACTGCTGAATGTGTTGACCGAATCCGCCTTGAAGATGAGCGTCGTGTAGTCGGCCACCGCGGCGAGCGCTTCCTCGATGTTCTTGTAGGGGTTGTTGGGCGATCCGTCGCCCGAGGTGATGTCTCCCACGAACCGCACGTTCAGAGGCGCCACGTGGATCAGGTTGCTCTGGTAGAGGTGATATTCACCGGGCACGTTGTCGAGCGTGTACCAGCCGTCGGCTCCGCCGCCCCAACCCATGTTCATGAGGAAGCGCCAGTTCGTGTAGTTGGCGTCGTAGCCGTGGATGACCCAGGCGTGCCCGCCGCCCTCTGCGGAGCCGCCGCCCATTCCCACGGGCCGGATCCACTGGATTTCCTCCACCATGGTGATCATGTCGCACGACTGTTGTTTCGCGTCGTCGTCGTAGCGAAAATTGGTCTTGAGTGCCGTCGCCTGGTCCGCGTGGCAACCGCAGGTGTAACCGAGACCCCAGGCCGCCTCCGATGTGGCGCCCACATGGAAGCAGAGCCGTGCGATCGCCTCCTCGCCGGGGCCCGGGGGTTCCTGGGCTGAGTGGGGCATGATGGCCCAGTCGTAGAAGGTGGTTCCCGGCGATACGGTCGAGGAGTAATTGATCGGCGAGAGTTGGTTCCACAGGCCGCCGAGCGCCGCCAGATAGGCGGTGTCCGTACTGAGATTCTTGGCCAGGCCGTAGAGGCTGTTGTCCCAGTGTCCGGTCATCTCGAGGGAGTGTGTGGATGAATTCCAGCGGAGCCGTTCGTACTCGGCCTCGCCGACCGCGCCCACGGGCCAGTTCGAGGGGATTCCAGGATCAACGGCCAGAGGCTCGGAAACCCAGTGACCCACGGCCACCCACCTCACGTCGTAGTCCCAGGTGTGGGTCCCTTCTCCCTGAGCGGGCCACTTCCAGTAGTACATGGTCTGAGCCATGGCCACCTGGTTGCAGCCGACCACAACGTGTTCGTCCCAGGGCGGGATCGGGCTCGGCGCAGGGCAATGGTCGTTGTAAGGGGAGGGCTGATCCCACTCGCATGTCAGCTCCAGTTCCATCGCGACCGGATCGGGAAAAGGATTCCGCCCATCCCGAGGGGGCGGTGTGCGGCCTCGGGCGAGGTCGTTCCAGTCCCGTGCGCGCGCCGAGAGCGCGTCAAGGTACTGCGCGATTTCCGGGGAATTCTGATTCAACGCTGATTGCAGGATGCGCGTGCGGTCCGCGATTTCGCGCAGGATCGCACGGCAGTTCGGGTTGCGAGGATCGTAGGTCCCTTGCGGAGAGTAGAAGTAGACGGGCAGCACGAGTTCGCTCGCACCGCAGAGGCAGTAACCGCCGTCCGTGAGATGGGCGATGTACGCCCAGGTCGAACCGTCTTTTTCATAGGATTCGAGCAAGGCGACAGCCGTGTCGATCCTGGGGTCGGGTGTGTATGTCTGCACCCACGTTTCCACCGCTGCCCGGATAATGTCGGGGGCGAGCAGTTCCTCGTGGTTTGCGCCGTTCTCGGCCCTCGCCGTCTGAAAGCCGCTTCCGGCGGAGCCGATGATGATGATCAAGAGTCCGATGATGAGATATGGTTTCGAGATTTGTTTCCAGTACATTGCGAACCCCCTTTCTTACTGCAAAGCGACGAGTACGAGGACCAGACCCTTGCCCTTTTTCAGGGAAGTCATGGCCTTGCCGATGATGGCTCCCTGGCTCCGTACATGGTCGAGAACCTTCATGGCGTATCCAGGAACATCGGAGCTGGTCAGGAGGTCGCCCGGTTCGACAGCGCCTTGGGAGGCGTCCACCCAGCAGTAGACGCGGCCGGTGAGGGCCACGGGAGTTTCACCGTCCGCCTTGGAGTTGTCCTGCCCCATCAGCAAACCCGTGTCGATGCCGCCTGCGCCGCTGATGATGCCTGCCACCGTGCGGTCATAGGCACTGGTGCTGACAACCAGGTTTCCGGGATGCTCCGGATCGATGCAGACCACCATGCCTGGCGCGGGCGATGGCTCATTGCGGGCGCCGCGAATGTCGAAACACTCCGACAGGTCGGATCCGCCCCGGATCTCGAGGACGTCGGTGCTGCAGCCGCCCGAGAACCAGCCTCCCCATCCGTCAGGAGACTCGACTGTGCCCATCACGCCGTAGGTGACGCCCGTGGGGGAGGCGGCGTGCCCCCAGACGGCTCGACCCTGGTCGGACTCGACCTTTCCATAGACGCCGCGCGTGTAACCCGTGGTGGAGGTGGCGTAACCGATGACGCCGCGTCCCTTCTCATGGTCGGCCTCGCCGTAAACACCGTAGGAGTACGTGGAGCTGCCCGTTGCCTCGCCTCTCAGACCGATGCCGGGACCTCTTCCCAGGACACCACAGCCGTCAGGCGATTCGGTTTTTCCGTAAACGCCCCTCACGTCACCCGTTGTTCTCGAGGCATACCCCCTCACACCCGCACCCAACAAGCCGGCATTTTCTCCATAGACACCGTAAGAGGTCAGCGAGGGGAATCCGAGTGCCTGGCCAATAACGCCGTAACGCCTTGCTTCGCCATAGACTCCCGAATCCGAGCCCGGGTTTTTACACATCATCACGGGATCGCTCGAATCACAGGTCAACGAGAGGGGAAGCTGGAGGTCGGCCGCAACGATGGTGCCGTCCACGATGTCGTTCTGCGTGGTGGTGTCGTCGCCGCCTTCCACCTCGGGAACATCGATTCCCACTGAACCGGGCGAATTATCGTTGATGTAGACCGAGTCGTAGACGAGCGCCGGAGGCTGGTACGGGTCGGCTCCAACAGGCCCGTTCGCGTTGTAGTCCAGCTGTCTGCCGAAGGAGAATCGGCCCGGCTTGGATAGATCGGGCGTGGGCGTGTTGTTTCCGTTCATTGCGCCGTCCAGATCGAGACCCTCGAGCCGGACGCTGTCGAAGCCTTGACCGCTTCGGTTGCGAAAGATCCTGTCTCCTCCGGGAGTCTGCACGAGGAGATCGTCGAAACCATCGCCGTCATAGTCTTCGAGATGAGCCTGAGTACTCAACAGTTCCGCGGGAAGTCCCAGGGTTTCGGTCACGTCCGTGAAACGCAGGTCGCCGTCGTTGCGGTAGAGGACGAATCCTTTTTCGAGATAGAGAAAGAGATCGTCCCGGCCGTCGCCGTTGTAGTCTCCAAAGAAACCCGCTCCTCCCTGACCGGCGCCGTTGGGAAAAGCAATGGCGGTGACATCCTTGAAACCGCCACTGCCGCGATTCTGATAGACGAGGTTGCCTTTGTGGTGGAGAACGAAGAGATCCTTGAGACCGTCACCATCGCAGTCACCCCAGAGATGGCGGAGGGGCGGAACGGTGGCTGGTCGCTCCGGCACCGGAACGGCTGCTCGCTGATCGACGCCGATGTCGGGCTGGGAAAGGTTAAGTGAATTTCGGGGGAGAATGGGTTCCCGGTCCCGGGTGCGATCCTCCGAGGGTGTCTCTTCTCCTGAGGAGAGTGCCTGAGCAGAGACCGCGCCGCCCAATAGAAGAAGCGCAAAAAGAAGCACGGTGAGCCATTTCGATTTCTTCATGAGATTTCCTCCTGTAATGAAATGACACAAAAAGAATTGATCCAAGGATGAAACAATCCGGCCCATGACACGCGGCATGGGATTCGTCCTCTTTGTCAAAAAGTGTCGAATTCAATGGGGTGGGCGGAATCGGCATGGAAAAAGGGCAATGGATTTTGTCTTTTTCGGAGCGGGAGGACGGCCTGATATGTTCGATCCTTCAGGTCGGGCCTGTTGCCGAGTAGAGGAATTCTTTTCCAGTCTTCGAGATAATATGCGATATAATCAGATGATATGAAGTAGGGGGTGCTCGTTTCGGTCTTCTGAGAACAGGGCTGAAAAGAATTTGACTCCCAACAAGGACGTCACGCGATTACTCGCTGATCTGAACGCCGGCAAGGAGGGCGCCGCCGAAACTCTTCTGCCCCTCTTGTACGACGAATTGCGCTCTCTGGCCCGGTACTACATGCGCGGCGAGCGCAAGGGGCACACCCTTCAAACCACGGCGCTCGTTCACGAAGCCTATCTCCGGCTCTGCGGCACCGAGGACAGCGCCTGGGACAACCGCTCTCACTACATGCGCGTTGCGGCGCGCGCCATGCGCCACGTGCTCATCGACCATGCCCGCCAGAAGAAAACCGACAAGCGAGGCGGCAAGCGGCAGCGCGAGCCGCTTGACATGGTCGACCATCTTTTGGGCGACGGTTCGGTCGATCTTCTGGCTCTCGACCACGCTCTCACCGACCTGGCCGAGATGGATCCGCGCCTGGCCCAGATCGTGGAGCTCCGATTCTTCGGGGGATTGACCATCGAGGAGACGGCGCGCGTTCTCGATATCTCGCCCCGAACCGTGAAGTACGACTGGAAGTTGGCCAAGGCTTGGCTCAAGGAGGAGCTGGGTTAGCGGCCTTTTCTATCTCGTCGATGGTGACATCGTCGACGATCGTGGTGGCGCCGAGGCCCGTGGGAAGAACGAAGTGGAGGCGGCCCGACCTCTTCTTCTTGTCCAGATTCAGTGCATCGAGAAAGGCTTTCCAATCGACCGCAGGGGGAGTGATCGGCAAACCGCAGCGTTCGAGCGTGGCCGCAACGCGGCGCACGTAGTTCTCGTCGACCAGATCGCGATTGCGGGAGATCTTCGAGACGGCGACGAGACCGATCGAAACGGCCTGGCCATGGGTGAGAGAGCCGTACTCGCCCAGCGTTTCGAAGGCGTGTCCCAGGGTGTGGCCCAGGTTCAGGACTCGCCGTTCGCCTTCTTCGAATGGATCGCGCTCCACGATCGATGCCTTGATCGCCGCGCACTCGAACACGCACCGTTCGAGAAAAGCGGTCCGCCGCAGCGAGTCTGTGCTCGTTTCCAGTTCCTTCTCTATGTAATGAAAGAGATCGGCCGAACCGAGGAGCGCTGTCTTGACCACCTCGGCCATTCCGTTGGAGATCTCCCCATCGTCGAGGGTGCGCAGGACGCAGGGATCGCTCAGCACGAGGTGGGGCTGGTAGAAATTCCCAACGAGATTCTTGGCGCGCACGTGGTTGACGCCCACCTTGCCGCCGATGCTGGCGTCGACCTGGGCGAGCAGGGTTGTGGGGACCTGAACGAAGGTCATGCCGCGCATGTAGATCGACGCTGCAAAACCGCCAAGGTCGCCGGTGACGCCGCCGCCCATGGTGATCGCGATCGAATCGCGCGCCGCGCCGGAGCGGGCGAGGGCGTCGAGAATACGCCCGGCCTGATCAAAGGTCTTCTCCTTGTCCCCGTCGTGGATCGCTATTTCGGTCCAATCGATCGAGGCCGCGTCGAGAGAAGCCGCAACCTGCTCGATGTGGAGATCGCGCACGGTGGCCGGAATCATGACGAAAACCCGCGACCGCCGGCCGGACTCCCCGAGGACCGCTTCGATCTTTTCGTCCAGCCGCGAGAGGAGACCCCGTCCGATCATGATCGTGCTCTCCGATCGGTCCGTCCCCATCGAACCCAGGGGAACGCCGAGCGTGATCGTCCGGTCCGGAATGGGAATTTCCGCCGCGATCCGGCATGCCGCTCCCCGCGGACTGAGCCGTGTCGTGTCGACGCGCGAGGGGATCTCCGAATAAGCCTGCTCGCGTTCTGCGAGAATCATCCTGATGCGGTCGGCGAGGCCGTGGTTGCCGCCGGGGGATGTCTCATCGCCTGTCAGGAGCGGCCGCGACCTGTCATCGCCCACCCGCTGCATGATCGCGTCGACCGATGCTTCGAGCAGAAAGACCCGGCCCTTGGTGGAGAGAGCCTCGAGATTGCGGGGATCGACAAGCGCTCCGCCGCCGGTGGCCACAACGAGGTCTGTCTGGTCGGCCAGGGAGCGACAGAGCTCCTTTTCGCAGCGGCGAAAGTGGGCCTCGCCCTTCGTGGCGAAGATGTCCGACACGCTCAGACCCTCGCGCTCCTCGATGAGCTGGTCCATGTCGACGAAGGCGACGCCGAGCATCTCGGCCAGGGCGCGGCCCGCGGCGGTCTTGCCCGTGCCCATGAATCCCGTGATCACCGTGAGAGGTATCGGCTCTGTTCTGCCTGTCACTAATATTGCTCCGAAGTGGCGTCAGCTAACGAGTCGGTCGAGGTCGCGGAGAAACTCCGGATAGGAAATGTCGACCGCATCGGCATCCTCGATTGTTGTGGCGCCCTCGGCGACGAGCCCGGCCACGGCCATGGCCATGGCGATGCGATGGTCTCCGAAAGACTCGACGGTCGCACCGCGGAGCGCGCACGGTCCCTTGATTATAAAACCGTCATCGAGCTCTTCAACCACTGCGCCGAGTCGTGCGAGATTGTCCACCATGCAGCGGATCCTGTCCGATTCCTTGTGGCGGAGCTCCCCGGCGCCACGCACCACGGTTGTGCCTCGCGCCTGCGTGGCGGTCACGGCGAGCAGAGGCAGCTCGTCGATCAGCGACGGGATGATCGCGCCGTCGATTACCACCCCCTCGAGGGAGCTCGAGCGGACAATGATGTCGGCTGTCGGCTCACCGGCCGAGGTGGTGTTGTTCTCCATGGCGATCCGGGCGCCCATTCCCTGCAGCACGCGGAGCGCGCCGGTGCGCGTGGGATTGATCCCCGTGGAGTTCACGCGTACCTCGGAACCGGGACAGATCGCCGCTGCCGCCATGAAGAATGCCGCCGACGAGATATCGCCCGGCACGCCCACGGTGACCGCGCCGAGGGGCGATTGACCCGTTACCGTGATCGTGTTGGCCTGCCGCGACAGGGACGCGCCCATGGCGCCGAGCATGAGTTCCGTGTGGTCGCGGGTGGGGGCCTTTTCGACAATGGTCGTTTCGCCCGTGGCGTTGAGGCCGGCGAGGAGCACGGCGCTCTTGACCTGCGCGCTCGCCATGGGCGGATGGTAGACGATTCCGTCGAGGCCGGTCGCCCTGATCCGCATGGGGAGGCATCCGTCGGACGCGGTCGTGACCTCGGCGCCCATGAGACGAAGCGGCTCTGCGATCCGTTCCATGGGGCGGCGTCTGAGTGACGCATCACCGTCGATGGTGCAGTCGATGCCGAGCCCGGCCACGAGGCCGGCGAGGAGCCGCGCCGTGGTTCCTGAATTTCCCGCGTCGATTGTGGCGCTGCTCTTCCAGCGTCCGGGGGAGACCCTGATCTTGTCGCCCGGCATCTCTTCCACGGCACAACCGAGAGAGCGCAGGCACGATGCCGTGCTCGCCACATCGTCCGCGAGGGGCAGCCCGTGCACGATCTGCTCTCCCCGCGCGACGGAGCCGAGGATGAGGGCGCGGTGGGCGATCGATTTGTCGCCCGGCACCCGGACCGTGCCGTTGATCTTGCCTGCCCTGGTCACGCGTCTGTTCATGTTCTCCAGCCTCTCAACTCACGGCCGCCATGCGGCGTCCGACAGCGGCCGCAATGGGGCGCAGCTCGTCCATCATCGCCTCGAACTCGTCGAAGTGGAGGCTCTGGTCCCCGTCGCAGAGCGCGGTCTCGGGCGAAGGGTGCACCTCGACGATGACCCCGTCGGCGCCCGCGGCAACGGCCGCCCTCGACACGGCCGCGATGATGTCGCGCCGGCCCGTGGCGTGGCTCGGATCGACGATCACCGGAAGGTGGCTGCACTGCTTGATCACTGGCACGGCGCAGATGTCGAGGGTGTTGCGCGTCGCCTTCTCGAAGGTCCTGATGCCGCGCTCGCAGAACATGACCTGGCTGTTGCCGTTGGCGAGGATGTACTCGGCCGCGAGGAGGAGTTCCTCCACCGTGCACATCATGCCCCTTTTCAGCAGAACCGGTTTCTTGACCCGGCCCACGGCCTCGAGAAGGGAATAGTTCTGCATGTTGCGCGCCCCGACCTGAAGGATGTCGGCGTAGCGGCAGACGAGGGGAACGAGATCCGGCGCCATCACCTCGGTCACGATGGGCAGGCCGGTCTCGGCCTTGGCGGCAAGCAGGATCTTGAGTCCTTCCTCGCCCATGCCCTGGAAACTGTAGGGCGATGTGCGCGGCTTGAACGCGCCGCCACGCAAGATACGGCCGCCCGCGGCGCGCACCGCCCGGGCGGCCGATTTGAGCTGCTCCGACGATTCGACCGAACAGGGACCGGCCATGACGACGAACTCGTCGCCGCCGATCGAGACGCCGTTGACCTTGATCACCGTGTTTTCCGGCTTGTACTCACGGTTGACGAGCTTGAACGACTTGGAGACGGGCGTCATCTGAGCCACGCCCGGCATGGTGCCGATCTGATCGAGAGTCTTCGATCGCGTCGCGCCGATCACGCCGATGATGGTCTCGCGCGCGCCGTGCGACGGCCGGGCTTTCAGGCCCGCGGCTTCGATGGCGCGGATGACTCCGCTGATTTCGGCGACCGATGCAGTCTGGTTCATCACGATGATCATCTTTGTCGACTCCTCTTCGGCGGATTGATCGCCTCTTGTACAGTGTGCAGGAACTCTTCCACTTTTTCCACAGCCGCCTCCGGCGAGGGCGCCGCGTCGATGATCCTGATCAGGGCGCTCCCGATGATCACTCCGTCGACGCGCGCCGTGGCGCGCACGGCGTGTTCGGGTGTGGCAATCCCGAAACCGGCGTAGAGCGGGAGGCGCGCCAGGGAACGGACCCTGTCGACGAATGCGTCGAAGACGCCGGTATCAGCCGCGCTCGATCCCGTCACTCCGGTGAGGGCCACGAGGTAGAGAAATCCCTCGGCATCGCTACTGATCGCCGCCAGCCTCTCCGGGCTCGATGTGAGCGCCACGAGGTCGACGAGGGTGATCGACTCTCTTGCGAGTGCCCGGCGCGGTCCGTCCGATTCTTCGATGGGGAGGTCGGGAATGATCACGCCCTTGACGCCCGACTCGGCCGCTGTGCGCGCAAAGCGTTCGATCCCCATGCGCATGATCGGATTCAGGTAGCCCATGGCGCAGATGGAGACGGCCGATTTCGTCGACGCCGATACCGACTGCGTCGACACCGACTCCGTCGACGCTTGCCGTGTCAGGGCGAGCGCCCGGGAAAGGGTCATTCCCCGCGCCAGAGCCGCCTCGGACGAAGCCTGGATCACCGGCCCGTCGGCAATCGGGTCGGAGAAGGGGATGCCGATTTCGACGACGCGGCACCCGGCCCTGACCGCGGCGGCCACGAGGGCGAGGAATGTCTCCTCGTCGGGGTAACCGGCAGTGAAAAAGGGAACGAGTGCTTTTAGTCCCGAGGTGCGCATCCTGTCCGTGGTGTCTGAGAGGTTCATTGTTTCAGGCGCTCCTCCACGCTTTCGACGTCCTTGTCTCCCCGGCCGGAGAGATTGATGACGATCAGGTCGGCGACGGTGTCCGCGCGGGCGAGCAGCTTGACCGTATGGGCCAGCGCGTGACTCGACTCGAGAGCGGGCAGGATCCCCTCGATCCGCGTGAGAAGACCGAACGCATCGAGAGCCTCTGCATCGGTCACCCGCGAGTAGGTCACGCGGTTCGAGTCCTTGAGGAAACTGTGCTCCGGTCCCACGCCGGGGTAGTCGAGACCGGCCGCGATCGAGTGAGCGGGCAGGACCTGTCCGTCGTCGTCCTGCATCAGGTAGCTGAACGAGCCGTGAAGGACGCCCGGTTCGCCCTCGCAGAGCGCGGCCGCGTGGCCGTCGGCCGAGCCGCCCGCCTCGACGCCGTGCAGCGCCACGGCCTCGTCGCCGACGAAAGCGACGAAGATGCCGAGCGCGTTCGACCCGCCGCCCACGCAGGCGATCACATGGGACGGGAGGCGCCCTTCGATCTCGAGAATCTGGCGCCGCGCTTCGAGACCGATCACTTTCTGAAAATCGCGCACCACCGTGGGGTAGGGGTGGGGGCCGACCGTCGATCCGATGATGTAGTGGGTGCTCTCCACCCGGGTCACCCAGTCGCGGATCGTCTCGTTGGTGGCGTCCTTGAGGGTTTGCGTGCCGCTCGTCACGGGAACCACCGCCGCGCCGAGGAGCTCCATGCGGCGCACGTTGGGATTTTGCCGCGCCATGTCGACGGCGCCCATGTAGATGGTGCACTCCATGCCGAAGAGCGCCGCCACCGTGGCCGTGGCCACGCCGTGCTGGCCGGCGCCGGTCTCGGCCACGATGCGCGTCTTGCTCATGCGGCGCGCGAGCAGGACCTGGCCGAGGCAGTTGTTGATCTTGTGGGCGCCCGTGTGATTGAGGTCCTCGCGCTTGAGATAGATCCTGGCCTTGTTGCCGCAGTGGGCGCTGAGGTTGGCCGCATGGTAGAGCGGTGTGGGCCGGCCCGAGTAGTTCTCGAGGAGGCTCTGCAATTCGGCCGTGAAAGCCGCGTCATTGACGGCGTCCTTGTAGGCGGCGTCGAACTGTTCGAGGCACGCCATCAGGGTTTCGGGCACGTACTGGCCGCCGTAGGGCCCGAATCGGCCCGGCGATCTTCGTTCACTCGTCGCCATTCTTGACCTCCGCGATGAAGCGTTTGACGGCCGCAGTATCCTTGACGCCCGGCTCCTTTTCCACGCCGCGGCAGACATCGACGCCGAAGGGCCGGACTTTTCTTACTGCCTCCCTCACATTCGTGGGATCGAGGCCTCCGGCGAGGAAGAGTTCGTATCCCCTGCGACTGGCCTCGGCCGCCTCGCTCCAGAGTGCGTCGATCGCTTTCATCCGAACCGGCTCGGTCTTGTCGAGATCGAGGAGAAAGTGGGCCGGCGCGATCTGCGCCGCGGGATCCTTCCTGTCGAGAAGGCGGCCCTGGGCGAGGGCCTTGACGAGCGGCAGCCCGGTGCGGGCGTGGAGCTCGGTGCAATAGGAGGCTGATTCGCTGCCGTGGAGCTGGATCATGTCGAGACCGGCGACTTGCGCGGTACGGACGATTTCGTCGAGATCGGCATCCATGAACACACCCACGAGGCGCGCATCGGGCACGGCGCGGCGGATCGCGGCGGCTTCCTCGGACGTGATCCGCCTGGGACTGTCGGCGAAGATCACCCCGAGGAAATCAGCACCCATGCCGTGGCAGAGGAGTGCGTCCTCGGGTGAGGTGATGCCGCAGATCTTGATCTTGACCGCGTTCATGTCGCTCCCCCGAGCAACTCCCTCAGCTTCATGGCGGGATCGCTCGATTGCAGAAGAGACCCGCCGATGAGGAACGCATCCGCGCCGAGTGCGCCGAGCTCGGCGATCTGGGCCGCATCGTCGATGCCGCTCTCGACGACGCGCACCACGTCGGCCGGAATCAGGGGAAGGAGGCCGCGCGTCGTATCGAGCGACACCTCGAGTGTGGCGAGGTTGCGGTTGTTGATTCCGACGATGTCGGCGCCCGCGTCGAGCGCCTTGTGCAGGTCTTCCCTGTCGTGGCATTCGACGAGGGCCGCCATGCCGAGCGCCCTGATGCGTTGGAGCAGAGACTGCAGCTCCCGCGCGCCGAGCAGCCGCGCGATGAGAAGCAAGGCGTCGGCGCCCGCGGCGCGTGCCTCTACAGCCTGGTAGGAGTCGATGACGAACTCCTTGACCAGCACGGGAAGGGCCGAGATGCAGCGCACCATGTCGACGTCGGCGAGGGACGTTCCGAAGTTCTGCGTGTCGGTCACGATCGAGATCGCTGCCGCTCCCTCGGCGTCATAGACGGCAGCGAGTTTCTCGGGCGCGCCTCCCTGCCGGAATGCGGACACGCTGGGAGATTTTTTCTTGATCTCGGCGATGATCTTGCCGCCGCCGCTGATCGCGGCCTTGAAATCACGTGGCGACTCCGACGGGAGCCGCTTCTCGAGCTCCGCTTCGGGCAGATTCCGTTTCTTGCGGGAGAGCTCCGCTTTCTTTTCCAGAACCACTCCGTCGAGAAAGTCGCCGCTAGGATGCGAGCTCATGAGAGACCTCCCTGAGCGACTGGAGCAGTTTTTTTGCCGCACCCGAGTCGATCGCTTCCCGTGCGAGCGCGACCCCTTCGACCGGATCGGGCGCGCGGTCGGCGAGAGCGGCGGCGAATCCGGCGTTGAGCAGGACGGCGTCGCATCGCGGTCCGCCCTTCCCGTCAACAATGTCGTTGATGTGGCCGGCGTTCTCCTCGGGCGATGCGCCGCTGATCGCCTCGATCGGCGCGCGTTCGAGGCCCGCCTCCTCGGGGGCGAAGGTGAAGGTGCGCACCCGGCCGTTCTCGAGGGCGCTCACCCTCGTCTCGCTGCTGATCGAGACCTCGTCGGTGCCGTCGAAGCCGTGGACGATGAATACTTTTTCCGAACCGAGTGTGCGGAGCACTTTGCAGAGGCGTTCGGTCAGATCGGGATGGAAGACACCGGTGAGCTGGCGCTCGACTCCGGCCGGATTGGTCAGGGGTCCGAGAATGTTGAACACGGTGCGCACGCCGAGTTCCTTGCGGACGGGCGCGGCGTGCTTCATCGCCGGATGCAGGCTGGGCGCGAAGAGAAAACCGATCCCCACGCGGTCGATCAGAGCGGCGACCTGTTCGGGCTGGAGGGCGATGTTGACGCCGAGCGCCTCGAGTACGTCGGCGCTGCCGCACTTGGACGAGACGGCGCGGTTGCCATGCTTGGCCACGGGAATCCCCAAGGCGGCGGTGACGAGCGCCGCGGCGGTCGACACGTTGAATGTGTGGCGCGCGTCGCCCCCCGTGCCGCAGGTGTCGATCATTCCTGTCCGTGCGGGCGTGATGCGGACTGCCTTCCGACGCATGGCGCTCGCGAAACCGGCGATCTCGTCGACGGTCTCACCCTTCATGCGCAGCGCCGTGAGGATCGCCGCGATCCGGGTCTCGGACAGGGCGCCGTCCATGATCGATTCCATGAGAGCCACGGCCTCGTCGAAGGAGAGGTCCTGTCCGTTGATAAGAGCTTCGATGGTCCGGCTGCTCATGGCTGCTCCTCGTGCGGCCGGACGGTCTGGAGGTAGTTCGCCAGCAGGCCCTTCCCCTCGGGGGTCAGGATCGATTCGGGGTGGAACTGCACGCCCTCGATTCTCCGGTCGGCGAGGCGGACTCCCATGATCTCGCCTTCCGACGTGTACGCCGAAACCTGGAGCGCGTCGGGCAGGTTCTGCTCGTGCACGATGAGCGAGTGGTAGCGCGTGGCGCTGAAGGGATTGGACAGACTGTCGTAGATCGTCTTGCCGTCGTGATAGATGTTCGACACCTTGCCGTGCATGACGCGATCGGCGCGTTCGATCGTCCCGCCGTAGGCGGCCACGATGCACTGGTGGCCGAGGCAGACGCCGAGGATCGGTATGGCGCCCGCGAAGTGCTTGATCAGCTCGATCGAAACACCGGCGTCGGCCGGTGTGCCCGGTCCGGGGGAGATGACGAGCGACTCGGGTTCGAGCGCCGCGGCTTCGTCGGCCGTGATCCGGTCGTTGCGGAAGACGCGGACCTTTTCGCCCAGCTCGCCCAGGGCCTGAACAATGTTGAAGGTGAACGAGTCGTAGTTATCGATGAGGAGATGCATGATCAAAATCCTTCTTCTGCGATGGAGACGGCCTTGATGATCGCCCTGACCTTGTCGAGCGTTTCCTTGTACTCGAAGGCGGGGTCGGAGTCGGCCACGATCCCGGCCCCGGCCTGGGCATAATACCGCTTGCCTTTCATGAAGAGCGTGCGGATCGTGATGCACATGTCCATGTCTCCCTGCCGGCCGAAGTAGCCCACGGCGCCTCCGTAAGGTCCGCGCTGCTCTTTTTCGAGATCGCCGATGATCTCCATGGCGCGGATCTTGGGAGCGCCCGTGAGCGTGCCGGCGGGGAAGACGGCGCGGAGCAGGTCGTACATGTCGAGGTCGTTTTGCAGTGAACCCGTGACCTGGGAGACGATGTGCATCACGTGCGAGTATCTCTCGATATGCATGAGAGATTCTGTTTTGACCGACCCGATCTCACACACGCGCCCGAGATCGTTGCGTCCGAGGTCGACGAGCATGACGTGCTCGGCGCACTCCTTCTCGTTGCTCAGGAGTTCCTCCTCGAGAGCGAGGTCCTCCGTGGGCGTGTTGCCCCTGGGACGAGTGCCCGCGATGGGGCAGAGGGTGACGCGCTGCTCGTCGAGCTTGACGAGCACCTCGGGCGAGGAGCCGATGATCTGGTAGTCGTCGAAGTCGATGAAGAACATGTAAGGCGAGGGATTGAGAATCCGCAAGGCGCGATAGATCTGGAAGGGCGATGCGCCGGTCTCGCCCCTCAGGCATTGGGAGAGAACTATCTGGAAGGCGTCGCCGGCAAGGATGTGATCCTTGGCGCGCAGAACGTTGGCGGTGAATTCCTCTTCGGTCACGTTGGAAGCGGGTGACGCGAGCCGCTCGGCGGGCGCCCCGGTTCCCCCGTTCTGCAGGGGCGAGCGGAATGCGTCGAGAAGAAGATCGATCTGATTTTTCGCCACCGTGTAGGCCTCCTCCGGGTCCTGGTGGTCGGGCAGGACGAGAATCTCGATCTCGCTCTTCACGTGATCGAACACGGCGAGCGCCCCTGGAAAGAGAAAACGATAGTCGGGCAAGCCGAGCCCTTCGCCCCTGGAGAGTGGGATGTTCTCGAAGTAACGCACCATGTCGTAGGCGATGTATCCCACGGCGCCCGCGAAGGGACCGGGCAACCGGCCGCCGGCCAGATCCCCGGAATCGGCCAGTTCGTCGCGCACGGTTGCGAAGGGATCGGCAAGGTCGACCGGCTGTGCGGTGCTCGTCCCGTTCCTTCGAATGGTGACGGTCTCGTTCTGGAGGCTGATGTCGGCGTAGGGCGCGATCCCGATGAAGGAGTATCTCCCCACCTGGATCCCGCGCTCCACACTCTCGAGGAGAAAAGCCGCCCCCCGGTTCTTGAGCTTGAGATAAGCGGACACCGGCGTGTCGAGATCCGCGGGAATCGTCTTTCTCAGCGGCACGCGGCGCCCCTGGTCGGCTTTTTTCAGATAGTCGTCGAGAGATGGGGTCAACATGGGCGATTCCTTCTTAATGTGGAGGCAAAGCGCGGGCCCGTCGATCGAGCGCAGCGCGGGGTTCTGCCGGCTGCGGGCCCATCCTTTCCTTTTCGTCATTCTGCGAGCGAAATGCTCGTCAATCCGTGCAAAAAAGAGGCACAAAAAAAAGACCCGCTGTCAGTCGGACAGCAGGTCGCGCGAATTCTGTTTATCTCGATCAACCGATTCAGGTCAGATTTTCGGGAGCGGCTGTCCGTGGGGCAATGGCGTACCATCGCCACCAGCGCCAGCGGAGCGCCCGAGCAGAATGTAAAACCTCGTTCGGTTTCTGTCTCATGATGACTCGATCGTGACTGAAAAGACGGGGCTCGAAAAACGGTCAAATTGAATCAAAGAAAATACATTAAATTGTGAAACTGTCAAGGGGAAAAAGAAAACGCGCTCCATGAGCCTGTCGGAATTGGAAATCGATCATGACTCCGGTTGAAAGGAACGAAGACAAATGACTCTCGCAAAGCCGCCAGGGGCGCAAAGGAGGATAAGAGGTGGATTCAGGATTCAGAATCTTCTTGCGGCTGGCTGTACTGGCCGGTTCCCGACCCGACAGTTTGCCGTGAAGCATTTTTCAATGAGCTGCTTGGCCTATAGCATCGATTTTCAAATTTTCTCTTTTTCTTTGACGTCCCGGAGGTGGGTGGCGTATAATTCCGAACGAACGTTCGATAATATTATGACCTTTTTTGGGCAGAGCCATGATTCCGAAACCGACGCCCCGGAACAGACGCCCCGCAACGGACAAGAAATTTTCGCGGATTTTCACCGCGGCCGTAAAGGTCTTCTCGAAAACAGGTTTCGAGAAGGCATCGATCAGGATGGTGGCGGCGAAAGCCAAGGTCAGCCTGGCGGGGATCTACTATCACGTTCACTCGAAAGAGGAGCTTCTCTTTCTGATCCAGTACAAGGCGTTTCACACGATCCTCGAGAATCTCAAAACCACGCAGGGCGAGTTCGACGAATCCCGGCCTGTGGCGCGCCTTCACGCGATGATCAGGAATCACCTCGATTACTTTCTGAACAACATGGACGACTTGAGGA
Organism: uncultured Phycisphaerales bacterium; assembly: GCA_964464495.1. Taxonomy (GTDB): domain Bacteria; phylum Planctomycetota; class B15-G4; order B15-G4; family CAYZWU01; genus CAZUHB01. The sequence goes on from CAYXGI010000009.1 coordinate 57,295, forward strand.
TCTGCTCGCGCGAGCTCGATATTCTCACCGGCGTTTTCTACAAGAAGGTGGCCGAGGTGCGGCGCGAGTACTTCAAGATGACCCTCGATATGGTCAAGGACGTTTCCCGCGGGGACGGAAAGGACGCTGCCGTCGACCCGCGCACGGCAACGCTCTGTCTCTTCGGGATGTTGAATTGGGTCTACACCTGGTACGACCCTGGGAAAGACACTCCCGAAAGCCTGTCGGAACAACTGCTGCGGTTGTATCTTCATGGTGTCCACTCCGGGATCGAAGGGAGAACTTGATCATCGAGAAATTCAGCGATCGGGTCGGAAACGATGACGACCTTGACGAACTCTTTTAACGGGCTGTAAACAGAGACAGGTCGATGCTAAAATGAGCCTTCCAGTTTTTGCATCATGGACAGGCACACGAGATTGAAGGAGATACTTGATGGCTTCAAAGGAGATTCCAGTCGCTGTCGTCGGCGCGGGTACGGTCGGCTCGATGTTGATCGGCCATTTTCTGCGCGCGGGATACGAAGACGTGGCCATAGTCGACATTCCTGAACGCATCGATCAGATCAAGGAGAAGGGCATACGCATCTCCAAGCTGAGAAGCATCGACGTCAGGCCGGGCAATCTTTTCGAATCGATCGCGGACCTCAAGGGCCTGCACATTCAGACTCTCTACGTGGCCACGAAATCGACCCACCTGGCCATGGTGGCGCCCGAGATCCAGAAGATTCACGCCAACGGAATGAAGGTGATCAGCTTTCAGAACGGGATCGGCACGGAAAATTATCTGGCCCAGTTCGTCGATCCGGCGTGCGTGGCGCGGGTGACCGTCAATTTCGCGGGCAATCAGGACGAGGATTCGGGCGATGTGTTCATGAGCTGGTTTCATCCGCCCAATTTCCTCGGCCCCTATTATGAACAGAATCTGGAGCCCTTCGTACGCATCGCCGAAACACTCACCGAGATCGGTCTCGACACGCGCGCCGTGACGCACAAGGAGATCAAGAGGCAGGTTTTCTTCAAGACGATTCTGAACGCGGCGCTCAACGCACTCTGCGCCACCACCGGTTTGACAATGTCCGCCGCGATGCGCATGAAGCACACACGCCACCTGGCGCGCGAGCTCCTGCGCGAAGGGCTCAGCGTTGCGGCCCACATGGGCCACTCCTACGGCGAGGATGCGCTTTCACAGTGCATGGATTACCTCGACAAGGGCGGCGACCACTACCCGTCGATGTGGTCCGATCTCAAGAAGAACAGGCGCACCGAGATCGATTACATCAACGGCAAGATCGTCAAGATCGCGCTCATGTTCACCGACCTGTCGGTGGAACTCAACAGGTTCTTCTGTACCATGGTCATGACCGAGGAGATCAAGGCCGGTTCACGCCGCGAGGAGGAGATTCCCGACTATCTCGGCTGCGCCATCCGCCATTGCGGTTGATCGAAGCACGCAGTCGATCACAAAAAGATGATAAAAAAAACCGGAAACAGCCGCGCCGTGAAGCGGGCTGTTTCCGGTTTTTTGATTGCCGGAGTCTCTGATCAGGGTAGTACGGTCACGGTCACGTAGCTCTTGCTGGCCTCTTTTGTGACCCATCCAGGCGATCCGAAGAGGACCTGGATATGGTTGGTTAAACCGACGAGACCGGACCAGTTGGGCAGATTGACCGTATCGTAGGTCACGCCCGAACCCGGCATGACGCTCACGTACATCTGATGGTAGGGGAAAGTGAGATCGAGATAGACAACGCCTGCGGGATAGGACACGCCCTCGGGTACGTCGGCCGCGCAGCGATAGGGGATGTAGTTCCAACCCGGTGTGCCGTGGATCTCGAGCACGAAGCTCTGGCCCACGTTCGGCTTGCCGCGCACGATCACATCCTCATCGCCGAGATCGTAGCAGTAGACGTCGCCGCCATTGCCTGAGATGTTTGCGTGAATCGCCTTCCCGCCCGACACGGTGACCTGCCCGTCGAGGGCGATGTCCACGGCATAAGCCGAACCGCGCATGTCGATGCTGCCCACGGGATTGTCGTCGCCCTTTTCGAGAATGTAGACTTCGTGGTTCGCGTTCAACTGGTCGCCCCAGCGGGCGAGCGCAAAGTACATGCCGTCATGGCTGATCGCCGCGGAGGAACAGACATCCTGGTAGTTTCCGTTGCTGCTCCACGTGGCGTGGGACTCGATGACTCCTCCTCCGGCCACGTCCATGATGTAGCCCTCGCATTTACCGGAGTACGGAGAGTACTGGGTGACACCAAATCCGAGTGTGGTGCCGTCGTCGGAGAAGTCCATCTCGTCGGCGTAATTGCCTGAACCTGTGCTGTAGTAAATCGTGTTCACGTAGGTGGAGCCGTTCCACTCGTAGATCTTGACGTTTCCGAATCCGCCGAAAGCGAACTTTTCGCCGTTCCCCGAGAGGCAGTGTCCGTCGAAGGATCCGTCCGTCGAGGTGGTAAAGATGATCTGGTTCGATGCGATATCGAAGATGTGTACCGTTGTGCCGCCGTGGAAATAGAGGGTGGAACCGTCGGCAGACAGGTCGAATCCCCGCAATCCGGTGAGCGCGACTGAGAAACTGTTCGTCACGTTTCCATTTGCCGGATCGAGGAAGTAGAGGTCTGTCATGTTCGTGTTGTTGTTGGACACGGCCACGGCCACGACCGTGCCGTCCCTGTCCGTGGCGACCTTGGAGCCGGAGTTGATGGTCGTACCATAGTTCCACGTCCAGAGCGGCGTGCTCGATGAGGAATCGTAGGCGTGGACCCAGGGAATCCGGTTGTAGCTGTCGGGAGATTTTACCTGGTACATAGCCACATGGAAGTCACTGTTCGACGCGGACGAACACATGTAGCTTCCGTCTGTGTCGTAGATCGAGGTGTCGGTCCAGATCGGAACAGGAGGATCGTCGTCGAAGGCGGAGAAGAGTTCAACACGTTCGTTGTTGAGGTAGCAGATCGCGCAGACCTGCGTACCGCGGTTCCCGATCGACACGTTGCTGGCGATCCAGAAGAGTCCGTTGTCGGGATAGTTCCAGAGCAACCCCGGCGTTGTGTTTCTCGTGACGGTACCCGTTGAGTCGATGCTGTGAGCGCCAAATTCGGTGACTTCCTCCACACCGGCGGGTGTCACCTTGGTGTACGTCCTGATCGCGCTGTCCTGTGCGAGCAGAAACGTGGGAACAATACAAAAGGCCAGGATCCACAGAGCTGCTTTCTTCATGTCAACCTCTCCTAAAAAAAGGAACACGAATTTCCTCCTCATCGTCGGAAGGCGGGAAAAGATCTGAATCATGTTTTTCGGGTGCTCGATACCAGTGCGGTTCAGTGTTCAGGCTTTCCGCTGAATCGCGCCACTGTGCCAGTCCTTCTATTGGATTAGATTAAACTATTTGAATCGGAAAGTAAACACCCAACCATAGTGGGTGAAAGGGCCAGGTGCCCCGAAAGAGTTAGACTAGGCAAGTAATGAAAATAGCCGGCGAGGTCTGTCCCCGCCGGCTTTTGTCGACTCTCCGACCTCTCGATGTAACGCTCCTCAGGGCAACACAGACCCTCTATATTCTGTTATGCCCTCCAGCCTGACAAAGATAACCACTTCGTCTTACCTGAGGAGCGTTGCAGTTTTGTCTGCCTGGCGCGGCCATGCGTATAGAGGAAGGCCTCCATCGTCACAGGCGCCGGCCGGTTCAAAGAATCGAGAATCCGAAAAGTTGATAATATAATAATATATATTGATATATAAGTAAAGTGAATTCTCGACTCGATCAGAGAATTTTAGAATCGCAGCTCCAGTCCGGTTACGCCTTCCGGGGGAACGTCGATGGCGCTTGCTCCAATCCGGCCTGAAGGAAATTCCACGGCGCACCTGTAGGTTCCCGGTTCGAGAAAGGCTTCGAATCCGCCGTCCCGATCGGTCATCAAGCTTCGAATCGTCCATTCGACATTGATGAAGCGGAGCAGGGCCAGGCCGGCTGGTTTGTCGAGGTCTCCGAAAAAGGCTTTCCCGCTCACCCTCACGCCCTGAGTCAACACAAGATCGAGAACGGCGGCCTCGTCACCCTCGAGTAATTCGAGTCCGCAAAGACGAGACGAACCAAATCGAAGATCCCACGCAATGAGGTCATACCTGCCCTGGACGAGCCCACGGAAATGAAAGCATCCCGCTCCGTCAGTGACCGTCTCGGAAGTGAAACCCGCTCTGGGATTCTGCGAGGTGCCCGCGGCGCGCAGCGCCGTATCGACGAGGGTGACGCGAATATTTTTCAGTGGAGACCGGTTCGGATCGGCGAGCACACGTCCTTTCAATTCGATGGTCTTCCCGTAGACAAAGACGAGGTCCTCGAGATGTTCGCCTTCTTCGATACAGAACTGGCCGACGATTTTTTCGGGGAGAGACTCCTGGAGAGACCGTCCGCCGACTTCCACGACGTAATTGCCGGGGAGGAGGTTCTTGATCGAAAAAGTACGGTTGTCCGCGTGACAAGACCTGGACGCCCGCTGGTCGTCATCGCCTTGTCGCACCATGCGGACGCGGGGGATTGCGCCGGGTGGAATGTCTTCGATCCTTCCAGACACTGCCGCGGCGCGGTACGCCCTGAATTCGATCCCGTCCGTGTCGGGAAGGACCATTCGTGGAAGGTCGTCGATCCGTTCTACAGTTCTCCGGCGGTCGGGGTCCCTCGCCCTGACCATGTGGCGCGCTCCATCCCAGAGCCCGGAGACACGAAAACAACCGTCCCCTGCAGATCGTGTGTTGAAGGGGGTGATCGACTGCCCCTGGGGCAAGGGCCAGGGAGTGAACTCCACAACGATTCCCGGAACGGGCCTGCCTTCGAGATCGGCGATCCGACCGGTCGCGCAGAGTGCGCCTTTCTCGATAACGAACAGCTTGTCAGCGGCCTCGCCCGTTTTCACGGTGAACCAATCGGAGAGACGATTGCCGTAACCCTGCTTGTAAGCCCTCAGGCGGAATTCTCCTGCATCGAGCCGGTCGAAAGCAAAAGCGCCTGTTCTGTCGGTTTTCTGTACGGAGAGGCATTTGGGTTTTGCTTGCGAAGATCCGCCGAAAGAGAAGATTCCTTTTTTCTGACGCCCATGGAGGTTGATCAGAGCGCCTTGGACCGGCGCGTCGGTCTCATCAATGACCGTGCCCGTGATCATCGCACCGGCAGTGGCGCGGAGTACGATCCCGCTCAGAGCCTCTCCGATGTCGAGAACAATGGGCGCACTCTCCACACGACTGTGGCCGGGTACGATTGCCGCAATCGTGAGTTCGATGCCTGGGGGCACTGCCGGAATTTTGAAGTAACCCTCGCTGTCGGTCCGTGTCGAGCACTCCGCGAAAACTTCCATTCCGTCGAGAAGGACTCTCTTCCCGAGATCCTGAAAGAAACGGAAGGATTTCGTTGCCTGAGACTCGCCGTGATAGGCCAAGACCGGCACTTCGGCAGCGCCGCCACCCCGCCCATCGAGAACTCGTCCTGAAACACTCAGGCCCGGTTCGAGGTAGAGCGTGGTTTCGAATCGATCCTCGCCGAGAGGCGTGAACAGGATCTCCGGTGCGTTGTTGAGCGAAAAGTAGAGGCTCTTTCCCCAGCGCAGGTTGCTTCTCTCCGGAGAGCGGCCGGCAGGAAGTCCGCTGAGACGAAATCGACCCTCCTCCGTTGACTCAGCTTTTCGATCGGCTCCGGTCACAGGATCGTGGTACCTCAGCCGTACCCCCGCAATGGGGCGCTGCGTTGAGAGACCGATGACCTTTCCTTCGAGCGAAACTCCGGGTTCGAGAAGTATGAGAATCTCCCGCTCTCTTTCATCGAGAGTCAGCTTCGCGCTTGCGCGGCCGTCAGCATATCCTTCCCCCAGAGCGCGCACCTCGTAGGAGCCCGCCGGGAGCGATGCGAACAAGACCTTGCCGCTCTTGTCGGTCGTCGATTCGAGAGTTTCGCTCACCCCCAGAAGGATCACGCGGACCTCGTCCAGAGGTCTGCCTGAAGGCCCTTCTCGGATGAGCACCCACAGGGAATTGCCGGTCGCCCCTGTCGCGCCAGGCAGCCCGATACGCTCCCGTCCGCGGACAGCCTCGTCTGGCTCCTCGTCGAGCAATGGGGCGGAATCCGCCTCGCACGCATCGCGTGCGCCCGAAGCGGATTCCAGAGATTTGTCGATCGATGACCCTATGTCCGGATTATCCCGGAAGAGAACCCACCAGCCGGCAATCAGAATCAATGCGGCCAGTACTGCTCCAAGAAGGATCGCACACCATCTTTTCATAGTAATTCCTCAGTCCAACGCGGTGCGGCTCGATCGATGCGAGCCGACCCAACCAGAGAAGAATGGGAGAAGCCTTTTGCCTCTCCGGTTCGTATCTTTGCACGAACCATTTAAGGGAGAAGAAATTCAGAACTCCCTTCCAGAAGGTGGAAGGCTTGGTGATCCCCGTGGACGGTCCTGTTTCTCCATTGATGATTACCGACACAACATACTCCGTACCGGGATCGTCACCGCCTGTCCCGGGATATCCCACCTCGTCGCCCGAGTCCTCGCCGGGCCAGTTCCCGTCGCCGTCCGTATCGTTTGGCGGATCACCATTGGGCGGTTCCTGGTTCCACTCGGGCATCTGGGTCACGATCACCTCGATCGGTACGTTGGCCGGTGCGCCCGTAATGTGAATGTTGAGGACCTGTGGATTCCCTAACCAGCGATGATGGATTACCACACCATCGGCCTGAGCCATGGCTGCCGTGCCGGCCAGAAAAACGACCGCCAGCGCGCAAAGACAGACAAGATATTTTGTAGCATTCATTTCCCTTCCTCCCAAAAAAATAAAATAAGAACGCGATCCCGAACAACCGGTCCGGATGCAATTGGGGACGGAACCGTCAGGAGATGGTTACGGAAAGAAAAATATGCTCACACCGACGACGAAAACCAACGGGAAGGGATGACTGGGGGGCTGTCGGACTTATGAATGGGAAGAGTTTACTCTCGCAAAGGCGCCGAGGTCGCCAAGAATACTTCAATGTGAATTTGGGGTTTTGGATATACCTGCCGTCGGTGCTGTTTTTGATCGGGCGTCCGTTAGGAGGGCTTGCCAAAGGCAATGCCGAATGGGGGTCGGTCCGCCTGGCGTACATTGTGAAAAGGCTGTGTCGTCCGAAGATGGGGTGACCACAGAGAAGGGTGAAACGAAATCGAAGGAGTCTATCAGACTCGAGATTCGACTGTAAGGCCCGCGCGGTCGGAGGTGGTGCCACCTCCGACCTGAGACCTTCCTTTTCGGATGGCCAAGACAGATTCTTAGAGACTGCGGGTGCTCATGGTGAGCGCCATGAGGGCCTTGGCCGTGTGGAGGCGGTTCTCGGCCTCGTCGTAGATGAGCGACGCGGGGCTGTCGACAACGTCGTCGTCCACCTCGCGTCCCCGATCGACCGGCATGGAGTGCATCAACCGCGCATCGTCTGCGGCGAGACCGATCGTCTTCGCCGTGCAGCGCCAGTCCCTGTACTTTGCGAGATTGGCAGCCATGACCCTGCGCTGCTCGTCGTTGTCCTTGTAGATGTTGAAAGAGGCGAAGCCGCCCCAGTTCTTGGGGATCACCACCCGAGCGCCCTCGGAAGCCGCGTCCATGTCGTTCACGAAGGTGAGCGACCCGTCATTCTCCGCGGCATGATCCTGCGCCTTGCGCGTGACCTCGGCCGAGAGGGGGAATTCCTCGGGAGCGGCCACGGTGATGTTCATTCCGTAGCGGGCGAAGAGCGATATCTGCGTGTGGGGAACGGAGAGCGGTTTGGGAGGCGTCGCGGCATAGGCCCAGGAGATCGTGACCTCGAGTCCCCTCAGGCTTTCGCCGAAGGTCTCCTGCAAGGTCATCAGGTCAGCCACGCCCTGCATGGGGTGGTAGAGATCGCTCTGCAGGTTGAAGACCGGAATCGACGCACACCGGGCAAGTTCCTCCAGGTAGCTGTGGCCCATGCCGTAGAAATAGTTCCGGCAGGCAATGGCGTGCCCCATGCGCGAGAGAACCTCGGCCGTGTCCTTGGCGTTCTCGCCGTGAAAGAGCTGGATCATCTCCGGTGCGAGATCGTGGGCGTGGCCGCCGAGCTGAGTGATTCCGGCGCTGATCGAGGAGCGCGTGCGCGTCGACTGCTCGAAGAAGATGTTGAAGATGCTCTTGTCCTGGAGGAAGCGGTGGGGGATTCCCGAGTGAAACATCTTCTTGAGATTCTTGGCCGTCTTCAGAAGAGTGTCGAGCTCCTCGCGCGTCCAGTCCTCGCAGGAGATGAAATCTTTTCCTTTGAGCTGCTGTTCTGCCATGACTTCTATCCTCACTCAAAAATCGTCAGCCCATTCACAGACCATATCATGAGGAATGAAACAGGGCGAGCGCAAGCTAGAATCGTGCTGTTGGAAGATGTTTGGTAGGTAGGGGTGGTGCGCCGGTGTCTAGTTAAGACAGTCCGATTTCCAGCAGCTTCCCTCTCCGAGGTAGTAACTGAGGCGCGACGCACCGTCATGCCTCACGCGGCCCGAAAAGCGTATTCCGTCGTCAAGATCAGCATCGATGCATTCTAAAGCACCCTTGGGAAAGGCGCCCTCGACCTCGAGGTAAACCTCATTGCCTGAAACGAAGTCGAAGTCGAACACCGCGCAGCTGCCGCGCTCGTAATTGTAGGTTCCGCCCCAGGGACAGGCCGCGGGCCACGCATCGAGATAGGGCCCTTTCCAGGCAGTGCAGAAGTCGACGGGGACAGCTTGATTCGACCGAAGGCCAGGATCGACGCCCGCGGCGACATCGTCGGGAAAGACTTCGAGATCAGCGCTCGCCGCCTTGACGGCGGTCCTGATCGCGGTCAGATCCTCTTCGATCGTGCGGATCTTGGTGTTCATCACGTACATGCTGATGGGGGGGGCGACGATCGCGCTCAAGATCGCGATGCACGAAAGGACGACAATCAGTTCGATCGCCGAGAAACCTCTCTTGCTCGTGTCATCTCTGTTCATTTTTTTCCCTCCGGGAGACGGAGTTCTTTCGAGAACGATTGATTTTGTCTCGACGTTTCATTTATCGGAAATGTGCCGTATGAAACTTGACCCGAAGATGGGCGAAAGAGAGGCCGCTTTAAGGCGTTTATTCTTAGGTGGTTATAGAACCAAGGATTGCAGCGCCTCAGTCAGGTTCTCCTCGCGGAAGTCGAATCCGGAACGCCGCAGTGCTGCCGGTTCGACGCGAGCGCCGGCCAAAAGGAGTTCGTCCGCCATCTGGCCGAGGAGAAGGCGTACGATCGGCGCGGGCATCGGCAAGAAGGTCGGCCGCTTGAGAACCGCACCGAGTGTTCTGGTGAATTCCCTGTTCGTGACCGGTCGGGGCGCCACAGCGTTGAGCGGACCGGCGAGGCTGTCTGTTTCGATGCAGTGGACACAGGCGCTCAGGAGGTCGTCGAGAACGATCCAGCTCATGTACTGATGACCCTTTCCGAGTCTGCCGCCGAGGCCGAGCCGGAAGGGGAGCAACATCCTCGACAGAGCGCCCCCCGAGCGGCTCAACACGACGCCGATGCGGAAATTCACCGTTCGGATGCCTGCCTGGCGCGCTGGTTCGGTAGCCTTCTCCCACTCCTGGCAGAGGTCTGCGAGGAATCCGCTCCCCGCGGTGCTTGACTCGTGTAGGAGCTCATTGCCCCTGTTTCCGTAGTAGCCGATGGCCGAGGCGGAGACGAATACCCGCGGAGGGGGATCGAGCGCGGCCAGAGACTTGGAGAGAAGTCTCGTGCCGTCGATGCGGCTGCGCCTGATGCGCGTCCTGCGCGCGGTGGTCCATCTTCCCGAGGCGATGTTTTCGCCCGCGAGGTGGACGACCGCGTCAAGCCGCCCGCAGGGCGAGAGGTCGATCTCTCCTTCCGACGGGGACCAGAACGCCTCGCGCCCGGGAGCCCGAGGCGGATCTCGAACGAGTCGGACGACCTCGTTGCGCGCTTTCTCGAGGCGGTCGACGAGCGCCGACCCGATCAATCCGTGAGAACCGGTGACAAGGATCTTCATTGGCACTCTCCCGCGCTGGGCCGAAAAGGACCGATGAATCTTAGAATAGACTGCATCGGACTGCAACCGGTCGCGGAGTCAGAGCAGGCCGGAACAAAAAAAGCCATCTCCTTCCGTACGAGGAAAGAGATGGCCTGATTTGTTTAGGTGGGACGTCGAGATGGTCCGCGAAGGAAACTACCAGCGCGGGCCTTCGCCGCAATAATAGTACAGGGTCGTCGAATTGTTGTGCCTGATCATTCCGGCGTTCCGTTTGCCGTCGTCGAGTTCCCTGTCGACGCGTTCCAGGATGGCACGAGTGAAGCTGTTCCTGGCAATCATGTAGACCTCGTTGCCGGCTGTTCCATCGAGATTGAACGCGGTATAAGCTCCATACTGATAGTCATAGGTTCCGCCCCAGGGGTGGCTGGTCGGCCATCTTTCCATGTAGGGGCCTTCCCATTTGGTCGCGTAAGCGGCCGGGATTCCCGTTTTGGTCATGAACTTGGGATCGACGTTGTTTGCCACTTCCCTCGGAAAGACGCCGAGATCGGAGTACAATGCCGTGACCGCCGTCTTGAATGATTTGAGCTCGTTTTCAAGACGGCTGATCTTCGATTTCTCCACCAGCTTGGTGACCTGGGGCGCAACGATGGCCGCCAGAATCGACAAGACCGAGACCACGATGACCAGCTCGATGAGAGAGAAACCTTTCACACTTTTACCATTCCGTGCCATTAACCATTCCTCCATAGAATCGAAAAGAGACATAGGTGAGCACCCAGGTTTTTCGTTCGATATTCCTCTCTTTCGATCGAATCATGAAAGTACTTGAATGAAATATTTGATCGTTCCCTTTCGTGGGTCCGTGAAATCGAGACTGTGGCAAAGTTTTATTTTGTAAGGTATTAACCTTATTCTTCCGCGCGTGAAATGTTCCGGGTTAAGGGTCAGGGAAATATCTTTCCAGGGTTCAGGATCCCCTCGGGATCGAAGGCCGCACGCACTCTGCGCATCACATCGACCTGGGGAGGATCGAGAGCCGCGGCGAGGTGCTCTTTTCGCGTGGCGCCGATTCCGTGTTCGCCCGAGATCATCCCACCGAGCGAGAGAGCGAGCGCGTAGATGTCCTGATCGACGAGGGGGACGATCGAGCCCCAGGCCTCATCGTCGAGGCTTTCCTTGAGCACGTTGACATGTACGTTGCCATCGCCGGCGTGTCCGTAGCTGATGATGCGGACAGCGTGCTTCTCGGCGATATTCCTGACGCCGGCGAGCAGAACGGGGATCTCGGAGCGGGGGACGACCACGTCCTCCATGTGAATGACGGGGCTCTGGTTCCGCACTGCGTCGAGCAGCTGGCGGCGCGCCGACCAGAGCCTTTCGCGCGTGGGCCTGTCCTGGGCGACGAGAAGATCGACGGCGCCCTTCGTCAGGCAGATGGCGCCCACCCTTTCCGCGTCGGCTTCGACCTGGTCGCGCTCGTTTCCGTCGAGCTGGATCAGCAGATGGGCCGCCGCCCCGCTGAAGGGGAGCTTTTTGTCGAGCAGCTTCTCGCAGGCCTCGATGCTGTCCCTTTCCATGAACTCGATCGTCGTTGGAACGAGTCGGCTCCTGATGATTTCGGCCACCGTTTCGGCGGCGGTCCCGATGTCGCTGAAAGGAACGAGGAGATCAACGCGCGCCGCGGGGAGCGGCAGGAGGCGAAGAATGATGCGTGTCACCACGGCGAGCGTTCCCTCTGACCCGACGAGGAGCTGGACCAGGTTGTAGCCGGTGACATTCTTGACCAGCTTGCCGCCGGCCGAGACGATGTCGCCCGTGGGGAGCACCGCCTCGAGGCCGCACACATAATCGGACGTCACACCGTACTTGACCGCCCTTGGACCGCCCGAATTCTCGGCGATGTTGCCGCCGATCGAGCAGGAATCGAGGCTCGCCGGGTCGGGGGGATAGAAGAGCCCCTCGGCTTCGACGGCGCGGTGCAGGTCGCCGGTGATGACACCCGGTTCGACGACAGCCATCAGATTGTGTGTGTCGATCTCCAGAATGCGGTTCATCTTTTCGAGGGAGAGAACGATGCCGCCCGCGAGGGGCACGGCGCCACCGCTCAGCCCCGTTCCGGCGCCCCGCGGTGTGACCGGTATCTTCTCCCTGCAGGCGAGTTGCATGATGCGTGCGATCTGCTGCGCGGTGGACGGTTTGACCACCGCCTCGGGAAAGGCGGAGAGGCCAACCACCTCGTCGTGTGAATAGGGCTCGCGGTCCTCTTCGGAAACCAGGACATTCGCTCTGCCCACGATCTGCTTCAACTCATCCAGATCGCGGTCATCGATTTTTTTGTACATCACCATTTCCCGGTTGAGGTTAAGATCGGGCTGAACGAGGTGAACGCGCGCCTGAGCGGGAAGGACTCGCGATTGGCGGCCACCACGAGGGAGCGCCGTTTTCGGAAGAAATCGACGACGGCGGCCATCTTGGCGTCCTCGGGCAGGGCGGCTCCCTGTTCGGCGATCTCACGGGCGATATCCTCGGGAGGGCGCGGATCTGCAGGTACGCTTCGGCCGTAGGGCTCGTTATTGTCCTTCATGGCGACCTCGACCCGCTCCTGCCAGTAGAAGCGAAAGGAGTGCGCCATGAGTCCCGCCATGTCGGGCAGGATGGCGCTGTCGAGAGCCGGATTCATCCGGAAGCAGAAGAGCCACTCCAGTGATTCGCGATCGCGCAGCTCCCTGTCGAGAGCGGGGAGCGTGTCCGTGTCATCGACGACGAGGAGTTCGCCTGTTCCCCTCCTGTCCTCGAATGGGCGTACCGGCCTGTCGAGAATTCTTCCCGCTGCGAGAGCGAGCGGATAGCCGTCGCCACCGAGAGTGAGAATCGCTTCGGGGATGATTCCCATCCCGTGGACGAAGGTCTTGAGGAGCCGGAGCATGGCGCCGACCGCTGCGGCATTCATGACAAGCGACTGAAAGCGCCCATGGCTCCCCTCGGCGCGCGATTCGGCGAGGAGCACTCCGCCGTGCTGGATGAAATGCCACATTCGCGCGCCCGCAGGTTGGTTGTCGCCGTCGAGACTGCGCAGCCTGGAGGCCATCAGTTCGAGCGCCTCGAGACTGTCTTCCCGATCGCGGCTCGTGAGCTCGTCGCGCAAAAGGCCGATCCGCTCCTCGGCATTGTCGAGGCGCCCGAGCAGGAGGAGGCATTCGATCTGGAGCAGCTCGGCTGCGGCGGCGCGCTCGGGATTCAGGTTCTCTGTCGCCCTGGTGAGCTGGTCGATCGCAGCGGTGTAGGAGCGGGTCAGAAAAAGGCTGTATCCCAGTTCGTAGCGGACATCGTCGCTGTTCGGGCTTAGCTCGAGGCATTTTTCGAGCAAGGAGACGCTCACATCGGGGCGGCCCATGCCGATCAGGTGATAGCCGAGCGCGTAGAGATGTTTGGGGTTTTCGATCGACCGGTTGAGAGCCTCGAAAAGAGTGCTGCCTGTTGAGTCGCCGAGCAGCTCGGCCGCCTTGGCCGCCGCCGCGAGCGATTCTCCATGCTGGGGATCTTGCTTCAATGCCTCGAGCAGGTGGGAAAAACCCCTGCGCAGGTCGCCCTTGGCCGTGGAATCCTGCGCTTTCCGGAAGGAGGCTTCGGCAGAACCGTTCTTTTTCGCGATCATCTCCAATCCTCAACGAGGCCAGCCGGCGATTGCGGCACGGCACGGTGCGGGCCGTCGGCCGACAGGGCTAAAACCATGATCGTTCCGCATCATACAGACACGTTCTCAGAGATACAACCGATCGGGACGAAATGGCCCCGATCGATGCATTGGATCGAGATGGCGGTTGACCTCGGCTCTCCGGGACCATAGACTCAAGCTCTAGCGGGTCAGATCAAGACATTCCAGGCTGCTCGGAAGGAGCGGCGCATTTCGTTTGTGGAGCACTGCAGGGGTGGCGGCGCAATGAGAGTCATCGCATTGATCAACCAGAAGGGGGGCGTGGGCAAGACGACCACGACTGTCAACCTCGGCGCGGGGCTGGCGCGACAGGGCAAAAAGGTGCTCGCCATCGACATCGATCCCCAGGCCAACCTGAGCCTTCATCTCAATATCAATGTATTCGAGTCGGGAAAGTCGGTCTACGATCTGCTCGTGGGACGCTGTCCGCTGAAAGACGTGGCCAGGGAGACGGAGATTCCCAATCTCCAGGTCGTCCCTTCGAGCATCGATCTGTGCAGCGCTGAGCTGGAACTGGTCAATACGGTGGGGCGCGAAGTTCTCCTCCGTGACGCGCTGTACCAGTTCATCGATTCGCTCGACGAGCCCCTCGACTACGTGCTCATCGACTGTCCTCCTTCGCTCGGGCTCCTCTCGCTCAATGCTCTGGCCGCGGCCCAGGAGGTCTTCGTCCCGATCCAGGCCGAGTTTTTCGCCCTCCAGGGAATGGGAAAACTCATGGAAGTCGTCGAGCTCGTTCGGAACCGGCTCAACCCGGTGCTCAAGGTGACGGGGATCGTGGTCTGCATGTTCCGCGCTCAGACGAATCTCGCCCGCGAGGTGCTGAGCGAGGTTCGGGCCTTCTTCGGTGACGTCGTGTTCGAGACACGGATCAGGCAGAACATCAATCTCGCCGAGGCGCCGAGCCACGGGAAGTCGATTTTCGACTACGCCATTCATTCCAATGGTGCGCAGGACTATCTCGCCTTGACCGACGAGATACTCGCGCAGGAATCGGGAAGGACGCGGGAAAAAACTGCCGCGGAATCGGAGAAGTCTACTGAGAGCGTTGCGCCGGTCGAGGAAAGTTCCCCAGAGAAAAATCCCGACGATCCCGGCACGGCCGATATCATCGGCAGGAATCACGACGTGGGCGCGCGCCGATTCGCCGTGGAAATTGAAGAAAAGGAGAGAGCGCTCGAAGACGGGGCTTGAACATTCAGATCATGGGGAGGGATGAACTCTTAAAGTCGATCGTCTCCGGGCAGAAACGCGGATTGACAGGATCTCTCACCTATTCTTTTCTCTACCTCCTTTCTCTCCCATATAACATTTTAATCCGTTTGAGAAACCTCCTCTATGATTGCGGTCTGCTCAAGGTTCGCCGCGCCGCGGCAAAGGTCGTCAGCGTGGGAAACCTCACCGTGGGCGGGACCGGGAAGACACCGCTCGTGGCTTACCTCGTCGAACAGGCGATCGAAGGCGGCCTCCGCCCGGCGGTGATCGCTCGCGGCTACAAGGGTGCGTTGCATGGGGGCGAGTGGCTCAACGACGAGGGACTCCTGCTGAAGGAGAGATTCCCCGGGCTCATCGTGATTCAGAATCCCGACCGGATCGCGGCGGCTCGCAGAGCGGTCGACGAGATGGGTGCCGATTTTATCATTCTCGATGATGCCTTCCAGCACAGGCGCATCGGTCGCGATGTGGATCTGCTGACTGTCGACGCGCGTGTGCCCTTTGGCAACGGGAGAGTTCTGCCCGCGGGGATTCTTCGGGAACCGATTTCCGGGATCAAGAGGGCGGACGTCATTGTGCTCACTCGATGTGCCGGGCTCGGCCAAGGGAGAATCGACGAGGTCAAGGAGCAGCTTGTCAGTTTCGCCGGGGAGATTCCCGTCTTTTTGACCGATCATGCTCCCCGGCGGCTCCGCCGTCTCGACGGCAGCGAGGAGAGGCCCGTCGACTCTCTCGACGGTAAGAGACTTTTCATCTGCAGCGGAATCGCTCTGCCTGAAGCTCTCAGAATGACCGTGGAATCTCTGGGAGGAACGATTTGCGGCGAGCGGATCTTCGCCGACCACTATCGATACGAGGAGAGCGATCTCGATCGAATCCTCGACGAGGCGCGCGAGGCCGACGCCGATGCGATCGTGACCACGGAGAAGGACGCGGTGAAGCTGCAAGATTTCGATCAGGCCGGCGACATCCTGGTTCTTGGAATAACGATCCGCTTTCGTGACAACGAAGAAGGATTCAAACAGCTTCTGTTCGATTCACTCCCGGACTGATCATTCCTCCCAGTCGCCGCCCGATTCGAAACGAGCGGCGAATTTCTCACCGAGAAGACCCCTTTGCTTGTCCCCGTCGCCGACCATGGTGCGTGCGGCTTTCTTGAGCGAATCCTCGGCAGCCTGTCTGTTGCTGGAGCCGAATCCCTTGGATTCCTGCCCCTTGCCGATTGCAAAGGGAATAGTCTTAGAGGTTTCGAGTTCGAGCGCGTCGAGCGATACGCGGGTCTTGAAGCAGATCCCCAGTGCGGTGGTGCTGGAGTAGTCCGACTCGGCCGTACCAACGATGACGTAGTCGTACTTACCGCCGAAGAGCTTCGCCAGCGCTTTCATGGACATGCCGGCCACCTGCTTCACCGATTTTCCGGCCAGATCGGGAGAGGTGACCTGAAATCCGAGATCGTTGAGGGAGACCTTGATCGCTTCGCCAACAATCGAATTCGGATTTTCTTTGCCTTGGACCGTCTCGTGAATGACCACTGCGATCCGTGTGGTCTCCATCGTCGGCATGAGATAGGTGACCGTACAACTCGGCGGGACCGCGTCGGAGCGCTTTTCGATTGCGGCGAAATCGAGCTCCACCTTGACGGCGTTGGCGTGCGAACCGGTGGCGGCGATTTCCTTGAGGCTGAAGGCGAAGAGTCCCTTCTCGTTCGTCGTTTCCGCGCGTGGGATGACCGTGGCGCTGTCGCGGATTTTTTCCGGAAGGCGCACGGTCATGGGGAAGCCGGCAAGAGGCTTGCCGCTCGGGCCGGTCACCTTGACCACGATCTGTTCCTTCACGTTGCCCGAGAGATTGGCGACCTGCTCGTTGCCGGAGAGGACCTTCAATTGAATCGCCGATGCCTGGCGATCGTGGTCCTGAACCACGTTGTTCCAGAGGCCGCCGAGGTCGAGCGCGTCGAAACGGCCCTTTTGTTTCTTATCCGTGCCGACTGCGAGGGCCTTGGCGTGGCTGGAGAGAGCCACGGCCGCTGCGCGGCGCGCATGAACAACGCTCTTCAGGGCATTGGTGAAATCTTTGCTCCCCAATGCGGTTCGCGAGGATTCGAGATAGCCGAGCGCTTCTTTCTTCTTGTCAGTGGCTTGATTGCAGAGCCTCTCCGAGAGCGCCAGCCGGTTCATGACGAGAAAGGCGTATGCAGTCCCGCTCTCCGGATCGTACCACTCCTCCACCTTTGTGGCGCCGGCGAGCAGTTCCGACGTCTCCATGCGCGTGTTGATCGCCACATCCTCGAAGGAATCGATCGAATCGTTGTACACGATCTGCCGCTGGATCGAGTCGAACTGGCTTTCCACGCGGGCCATGATCTGTTCCGAGATCTGAGTCAGGGCGTTCACTCTCGCAAGATCGAAGGCGTCCGTTTCAGTATGTTCGGGCTGGGAGACCCCTCGTGCGCGAATGAAATTCCCCACGGGATACCCCTTGACGTCGCCCGTCCTGATCCAGTCCGGACCGTTGGAGACGGTGGGGACCGTGTTGTTTTCGGGAGCCGTCCCATTCGGCGTCGTGACGCACGAGACACTGAGTATGACGGGCATTGCGAGAAAGACGAGGAGGGCCAGTTTCTTGACGCTCGATTTCATTATTTGTCTCCGTTGCCGGCAGAAGTCGGGAGAGGACGCATCCAGCGCCGCTCAGAAAATGTACTCTTTGCCCTGTTCGAGCAGGGCGACGTTTTCGAGGCCGAGAGCCTCGATCTCGTTGCTAATAGTTGTAAGGTATTCAGGTTTCAAGTGAGTGACGAAAACCTTCACGTTGCCGAGGGTTTTCTCGATTTCATGGCCGAAAGCGGTCGTCGAAAGATGTTTGGATATCTTCGCGATCTTCGCTTGATCGGCCGGAAAGGAGGCCTCGAGAAAAGTGGCCTTGAGATTCTTGACCTGGTCGAGGATTTGAGCGAGACCTTCTAGAGAAGATGTGTCGCTGCAGATTGCGACAGTGGAGTCCGGATCCCGAATCAGGTAGCCGTAGCATTCCACGGAATGGTCCATCGGGAAAGGGACGATCTCGATGTTTCCGATCGCCACGTTCTCACCGGCCGCGAGCACGGTCATTTCGAGAATATCCGTGTGCGCGTTGGAAAACTTCGAGAAATCGGGCCAGAGGTAGTCGTTGAAGAGATGGTCCTTCAAACAACGGATCGTGTCCTCGGGACCGAGAACCTTCACAGGCTTCGAGATGAGGGAAAAGACATTGTCCAGAAGAAACGGCAGACAAGCGAGATGATCGATGTGGGAGTGGCTGACAAAAACATGACTGATCCGCGCTTGCTCTTCGATGGGAAGGACATGAGCCAGCGCCCCCGCGTCTATTGCGATCCGATCGTCGATCAGGTACGACGTGGTCCACATCCCCGGCGCGTAGCCTCCGTAACATCCCAGTACTCGAATTCTCAAGAAACCCCCTTTTCTATGAAGGTTTGTTGATGTCGACTGCCCATCCCTGTCGCTCGGGATCCTATCAGGGAACTCGGGGCTGGTCAACATGTTGCGTTTGTTAACTCTTTTTGCCTCAATAGGGGACGTGAATCAAAGAGATTTCCTGACTCGCGGGCGGGACGACTCTTACAACGACTGAGCAGTCTGCTTTTTGGAGTGGTGCATGATGGGATTTTTCCTGGCAACTGCGACCGACTGGGTCGGCTGGATCGCGGTTCTGGTCGCTGTCTATTTCATGGTAATTCTGATCAAGCAATCGCTCCGGCGCACGAAAGATCTGAGGTCGGTCCTGATCGTTGCCGCCCTCGTTCTCCTTCCCGCCGTGCTCCTGGCGTTTCTCTATTACGATGGGAATGTTCTCGGAGTCTTCGATCCTGATCTCGACGCGCAGAAGGCCGATCAGTGGTGGATCTTCGAGATCGAGAGGACCAATGGTGAAGATGAGGGCGCCGAGGCGATCACCGTGACGGTCAATCTTCTTGCGGCGTTGATCATCATCGCCACCCTGTACATTGTCATGACTGTCCTGATCTCCATCGCGTCGACGATGTACTTCAATAGAAAAAAGACGGAGTGGCTCGCGATCCACAAGGCGCTGATCAAGTGGCCGATCGTAATCGTTGGGTGTCTCGTCTGTTTGAAAATCCAGATTGGGGCTATTCTCCTCGGCACGAGTGTCATCGTGATCGGCCTCGGACTTGTGTTGAAGGAGATGCTCGAAAACCTTTTTACGGGTATGGCGCTCGAGATGGAGGGCACCCTCAATCAGGGGGACTGGATCCAGGTCGGCAACAGCGATCAGGTGGGGCGCGTCTACGAAAAGAGCTGGCGCGTGACCAAGGTTCATACTCTCAACGACGAGTCGATCACCATCCCCAACAGGCTCCTGGGCACTGAAAAGATTCTGAATTACAACAAACCCGCCGGTCCACATGCCCGCAACCTTTACGTGGGCACCTCCTACAACGATCCGCCGGTCAAGGTCAAGGAGATCTTGAGGACGATTCTTATCCGCGAACCCGAAGTTCTCAACGACCCCCAGCCTCTCGTTCGTACCATCGAGTACGGAGATTTCGCCATCAACTTCGAGATGAAATTCTGGATCAGGAGTTATGCCAGGCGGAATTTCATCGAAGACAAGATCATGACCCAGATCTGGTATGCGTTCAAGTATTACGGTGTGCAGATCCCCTTCCCGATCCGGACTTTGCACATGAAGAAGATGGGGCACCTCGACGCGGAGAGCGACGCGATCACCGACGAGGTGAAAGAAAAGCTCGATTTCCTGAGAGGCCTGCCCTACTTCAGCGGCCTCGTGCAGAAGGATCTCGAGTACATGGCTCTCAATTCCTTCAGGCGCAACTATGACGTGGGCGAACGCGTGGTCCACAAGAACGAGATCGGCGACGCCCTATACGTCGTGATGAGCGGCTGGTGCGATGCGTTGCTTCCCGACGGCCGCCGGCCGCGCATCGAAGCAGGGCAGTACTTCGGCGAGATGGGTCTCCTCGGGGCGAGTCCCCGAACCGTCGATGTGGCGGCGGGCGAAGAGGGGGCGCTCGTCATGAGAATCGACAAGCATTGCATGTCGGTTCTCTTCAGGAGCTATCCCGAACTCCTCGATCACTTCCGCGAAATTCGCGATGCCAGAAGAAAAGAACTCCCTGCCGAAGACAGGGAGGAGGCTGTGCGCAGAGTGGGACTGGTTCGGAAACTCTGCCTGGGGATGAAGGATTTCTTCAGGCCCTGGTAAGGCCGATCCGACTATTACTGGCCCGTGTATTTTTGGAACCGCTCGACGTTGAGTTGCCCCCTGTTCTTGAGTCCCAGTTTCACCATGTCCATTTTCATGGTGGTGATTCTCTGAGATGGAGTCGGGTGGGACGACATGCACTTGCCGAGGGTCTTCGAATCCCCGAAGACATCCCTGAACCGTTCCAGAAGAGTGATCGCCGCCTGAGGGTTGTAGCCGGCGCGGGCGAGGTAGACGAGAGATGCGCGGTCTGCCTCGTTCTCCATGACCTGGTTGTAGGGGTTTTGCGTGTAGGCGTAGAATTCATCGCCGATCGCAGTGAGCTCCTCGACCAGTTTCTTGAAGTCCTCGGCCTGCTCGGGGAGCTGTTCGTCCAACTCGGCGAGAGCGTCCTTCATCATGTAGCGGTACTTGGCCTTGTTGAGCGATTGGACAGCGTGGCGCTCGGAGACGTGACCCAGCTCGTGGGCGAGGATCGCGGCGAGCTCGGCTTCGTTTTTACAGAAATCGATCGCGCCGCGGGTGATGAACAGGAAGCCGCCCGGGACGGAAAAGGCGTTCACTTCATCGGAGTCGAGAATGACGAAGTAATAGGTGAGGGTGTTGCGGGGGCTGACCTGGGCGAGCGTTGTACCCACGAAGGAGACGTACTCCCAGAGTTTCGGATCGTTCCACTCGGGCGTCTCGTGGAGGATGCGGGCGGAAACACCCTTGCCGAGCTCGATCTCGTCGGCGTCGGAAAAGGATGATGTCAGGTCACCGCTTATGGCGTCGCGTCCGGCCTTGCGGTTTTTGAGGTCCTCGAGGTCATCGATGACCGCCTGGTCTTCTTCCAACGCGGCCGGCAGGCGGGAGAGAGCGGTTTCCTTGTCGCCCGCGATGACCGCCTTCCGTCTCGCCTCGGCAGCCTCCTCTGCAGAGGGTTCGTCCTTTTCGGCAGGCTCTTCGGCTCTGGCCGGCTCTTCGGCAACGGCCACGACCTCTTCGGGAGGTGCCTCTTCGGTCACGGGTTCCTCATACCCCTCTTCGTACTGCGGTCGCACCCTGTCGACGGTCCGTGTGACTCGCGATTGCGACGAGGTGGACGCAAAGGAGGGCTTCTTGGCAAGCGGCGCTGTCTGGCCGGTCTGTTTCTCGGTGGTGGCGCACGAGAGACTGCTGAGAAGGAGGATGGTACAGACGACGAGGCTGATGAGTTTCCGCATCATTATTTCAAGCCTCCATTGCGAATGAAGCTTTCGAATCGGTTGAAATTCAACCGGCGGTCCATGACACTCTTTACTTTGGTCGTGTCAGTCCCGTTCTTGTTCGCGTAGAGATCGCCTGAAAAACCTTTGGCAACGAGACCGGACGTGGCCGGAGTGGCTGCAACGGGAAGTTTCAGATCTCCTGCAGGAGCGGCATCGGTCTTGATTTCACAGAAGACCCACCCCTTCTTGTCGAGGGATTCGACCTCGACCTGCTTCCACGATCCCCTCTCCCTGAGAATGGTGAGG
The DNA here is from genome assembly GCA_964464495.1 of uncultured Phycisphaerales bacterium. Lineage (GTDB taxonomy): Bacteria > Planctomycetota > B15-G4 > B15-G4 > CAYZWU01 > CAZUHB01. The sequence goes on from CAYXGI010000009.1 coordinate 78,995, forward strand.
ATCTCGCCCTCCTTGATCTCCGCCAGGGGTTTGAAAGCCTTGTTCCAGCGGGGGAAGAGCTTGAGACCGTCCTTGCCGACTTTCAACGAGGACTTGTCCTGGAGCGACATGGAGAGGGCGGTTGCGGCGAGAAGAAGAAAGACGATGAGAAAAAAGAATTTAGAGCGATCAAGCATTGTGAGACTCCAGATTTTACGATCCCACATGAGTTCCTGTAAAAGAGACCCGACTTCTATTTGCTTTCAATCCTGAAAACTCCGCCCCAGTCTTGAGCAGGCGGAGATTTGGCGAACTGCGAGCAGCGGTCGAGAAAGACAAGTGAAGGCCGGTCTCCGGTTTTCTTGCTGATTTTATCAAAGAGATCGGCCGCTTCCCTGAAGCGGCTTTCTCCGTAGAGCGACCGCGCTCTTTCAAAATCTATCAGGAGCTCTTTGTCAAGAGGATTTGTTTCCTCTGCTCTGGAGAGCACCTGGTAAATCCCGATGGGGGGGGCTTCTTCGACCAGGCCCGGAACCCTGATCTTGTCGACGAAACGTGACTGGATCGCATCGCCCGCCATGGTGTATGTGCTGTCACCGATCAGGATCAGCGTGCCGTAAACCTTGTTGACTCCCTCGAGGCGTGAGGCGAAGTTCACCGACGATCCGATCGCGGTGTAACTGAACCTGTCGAGCGAGCCCACGCACCCCACCGTGGCTTCTCCCGAATAGAGACCGATTCGTGTGACGAGGGCCGGATCGCCCGCCTCGACAGCGTTGGAGTTGAATACGTCGAGGCGGCGTTGGCATTCGAGAGCTGCCTGGCAAGCGGCTCGTGCATGGTTCTCGATCGGCAAGGGAGCACCGAAAATGGCGACCACCGCATCGCCGATGTACTTGTCGAGAGTCCCTCCGCAATCGGTGATCGCGTGGGTCATCTCGGTGAGGTAGGCGTTGAGGTGGTCGGTGAGCCGTTCGGGATTCTCACGCATCTCGGGTGTGTTCGAGATGCTCGTGAAGCCCTGGATGTCCGAGAAAAAGACGGTGATGTCCCTCTTTTCGCCTCTCGTGAAGAGGGCATCGGGATTACTGATGAGATGCTGCACCACGGCGGGCGGCGCAAAGTGCTTGAACATGCGGGAGATCTCCCGACTCCGCCGCCCTTCGGTGAAGTAGTTGTAGGTTGTCCCGCTCGAATAGGCCAGCGCGATGCCGAAGAGAGGGGCGATCGTGTCGAGCCAGAATCCCGCTCCCAGAAAAAGCCACGCCGCGGCCGCCATATAGACGAGCGCGATGCCCAGAATCGAGACGAGCTTGAGCATGTTGAGCCTGACGAGAAAGGTGATCAGGGCGGCTGTCGCGGCGAGACACGCCGCCAGGATCGCGCGTGCCAACAGACCGAGGCGGGCGATCGCCTCACCTCTGAGAACACTCTCTGTTAGGGCCGCGTGCACCTTGACGCCGGGATAATTCTCGGAAATGGGTGTCGCCTTGAGGTCGTAGAGTCCGGGCGCGTTTGCGCCGAGAAAGACGATCTTGTCCTTGAAGAGCCCAGGTTCGAGATAGGAACTCTCATCGATCTCGTCGGCCGGCATCCCCTGATCTTTGAGCATGGAACAGAACACGCGTCCAGCCGGGTAAATCTTGAAATACCCCGCTTCGAGGCTGGTGATATCTCTCTCGTCATTGTCTCGCCACTTGACGAGAACATCTCCGCTCGGCGTCAGAGGCAGCACGAGCCTCTCTTCTTCGGATTTCCGGTCGAGAAGGAGACTGCTCCCTTCGACTGCGAGCTCCCAGCTTTCAGCCCCGTCCGTCGATTCGATCGAGGCCAGGGCCGCCGCAAGGCCGAGGGACGGATAGTGATGCCCGCCAAAGGAGACGAAGGGCCGGACCCGTCTGATCACCGAGTCCGAATCGGGTTGCGCGCAGACCGCGCCGAGACGAAGAAACTCTTCGGCCCCGTTGAATTCCTGGAGAATACCGGTGTAGGGCAGGAACACCTCCTGGTAGGGGCCGTCCTCGGTGCGGCCGAAGGGAAGGTCCGATTCTTCAGCGCCGCTGACCGTGATCGCACTCGTCGCGAGGCATGCCTTCTGGAGGGGTGTGAACTCGGGCAGGTCGGGGCTCGGATTCTCGTAGGCGGCGAAATTGATCGTGTGAATGACGAAGGGATTTCCCTCTTCGTTCTGGAAACAGGTCCCGGCTCCGAGCGCGCTGTCGCCATCGAGCGCATCCTGGGAATAAGGATTCGAGAACTCGAAGTCGAAGGCGAGGGCCCGCGCACCCTCGTTGGCCATGTACTGAATGATCATGTCGTAGACGAGCCGGTTCCAGGGCCAGTTGAAGATGTAGGCTCTCTCGTCCTTGTCCTTGTACTTGAGATAGTAGTCCCGTCCCCAGTCGAGAGTCGACTTGTCGATCATGATGATGCTGACGATGTCGCTCTGCGTCTCGTCTTCCGTTCCCGCCCGGGCGAGAAGGTCGTATACGTCGTGCTCCCAGCGTTCGAAAAAGTTGACCTCGACGAGCAGAATCAACAGGAGAGCCAACAGACCCGTGAAAAGCAGAATCGCCGTGCGTCGTTTCATAGTGAATTCAAAGCCCCCCCTGGTCAGTGTGCGCAGATGTCAAGGACGAGCAGGGCATAGGAGGTGGCCAGAACCGGATTTCCCTCGAACCACCGCGGCGACCTCTCATTGATCCACGACCCGTCGATTCGCTGGATGCTCAGGATTTTCTGAGCCAGCTCCTTTTTCCACGGGTGGGGCGTTCCGCGCGAGTCGGTGATGATCTCGCGTCCAAAGGCGTCGAGAGCCCTCGCCATGGTCAGGTAATAATAGAACAAGCCCTGCTGTCCGGCGTCGGGGTTTTTCGTCTGCTCGAACCCCGGATTCTCCTCGAGAGTATAATGGTTTTCGACCCACGTTACTGCAGCTTTGACCCGTTTGTCCTTTCGATCGAGTCCAGTGAAGATCAACGATTTCAAAAGGGCGTAGGTCATCGAGCCGTAGGATCGTGCCACGAAAACACCCTTGTCCACCTCGCTGACGCCTGCCTTGGAGTCACCTGGATAGTAGATTCCGCCTCCGTCCGTACCAGCCACGACTTTTCGCCCATCACTCAGGATGACCTCGGTGGGATTGGTCTCGGCCTGGTTCTGGCACTTCCTGATGAAATTCAGGGCTTTCTGAAAAGCCTCGTGATCTTTGTCGAGACCGGCAGCCCGTAGCGCGTCGAGCGCCATCTGCGTGTTGGAGAGGTCGGGCCGCTCATCGCCGCCATAACCCAGCCCGCCGTAAAAGGGATCTTCTTCCATCGAATACCCTTCGTCCTCGTCGGCCTGGACAGCGACGAGAAAGGCGCGTGCCTTCTCGATCGTTTCGGAGTAAGCCGGATCGCGCGAGTCGACGAAAGCCATGAGCGCCACTGATGTGACGTACGTCTTCAGACCGGTGAGAAAGATGCTCCCGTCGTCTTTGCGAAGAGAATCGAGATAATGGAGCCCTTGATCGACGTAAGACGGTGAAGAGCGTTCGAGGAGGCGCGCACTCCTGATCGCTGCCGAAAGGGCCATTCCGGTGATCCCAGGGTCGTCGTATCCGTCGAAACCGAACTTGCCTGATTTCTGGTTTCCGTCGAGAAAATCCAGTCCTTTTGCCACGGCATCATTCAGCCCAAGCGGTGTTGCCACGATGTCGGGCAGGGGGGGGGCTTCGTCAGGGGGCGCAGCCTGACGCTCCGCCTTCTGAGCACTCTCAGCACATAGGGACATGGCGGCCGCGATCAGGGCGGACTCCGCGAGGTGGTTCTTCATCGGTTGATCGTCAAGATCGGCGATGCGGGAGATTGCGATCCCCGCCATGCGGTCTGCCCAGAGCAGCGGCGGGGTTCCACTGTTTTCGAGTTCGAGAAAGAGTTCGCAAGCGGCCAGGATGGCAATGGGAGAGAGTTCGGGAGCGTCCGCTTGGCGGATATTTCTCTCTAATTTTTCCCGCCATTCGGTCACGAAGCCGGCTGCTATTTCCCGACCGCTCATCAGGCGACAAACGCTCTTGTAGAGTTGCGCCCGCGGACCCTCACCGCACCGGGATTCGGCAGTGGCCAGAATGGAGGCTCTCTCGTGTGCGAAAGCGAGGCACAGCGCAAAGCAGGTTTCCGGGTCGATCGGGCTGTCGGTCTGCTCGATCTGCTTGACCAGGAATTCAGTCGCTCCAGATATGGAGTCAGCGTATCCAACTCCGTTGACCCTCGAGAGAGCAGCCACGACGAGCGCCGTCGAACGCACGATGTCGCCATGTTCGGCTGGTTTAAAGGAGCCGTCCGCGCGTTGTGTCGCAATCAGGCCCTCGGCCGCCTTCCGTACGAAGGGGCCGTCCCTGTCAGTGTATTTCCGAGGAGACGTGGCCATGGTGAAAAGCACCATCGATGTCACATCCGGTTGCAGGGACTGACGTCCGTAGGTGCCGTCCTGATTCTGACAGGTGCGAAGATCGCGGATCGTGGCGTCGACCATGTCCTTGAGATCTTGACCTTGAGCCGGAGAACTCAAGCTGAGTGCGATCAGCAAGCAACCCAGAATCGAAAGAGCCGAAAAGAGTCTGATCTTCCGCTGTTTTTGAACTCTCATTGTGATCTCAATCCTTTTTTTGACGTCACGGGACAAAGAGCTATTGTGGCACAACGAATAGAATTCACGAAGGTTCTTTGCATATTGGCCTGACCTCACGCTTTCCATCTCTTTGGGGGGGGCGCGGCGTGAAGATTGACTGCTCGGAATGCCTGGTAAAATAGCGACGATCTGTACGCGGCGCACGGTGTGTGGGTCAATTCTGCACTCTGTTCGGACCGTTGTGATTACAGTTACCCTCTGACTCATCGTTGAACAACCGGTACTCTGGGCGAAAAATCTCCAGAGTCGAGCGCGGAGTGGCAAATTTTACTTAACCTCTATAATTTGAGGATATTATGAAAATTATTCCACGGAACCGGCCAATGGCACAGTGAAGTCCGAATACCATGAACAAATGTTCATGGTCTCTGAAATCCTTTCAGCGATCGCGGAAGTGGTGTGAGAATTCTGATCAATGAGTCCATTATTTTAATCATCATAATGTATTTAAATTAAACTGGATAGAAGTCTTTGATAGATTTTCTCTTTCGGACGCACTAATCGTTTTTTATTTGATACAATGACACTGACGCCGTTGTAATCAGTGTTGAAAGCGATGTTGCTTGATTCTGCAAAATCTCGTCACCACTGATAATGTGTGGATTATTCTGGAGAATTTTGCCGGAAAAATTAGAATTTGAAACCATTCTTCGAGGGTTTTCTATGCCAGGGAGGCACGAGTCGATACTTGCCCTCTTGAAGCGAGGATAGTATGCCAGCAAAAAAGACGAGCCCCATGCTCAAGAAGATCTGTTCTCTCCTCAAAAGTGAGAACACGGAATTCCAATGCGCAGCGTCGATGGTGCTGGGTGAATTGGGCTCGAAGGATTCGCTCATAATCAAATCACTGGGCGAAGTTTTGAACAACGGGGAAGACAAGGTCCTCAAAGGGTTGATTCTCGATGCCTTTGCCAAGATCAAATCCAAGGAATCGCTGAAATACCTTCTGCCTTTTCTTTTCAACAAATCCTTTCAGGAGAGTGAATTCGGGAACAAGGCGATCGCCATCGCGTCCTCTCTCAGCAACGACAGCGCCAGAGAACTCAAATCCCTCTTGAAGAAAGCCAACGCTGAGAAGAGGAAGGTAATCAACTCGATCTTCATCAAAATGAAAAGTGTGGAGGGCCTCAAAGTCGTTCTTGATTCGCTCTTTGACGACGACGAGACGGTGATCGCCGATATCTGCAGGCTGATGAAGCACGAAATGAAGCTTCTCAATGGCAAGGAGCGAAAATCCTTTAGTTCACGTGTTGAAAAATTCCTGATCACTCCAAAAACACGCAAAAATTTGAACGCTACTGCCGCGGCGATCAAGATTCTCGGCTACATCGGTGACTCTAACGCGTTGAACACGCTGATGATGTTCACTGTCCTCCAGAATCACCCGACGATCCGGAGCTACGCGCTAACTTCTTTGAGAGAAATCCCTTTTCACGACAAGGTCAAGAACGACGTCATCCGCAAGCTGGTTTCCTTCTTGAACGAAAAGGAATTCAACGCCATCGTCAGCCCAACCCTCGACATTCTTTCGCGAGCTCCGATTCATTCGAGCCTGAGCGACATCATCATCAATCTCCTCGGGAGCGACCACGATGCAGTGAGACGATTCGCGCTCAGGAAGATGAGAGAATTCAACACGGTAAAGGTCGTCAAGATCCTCATCGAAAAACTTTCAGATCAGGACCCGCGCATTCGGGACCTCGCTGCCGAATCTCTTTGCTGGCTCGATTCCGCTCGCAACGTTCTTCTCGATAACCTCTTGAAAGAAAAAGATCTGGAAAGGTCGAGACTTCTCTCGAGGATTCTCCGGCCCCATTCGACCAAGTTCAGAAAAGACCAAGTCAACAAGATCGGCGATGTTCTCAAGGGGCATCTCAAAACGGAGAGCCCTCTCCAGGAGCCACTGATTCTCCTTCTGAAAACACGCTCCCCTGACTATCTCCACGATATCCTTCTGAGCCGTGCGGTCGAGTTTAAGAAGAGGAAAAAATTCGAGAGTGCCGTGAAGGTCCTCGATCTCTTAAAGAAGAACGAACACCTTACCGTCGAGGGGCAGTATCTCATGGGTGTCTGCCTCCTCAGGCTGTCCAAAAAAAGCATCATCAGGGTGCATCGCGATTCTGATGAATGCCTCAATATCTTTCAGAGATTGATAAAGAACGACTCCTTCCCCCTCTCCCAGAAGCTGCGGAGCGACTCGTCTCTCGATCAGGCCGATCTCTTCTACGTGGGATACCACTTTTCCGAGAAAATGCAGACCGAGCGTATATTGGGCGGAGAATTGCTCAGATATCTCGCGAAGAAGAAGTCCAAGGCCAAGGTCTGTGTCGCGTCCCGCGACAAGATCCTTGAGGAAGGTCTCTGAGCGAACGAGCTCCCATACATTAGTTGATCCCACTCTTCTCATTCCCCGATCCAGGCCCTCCGTGGTCTGAGATCCCACTGTTTTCGCACTTTCCGCCGGACCACGTCACGCTCGTCGGGAATCTCATGCCCGACAGCAGTCCATGCCCGAAGTCGATGATTTACGCGGACTAAAGACTTGCGCGCATTCTGGCGATGATTAGGTGGATAAGAAACCTGGGAGTATTCCGTTCCGACGGGGCGCTTTCCGTTCCGACGGGACGTACTCCCTTTGGACAGTGTCGAAATTACCGATACGCTTGGAACCAAGCTATGCGCCTACTAGAAGCGGACAGAAGTCTCGAACTGCTCGAAGAGAACCGAAAGAGACTCGACGAAGTCACCTTCGAACTTCTGAACACCTATGAACACCTCGCCGCGATCTATGAACTGGCGGCACGTTTGTCAAATACACGGTCGATCAGCGACGCGGCCCGGCTGACACTCTCCTCTGCCGTGAACGTGTCCGAATCGACAGGCGGCGTAATCATCATTCCGCGCCACGGCGTGATGGAGACCATTGCGGGTCTCTATTCGACCAAAGAGATCGAAGACTATGCCCAACTGAAAGCCAAGCAGCACCTCAACGAGTGCCGGTACGAGGACAAGGTGCAGCAAAGGATCTCAGCGCACGACGGACGCTTTCTGTCGAGTACTCTCTACATACCCCTCGCCGTCGGTGGAAGACGGGACGGCATTCTGTTCCTCTTTTCCACGAAACAGAAATCCTACTCGAGCGTGGACGTGAAGATCACGCGCGTCCTCGCCGGCCAGGCAGCACTCGCTGTCAAGAACCTCGTCATGCTCGATGAACTCGAGGAGAAGAACGCGCGCCTGTCCGAGGCTCTGAGAGACCTCGGGACCGTCCAGAACGAGCTCATCCGATCGGAGCGCTTCTCGGCCCTCGGTGAGATGTCGAGCATGATCGTTCACGACATCAAGAATCCGATGAGCGGGCTTCAGGGTTACGCCCAACTGCTTTATGCCACTGCAGAGTCCGTCCTTCCCGACCAGGTGCGGGAGTACTCCGGCCTGATCATCCAGGAAATGAGGAGGCTCTCCGGCCTGACCGAGGAAATACTGGATTTTTCGCGGGGAGTGGACAGCAAACTCAACCTCAGAAAAATGGAACCGCGCGACGTGGTCAACACAGCCTGGCCCCTGCTCAAATCGGACCTCGAAAGCCACGGCATGACGATGGTCAGGGGAAATCTCGAAACCCAAAAAAAGGTCAGAGTCGATTCCGACAAGATGGAGCGTGTTCTGATCAATCTTGCTGTGAACGCACGGCAAGCCATGGGATCGGGCGGCTGTCTGACTGTTTCGATTCACGAGACCGACAAGTGGGTGGAGATTTCCTTCAAGGATACAGGCACGGGAATCCCTGAGGACCGTGTCAATGAGATCTTCGATCCCTTTGTGACGCGAAAGCGGGGGCAGAGTCTCGGCATCGGCCTGGCCATGTCCCGCTGGATCGTTCATTCTCACGAAGGGGATGTTCTACTCGCCGAAACCGGTACCGACGGCACCAGAATGGTGGTCAGGCTGCCGGCAGTGACATGATGGTTGGAGAGACGATGGGCAGGAGCGGATTCACTCTCATAGAATTGCTGATCGTGGTGATCATACTGGCCATTCTGGCCGGGATCGTCATTCCTCAGTTTAGAGCCAATATCGACGACGTGAAGATGGCGAGTGTCGAAACCAATGTGGAAGTGGTCCGCAAGGCGATCGAGATCTACCACACGGACCATGGCGGGACCTTTCCGGGCCATCCTGACGGCGACACTTCGCTCAGCCCGACCGAAGGGGTTCTCATCAACCAGCTTCTTCTCAAAACCGACAAGCGCGGCGTCATCGATCCGGGCGGAACTTGTGGACCATACCTCAGAGCGCAAGCCGGATTTTTCCCCATCAATCCCTTCAACAAGAAAGCCGCAGTCGCGGTCTACATGAGAAGCGGCGAGGTGCCGACCGTTGACAGTGAGTTCGGGTGGTACTACATCGCGTCAACGGGCGACTTCAATGGCGTAACCCCTGAATCCGCTGAGACTCCGGAGACACCGCCCGCCGACATGCCTCCTGGCCGCGGCCGGCGTCCAGAGGGCAGCCTCTGATCGTGTGATCGCGCAGCGTCAGGTGCGCGGCCGAGTTTCAGAATCCTTGTGGTCCCCACATGCTCGGCGTGATCGATCTTTTTTTTACTCTCGATTAAATTTCCCCAATCCCGGTGCCGATAAGCAACTAATGATGAACATACTTTAATACGCCGACGATGGAGACAGTCTGTTCGGGATAAGGAGAAAGGAAATGAATATGCATCGTAAGGAAGGTTTTACACTGGTTGAACTCTTGATCGTGGTCATCATTCTCGGGATTCTGGCCGCAGTCGTGATTCCGCAGTTCGGAAGCGCGTCTCTGGAAGCCAAGGAATCAGCGCTGATGACCAATCTCGCCGCTGTGCGCGGAGCGATCGACCTCTACCGGATCCAGCACCTGGAGGTGTTTCCAGGGGATCTGAGCGGCGTCGTGAGCTGGGCTAACTTCGAGACGCAGATGACAGCGCAAACCGACGTCGATGGCGCCGCGGGCACAGACTATGGTCCGTATCTCAGAACCGGTATTCCGCGCAATCCGATCAACGGGTTCAACACGGGCACCGAAGGTGCGATCCCCGGGGCTCCTGATGGACTCACGGGATGGTACTACGACCAGTCGACAGGCGAGCTCCGGGCGAATGCGGCCGGAACCGGCCCTTCGACCGGGATCGACTATTTCGACATGTAAGACAGTCATGGGACGGATGAAGCGAGGGTGAGGTGGGACGGCTCCTCGAGGCGAGATGCTCTCGGGGAGCTGTTTCATGCCGCCAACAACACTGACCGGGAAGGGGGCGAACGTCGGGGAGACGTGAGCGATGGGAAATACCGGATCGAAAAGCAGGCCGGCAACTCATAATGCCGGACAGACACTCACGGGGAAGAACCGAAACGGTTTCACACTCGTTGAAGTCATGATTGCCGTGGTGGTCGTCGGTATCGGCGTCGCCGCATCGCTTTTCGGCATGGGAACCAGCGTGATCAACGCAGACGCCGGCCGCGACGTGCTCGTCGCGGGGATCCTCTCCGACTACATCTGGCAGTATTCAGAAGAGCTCGAATTCTGGGATCCTCAAGAGAACGAGAATTTCGGGATCGAGACGGACGAAAACGGTTTCGACGACTACGACGACATCGACGATCTTCACGGACAGGTCATATCCCCACCCGTGGGCGCAGACGGTGAAATTCTGACATCATTCCCGAACTGGACTCAAGAGATCACCGTTGCCGGACTCGATCCGGTCTCTTTCCTGGCGCTCGTCAATCCAGGGGTCACTCCTGTCCGCAGAGTGCGGGTCACCATCCTGAAAGCCGACAGGGAGGTGGAGAGTTACGAGTGGATCGTGACGAGACTGTGAGGCGATTATGAAAAGAGCATGTGAAAAAGACAGATCTTTCCTTCAGAGGGGAACGATTCTGGTCCCCTGCCTGTTCATGCTCACTCTCATCTCCATGATCACTCTCGGAATCCTTAACGTGGGCGGTGTGGGAGCGAACATCTCAGCGGCGCTGGCCCAGAAATCCCAGGCGGAACTCGTCGCCACATCGGGCCTCGAGATCGGTTACCGAAGGCTGTGCGAGGATCTCAACTATTCGGGCGAGTCCTGCTTGCCGCTTTCGATCCCCGCGTCGTCTGTCGAGATCTCGGTTCTGCCGCTGGCCAACAACGAGTACGAGATCACTTCGCTGGGGCGGGCGCGCGATGCAGAGCGGCTGCTCAGGACCAAGGTCCAGGGCAGGCAGTGGGTTTACAACTATCCTCTCTCCGTGGGCGGCGATCTGGGGCTCTGGGGATCGGCGAAAATCCTGGGCGATTGCTACGTGACCGGTGCCATCCGCGGTGGGAGCCCGGCTTTCATCGCCGGCGACCTCCACCTTCCCGGAGACAGGGATATCCAGTACGACGTGTACGGAAATCCCACGCGTGTCGATGGCTACGTCATTTCGGGAATCGAAGGAAACATTCACACCTATGCGCGGGCTCTCGATTTTCCCGGGATCTCGCTTGCGGCGCTGCGCGAACAGGCGATCGCCGCCGGCCAGCTCTACTCGGGAGCTGTCTTCCTCGAGAATCAGGTCTTTGACGGTGTTGTCTACATCGAGAACACCTATCTGACTCCGGTTCTCTCGAACGTGGTGATCAACGGAACCCTGGTCTGCGAAGACGTCTGGATCCTGAGCGTGGGCAACGGCTTCCTGAAGGTCCGCTGCAACGAGGGTGTTTGCGCCAATGTGGCGGTTATCGCCCCGGAGACCTGTTTTGCCGTCGGGGTCAACGCCGAGGTTGATCTCTACGGACTCAGCTTCTTCGGTGCGGGGCATTTCTTCGGCAAAGGGACTTTTACCGGCCCTCTCGTCATCTGGAACACCCTGGTGACCTACGGCGGATCGTCCCTCTGCTGTCAGTTTCCCGCGGTACTCAAGGACTTCATCTATTCCAACCTGATGTGGTCCGAACACAGTATCAAAGAGTTGGAGTTCGAGGTTCAGTGAAAACTAATCGCGACGCATTCACGCTGGTTGAGTTGATGGTGACGATTGTCATCCTTGCCGTTCTGGGAGGCATTGTGGTCACGGCGACAGTCGACACGGTGAGCACCAAGGCGGAAATCAACTCACGTGAAATCAAGAGTGCCATTCGCTATGCCAAGGTTTTCGCTCTTTCCCAGCGGTGCGCACACAGGATCATCTTCGATTCGGGCAGCAACGCGATCAGGGTCGAAGACGACGCCGGTAATGTCGCCTGGAATCCGGTGACCTACTCGCCCTACGAGTGGACACTCGCCCACGGCACGATCGGGTCTGTCGATTTCGACGGCGGCAACTTTCTGGAATTCGGCACCTCGGGTGAGGGCGAGTCGGGCGGCAGCTTTGAAGTCGCCTACAACGGATTGACCCAGACCTTCACGGTCTCGCCGATCACGGGGCGTGTCGCCCTCGAGGAGGTGAGAAATTGAAGTGCAACAGCCTGGCAAGCCAATCTGGTTTCACTCTGATCGAGATCCTTCTCGTCGCCGCGATCGGCGGAGTCCTGCTCACGGCCCTGACCATTTCGACGGGAGTCTTTCTCGACAACTACTCTGTAGCGCTCGATAGCCAGGATTTGACTCTCGCCCATCAGATCGCTCTCGATCGGGTTCTCGATTCGATCACCGAGGCCGAGGAGATCGAAGTGGAGTCTTCCAATTCGATCCGGCTCACCTTTCCCGATGGGAACAGCGATCGGTATTTCTGGTCGGGCAACGCGGGCGAATGCCTCAAACTCGAACGGAACGGCGGCGATGCCCATCCCTTTGTCGACGGCGTGGTGAGTCTCGACTTCACGGGCAATATCGCTTCTGCCTACAACGAGGTGATTCAGGTGGAGACCGAGAATCTTCTGAGTTTCGATGACTTCAGCGGCTACGCGTTCGGCTGGGAAAACCATGCCATCGAGCCGTCGAGCCTGCATGGATTCACCTTTTACATCACCTGGAACGAGAGGGTGGAGGAGATCGCGCTGACGCAGCTCGATCTGAGGCTCGCCAAGCTGCCCGCGCAGCAGGGAGATCTCAAGATTTCGCTTCTCGAAGGGATCACCGAAAAAGTACCCCGCATGAACGGGGACGCCATCGCGAGCTGCGTGATATCCAACGCCGACATTGCCGCGGCCTACTGGGATGGACATGACTGGGTGATCGGATCGACGACGTTTGTCTTGACAGAAGATTTCGTCATCCAGCCCAACAGGTACTACTGCCTCCTCTGCGAACCCGCGGGCGGGGTCGAAGCGGCCACGATGGCCGTGGCGTGCATCACGAGCAATTACGGCCCTGTCAACGGCAGCGTTTACATCGGCTCGGTCGACGGGGGGGCCACATGGGATCCTCCCCTGACCTGGGGTGAATACAGGCAAAAGGATGTCCCTTTCCAGCTGACGGGAGACGTTCAGTTTTACGAACGGATCCCTGAGCAGTATGTCAAGTCTGTCGACGTGACGCTCGGGATCGAACTTGGCGGGAAGGAAGAATACGGCTCGGGAAGAGCCCAAGTGCGAGGAGGTGGTGAGAGGTGAAAAAGCTTTTTTCTCTGAATGTGTCGACCCTGTCTCCGATCAGCGTGAGAGTCGGTCGAAAATCGGTTTACCTGCTCCAGGCGAGATTTCACCAGGGGGCGATCGCGGCGCTCAATTCGGAGTCGGTGACGATCGAAGAATCGGACAGCGACCGGGACCGCGCCGTGGCGAAGTCGATCGCCTACTGCCTGAGCAAGGGTGAGTTCAAGGGCCGAAAGGCAGTACTGATCCTGAGCAATGAAGAGGTCCTGATCGAGCACCAACGTGTTCCCGTCGGCCCGGACGAGGGGGCAGGTAGTGATATCGAAGCACGATTGCTCGAGGAACTGCGTCTGAGCAACACCTGCGACATGGACAATTCTTTCACGCGCTACCTGCCGCTGGGCGAGGTCTACGAGAGACACGAGCGCAAGGAGGAGTTGCTTCTCATGGTGGTCGGGACCGAGGTCATCGATCGCTATATCAAGGTGTTCAAGAGCGCCCATCTGACCCTCCACCGTATCGCAGTGGAACCCTTCGCTTTGCAAAGCGCGGCGCTCCGGTTCTGTCCCGTTGAATGGATGGGCGAGAATCCGACGGGGATGATCAACATCGGCGAGACCAAGATCGATATTCTCATTCTCCACAAGGGCCAGGTGGCGTTTGTCCGTTCCCTGCCGCTTGGAGTGGAGAAATTCACCGCTTCGATCGCCCGTCGCATGAGCATAGACGAGGAAGGAATGGCCAGAATCGTCCATGCCATGGGAAACGGCGGTAGCGTGAACGAGACCGTTGAGAAGGCGGTCAAGGCCGCCGTGCGCCCCGACATGGAACTCGTCGCTTCCGAGATAATCACCTGCTTCAGGTATTTTTCAGCGAACCACAACCGCGAACCGGTCGACCGGCTGATCGTCGTGGGAAGCGGCGCCGCACAGCTGGCGGGAAAGAATTTTCTCCGCGATCGGCTCGATGTGCCGGTTCTCTTCTGGAGAGACGATCTTCCCGTCGCCGGCGACGGCAACCCCCTGTCGGGCAACCGGCTCGACGACGAGTACGTTTCTCTCGCGGGGCTCGCCGCAGACGAGTTCGCGGGGGTGAAACAGGATGTCGATTTTCTTCCCGAGGAAGTCGAGACGCGCCGTCTTCGCAAAAAGGTCAACAGGCTGAGAACGGTCTACCTGCTTTTGACTCTCTGTCTCATCGCAATGTTCTACTCCAAGGCCTCACAGCGGCTCACCCGGCTCAATAGCCTCAATGACATGTTCGTGAGCAGGAGCAACCTGCTCCAGATGAATACCAAGGCGGTCGATCAGCTCAAGACGCTCTCTTCCAATTTCGTCGATCGAGAGTCGCAGCTCTCCATGACGGTCTGCCCAGTGCTCCCGTCGCGCGTCCTGGCCGAGATCGTTTGTGTCGCCGGACCGGGAATCAGCCTTGGCATGATGTCGGCCGACTTTTCCTACGACACGCGCCACGAGGCTTATGGAAAGAAGGGCAAAAAAACACGCCAGGTCACCGACCATGCCAATCCGCGTCTCTTCTTGACTGTAGTGGGAAAGGCCGCTTCCGCCGACGAGGTGTCGCTCTTCGTGGAACGGCTCAAGAAGACGGGCGCCTTTTCGTCGATCCGTGACGAGGGCTCGTGGGACGTCCTGCGGAACAACTCCGACCAGAAGCAGTTCACTATCAAGCTCACCGTGGGAGAAGGATAGGAGAGATGAAGAAAAAAGAACTGATGTTGGTGATAGGGGTGGCGATCGGAATCGTTCTCTGCTTCTACCTCATAGTCTACAAGCCCTCGTCGAGCGAGATCGACAAGATCAAGTCCGGCATGCACCAGTATCAGGGCATCGGGCTCCGTGAGAAGGTCATGAAGCAGACCCATTTCAAGAAGAAGGAAGAGGTGGAGGAATTGACGACGCGAGTCGACTGCCTCGCCGAAAGGCTTCTCAGTCCCGAAGACGAGGATGTCTTCATGAAGGAGCTCAGACGAATCGTCGCCGCCGCGGAGGTCCACGGCGATTCGGTCAAGCGCAACGGAGTGGTTCGCAAGGGCGAGCAGACCTTCCTCACCTTCGGCGTCCGGCTCAAGGGGAGTTTCGAAAAAGTATACGCCTTCCTGCGCGCCGTTGAAGACCTGGACAAGAACGTCTGGTTCGACAAACTCAAGCTGACCCGCGCCGAGGGAACGAGCGGAATCGTTTCGCTCGATCTGAGTCTCAGTGTGCCGCAGTTGAAAGAATTGGAGTGAGTCCCGTGGGATTGAAGGTAGATAATCTCAAAAACACGCTCAAAAAGGAACAGAAGAAGGTCGCCTTTTTGGTCGCGCTCGCAGCGGTTTTTCTCTACGTCTGGATCCCTCTCATGAAGGGATCCGATCCGGTTCCGAATCCAGCGGCGGCCAACCTCAATCCAAAAGCCACGGCGAAAAGCCGGACAGGCAAGGCGGGGCGCGAAGCAACTCCGCCCGTGACGGAGAAAGAACGAAAAGTCACCTATCCCGCATTCCTGAAAAAACCCCTTCCGGCAGTGATGCTGCCAAGAAATCCATTCCTCTCGTTGGCCGACGAAACCCCACCCGAACCGGAACCTGTCGCAGTGGAAGAGACCAACACCGAGGAAGAGGCCCTCAAGGCGACTGAAAAGGCGCGGGCCGAGAAGATGGTCATCACATCGACAATGCTCTCCGGTCGCAACCCGTCGTGCGTGGTCGACGGACTCGTTCTGGTTAAGGGATCCGAATATAACGGTTTCAAGGTCAAGAAGATAAGCGAGTTCGGCGTCGTCTTCGTGGGTGAATACGGCGCGTATCAGGTCACGATACGTTAAGTCTAAAGTATTCGACGTGGAAAGACGATTACTTGTTTAACTCAAGAGTGTTAACCACTTGTTATGGGGTGGATTCCATGTGCAGCAAAAAGTGCATTGTTTTCTGGTCGACTCTGGCAGCGCTTGTTATCTGGTCGTCGACGCTTTGCGCTCAAGATGAGCCTCCCGTGGAAGAACCGGTGATCGAGGCCACGATCCTCGAATTGGAAGTCGATGATGAAGAGATCGAGATGGGCGAGGGGATCTTCCTCAACGCCCCCTCGGCCGATATCCGCGCTCTGCTACAGCAGATTTCCCAGTCGGAGCGGATCAACATCGTTGCCGCCGGTGATGTGGAAGGCAGCGTGTCGGTCAACCTCTACGGCGCGACAGTCGACCAGGCCCTCGAGGCGATCCTCTCTCCGCAGGGTTACGGCTACGTGCGCAAGGGCAACTTCATCTACGTCATGAAATTGGACGAGCTCGGCGCGTTCGGTGTGAGCCAGGGACGCCTCGAAACAAAGATCTATATCCTCAACTACCTCTCCATCGACGACGCGAAGGAACTGCTCCCCCTTTATCTCTCCGACGATGGAGAGATGAAGCTCTGTAAGGAGTCGGAAGCGGGTATTCCCACGGGCGACACCGAAACCGGGGGCGAGTCGAACGCGTCCAACAATCTCATCGTGATCAAGGATTTTCCCGACGTCCACCGCAACCTCGCCGAGGCGCTCATGGTTCTCGACGCTCCTCCGAGGCAGGTCTTGGTCGAAGCCACGATCGTCGAGGTCACTCTCGACGACACGAACCGTCTCGGTGTGAATTTCACCGCCCTCGGCGGAGTTGATTTCGCCGATCTGGACCCCTCCACCACGTCGGACCTCAGGGGTATCACGCCCGGCGATGCCGGGGCAGGATCGATCGACGCAGGATTCAACGCTTTCGGGACGCGCGGTTTCTTATCGCCCCAATCCGATCAGGGATTCTCCTTCGGAATCCTGAAGAGCGATCTCGCTATTTTCCTCGATGCTCTGGAGAGCGTGACCGACACGAACGTCCTGGCCAATCCCAAGATCCTCGCGTTGAACCGACAGCGGGCGGAGTTCATCAGTGGCGGCCGGTTGGGATATTTCGGCAGCGAGACCTTGAGCGACGGCGGATTTTCCCAGCAGGAGGTCGAATTCCTCGACGTGGGAACGCAACTCAGGTTTCGCGCTTTCATCGGCGCCGACGACTTCGTCAGGATGGAGATTCATCCCGAGCGGTCGGACGGCGTGGTCGATTCCGTCACCGGCCTGCCCTCTGAGACCACCTCCGAGGTGACGACCAACATTCTCGTCAGGAACGGCGACACCGTGGTCATCGGCGGCATGATCGAGGAGAGAGACACGTCGACCGTCTCCCAGGTTCCGCTCCTCGGATCGATCCCGATCATCGGATGGCTCTTCAAGAAGGAAGAAACGTCCACCCGTCGCGTGGAGATCATCATTATGATCACCCCCAAGATCATCGATCCCTATTCCCAGGACGACGAGGCCGAGGAGATGCTCGCCGGGTTCAAGGAACGCAAGAAGGCGTTCCGCCACGGATTCAAATTTTACACGCGCACGGTGAGAGCCGAGTGCCACAGGGAGAGAGCGCGCCACGCCATCGAGGACGGCAAGTACGGGCACGCCGGTTTTCATCTCGGCTGGGCGCTGAGTCTCGATCCCAATGTTTCCGAAGCCCACGAGCTCAAAGCGCAGCTCGAGGCCCTCAATGCGGCAAGTGAACCGCAAGAGGATACGCTGGAAGAATATATCTGGAGCAGTGAAATCAAATGATACCCTTCAAGGAGAAGAATCGAGGCCGGAATCGGGCGCCCCTGTTCGCGGGCGCCCTTCTGCTGTTTCTGATCTCGGCCGCGGGATGCGTTTCGGTCGAATCCGATCCGAAGGGAGAACACGATTCGTCCTTCGACTACGCTCTCGTGAACTTTCATTACAAGATGGCCGAAAAATTCTGGAACCAGGGCAAGGAGGATCTGGCGGTCAAGTATCTCCACAAAGCCGTGGTCGGCGATCCGACCGCCCTCGAACCGAGGCTTGGACTCATCGACATCCACGTGGCCAGAGGCAGCGTCGATGAGGCGCTGACGACGATCGACAGCTTTCCCGAGGAGATGAAGTACGATTCCGAAGTGCTCGATCGCCTCCTCTACATTCTCGAACTCAAAGGCGACGACGAGGCGGCCGCCCGTGTGATCGCCGAGGCTCAGGATCGCGAGGTCCCGACGGCGCGGTTCTTGAAGACGCGGGCCGAGGCACGCGTTTTTCGGAACGATTTTGCCACGGCCCTGAAATTCTACGAGCGGGCGCGCAGGGATTTCCCCCAGGACACCGCCCTGCTCGAAGCGATGTCGGCACTTTACGGCCTCATGGGACGGGAGGCGCAAAGAGCCGAGATCCTCGTCGATCTCATCGCTCTTCTTCCGGAGAGAACCGACTTTCCGATCGAGGCGGCGCGTGCCTTTGAAAAGGCCGGGCGCCCGAAGGAAGGAATCGTCCAGCTCGAGTCGCTGATTCTCGGCGAGGGCAGGATGGTCCGCGGCGACGTCTGCCAGGGGCTCGGGTATCTCTATATCCGCGAGGAGCGCTGGCAGCACGCCTGCGAGATCTATGAGCGGGCTCGCGTGCGGGGGGACGCCGTCCTGACCTTGGAGGAGAGGAAAAGTCTTGCCGAGACCTATCTCAGAAACGGTGAAAACGTCAAGGCCGCGGCCGAACTGCAGGACCTCGTGCTGCGGCAGCCGGAAGATCCCGTGACGCGCGCCGCGCTCGCTCTCGCCTACTGGCGCATGGGCCACGTTGAGCGCGCCGAGGAGATAGTCAAGGGCGCCGGTGCGGGAACGAAAGAGGGGACCGTTCTTGGCGCGGTGGAGAATAAGATAAGAGGAGGAAAGAGCGTTGACTAGCAGACAGGGAGTGATTCCGGCGGGCGCCTACTTTGTGGGTATAGCCATGGTTGCAGCCGGCACCGCGCTCTCCTTTCAGGCTTCGGGGACGGCCGGAATGCCGGTCGTGCTCGCCGCCGCGGGGGTTGCGCTTCTACTCGTGGCGATCCCCTTGTTCAACAGCCGTTTTCTCAAGCCGATCAGGAAACTCAAGTGTGAGGCCGAGCGCTTCGCCAGCGCCTGTCTCGACGGAGGCGCGCGCCGCGGCGAGACCATCGCAGATGTGGCGCACAGCCTCGAAGCGATCCAGGCGGAGCTTTCCGAGAGCCGGCTGAAGACAAAGGAACTCGAGTCGACGGTCAACGTCTTCATGGCCGAGAAGCAGCAGACCGAGGCGATTCTCAAGTCTCTGCCGAGCCCCGTACTGGTGACCGACCGGTTCGAGGATCTGCTCCTCGCCAACGATGTGGCGGGCCGGCTTTTTGGATTCGATTCCATGGAAAGCCGCGGGAAGCCGCTGTCTGAAATCCTCGAATTCGATCTTCTCGTCAACCTCATTCGCGAGACATCGGCGAGCAAGCTCAAGGTGCCGCGACGCACCGTCGAGGTCAGCTACAAGACCGCTGACGGAGAGCTGGTCGAACTGCGGGCGTGTCTCTCGAGTATCATCGACCCTTCGGGCCAGATCCTCGGCGTGGTGACCATCATCCAGGACATCACCAAGGACAAGGAGATCGACAGGATGAAATCGGAGTTCGTGGCCAACGTGTCCCACGAACTCAAGACACCACTTTCTTCGATACAGGCCTACGTGGAGATGCTCGTCGATGGGGAGGCACCGGACGAAGAAACGCGCCAGAGCTTCTACTCGATCGTCGACTCGGAAACCAAACGTCTCAGCTCGATGATCGAAAACCTCCTCAATCTCTCCAGGCTGGAAGCCGGCGTCATACAGCTCGAAAAGGACCGGGTCGCTCTGCACAAGGTGCTGGAGGAGGTGACACAGGTCATCACCCCTCACATGGAACGGAAGAGCCAGAAGCTGGAGACCGAAATTTCTCCCTATCTTGTTCCCGTGGCGGGCGACAAGGCCTACCTCTCGCGGGTCTTCACTAATCTGCTGTCCAATGCATGCAAGTACACTCCCGAGAAGGGAACAGTCAAGCTCAAGGCGCGCGTCGAGGGGGACATGGTCCGCGTCGACGTGATCGACACGGGCTATGGAATATCGGCGGAGGAGAAGAAGAAGATCTTCGACAGTTTCTATCGCGTCCAGGGCGCTGCCAGCAAAGCGCAGGGAACGGGTCTCGGGCTCGCCATCTCACGGAAGATCATCGAGATGCAGAACGGGACGATCAAGGTCGAGTCGGAAACCGGCAAGGGAAGTTGCTTCACCGTGTCCCTTCCGGCCGCCGAGTGAGGCGAGGAGGCGCGAATTGGGAGTGAAAACCGTTCTCATCGTCGATGACGAGTTCCACATCGTGAACGCGTTGGCCCTGAAATTTCGAAGCTCGAACTTCTTTGTGGTCACCGCCGGCAACGGCCGGGAAGCCCTGCAGAGAATCGGTGAATCGAAACCCGATCTCGTGATCACCGCACGGGAACAGGACTTCGACGAAGCATCCGGGGGGAAGGTGGACGTCGATGCTTTCGTGAGCAAACCCTTCAGTCCGCGAGCGATGGTGTCGCAGTCGAGGAAATTGATCGGAGCGCGCCATGAGTGATCTGAGCAGCGTTACGAATCTCGAGAGCGTCGTCAAGGCCGAGATCATCGAGCTCGAGGAGGAATATCTCTCCAGGAACACTCAGGCCTTCACCGAGAGCGTGACCGACGCGATCGAGCGGGGACGCCGACTCATCGTGGTCGACTGCCACAGGTGTAAAAGTGTCGACTCGGCGAGCCTCGAGAGTCTGCTGTGGGCGATCGAGGAGATCCAGGACAGGGGAGGCCTCATGAAGATCGCCTGCCTCAACGACACGATGAAAAAGGTCTTCGAAATCACGCAGTTCGACAGGATTTTCGAAGTTTACGACGACGTGCTCTATGCCGTCAAAGCCTTTGCCTAGGAGGACGTACCGAGGAATGGAGACTGTCGCGCCGCATCAGACAAACCTTGGGGAAACGCTCGTCAGGAAAGGGATTCTCACTCCCGATCAGCTCGAGCTCGCTCTGGTCGAGAAGGAAAAAGTTCCCTTCGAGAAACTGGCCGAAACCCTGAAGAGGCTCGAACTCATCGAGGAGGAAGAGCTTCTCGCCGTCATGGCGGAGCAGAACGGTATCCCCTATCTCAAGATCGAGAAGGGGCTCTACGATCCTGATGTTTTCGGCGTCCTTCCCAAGGAATTCATCGAGAGCAACCTCGTGCTGCCCCTCTTCAAGATCCGCGACACGCTGACCATGGCGGTCCCGGAGCCGCTCAATATCTTTCTCATGGACTCGCTGAAGAGGCTCTCGGGCCTCAACGTGAATATCGCGCTTGCCAGTCCCGAGGACCTGGCGCGGGCGATCCGGCAGATCGGCGACTGCAAGAAGGCCTTTCTCGTCGACGATATCATCGAGAACATTCGCGAGGACGACATCAAGGTCGTGGAGCGCGAGGTCGACGACATCGACCAGATCGAGGCTGCGGCCGGGCTCTCACCCGTGGTGCGTCTCGTCAACTTCATCATCTACAAGGGGATCAACGAGGGCGCTTCCGACGTCCATATCGAACCGGACGAGGGGATGCTGCGCGTGCGTTACCGCGTGGACGGAATTCTCAGGGAAGGCATGAGGCCGCCCGTCCAGCTCCAGTCGGCGGTCGTTTCGAGAATCAAGATCATGTCCGACCTTGACATCGCCCAGCGCCGTATCCCCCAGGACGGCAGGATGCAGGTCATGATGAACAACCGGCTCATCGACCTGCGTATCTCGATCCTGCCGACCTTTCACGGCGAAAAGGTGGTCATCAGGATTCTCGACAAAGACTCGGCGCTCAAGGGACTGGACAAGCTCGGTTTCGGGATCGAGACGCTCGAGGAATTTTCGAAGCTGATCATCAAACCGAACGGCATCATCCTCGTGACCGGCCCCACGGGAAGCGGCAAGACGACCACGCTCTACTCGAGCCTCCAGACGATCAACTCGGTCGACAAGAATATCAGCACCGTGGAAAATCCGATCGAATACAACCTCAAATTCGTGAACCAGGTTCAGATCAACGAAAAAGCGGGCCTCACCTTTGCCGGTTCGTTCCGCTCCCTTCTCCGGCAGGACCCGGACATCATTCTTGTCGGCGAGATCCGCGACAAGGAAACGGCCCAGATCGCTGTCCAGGCCGCCCTGACAGGCCACCTCGTTCTGTCGACCCTGCACACGAACGACAGTCTCGGCGTGGTGACGCGACTGATCAACATGGGCGTCGAGCCCTTTCTGATCTCGTCTTCCCTGTCGGCGGCGCTCGCCCAGAGGCTGGTGCGGAAGATCTGTCCCGCCTGCCGCGAACAGATTCCGGTCACGTCCATCGTCACCCGTCTTTTCAAGAAACACGATCTCGATGTGGAGACGGTTTACGAGGGCAGGGGCTGCTCCAAGTGCGGCCGAACAGGATACGCCGGCCGAGTCGGCGTCTACGAACTCCTGACCGTCGACGATGATCTGCGCGACCTCATCGTCACGTCCCCGGCGATCAGCGAGCTGCGGGACTACGCGCGGTCTCACAACTTGAAAAGTCTGCGCTACGATGCGCTTCGAAAAGTGCGCGAAGGTTTGACTACCGTCGATGAGGTTACCCGTATCAGTGAGGATACGTTCTGATGAATATGCCTGACACAAACAACCAGAGTGGACTTGGATCTCAGCCGGCCAACGGCCTGGCAACGGATTCGAAATCCCAGGATCGGCTCTCGCCTCTCACTCCCAAGGTCGACGAGGCCGAGCAGCCCGTGAAGCCAAGTCTTTTCGAAAAGCGCAAGGTGAGCGACAAGGACGTGCTCTACCTGGTGGACCAGCTGGCCATCATGTTCGAGACGGGCCTCAACCTTCTTCTCGCTCTCGACTGCCTCGCGGTTCAAACCAAGAATCCGGCTTTGAGGCGTGTCGTGGTCGAGCTCCGGGACGCCATCAAGGAGGGCTCGTCCCTGGCCGACGCCATGTCCAATTTTCCAAAGGTATTCGGTCCGGTCTGCGTCAACATGGTCCGCGCCGGTGAGGTGTCGGGCAACATGGACGAGATGCTTCGCCAACTGTCGGAGTATCTCGACAGGGAAATCGAGACACGCAGCCAGATCAAGTCGGCTCTCAGTTATCCCGTGATCATGCTCTGCATGGCGTTTCTGGTCATCGCCTTTCTGATCATTTACGTTTTTCCCAGGTTCTCGGTCTTCTTCGAGGGGCACGAGGAACTTCTTCCGGGGCCGACGAGGATCTTTCTCTGGATCGGAATGACGTGTGAGGCCCACTGGAAATTCATTCTTCCCGGTGTGGTCGCCCTTGGCGTGGGTGTGTTCTTCGTTTTGAGAGAGCAAAGGGTCAAGGAGATGCTGGACAGGTTCTTCCTTGTCGTGCCCTTTCTCGGAGACCTGATCAGCAAATCGTCGCTTTCCAGGTCGTTCCACCTGCTCGCCGTGCTGCTTCACGGCGGCATCCCGATCCTGGAGGCGCTGAGGCTGTCCCAGGAAGTGGCCGGTAATGCGATCTTTCGGAGGAGCTGGCAGAGGGTCTCCGAAGATCTTCGAAACGGCAAGGACTTCGCGACGCCGTTGAAGGAGAATCCCTACATCCCCATGTCCGAGGTTCAGATGCTGAGCCTGGGGGAGCGGTCGGGACACCTTTCGACGGTACTCACGAAACTGAGCAAGCACTACGAGAGAGAGATTACTAACGCGATCAGGAGCCTCATCAAATTCGTGGAGCCCGCTCTGATCATCTGTATGGGATTTCTCGTCGGCCTGATCGTGATGTCCCTGATCCTGCCGATCTTCGCCATCTCCAAATGCCAGGGGTGAGTCGAAGGGGACTTCGCGATCTCAGCGGCGCGGAGTGACAGGTGATCAGGAGAGTGACTCGGGTCGTGGCATCAGACTGTTCAGGGTCTCGATAGCCACGGCTCGATCGCCGAGGAGAGCGCGCACCGCGTCAAGAGAGACCGTTCCTTCCACGAGCGCTCGAAAGAGCTTGAGTCCGATCTCGAATCCTTCCCGTTCTCTCCTGTGGGCAGCCGTGAATCTCTGACGGACAGGTAGACTCAAGGCGGGATGCAGCCTGGGTACCAGCGACTCGTGGGCGATGTACGGATCGAGCAGCGCTGCTCCAAGGGCGCCCAGCGCGCGCCGGAGTAGAGCGTTACCTCGACGAAAAGATTCGCCTCTCTGAAGAGGCGCGCCTTCGAGCCGCGGCGGTCCCGACCCGTTGGTCGGCCCCAGCGCGGCGAGATGCAGCGCGGCCGTTCTCCCGAGATGGGCCGGGGTCACTTCTTTGATCCACGCCAGGTTGTACTCCGGGACATAAAGGCATTCGGTGCGCTGCGCCTCTTCGAGCAGCGAGTGAATCGTGGCGGCGTTCATTCCGTCCCGCCGGAATCGTTCGATAAAACGGAAGTCATCGCCCCTGTAGATATGAAAATCTTCGAGTCCCTTGGTGCGGCAGTTGAAGAACCGCGCCAGTTCAGACACCACTCTGCCGAACAGCCCGGCCTCGTCGAAGGGGACTTCGCAATCGTCATCGTCGTCGAGACAGGGCGCGTCGGAGTCGGCCTGGCCGAAGTCGGAAGCCAGAAAGCTGGAGTGCTCTTTGTGGAACCAGTTCAGATCGCCCGCCGTCAAGGTGAGGGGAGAGACTTCGAGCAGACAGAAGCGTCCGGCACGATCCTTGAACGCGGCCGGCGTTCCCCTGTACCCGTTAGAGAGAAAATCGAAGTAGAGAGACGGTACATTGCAGTGGATATGGATCGTGGGGCCGCTCACGCCCTTTTCGCGACAAGCGCCTTCGAGAGCGTCGGCCAGATGAGGCGGGGCGAGGTGTTTCTCGCCGACGAGGATCAAGGCGACGCTGTCGGCCGACCCGTTGTTCGCCCCGGCCTTGTCGAGCTCCCCGGCAATGACCGATGCGGCAAATTTGTCTCTCACTGTGAGCGTTGCAGTGGGAGAGCGTACATTGATCCCGAAGAGGCGCGTCCCGCTCCGTGCCGCACTCCGGAGAATGGGCCTGTAGAGAGACCAGTCGAAGCCGAAGGATGAATGATATCCCACGGCAGCGAGGAATTCCGTCTCGTCGATTGCGGCGTCGGTGAACGCATCGATCTCCTTCTGAAAGCCATTGGGCAATGCTTCGAGAAAAACGAGCGTCCTGCGCCCGAGACGGTTGAGATTATCGAGCAGCCAGAGGACCGTGTTGGACGAGTAGGGATTGGTATGGTAATCGCCCACGATGATGGCGCGCGCGTCCGTGGCATGGGCGAGGATTTCCATCGGCGACGCCGCTGACCATATTTTGGGGAGGGTCTCCTCGTAAGATCTGAGGTATGACTGGAAATCGTCACTCCCCTCTCGGCCCGACGGGAATGTTTCATCCACGATCGCACCGGCGAGATTTTGCTGCAGCCGGATCCAGTCCTTTTTGAAAGCCATCCCCTTTCCCCAAGAGATTCGAGTCGATTGATCCGTTGGAATCATCGACAGGACAGGGTGGGGAACATTAGGAAAAAAGCCGGTGAGAAAGCTATGTAATGTCTTTTCGAATAATTAATTACAGGTTTTTGTACCACGGGCGTGTTTTGGGGTCTGGACGTGGATGTTCCCTGCGACTCGGCAACCGCCCCTTTTTTACCTTGCCAATGAATCTGAGCGGGGTTTAATGTCTCCTTTTCTGAATCATTACATCGAAGCGTATAAACTAATCAGGTGCCAACATGCCAAGTTCTTCGCAGGGAGATCCCTTTCAAGGGTGCCCAGAATTTGAGCGGCCCATCATCGAACTCGACCAGAAGATCAAGGATCTCGAGCGTCTCGGCGAATCGACGCAGACCGATTTTTCCCAGGAGGTCCGTTCCCTCAGAGGTCTTCGCGACAAGATGGTCCAGAAGATCTATATAAACCTCGATCCCTGGGACCGCGTCAAGCTGGCCAGGCACCCCATGCGGCCCATCACGTCCGATTACATCGACCTCATCTTCAACAACTTCATCGAGCTCTTCGGCGATCGGCTCTATTCCGACGACCGCGCGGTGGTGACCGGACTCGCCATGCTGGGCGACGAGAAAGTCATGCTCGTCGGACATCGCAAGGGAAAGACGACGGAGGACAGGATCGGCTGCAACTGGGGATGCGCCCATCCCGAAGGATATCGCAAGGCGCTTCTCAAGATGAAGACGGCCGAGAAATTCAACATCCCCGTGGTCACCCTGATCAACACACCGGGCGCGTACCCCGGCATCGGCGCCGAGGAGCGGGGACAGGCCGGCGCCATCGCCAAGAACATTCTCGAAATGTCGCGCCTCAAGGTTCCGATCGTGAGCATTGTGATCGGCGAAGGGGGATCGGGCGGCGCACTCGGGATCGGTGTTTGCGATCACCTGATCATGCTCGAGTATTCCTACTATTCGGTGATCTCTCCCGAGGGCTGTGCGGCCATTCTCTGGAAAGACGGTTCCAAGGCTCCCGAAGCCGCGTCGGCGTTGAAACTCACATCCGAACATCTCAAGAAACTCAATCTCGTCGACGAGGTGATTCCCGAACCGCTGGGGGGGGCGCATCGCGATACCAACGCCATGGCGTTCGTCATGCGCGACCGCATTCTCAAAAAACTCAAAGCACTCAAGAAACTCGGCGTGGACGAACTTCTCGATCAGAGGTACAAAAAATATCGCTCCATTGGGAATCCGCCCACGCCGGAAGAATGATCCTATCGCCCTTCCAATCAACAGATTGAGTCGATTCGTATCGCGGGCGTTCTCCTTCCGCCCGGCACGGTTTTTCTTGTATCAACATTGACCTCAAACACTTGACGCAGCCCGGCGTAGATGGTGAAGAAGTACTTTTGAGCCAACGACTTCCTGTGATCACGCTTGGAGCACTAATTGTTGATGCCGGTTTGGGCTGGATTTGGCCGACAAGAAGGTTACAAGTGATTTCGGATCAGAGCAAGAGATGAACGGTGTAGCTAATTCGGCCATGGTTGATTATCACGACGACGCAGAGATCATTCGGCACTGCCAGCAAAACGATCAGAGGGCTTACACCGCTCTGGTGGAGAAATATCAGGATCGAGCCTTCTGGGTCGCCTACAACATGGTCGGCAATGCGGAGGAAGCGAGGGATGTGATCCAGGAAGCTTTCGTCCGCGTCTTCAGAGCCATCCAGCGATTCGATTTCAACATGAGTTTCTACACTTGGCTCTATCGCATCGTATCAAACCTGTCTATCGACCATCTTCGGAAGATGAAAAGACGACGGCCGGTGCGGCTTGACGACCTTGGCGACAAAGCCTCCGAATTCGTCGAACAGGTCTCCCCGTCGGCCAGGATCGAGGAGAGCGAAGTGAAACGCGAGGTGCACGCCGTTCTCGACAAACTGCCGCCTAACTACAAGAACGTGATCGTGCTGAGAGATATCGAAGGTCTGTCGTGCAAGGAGATCGCCGCAGTCACGGGCGCGAGCCATCCCACCGTGAGATGGCGCCTTCATACGGCCCGCAAGCTGTTCAAGGAAAAATGGAACCGCCATCAAAGTCGTACGGCGCGCAAGGCGTCCCCTTCTGCAGAGATGGATCTGGAAACGGAGTAATAGAGTCATGAAGTGCACCCAGGTTGTTAAACACCTTCATCTCCTCGTGGGAGGAGATCTGCCGGAAGAAACCGCCCGGCAATCGAGGGACCACCTGAAAGCCTGCCTCGGTTGTTACCGGGAGTACCAGGATGTATTGAGAGCTCACGAAAGCCTCAGAACGTTGCGCAAGAAGCCCGATCTCTCGGCGGTTCTCGATGGATTGTCCGATGACGTTCTCGCCGAACTGCGCGAGGCGCCGCTCGGTCCATCAGCGCCGATCCCCCGGCTGCCTCTTTCGCGGGTCTTGCGTTTTTCGGCCGCGGCAGCGGTTCTCTTGATGATCGTGAGCGCGTCCTTCTTTATGGGACAGACCTCGGGTCTTCGCACCAGCCGCAATCTCAACGACGCCGGTACTCACTCATTGGAATACAGCGCCACGGAAAATCCGAGCGTGCCCGGAGAAGTTCGCGAGGCATTCGGTCCCGTCGATCGCCGCGAGGGCGATCCCTTGAACAGGCTCGGACCGCAGGAACTGCCGCGCGTTCAGCCGGCTTCCCATCGAAGGGGATTCTGACATGATCCTTTCCCAAGGCGACACGACCCGATCGAGGCGGTATGCGGCCGTGGCCCTTGGGTGCGCCCTCGTTGCTGCGCTGATCGCGACCTCACCCCAGAAGGCGCGGGGACAGAGTCTCCAGGCCATCGAGGACGAAATTGTGGCGATCAGCGAATCTTCGATGGCCTTTTGCGCGCGTGTCTCGATTGTGCGGCGTATCGACACCACCCTTCTCACGAAGCTCCGGGGCGGTCCCAAGGACGATCTTGTGCTGGAGCAGGAGGTGACTCTTTCGGGAATGCTTCTCGACGACACGGGCCATGTGGTGACCCTCGGCGAAGCGCTCAACGGAGCGACGCGCGTTTCGGTCGGCATTTTCGACGGCGGCGAGGAGCATCTTTACAGCGCGCGCGTCGTTGGATTCGAACCTCAGAGCAATATCGGACTGATCAAGCTCGACAGCGAATCTCGATTCAAGGCGCCTCTCCTGGCCGACTCGGACATGGTCAAACCGGGGGCCTTTGTGATCGGTCTGGGATACCCCTACAATCTCGGTCCTTCGCCGTCAGTGTCGTGGGGAAATGTGAGCGCTATCGGTCGGGATTTCGCATCCGGCCGGGTGCGCTACAAGAACCTGATCGAAACGTCTTTCGTGATCAATCCGGGAGAGACCGGGGGGCCGCTGATCAACTCGTCGGGCGAAATCACCGGCCTTCTGCTCACCTCTTACAGCGGAAACCGGAAAGGACAGATCGGCTTTCGGTCATCGCAGGGCGGGATCTCGCTCGTCGTCCCGATGAACACGGTGCGGAGAGAGGTCGAGAAAATTCTCGACAAACAGGCTGAGGATCGCCACGTAGAAGAGAGCGATTCAGCGCCGTGGCTCGGCTTTGTGGCCGAGGAAATCGAAGACGCCGCCTTGCGCAACCAGCTCAAACTGCATCAAGGTGGGGTTCTGATCTGGCACGTCTACAAGGGACAGGCAGCGGCGAATGCCGGTGTGAAGAGACACGACATTCTCACGCGTGTCAACAACCAGCATGTGCAGGGCCTCGATCACCTGAAAATACTTCTCGACGGCGTCGACCGCGGTGAAAAGATCGATCTGGTCTTGATTCGAAACGGAAAGACGATCACGACAAACATCAAGACCGGAGAGAAGTGACTCGACTTTTCAAGCTACCGTCCAAGGGGTGATACAATGCGAAAAACACTGATCCTCATTACTCTGGTGACTTTCTTCGGATTCGGAGCCCTGGTCGTCGCCCAGCAGGAGACGATCAAGGAAGCCGACGGGCAGAAAAAAGGCGACGAGATTTCAGCCGTTGACATGGAGAAACTGATCAGCCTGTTAGGGGACGAGAAATTCGCCCGGCGCGAGGCGGCTCACAAGAAACTCGGCGCCCTCGGCGAAGAGGCCCGTCCCTGGCTGAAGAAAGCGCTCGACAACGACGATCCAGAGGTCCGGTGGAGGGCTTCACGCCTGCTCTGTGCGCTTGAGGAGGGCAAAAAGGAGACGCACAAGAAAGCGCCCTTTCCCAGAGGCCGGGCCGTCGATCCCTCCGATGAGAGCGATCGTCCGAATCGAAGGCTCTTCCGCTTCTTCGATGAAGATCGTAACCTGTTCAATGAGGAGCTTTCCGAGCACTTGAACGACCTATTCGGCGACCTCTTCGAGGAGAGGTTCAAACCCTTCCACTTCCACTTTCCCGGGAACGAGCATTTCCAGATCGACGATCTTCTCGAACAGTTCGAGAGACAGACCGGAGAGTTGAGCATCGAGCTCCAGGACTCGACCAGCCATTACAATTTTCAGAAAACCCAGAACGGCGATACCGTGAATTTCTCGCTGACCCTCTCCGCGGAGGGGGCTGTCGAAGCACGCGTCAGGCGGATCGACAAGGATGGGAACGAAAAGGAAAAGGTCTACTCCGCCGAGAACCTCGATGAGTTCAAGAAGAACCACCCCGAGGTGGTCGAGGAGTTCCAGCTCGACGGATTTCAGGTCAGCGTCCAGATTCCGCAGATGTTCGGAGCGCCGCGCCAGGGCCTCGGTCTCCGTCTCGATCGCGCCCCCTTCGGTTTCTCAAGAAAGTTTCATCGCAAGGTTCTCGGTGTCTACACCAGCGAGGCGACTCCCGTGCTCAGAACCCATCTCAATATCGAGAAGGAGGCGGGCCTGATCGTCACGGAGACATCCAAGGGGTCGCTCGCCCAGAGGATCGGACTCGTCCCGATGGACGTGATCGTGTCGATCAATACCAAGCCGGTGAAGAACGCCGACGATATTCGCCGTATCATGTCGACCGTCGACGATGAGCAAAAGGTGACCGTGGAAATCATCCGAAAGGGTGAGCGTCAAAAACTGGAAGGAAAATACCGGACCGCCGGCCCCAAGTGATCAGGCTTCGTTCGGGCCGCCCGAATCGTCGTGAGGGGCGGCAGGACCGACGCGGAGCAGCTGGCCGCAGGCCGCCTTGATATCCCGTCCCCGTGACCGCCTGACAGTCACGGGGATTTTCCTTTTCTGCAGGATCTTCAGGAAGAGAGGCACACTTCCCATCGAAGGCGGCTCAAAGCCGATGCCGGGTACACTGTTGAAAGCGATGAGATTGACCATGCAGTTGTAGGGCATGAGCAGTCTGGCGAGCTCCTCCGCGTGCTGGGGGGCGTCATTGATCCCACCGAGCAGCACGTATTCGAAGGTGACGTCGCGCGTGGTTTTTTTTCTGTAGACGAGGGCCGCCTCGAGGATCTCGGCGATCGACTGGTCGCGCGCCGTCGGAATGATCCGCTGCCGGATCGTATCGTTGGGCGCATGCAGGGAGACGGCGAGATTGACCTGAAGGCCGCAGTCAGCGAGCGCGACCATCCTGTCCGGAAGGCCGATCGTCGAAACGGTGATCCGCCGGGCGCCGAAGTTGACGCAGTCCCGATGGTTGAGAATCTTGATCGCGCGAACCAGATTGTCGAGATTCAGAAGGGGTTCGCCCGTTCCCATGAAAACGACATTCGACACGGCCCACTCCGACCGGGACGAGCCGAGAAGGAACTGTTCCACGATCTCGCCGGCGGTGAGATTCCGGCCGAATCCCTTGAGTCCGCTGGCGCAGAACCGGCATCCCATGGCGCAGCCGACCTGGGTCGAGAGGCACAAGGTTGTGCGATTCCTCGATGGGATAGCCACCGTCTCGATCACGCTGCCGTCCTCGAGGCCGAAGGCATACTTGGATGTCCCGTCCTGGCCATGTTCGGCCGCGACCTCGGTCAACCGGTGGAGAACATGGTCCTCCTCGAGCCGCTGCCGCAGCGCATGGGGGAGGTCGGTCATGGCGTCGAAGGAGGCGACGCGGTGCTTGTAGAGCCACTTGCGCAGCATCTTTCCGTGAAAGGGCTTTCCGCCGGCAGAGACGGCCTGGTCGACGAAATCGTCGGGTTCCAGATCAGTCAGCGCAACGGTCGGTTGGTTTTTCATCGTCTCGAGAGCGCGATCAGGTGGTCTCGCGCCTGGGGGGTACACTTTTTTTCTTCTTCTTTATCGGGAGGACCTTGACCGGCCCCTCGCCTCTCACGCATTCGGGTGTAACGATGTAGCGCTTTCCGGGCCCCTTGGTCGGCAGGTCGTAGGCGACATCGAGGAGCAGGTTCTCGAGTAGGGAACGGAGAGCGCGCACACCGGTCTTCTTCTTGTGAGCCTGGGCGGCGATCTCTCTCAATGCGTCCTTGCGGAACTCGAGGGCGCATTCTTCCATCTCGAAGTAGGCCATGAACTGCTTGATGATCGCGTTGACCGGTTCGAGCATGACGCGCACGAGGTCGCTCTCGCTCAAGGGATCGAGCGTGGCGATCACGGCGAGACGGCCGACGAATTCGGGGATCAGGCCAAAATCGATCAGGTCTTCCGAGTCGACGAGATGGAGAATGTCGTCGTCTTCGCCCGCGGCCTCGGCGTCAACGACGCTGTCGAGGGGGCCAACGTCCCCGTCAGGTTTGCCGTGGTCGCGTCCGAAACCGATCACGTCCTTGCCGACCCTCTTGCGGATGATGTCTTCCATTCCGGTGAAGGTGCCGCCCACGATGAAGAGGATGTTGCTCGTGTCGACCTGGAGGTAGTTCTGCTCGGGATGCTTGCGCCCGCCCTGGGGGGGGACGTTGGCCACCGTCCCCTCGAGGATCTTGAGAAGCGCCTGCTGGACGCCTTCGCCCGACACGTCGCGTGTGATCGACACGTTGTGATCGGACCGGGCGATCTTGTCGATCTCGTCGATGTAGATGATGCCCTTCTGGGTGTTCTCGATGTTGAAGTTGGCCGAGTGCACGAGGCGCAGGATGATGTTCTCCACGTCTTCGCCCACGTAACCCGCCTCGGTGAGAGGCGTGGCGTCGGTTATCGCGAAGGGCACCTGCAGGAATTCGGCCAGCGTCTTGGCGAGAAGCGTCTTACCGCTTCCCGTCGGTCCGATGAGCAGGATGTTCGACTTTTCGAGGGTGACGTTCTTGTGTTCCTTGATCCTGTGGCCCGAGATCAGCCGTTTGTAGTGGTTGTAGACCGCCACGGAGATCACCTTCTTGGCGTGCTCCTGGCCGATGACGTAGGTGTCGAGGTGCTTCTTGATCTCTCTGGGAAAAGGAAGCTTGTCGGGAAGAACGAGGGGTTCGTCCTTGGCGGGCGGCGCGCCGGTTTTGACGTGGGTTTCCTCGAAGAGAATCGTGTTGCAGAGCTCGATGCACTCGTTGCAGATGTAGATTCCCGGGGGCCCGCCGATCAGATTCTGGACCTGATTCTTCAACTTTTCGCAGAACGTGCACTGTTCGTAGTCGCTGTCTCTCGTGCGGCGATTCATCCTCTTCGATCCTCTTCAGGTGGACATAAAACCATCGTTGCTACGGCGCGGGCCGTTGTTCCGCCTGAATCCTATCGTTCTCGTTCAGGTTGCCAAGCTAATTTTAGACGGTGACGAGAGGTTCGACCACTTCGTCGACGACGCCGTACTCCTTGGCTTCCTTGGCGGACATGAAGTAGTCGCGGTCGATGTCTTCCTCGACCTGGCTCGGCGGCGTGCCCGTGTGCTCGGCAATGATGTCGATGATGACTTTCTTCATCTTGACGAGCTCGTTGGCCTGGATCTGGATGTCGGCGGCTGTTCCGCCCGCTCCGCCCCAGGGCTGATGAATCATGACCCGCGAGTTGGGCAGGGAGAGGCGTTTCCCCTTGGCGCCCGCCATCAGGAGGAGAGCGCCCATGCTCGACGCCTGTCCGATGCAATAGGTCGCCACGTCGCACTGTACGAACTGCATCGTATCGTAGATGGCCAGACCGGCGGTGATGTGGCCGCCAGGTGAATTGATGTAGACGCTGATGTCCTGATTCTTGTTTTCCTTGTGAAGAAAGAGCAGCTGCGCCACCACGGCATTGGCCACATGATCGTCGATGGCGGTGCCGATGAAGATGATCCTGTCTTCCAGCAGCCGGGAGTAAATATCGTACGCTCTCTCTCCACGGCCTGTTTTTTCGATCACATAAGGAACCGGATAATAGTTCTTCATTGCTCTCTCCACATCACTGATCATTTCATAGCATGGTGCACTAAGTGCTGCAACTACTCGGCAGCGGTGGAGGAGGCTTCGCCGCTCTCCGCGTCGGACTTCTGGTCCTCGGGTGACGCGTCTGTAGAGGAAGCGTCCTCATCGCCGGACGTACCGTCCGTAATATCCTCTTCGACCGTTTTGGCCTTTTGCCTCAAGAGATCTCTGATCTTATCTTCACGAATCCGGGCCCGGAGCGATGAGATCATGTCGTTCTCTTCGAACTCGGCCTGCACCTCCTGGGGCGTCGAGTTTCTGGCGGCGGCGATCTTCCTGTACTCCTCGTCGATCTCGTTCTCGAGGACGAAGATCTTTTCCTTTTCGGCGATCTTGTCGTAGATGAAGCTGTATTGCATGAAACGCTCGGCCGATTTCTGGTTCTGCTCCTTCATCTCCTCCATCTGCTTGTCCACCGTTTCGCGGTCCATTCCCATGCGGAGCATTTCCATCTTGCGGCCCATTTCCTGCCGCATCGCCTGCTTGTTGAGCAGTTTCTGGGGCAGCTCGAAATCATGCGTTTCGATGAGCTTGTCGATGATGCGCTCGTCGATCAGTTCCTGGCGCATCTGTTCCTTTTGAACCAGTGTGCCCTCTTCGACCTTGCCCTTGAGCTCGTCGAGGTCCTTGACACCCACCATGGTGAAGAACTTTTCGTCCAGTTCAGG
This sequence comes from uncultured Phycisphaerales bacterium, assembly GCA_964464495.1. Lineage (GTDB taxonomy): Bacteria > Planctomycetota > B15-G4 > B15-G4 > CAYZWU01 > CAZUHB01. The sequence goes on from CAYXGI010000009.1 coordinate 113,472, forward strand.
AGGCGTGACCCGCTTGATCGCGGTGATCTTGGAGACGACGGTGGCCGCCTTGCCGCGCAGTTCCTCGGGATTGAAGTGTTCGGGGAGGGCGTCCACCTCGACACTCACCTCTTCGCCCACTTTCTTGCCGTTGAAGAGATCGCTCTTGTCCGCGCCGAGCTCCACGCCGTCGACGATGTTGAGCATCGTGTTGACCTGGCACTCCTCGCGCACCACATCGTCTGTGCCTTCGGCCGAGTAGGTCACGGCGGCGGTGAGATAGTCGCCCTTCTCGGCGCTGCCGTCCTCCACGTCCTGCAGGGACGAGAAGCGGTTTCTGAGACCGTCGAGACCCTTTTCGATCTCCTCCTCGGTCACGCTGATCGAGGGGATCTCGATCTCGATCCCCTTGTACTCGCCGAGCTCGAACTCGGGCCGCGTCTCCATGGAGAACTCGAACTCGATCGCCGCGCCCTTCTCGATCTCGATCGACTTGGCATCGAGTTCAGGGTCGTCGACAGGATCGAGTTTGTGATCTTCGATCGCCTTGGTGAAGGCGTCCTGGACGAGACCTTCCTTGACCTCTTGGATGATGGCGTCGCCGAATTTCTTTTCGATCAGCTTCTGGGGGACCTTGCCCTTTCGGAAGCCCGGAAGGGAGATGGCTTTTCTTGTTTCCGCGTATTTGGCGTCGAGGGCCTCGTCGATCTCCTCGGAGGGGATCACGACCTTGATGTTGCGGAGACAAGAGCCTTTGTTTTCGAGAGTAATGTCCATTGACGATCTCCAGCCGAATCACCTGGGGGCTCTCTGACGCTTCTCTTTTCGCAGCCCCGCAAAAAGGGGGTTATTATAAGGCCCTGCAAAGAGGAAAGGTCAAGCAAATTCGAATCTTTGGGGCGGAATATATGTAATCCCGCGGCATGTTTCGATTGACGATATCTTCGCTGTTAGTCGGAACAGGCGCGAGGCGCGAGTGATTCGATTTCTCGGTTGCGGCGCATCGAACGATGCCGTAACCTTCAAAACCTCTGAAATGGCTGTTGTGCTTTGCATTCGGACACCACCCCCGCGACTGGATTAGAGATCTCGGAGCAAAGATAATCGATGTATAAGTTTTTTCTCGCCAGTCGCTACCTCAGATCCCGCCCGATCAGCCTGGTGACCGTCATTGGCATCTTCCTGAGCGTCGGCGCTCTGGTCGTGGTCATCTCGGTCATGAGCGGTTTCTTGCGGGAATCGAGGTCCTACATTCGCGGTACCATGTCGGACATCATCGTCGTCCCACTGTCGAGCCTTGGCGTGAGCGCCGATGGTGAGCGGCGCACGGTGCGGTGCACCGATTTCGAGACGCTCAAAGCCGTGATCGATTCCGTCGGCGGTGTGACGGGCGTGGCGCCCCGATTCGTGAGGCCCTCGCTGATCCGGCGTGCCGATGGGCGGGACACCATGTCGGGCGCCCTCGACGTGAGCAACTTCGCGGTTCAGGCCGTGGGCATCGATCTCGAGAGCGAGTTGGCCGTTTCGGGGATGCGCGACTATCTCACCAATGTGGAAAGTCCTCTCATGCGCGTCGCCGATCTCGACGATCCCTTCATGCTCCCCGACGATCTGCGCGACGACGAGTACTACAACAGCGACTTTCCCGTGGCGCTCGTCGGCGATCGGCGGTACGAACGGCTCGGTCTGACAAAGGGCGCCGTCATCACCCTCGCCACGATCGACGAGTCGATCCTCGATGGCGGCGGCGAACAAGGGATCAAGCCTTTCGAGCAGAAGTTTTTCGTGGGGGGGGCGTTCAGGAGCGGTCACTTTCAGTTCGACGGCCAGCACATTCTCGTTCAGATCGACGACGCCCGCGACTGGGTCGGCGCCGGCAGGAACGAGGTGAGCGAGATTTATATCTCTGTCGACGACTGCGACCGCCGAGGAGCTCAAATCGCCCACGCCATCGAAACGGCTCTGGGCCGGGCGGGGATCAAGGCCTATGTGGCCACATGGGAGCAGAAGAACGCTATCTTTCTCGGTGCGGTCAAGAACGAGCGCACCATCCTGGGGTTCATCCTCGGGTTTTTCATCCTCATCGCCACCTTCAATGTTTTCGCCAATACCTCGATCATGGTCACCGACAAGACCAAGGATATCGGAATCCTTGTCTCCATGGGCGCCACGCCCGGCGGGATCTTGGGGATATTCATGTCCTGCGGCGTGTTTCTCTGGATGATCGGTTCAGTGCTCGGTGCGATCGGCGGCTACTTTTTCGCGGACAACATCAATCCGATCAAGGATTTCATCGAGGACACGTTCAACGTGCAGGTCTTTGACAAGACCGTTTACAATTTCACCGAGATTCCCGTGGAGATCGATCCGGTCTTTATCGGTTTCACCATTCTGGGGACGCTGATCCTTTGTCTTATCTTTTCCTTCATCCCCGCGTTTCGAGCATCGTTGATGGATCCGGTGAGGACTTTGCGCCATGAGTGACAGCGTGCTTCGAGCGGAAAACATCCACAAGTCATACACCCTCGGCGGCGAAACCCTCGATATTCTACAAGGGATCGACCTGTCGATCTCGCGCGGCGAGATTCTCGGCATCGTGGGGGCTTCGGGAACGGGCAAGTCGACCTTGCTCCACATCCTCGGACTTCTCGACCAACCTGATCGGGGCAGCGTGTTCTTCGGCGAGGAGGACGTGATCCGTCACGCCACGCGCGGCCGCCAGGCCGAGATCCGCAACAAGGAGATCGGTTTTGTTTTTCAGTTCTATCATCTTCTGCCCGAACTTACCGCACTCGAGAACGTGCTCCTCGCGCCCATGATGCGCTGGGGAACCTTGGGATGGTTCGGCAAGCGGAAGCAGGCCAAGGAGAGAGCGGCCGCCATGCTCGATTCGCTCGGTCTCGGCCAGCGGCTTCGCCATCGTCCGCCGCAGCTTTCCGGCGGCGAACGCCAACGCGTGGCGATCGCGCGTGCCCTCGTGTCCGAGCCGAGCATCCTTTTCTGCGACGAGCCCACGGGAAACCTTGACGAGAAAACGAGCGATGGTATCATCAGCCTTCTCATGGACATCAACCGCGAACTCCGGCAAACCATGGTGCTCGTCACGCACAACGACGATCTTGCCGGCAGCACCCACAGACTCCTCCGCCTCTCTTCCGGGCGGGTCACCAAAATTGCAAAACAAGGAGAAGTACAGATATAGCGGGTTTTGGAATTT
>CAYXGI010000009.1:116677-122474 GCA_964464495.1 uncultured Phycisphaerales bacterium
CCAAAATTGCAAATCCGCTCTAAGTCCTTATAGAGCGGATTTGCAATTTTGGTGACCCGCCCGGAAGAGAGGCGGAAATGAACCCTTTGAGGGCCACCGGCGGCCCGAGCACTTCACTGAGAATGATCGCTTTCCGCAAATCTTTCACCGAGAGAGAAGCCGCGTCGTGTGTTACGTCCCAGTCGGCGCGTGGTTTTGCGGCGGGTTTTTTCTCGCTGACGCTCGAGAGAGGAGCCTCTCCTCGTCCGAACGCAGTGAGCGCCTCGCCACTTTTTCCCATCGCCGATAACGCAGCAGCGGCACCCTCGTCTGTGGCGATGGCATAGGCGTCGGTATCGGATCTGTAGGCGTCAACGTCAACAGAGTAGGCATCGTCTGATGCCTTGTTGGGTTTGGCCTTCTTCAGTGTGGAGAACTCTCGCGGTTCGGCCGTGGGACGAGAGTCCCTTCTCGGTGTTGGCACCGCCTTGATCTCGTCGCGGCTGGACAGGATAGCCGGTTCAGCCACTGACGGCCGAGAGGGTCGCTGCTGCGCACCGGGTCGCTGCTGCGCCGTAGGTCTCTGCTGTGCGGCGGGTTTCTTGGCCGTCTTCATCTCGTTGAAGTACTTGCGGACCTTGCTCTCAAGATCGGCCTGGGCGTCTCTCTTCTGAGACGGTACACCTGTGAGTGTCCCCTTGTTCGCCTCCTGCGCCTTTTTCTTCTCATCCTTTTTCTTCTTGATGAAGGCGGGAAGAATGAGGCTGGCGATCACGATGACCACGGGGATAATGTTTTTCAGCTGTTCAAAGAAGTCTTCCATGGTTTGTCTAATCCCGAACGACCCCGCTTCGCGCAGGGCCGTCCGGGGAAGGTCCTTTAGTCGCGTCCCTTGCCTTTTTCCGTGTCCGTTCCGCCGATCGCTTCTCTCATCTCCGTGTCGGCCTGGATGTTCCTGAACTTGTAGTAGTCCATGATCCCCATATTGCCGGCGCGGAATGCTTCGGCCATCGCCTTGGGAATCTGCGCCTCGGCCTCGACCACCTTGGCGCGGTTTTCCATGACGTTGGCCTTCATTTCCTGCTCCTGGGCGACGGCGAGCGCCCGGCGCACCTCGGCGCGCGCCTGGGCGACGCGCTTGTCGGCCTCGGCCTGGTCGGCCTGGAGACGGGCGCCCACGTTGACGCCCACGTCCACATCGGCGATGTCGATCGACAGGATCTCGAAGGCCGTTCCCGCATCGAGACCCTTGCCGAGAACGGTCTTGGAAATGTTGTCCGGATTCTCGAGCACATGCTTGTACGTGTCCGAGGAGCCGATGGTGGTCACGATGCCCTCACCCACGCGGGCGATGATCGTTTCCTCGGTGGCGCCGCCCACGAGTCGCGCGATGTTGGTGCGCACGGTGACGCGCGCCTTGGCGAGCACCTGGATCCCATCTTTGGCCACGGCAGCGATCTCGGTCTTGCCCGCCGCGGGGTTGGGGCAGTCGATGATCTTTGGATTGACGCAGGTCTGGACCGCCTCGAGAACGTTGCGGCCCGCCAGGTCGATGCCGGTGGCGATCTTGAAATCGAGACTGAGCCCGGCGCGGTTCGCGGCGATGAGAGCTCTCACCACGTTGAGCACATTGCCGCCGGCGAGGAAGTGGGCTTCCAGATCTTTCGCCGACATGGCCGGGATCCGCGACTGCACGGCCATGATCTTGGCGCGCACGATCACCGTGGGATTGACCTTCCTGAGCCACATCATCATGATCTGGAGAAGGCCCACCTTGGCACCGGCGAGCAGCCCTTGAACGTAGAGGCCGATGAAGCGCGCGATGAAGATGAACAGAATGAGCGCGATCAGGCCTAGAAAAGCGAAAAGTATGACCAGGAACGTGTTGGGTACGGCCGCCAGATAAGGTGGGAAAAGCATTACTTTCTCCTTGTCTCGTGGATCCTATCTCTCAATGTAATCAGGTTACTTCAATTTGATTTCTCTGTGACCGCCGCGCCGTCGGTTTCTTCCACAACGACCCGGTTCCCTTCGACCTTGATCACCTTGACCGTGATCCCCTTGTCGAGCATCTCGCCCTGGGTGACCACGTCGACCCTCCGGTCGTCAAAAAGAACGATCCCCGCGGGGCGGAGATCGGTCATGGTTTTGCCCGCGAAACCGAGTAGCTCTTCGAGGCCTTCCTCGGCCGCCATCGCATCGGAACCGTTAAAGGACGAACCGGTGAGCATCATCGCCTTGCCCAGAGCGGTCTTGGGCAGGACCTTGAAGGCCGTGAAGATCGACAGCGGAATGAGCACCACGGCGGTGATAATGTAGCCGATGAAGACTCCGCCCGGATCGTAATTGAAGGCCAGAATCCCGCCGATCACGATCGAGATCGCCGCCGCGCTTCCGATGAGTCCCATGGAGGGGATGAAGATCTCCACGAGAATGAGAATCAGTCCCAGAGCGAGCAGCCCGAAAGTGTAGTAGAGCAAGTTATTTATCCTCGACTTTCCTGACGAAAATGAAATTGCCCACGACCCGGACGACGCGGACCTTGTCTCCCTTGTTGATATACTCGCCTTCCGACTGGGCGTCCAGTTGCGAACCGTCGATGAGAATCTTGCCCGAAGGGTGCAGCTCGCTGAACGCCGTCCCCTCGTCGCCGGCGTTCACGATCGAATCGTCGTGAACATCGTCGATCGCCGTGCCCGATCCATAGAGCGAATCAGCCGACTTACCCGTGTCGAGCACGAGATGCCTGAACAGCGAGGTGCGCGGCAAGAAGCGCGTGATCATGATGGCGATACCGAGAACGGCCAGGATCGACAGACCCATGTTCACGATGTTCGACTCGAGCAGCTCCTGGTCCCACGGAGAGTCGGGCACCACGAAAGGCTGGAACGAGAGCAGTCCGCCCACGACCACGAGGATCACGCCGATCGCGCCGGCAATGAAGGTGCCCGGAATGATAAAGATCTCGGCAGCCACGAGTCCCAGACCGGCCACGATCAGCAAGATCTCGGGAATCTCGGCAAGACCGGCCATGTACTTGGTGGCAAAGAGGAGAGCCAGCAGGCCGAGGCCCACGGCCCCGGGCACGCCAAAACCGGGGATCTTGAATTCGATGTAGAGGAACACGAGCCCGCCGATGAGCAGGAGCCAGTGAATCGACTGCAGGAAATCGACGAGCCCCTCGGACCAGGTGGGCGTTACTATGACCGTGTTCTCCTCGTCAACGCCGAGGATGTTTGTGAGCAGGTCGGCTCTCGTGTCCGCGATCCCGTCGATGAATCCATACTCGAAAGCTTCGTCGGCGGTGATGTTGAGCAACTCGCCCTTGGGGCAGATCACGTCGAGTTCGACGACCCGCGCCGGGCCGAGCCGCGACCGTTCGTCAAAGAAATCATCGCGCCGTGTGACCATCTCCTCGCCGTCGATCCGTGCGAGCACCAGCTCGATGTCGGGATCAACCATCGCCTCGGCGATAGACGGGTTGCGGCCCGACTCCTTGGCCGCGGCGCGGAAGATGGCGAGGGCGCGTGCCTTGATCTTGCGTTTCATGTCCTCGTCGATATTGATGCCCTGGGGCGGCGCGATCGGCAAGGTGGGAATTAAAACAGGCGTGGCCGACCCGATGTGGGCGCGCGGCGACATGTAGAGCCGCCGGCAGGAGATCGCGATGAGGGCGCCGGCCGAATCCGCTGCCGGATCGATGAAGGCGACCGTTTCGAGATTGTCGTCCTTGTACATGTCGAAGACGAGATCGCTGAGCTGTTCCATGAGACCCGCCTCGCCGCCGGGCGTGTCGATCTCGACGATCAGGAACTCAGCCTCGATCGCCTTGGCCGTGCGCCACGCACGGTTCAGGGAGGTGACCATGGTCTGTGTGAGCTGCCCTTCCAGGCGATAGAGCACGGCCTTCTTCTCAGCCGGCTGCTGCTCCTCCTGGCCGGTCGCACCGTAGGCGCCGATCGTCACACAGACGAGGATGAAGCACGCTGTCAGGATTCTTGCGGGTTGTTGTGACATATTGTTCTTGCTGATGTTATCACTGCCGGTCCAACCTGTTCCGCGCTGAGGGGAAGAAGTTCCAGCACCCCTCCAGTTCCATTGGATTGTATAAAAAAACCCCGCCGTGGAATACTGCGGGGTGTAATAATTGTATGGTGGAGGATAGGGGGCTCGAACCCCTGACCTTTTGGCTGCCAGCCAAACGCTCTTCCAGCTGAGCTAATCCCCCATGTCGGGCGATCAAAAGGTCAAGCATATTAGGAGCGACAAGGAAGAGGGTCAAGTTTTTATTTTGTATTTACCAAGATGGCTCCTATAATCTCGCCCTTTTCAAAAGGTTAGAACAAAAAGTCGCTCACCTCCTGAGGAACTCTCATGGCGAAATCGAAGAAGGACGGCAAAGGCATCACCTCGCGCGAAGAAAACTACTCCGAGTGGTACACCGATCTGGTTCAGAAGGCCGAACTTGCCGATTACTCGCCCGTCAAGGGCTGCATGGTGATCAGGCCGCGCGGTTACGCCATCTGGGAGCGGATTCGCGACGCCCTCGACGCCATGATCAAGGAGACGGGCCACCAGAACGCCTACTTCCCCCTCTTCATCCCCGAATCGTTCCTCAAGAAGGAAGCCGAGCACGTGGAAGGTTTCGCTCCCGAGTGCGCCGTGGTCACCCACGCCGGCGGATCGAAGCTCGAGGAGCCGCTCGTGGTCCGTCCCACGTCGGAGACGATCATGTACGACATGTTCGGCAAGTGGATCGAGTCGTACCGCGACCTGCCCCTGCTCATCAACCAGTGGGCCAATGTGGTTCGCTGGGAAATGCGCACGCGACTCTTTCTGCGAACCTGCGAGTTCCTCTGGCAGGAAGGACACACCGCGCACGAAACCTATGACGAGGCCGAAACGGAAGCCCTGGTCGCTCTCGAAATGTACCGCACGCTGGCCGAGGAATGGATGGCGATCCCCGTGTTGACCGGTGTGAAGACCGATGCGGAAAAGTTCGCCGGCGCGCTCCACACCTATTGCATCGAGGCGATGATGCAGGACGGCAAATCGCTTCAGTCAGGAACGTCGCACCACCTGGGCCAGAACTTTGCGAAAGGGTTCGACGTCCAGTTCCAGGACCGCGAGGGAAAGCTCGCCCATGTCTGGTCCACGTCGTGGGGCGTGTCGACGCGCCTCATGGGCGCCCTGATCATGACCCACTCCGACGACAAGGGTCTCGTCGTGCCTCCGCGGCTCGCGCCCGATCAGGCTGTTCTCGTGCCGATCTACCGTAGCGACGAGGAGAAGCAGGGCGTTCTCGACGCCGCCGCCGCGGTGTGCGAATCCCTGAAAAAAGCCGGGATCCGCGTCTTCGTCGACGACCGCGATCAGTACAAGCCCGGCTTCAAGTACAACGAGTGGGAGCTCAAGGGCGTTCCGCTCCGTCTCGAGCTCGGCCCCCGCGATCTCAAGGAGAACAAGGTCATGATCGCCCGGAGAGACACGGGCGACAAGGCTCCCGCATCGATGGACGGTCTCGACAAGACCGTGGCCGACCTGCTCGACGAGATCCAGAAGAACCTCTTCGACCGGGCAGCCGCCTACCGCGACGCGCTCACACGCGAGGTCAACGACTACGACGACTTCAAGAAGAAGATCGCGAACGAGGGCGGTTTCGCCATCAGCAACTGGTGCGGCGAGGAGGCCTGCGAAACAGCGATCAAGGACGAGACCAAGGCGACGATCCGCCTCATCCCTCTCGAAAATGGAGAGGCGACAGGCGCGTGCGTGGCGTGCGGCAAGGAGGGCAAGCACCGCGCCTACTTCGCCCGCG
>CAYXGI010000010.1:0-75002 GCA_964464495.1 uncultured Phycisphaerales bacterium
GCCTTCGGTCGATACCATGAGGACCGGCTTGCAGATCTTGCGGTCGAGGGCGAGCCCCACGTAGAACTCCTTGGCGATCGACGCGCCCGATTCCACGAGCAGCCGCTTGACCGGTTGTCCCTCGGGTCCTGTCTGGTGTGTCACCAGCGGTTTGGACATGATCGTCTCAGCCGCCTCGCGCGCTTCGTCAGCCGACTTGACCAGCTTGACACCGCCCCCCTTGCCGCGGCCGCCGGCGTGAATCTGCGCCTTGACCACACACACGTCGGTTCCGAGCTGCGTGTACGCCTTCGCCGCTTCATCGGGCGTCTTGACTTCCTTGCCCTCGGGAACGGGGATTCCGTATCGCGAAAAGATTTCCTTGGCTTGAAATTCGTGAATCTTCATCGATCCTCCCTGCCTGAAAAAAGACCAGAGATATCAAAATGGTGAACCATTATTTTTTGTTCCGCCACCCCCATTCAGAGCAACGGCTCCGTTGCAACCAAAGGTTGCAACGGCAAAAAGGGTATCGTCCCGGGCGGCTTGACGCGGCCGCAGGCCAATACCCTTTCAGAGTTTTACTGATTGAAGAAACGGGGGACCGCTCGAACTCAACGGTTCAGCGGCTCAGAGCACAGCCCATTCCTGTTTCTTGAAAAAGAACTGGTCGAACTGGGGATAAAACTCGTCGCCAGGCCTGAAGAAATAGAGCTTGAGGACCTTGTCCTCGACCACGAGTTGTCCCTTGTCGTAAGTCACTCGATCCCAGAGCCCGAAAACCTCGATCCTCAGGGTGTCTGTCCCCTCGTGCACGCCCTTGAAAAGCGCGACCCCTTCGAGGGTCTCACCCGGGCCGATCTCGGTGCGCATTTCCTGCACGTTCTTGAAGGCCCGATGCTCCTTGGCGACGATTGCTTTCACCGCCAGGGGGCTGAACCATTCGATGTAGGCCTTCTTGCCCACGTCACTGTACGCCTTCAACTGGAGGTTGAGGGAGATCGACTCGTCGGTCGGATTGGTCACCTTGTAGATCAGATACCAGTAGGGCGTATTGGTCTCGCCGATCTTGACCAGAACGCGATCCATCTTGACCTGCTTGAAATCGAGATGCCAACGGTCCTCGGCAAAGGCGAATGAAGAGATCGCCATGAAACAGACAACCAAAAGGCCGCAGAGCAATAATCCTCTTCTCATCGTCTCTCCTCTCACAAAGGCGTCAGTAGGATCAATCCGGCAGAAGGCAATGGAACGGTTCGTAGGGCGAATCGGGCCCCACGGTAAGCCATTCCAGATCGGGATTGTCTTCCACGAAGTCGAGAATATCGAGGCTCTCGACAGCGTAGTTCTTGGTCACATAGTTGGTCGCGTAACGATGGTTCTTGCGTTCTTCGTTGTCGTCGGCAGCAAGAACGTCGGTATCGTATTTGACCTTGAAATCGATCGCGTTGCGTCCGGCATAGCTGATCGAGGTGCTGTCTATGTTGTCGAAATCGTCGTAGGCGCTTCCCCAATCCCCCCCGGCGGCCCTGTTGTCATCGTCCGTTCCCGGACAGAGGAACATCTTGGAATCCCGTCCCGAAACCATGGCATGCTTGCCGCCCTTGGTCAGGACGAGCAAAAACTGGATTCCCTTTTCCTGGGGCCATCTGCCACGCCTCTGCTTGTAGAGTTCGAGGTCCTGGGCAATCTGCTTGAGGTTGGCCATGCACGCCGTGACCTCGCCCTTATCGAGAAAGTTGATGGCCGCGTTGCTCACGAGCCCCACGAGAAGGGCCATGATCGTGATGACCACAAGAATCTCGACGAGAGAGAAACCAGATCGGCGCCCGTCGGGGCGGCATGAAGAAATCTCTCTAACGTCTTTTTTAATATAACCTTGCATAACATCTTCCGCACATTAACAGGAAACGATCAGCATGCCCCGAGAGCAGGCGGTTCGAGGGGTTGAGCATCCGGTCGGATGCTGCGCAGCCCCTGCACACGAAGTCAAGTAGCCGGAAGCCAACGAATTGTAACCGCCGGCCAGGTGCTTTTCAACCGCCTGCGATTCAACGTTTTCCGATTTTTCGGACAATCACCGGTCCCATCGGTATTCGCGTTGCCGCTTGGTGACGGTGTCGGTGGCGAGGTTCATCGACTGGAGTTTGAGCTTTGCCACCGCGTGGTCGATTTCGTTGGGAATCTCGTAGATCTGCGGTTTGATTTTGCCTTAGTGCTTGGCCGCCTTCCGGAGCCGATCGACCATGTCGGTCTTCTCCCAGGTGAAGTCGTCTCCCTTGCGGCCGAAATGGCCGTGGTAGGAAGTCTGGCGGTAGATTGGACGGTTCAGCTTGAGCCTCTCGATGATTCCCGTCGGTGTGAGGTCGAAGTTGTCGAGAATGATCTTCTCGATGTTGTTCGAGTCAAGCCGGCCCGTTCCGAAGGTTTCGGCGAACACGGCCACGGGCTGAGCCACACCGATGGCATAGGCGATCTGGACCTCGATCTTGTCGGCGAATCCGGCTGCCACGAGGTTCTTGGCCACATGCCTCGCCGCGTAGGCGCCTGACCGGTCGACCTTGGAGGGGTCCTTGCCCGAGAACGCGCCGCCGCCATGGCGGCCGAGACCGCCGTAGGTGTCGACGATGATCTTGCGGCCCGTGAGCCCGCAGTCGCCCTGGGGTCCGCCGATCACGAAGCGGCCCGTGGGATTGATGTGGTATTTGGTGCGCGAGTCGATGAGACGTGCGGGAATGACCTTGAGGATCACCTCCTCGATCATCGTCTTTCGGATCTCCTTGTGCTTCGCATCGGGCGCGTGCTGCGTGGAGAGGACCACGGCGTTCACACGGCGGGGTTTGCCGTCCAAATACTCTATCGTGACCTGGCACTTGCTGTCGGGCCGGAGCCAGGAGATTTTGTTTCGCTTCCTCAGCACGGTCAGTTTTTCCATCAGCTTGTGGGCGAGCATGATCGGCATGGGCATCAGTTCGGGCGTCTCCTTGATCGCGTGGCCGAACATCATTCCCTGGTCGCCCGCACCCACGGACTGACCTTTCTTCCTGACCACACCGTCGACACCGCGCGAGATGTCGGGCGACTGGGCATCGACCGAGGCGAGAACAGCGCAGGTGTTTCCGTCGATTCCAAACTCGCTGTTGTCATAACCCACGTCGAGTATCACCTGGCGCGCCACGGCATTGAAGTCGACCCACGACTTCGTGCTGATCTCGCCGGCCATGATGCAGAGACCGGTGGTAACGAGAGTTTCGCACGCCACGCGGGAGTGGGGATCGCCCTTGAGACACTCGTCGAGAACCGCGTCCGATATCTGGTCGGCGAGCTTGTCCGGATGCCCCATCGAGACCGATTCCGATGTGAGATACGCCTTCGTAACCATCTATGCTGCTCCTTTCTGCTTGCCCCTCCACTGTCGCCACGACCAACGATTGACATCGTGGGACAGGCTCGACCTTGGGCAGGACCGTTCTTTCGAAAATTGGGTTGCAACCGCGTCGTGAAATCGAAATTGATTAAGGAAGCAATCTTATAACTTCCCCGTTTCAATACAACGCAGAAATGGCGCGAAAAAACCGGCGAAACGCCAAGAGACGTTCCGGATTTCGCCCCCTCAGCCGACTCTACGAGGCGGGAACAGATCGGGCGCATTGGGGGCGAAATGCTCGGCGATGAGATCGACGTTGGTCTGGGCCGCTCCTTTTGCGGCGGAGACCGCATCGAGTGCGCGCTGTCCGAGATCGGTCGCTTCCTCTGGATCCTGGAGGAGGCGACCGATCAGGGTCTTGAGCTCGCTCGCGTCGTTGACCTTCAACGCGGCGCCGCGGCTCTCGAGCAGGGCTGCCTCGTCGGTGAAATTGTAGACGTGAGGACCATAGATCACCGCCTTGCGCTTGCCGGCCGGCTCGAGCATGTTGTGTCCGCCCACGTCGACGAGGCTTCCGCCCACGAAGACCATGTCGGCCGCGGCATAGACGCGCTCCAATTCTCCGATCGTGTCGAGAAGGAGGACCTCTCTCTTGCCGATCAGCCCGTTGTCCGGGCCAAGACGGGTACGCCGCCGCGCGGTGAGGCCGAAACGCTGGCACGACCTCTCGATCTCGGAGGTCCTCTCCAGGTGACGCGGCGCGAGAACGAGCCTCAGGTTCGAGTGCTCGCCCACGAGGGCGGCAAAAACTTCGAGGAGGATCTCGTCCTCGCCATGATGGGTCGAACCGGCCACGAGAACCTGGGCCGACGGTGCGAGATGGAGCTCCTCGCGCACGCGTTCCATGTCGGCCGGCTCGGACGTGTCGATTCCGTCGTACTTGATGTTGCCCGTGATCACGAGCCGTTCAGGCGGGACATCGAGGGCGACCAGTCGCTTGCGGTATTCGTCGTTCTGAACGCTGAAGAGGGCGATCCGGTTCAGCTCCGGCAGGAGCCTCTTGATGCGCTGATAGCCGCGGAAGGATTTCTCCGAAATCCTTCCGTTGACGATGACGACCTGGGCGCCCGCCTTGTTCGCCTCGTAGAGGAGGTTGGGCCAGATCTCGAGCTCCATGAGGATGATCAGTCCAGGCTGCACCCGGCGGATCACCCGTCTCACGATAAAGCTGATGTCGAGGGGAAAGTAGAAGGTGAACTTGTCGGGAAAGAGCTTGCGGGCGATCTGAAAGCCGGCCTGCGTCGTCGTCGAGATGGCGCACCGCAGGGGGCCGAACTCCTCCTCGAGTTTGAGGAGCAGAGGCTGGATCGTCTTGACCTCGCCGACAGAGACGCCGTGGATCCAGAGCATTCGGCCCTCACCGGGCGGATCGGGCACGAAACCGAGCCTCTGGAACAGCCCCGCCCTGAATCGCGGGCTGGCCGCAAGACGGATCAGCAAATAGGGGAAGGCGACGATGATGAGAAGCAGGGCGGTCAAGTCATAGACCAGATGGATCAGGGAGGACTTGTTGTCAGCGCTGACCGAATCCCTCGTCGTCACCGATTTCCTTTCCTGATGGCGCTAAGACTGGCCGTGACACTTCTTGTACTTCTTGCCGCTGCCGCAGGGGCAGGGGTCGTTCCGCCCCACCTTGGGCGCCGTCCGGCGGATCGGCTGGACCGCGCCCCCCTTGCCCGACGCCTGGATCGCCTGGTCCATGCCCTGCCTCTGGGCGCCCAAGCCCGACATCTCGTGCCGCACGGTTTCGCCCGAGCTCCAGCGGCCGCGCAGCGTCTCCTCGTCCTCGCGCTCCACCTTGAGCTTGAAGATAAAGGAGGTCACCCCCTCCGAGATCGACTGGAGGAGCATCTGGAACTTGTCGAAACCCTCCTTCTTGTACTCGGTCTTGGGATCGACCTGGGCATAGGAGCGGAGCGAGATGCCCGCCTTGAGAGCATCCATCGCGTAGAGGTGGTCCTTCCACTTGGCATCGAGAATATTGAGCAGTAGGAAGCGCTCCACACGGCGCATTTCGTCGGCGCCGACCATTTGTTCCTTGGCGCCGTAGAGCTCGAGCACACCGTCCATGACCGTCTGCTCCACCGCCTCCCGTTCCTTGGCCTCGAACTGCTTGCCGTCGAACTCCGATCCGAAGTGGTGGTTCAGGCGCTGGGTGAGTTCATCGAGTTCCCAGTCCTTCTTTACCTCGCCCATGTAGGTGTTCATGAGATCGAGGACCGTGTCGTTGACCATGGCGAGGACCTTCTCCTTGAGGTCTTCGCCGCAAAGGATCGCCTGCCGCGTCTCGTAGATGGTGCGCCGCTGCTGGTCCATCACCTCGTCGTACTCGAGGAGGCTCTTGCGGATCTCGAAGTTGCGGCCCTCGACCTTCTTCTGGGCGTTCTCGATGCCGCGCGTCACCATGCGGCTCTCGATCTCCTGCCCCTCGGTCATGCCGAGCTTTCCGAGGACAGCCTTGACCCAGTCCTTGGCGAAGATGCGCATCAGGTCGTCGTCGAGGCTGAGGAAGAAGCGCGACGAGCCCGGGTCTCCCTGGCGGCCCGCCCGTCCCCTGAGCTGGTTGTCGATGCGGCGCGCCTCGTGGCGCTCGGTGCCGATGATGTGAAGGCCGCAGCGCACATCGTCGACGCAGGCGGGCTTCCCCTCCCGGCCATCGACGAAGTCGCTTTTCTTCGAGCCCTTGAAACAGGCCTCGCACGTGGCGCTCCGTTCGGGCCGCTCGCAGCTCACGCAGCACCAGATGGCGCCCGTCTCGGGGTGGGCGCATTCCGTGTTGATCACCCCGTCGCCGAGCTTGATGTCCGTGCCGCGGCCGGCCATGTTGGTGGCGATCGTCACGTGGTTCGCCTGGCCCGACTCGGCCACGATCGTTGCCTCGCGCTCGTGGTGCTTGGCATTGAGCACCTCGTGGTCCACGCCGCGCCTGCCGAGCATCTCGGAGAGCGTCTCCGAGCTCTCGATCGACGTGGTGCCCACGAGAACGGGCCGTCCGAAAGAGTTGAGGCGGCAGACCTCATCAATGATGGAGTTCTTCTTTTCCGACAGGGTGCGGTAGATCACATCGTTGCAGTCCTGCCGCACCATGGGCAGGTTGGTCGGCACGGAGACGACCTCGAGATTGTAGATCTTGAGGAACTCCCCCGCCTCGGTCAAGGCCGTTCCCGTCATGCCGGCGATCTTGTCGTAGAGCCTGAAGTAGTTCTGGAAGGTGATCGTGGCCAGGGTCTGGCTCTCCTCCTTGATGCCGATCCCCTCCTTCGCCTCCACTGCCTGGTGGAGGCCGTCCGACCAGCGGCGGCCGGGCATGAGACGGCCCGTGAACTCGTCGACGATCACCACCTCGGGACCGCCGTCGCCCTTCATGACCACGTAATCCTTGTCCTTCTTGAAGAGGAAATTGGCGCGCAGCGCCTGCTCGATATGGTGGGGCCAGTCCATGTTCGAGCCCGAGTAGAAGGAGTCGACGCCGGCCAGATCCTGGGCGCGCTCGATTCCGTCCTCGGTGAGGGGACAGGCGTTCTCCTTCTCCTTCTTCTCGAAGTCGCGGTCCTCTTTGAGACGGCGCGCGACCTGGTTCGCCTTGAAGTACTTGGCCGTCGACGCCTCGGGCATGCCCGAGATGATGAGCGGCGTGCGCGCCTCGTCGATCAGGATCGAGTCGACCTCGTCGATGATGGCGTAATGCAGGTGCTTCTGAACCTGCTCTTCGTGGCTCGCCTTCATGTTGTCGCGCAGGTAGTCGAAGCCGAACTCGTTGTTCGTACCGTAGGTAATGTCACAGGCATACTCGGCCTGCCGCTCGGCCGAGTTCATGCCCGACTGGATCGCGCCCACGCTCAATCCCATGATCTCGTAGACGGGCCGCATCCAGTCGCAGTCGCGCTTGGCGAGATAGTCGTTGACCGTGACGAGATAGACGCCCTTGCCGGCGAGCGCGTTGAGGTAGACGGGCGCCGTCGCCATGAGCGTCTTGCCCTCGCCCGTGGCCATCTCGGCGATCTTGCCCTGGTGGAGAACCACGCTTCCCAGAATCTGGACATCGAAGTGGCGCATGCCGAGTGCGCGGCCCGCCGCCTCGCGCGTCAGGGCGAAGGCATCGGGAAGGAGGTCGTCGAGACTCTCGCCGTCGGCGAGCCGTTTCTTGAACGCCTCCGTTCTCTGCGGCAGGTCGGAGTCGGCGAGCCGGGTGTACTCCTCTTTCTTGGCATTGACCGCCTCGACCATGGGAGCGAGAAATTCGAGCACCCTCTCGTTATGCGATCCGAAAACCTTCTGGATCAGTTTCCCTACCCCGGAAGAGAGTTTGTCGAGCATGTCCCACTGCCTCGCTAGTCTGCCTGCGTCGTCAGAGTCCACTGAGTCAACCAACCTGTTTGGGTCAACTCAAGATCGTCGAATAAAGGAGTCAAACCGGGCTCCGCGCCTTTGTCAATCCCTTTCCGATCCTGTCGGTTCTCTCAAGCCTCGGCGCCCCCTCCGTCGGGGTCCATGCTAGAGTCCTAGAAGATGGTTCACGAAATACATGAGCGCGTCGGCGTGAAAGGGCTTGTGCAGAAAGGCATCGGCGTGGTGAAGGCTCGATATGGGCAGGTTCTGTGTCGTGGCCAGAATCACGGGAATGTCCCGCCGCGCCGAATCGTTCTTGAGAACCTCGAGAGCTTCCAGTCCGTCCATCTCTCCCATCTGGTTGTCCATGATGATCATGTCGTGCCTCTCGTTGTCGGCCTCCTCCACCGCGTCGGCGCCGTCATAGAGGCGTTCGACAGTAAATCCCTTGGCTTCGAGCACGAGCTGAATCGCGTCGCCGATACTGCGATCATCGTCAACGACGAGGATCGTCTTGTTCTTCGGCTTCTCGCGCCGCATGAGGTGCTGTTCCTCGATGAGCACCCTGAGCGACGCCGTCGTGGGGAGTTCCTCCCTCGCCCAGAGCCCCTCGATCATCTCCTTGACCCAGCCGTTGAACTGGCGGATCCGGGCGATCTCTTCGCTCTCCGAGGCCGTTCCCTTGAACATGTCGTCGTGGGTGTCGACGGAAAAAAAATACTCGTCCTGAACGATGTGCTCGTGGAGCACGAACTTCATGAACCTGTACATGCTGTTTCCGAGGCGGAGGATGTACCGGTGAACCTTGCGCTTCGAGTCGGTGTAGGTTTCGTCCTCGAAGCGGTCGAGAAACATGGTGATCGGGTACGCGGGATCGTCGCCCAGATCGGGAGCCTTGTAAACGCTGAGTCCGGCGTAGGCGAAGCGATGATAGAAATCGAGCGCCCGCGTCACCATTCCCACGTTGATCTCACCGATCTTCAATAGACTGTCCTCAAATGCGCCATGTCCTCAGAACTGGAGAGAGCCCACGCACTCGTCGAGCGACGCGATCCCCTCCTCCTCAACTCTCCGGGCCACTCCGTCAATGATGTTTGGAATCGCCAGAGGATCCATGAAACATGCTGTTCCCGATTGAACCGCGGCGGCGCCGGTGACGAGAAAAGCCATCACGTCGTCGGCCGTGGTCACTCCGCCCACGCCGATGATCGGACAGCGCAGCGCTGTCCAGACCTGATGGACCAGGCGGAGCGCCACGGGCATCACGGCCGGCCCGGACAGCCCGCCGAATCCGGTGCCGAGGCGCGCCTTCCGCTCCCGCCAGTCGATCGACATGCCAAGGAGGGTGTTGGCCACGGTCAGCACATCGCCGCCCCCGTCGAGCGCCGCCTCGGCGATCGGCACGATGTCGGTCACGTTGGGAGAAAGCTTGACCAGAAGGGGCAATTCGGTCACGGCGCGCACCGACGCAACGATCCGCTTGACCGTGGCCGGGTCGGTACCGAAGGGCAGGCGTCCGCCCTCCACGTTGGGACAGGAGAGGTTCATCTCCAGGGCGTCGATGCCTTCGGCGCCGTCAAGAAGCGCCGCGGCCTCGGTAAATTCATTTTCGCGCTCGCCGGCGAAATTCACGATCAGGCAGGATGGTTTATTTCGGACGAGAGGCAAAAGGGTCTTCAAGAAAGCGCGCACTCCGGGGTTGGGCAGACCGATCGAGTTGAGCAGGCCCGACGGGGTCTCCGCAAGGCGCGGGGCCGGATTACCGATCCGCGGATTGAGAGTCACCGTCTTCAGAACGAGCGCTCCAGGTATGGAGAGATCGAAGAAGTCTTCCATCTCCGGACCGAATCCGCAGCAGCCCGAGGCGGTCATCACAGGGTTCCGGAGTTTCAAGGGTCCCAGGGTCACGGACAGCAAGGCAGTTCCCCCTTCGTTCTGAGAGACGTTCTCGACAGATCGTCTCGAACGATCACTTTTCCACGGTTCGCTTCCGGTCCCTCGCCCAGTCGACACAGAGCAAGGTGGCCAAAAGGATGACACCGACACAGATCAGCGAGTCAGCCAGGTTGAACGCCGGCCAGGGATCTGCTGGTGGTATATCAAAATCGAAGTAGAGGAAATCGCGCACCGACCCGATGGTGATCGTGTCCCAGATGTTCCCCAGGGCGCCGCTCATGATCATGGCGAGCGCCGTGATCTGAATCCACGCGCGGCGCGGCGTGGTGAAGAGCAAAAAGAGAATCACTCCGAGCGCCGCGATGCGCACTACCTTGAGGACGCCCGAGAAGTCGGAGCCCACCCCCCACGGTCCGCCGCGGTTGTTGACACTCACCAGGCCGAACCAGTCCTTGGCAACCCACACGACGGGAATATTCTCGAATGTTCCCTGCACGGCGTTCTGTTTGACATGGGAAATTACGATCTCTTTCGTCCAGAGATCAGCCGGAACGAGTATGACGATGAGGACCCAGAAGAGGATCTTGTCCCTGAAAAGTCCGGTCACGAGTCTCGAAAAAAAACAGGGGTTCTCTTTGGATTCCCCGTCGGGGAGGTTTGATGCCGGCGAGTGGCCCGCCATCAGAAGTGCTCCCTCAGGGTCTGGCACGAGATGCAACAGCGCGTGTAGGGAATCGCCTCGATGCGCGCCTTGGGAATGGCGCAGCCGCATTCCTCGCAGATCCCGAAGGAGCCCTCGTCGATCCGATTGATCGCCTCGTTGATTTCAGTGAGCGTCAGGCCGCTGAATTCGACGAGGCCGAGGTTGAAATTCTGGTCGTAGCTGTCGGTGCCCAGGTCGGCCATGTGATCGGTCGAAACGCGGGGCGAACTCGGACGAAAGGCTCCTTCCTTGAGCGAGGAGACATCACCCTCGAGGACGGCTCTCTTCTGGAGCAGGATCTCGCGCAGAGTGGCTAGAGTTGCCGGTTTGATCCGCGATTTGGCTCTCTTCACCACTGGATTCGCCTCGGCCACGGCATGGCTCGTTGCGGCGTTTTTCGATGCCGACCGCTTCGTGGTTTTCTTGCTCGGTTTCTGGATCACCTTTTTGGCGGTCTTGGACGCCGGCTTTCGGGCAACCTTCTTCTTGGCAGGGGGCTTTTTGGGGGCGGCGACCTTCTTTTTTACAGAAGTCTTTGTTTTCTTTGAGGTTGCAGCCTTTTTGGAGGGGGAAACCTTCTTGTGCGTGGCTTTCTTCTTTGAAGCCTTGGTTCCCTTCTTCTTCGCCGCCGTGGATTGAGCGGTCTTTTTCTTCTTGGCAGCGGATTTCTTCTTGGCCGGACTCATTATATTTTTTTTCTTCTTTTTCATAACCATCGCTTTTTCAACAAGTAAAAACAACCTGATCTTGAAAAAGCGGCTTTGATAATATAGGGTCACGACATTCAGTCAAGCAAATTCAAGTAAAAATAATTACACCAAAGTGCATCACTGGTCATGGCGCGATCCAACGAATCCAATTCCCGTCTCATCATGGTTTTCCTCGATTATCTCGACGTGGAAGCCGGTGTTTCGCCGAACACACTGAGCGCGTATGGTCTCGACCTCCGCAAATTCTCCGCCTGGCTCTGTTCCAGAAAGATCTCCGGCTTTGACCTCGACGACGGCCGATTGATTCTCGATTTCCTCGACAGCGAGCGAAAACGCGGACTCTCGGTTCACACGAGATCGCGCCGCCTGTCGTCGATCAGGATGTTCGTCCGGTTCCTCGCGTCTGAAAACCTCATCCGCGGCGATTACGCGTCGACGATCGTCTATCCCCAGATATGGAAACGTCTTCCCGAGTTTCTCAGCACCGAACAGGTCACGGCCCTCATCGAAGCGCCTGACACGTCCCGACCGCTCGGGCTCCGCGATCGAGCCCTGCTCGAAATGTACTACGCCACGGGCGCACGGGTCACCGAACTGATCACCCTCACTCTCAAAGGGCTTAACCTCTCCCTCAACTATGCGCGCATCATGGGTAAGGGAACGAAGGAAAGGATCGTGCCTTTCGGCGATCAGGCGCGCGACGCGCTCAGCGGCTACCTCGCCGAGGAGAGACCGCGCCTCGAGCAGACCGTTGGACGGAGCGCACCCGAATTCGTCTTCCTCTCGCGGCGGGGCCGGAAGCTGACCCGCGACCGGATCTTCAGACTCGTCCGCCATTACGCGCAGAGAGCCGGGATCGGGGGATCGGTGTCACCTCACGTCTTGCGCCATTCCTTCGCAACCCACATGCTCGAACGGGGCGCCGGGCTGCGCGTGGTCCAGGAACTTCTCGGTCACAGTAATGTGACCACTACCGAAATCTACACCCATCTCGACCAGACGCGCTTGAAAAAGGTACACAGAAGTTTTCATCCCCGGGCGTGAATTCCGAATCAAATTCTTGGAGTTCGCCTTTCTTTGCGATGCCTGGCGATCTTGACGAGAAAGTCTCTTCGCTCAATCAAAATGAGGAGGACCAGTCCAAAGGCACCCGGGCGCGGTCAAACAGGCGAAGGGATTCGAGCAGCGGGGTCGTGCCGCTCTCGGGGCGCGCCTTCGGCGCGGGGAGATTCGGCTTCGTCTCGATCGCGATCCCATTGCCCGAAGCTGACCGCCCAGCCCTCTCCCCACTTGGGGCAGCCGCTGGCCGAGATGAGGAGGTACTCCCTCTCGGCGCGCCGCGCGTTCTCCGAACAATCCGCGTTCTTCGAACAATCATCGAACTCGACTGCACGATGGAGGAAGAAGAGCTTCAGCCTGTCGGCCCCGTTATCGGGAGAGGTTTCCAGTCGCCGAAGTTCGTCGAGTGCTTCTGCCCGTGTCCTGCTGCACACACTGCCCATTGTGAACGCACCTTTCGAACGATAGCGTGGTCGGGTGAAATGGCTTGGGGGGGATCAACCACCAGGCTGCTTGATCTATCGGCAGGATTCGCGCGGGCCTTTAACGGCGGATCTCGAAAGTGTTGATGAACTCCTCGTCCTGGGCGAAGGGTCCCGTGTCGAGCTTGACATCGAGGGAGAAGTCTCCGTCGTGGATCGTGCTCTGGATACGCCAGGCATAGACACATCTGCCCTCGTCGTCGTAGCCGAACACACCCTTGTGGACAGGTTTGTGCTGCGAATTGCACACCACGATCAGGGGATGGTCGAATCTCCGGCCATGCTTGTAGAGCCGACGGTAGATCTCGCCCCCGCTTCCCTCGATGACCGAGACAAAGTCGATCAGGGTCCCCGTCCCCGAGATTCGCTGAGACGTGGAGATCTTGATTTTCAGCGGCGGACCGAGCTCGACGCGCGTCGTGTTGTCAGGTTCGACCTTGATCTGGTTCTTGAAACTCCCCGGCTTGCCCTCGAGCTCGTAAGGTTTGCCCTTCATCTTTCCCTTGAGCCAGACCGTGTGCACCGAGTAGGTTCCAGCCGGAATCCGGATCGTGGTCGCCTCGCCGCAGTCGATTCGAAAGACCTGGTTGCCCTGCATCAGTTCGAGCACGAAGCCCGCCGTGCCGAGCTCGATCATTCCCAGGGGCCCGGCCGCGGGCTCCACGGCGATTTTCGGCTCCACGAGGCCGCCGCTGAATGAAAGCTCGAAGCAATCCCCCTCGAACTGAAAGTACCGCCCGAAGGGAATGGCCTCCGCATAGGCCTGCTCCATCTTGGGCGGCCTCTTGCCGAGCCAGATCTTGTCGCCCCGGAGAGGGGTGTTGAAGGGCGCGCCCGGCTCGCCGAAGACGCCGTTGCAATCGGCGTCGAAGACGATAACCGTCTGCTCCTTGCTTCCGAACCGCACCTTGCCCTTCAGGGCGCAGCACGCGGTGAGACGGAGAACAGCATCCTCGAGGTTCCGCACGTTCCACACGAACTTTGTCTGGAGCGGAAAGGCTGCAGCACCGCCCGACGACGGAATCTGAACATCGCAGGTGGGAAAGATGGCGCTGCAGTGGTTGCGGCCGACGAGCACCTTCTTCCCGTTGAGCTTCTTGCACTTGACCAGATCGCCACTGCCCGCGAGGTCGGCGTAGAGGTAGTCGTACCCCTCGCCGTCGCCGGCCTTTTCGTCAATGGCGAAAGAGACGTTGATTCCGTCGCCGCCTCCGAATCGGCGCACGAACTTCTTGGGATTGCGGGAGCGGTACTTGGGTTCGCGCTCCAGATCGGACAGGGCGCGCGGCCGGATCTCGATCCACGGAAAGGCGCGGGAGTTTTTCTCGGTGATCTTGAGCTTCGTCGGACTGAGTGCGAACTCCTCGGCCGCGGTGGGCGCGGCGAGAATCAGGACCAGGAGAGAGAGGCGCAACACGATTCGGATCATGACGGGTCTTGTCCTTTCCAATCCCGAGGAATCGACGAGCGGACCGGGTGCTGAGAAGAAGTCTATCAGGCAATAATCAGGGGAGGCGAGACTTTTTGTGATTAACGGGGTGCTGAATAGGGCGTGCGGTCGCCCACGATCATCCTGTCATTGTCCCCGGAGTGCGCTGTGGATGCGGCCCGCCAGCACCGGACCGATGCCGGGCACTCTGGCGATCTCCTCGACGGAGAGAGCCTTGAGACCCCGCGCCCCGCCGAAATGCGCCAGCAGTTGGCGGCGGCGTAGCGCGCCCAGTCCGTTCACACCGTCGAGGGGCGACGACAAGGACTCCTTCCCGCGCAGCTTGCGGTGATAGGCGGCGGCAAAACGGTGGGCCTCGTCGCGCACGCGCTGCAGGAGATGAAGCTCACCCGATCCCGCGGGCAGCTCGACCGCTTGGGACCGGCCGGGCAGGTAGATCATGTCGCTTTTCGTGTCGCCCTTGGCCATGCCGATGATGTCGACGCCCTCCACCCCCACCTCGGCCGCGGCGCGGACAGCGACCGACACCTGGCCCTTGCCGCCGTCGACGAGCAGCAGGTCGGGAAGTTTTTCCTCGTCCCGTCCCCGCTTGAAGCGCCGGACGAGCACCTCGCGCATCATGGCGTAGTCGTCGGAACCGGTCACGGTCCTGATGCGGAACCGGCGGTAACGGCTCTTGAGCGGCTCGCCCTCCTTGAAGTGGACGATCGATCCGACCGCCTCGTTGCCGCCCGTGTTCGAGATGTCGACTCCCTCGATGCGTAGCGGGGCGTGGCGCAGCGCGAGCGTCTGCCGCAGCGATTCGGCGATGCCTGCCGCGATCTGCTTGACGCCGCGCGAGGCGCGCAGGGTGAGGCGGGCGTTCTCCTGCGCCATGTCGAGGAGGCGCACGGCGTCGCCCCTTCGCGGGACCTTCAGCCACACCGCCCCTCCGCGGCGTTTCCTGAGAAAACCCTCGATCTCCTTCATGTCGCCAATGGCGAAGGGGAGAAAAATCTCCCGCGGCACGTGGCGCCGTTCGCCGTAGTAGCGGAGCACGAACTGGGAGAGGAGTTCCTCCGGATCGAGTTCGTGCTCGAAGGCGAACGGGCTCGACGAAATCAGCTTTCCCTCGCGGAAGAAGAGGACCGCCACCTCGCTCACGCCCCCCTCCGTGCAGAGGCCGACCACGTCGGCGTCGTCGAAGCGGACGACCTCCACCTTCTGCGTGGCGGTGAAGCGTTCGAGGTTTCTGAACTGGTCCCGGAAGCGCAGCGCCGACTCGTAGTCCATCCGGGCGGAGGCGTCTTTCATGTTGCCGCGCAGCTCCTTCTGAAGGGGAGCGACCTCGCCGCGCAGCACGCGGAGCGCCACATCGAGATCGGCGCGGTACTCTTTCTTGCCGATCAGTCCGCAACAGGGGCCCGAGCAGCGCTTGATCTGGTACTGGATGCAGGGCCGCGCGCGGTTTCTGAACTCGCGGTCGGAGCAGACACGGAATGGCACCACGGTACGCAGAAAGCGCAAGGTCGAACGGATCGCCACCGACGACGTGTAGGGCCCGAAGTAGGCGGCGCCGTCCTTGCGCATGCGGCGCACGGGAACAACGGCGGGAAAATCGTGGGAAAAATCAACCTTGAGACTGAGGAAGTTCTTGTCGTCGCGTAGACGGATGTTGTACCGCGGCTTGAACTTCTTGATCAGGTTGTTCTCGAGGATGAAGGCCTCGTTCTCGTTCCGCGTGACGATGAACTCCACGTCGGCCGTCTTCGACGAGAGGTGGAGCGCCGCGGGGCGCCTGTCGGTTGTCGACCGCGCGAAGTAGGACCGCACGCGGTTCTTGAGAGAAATCGCCTTGCCCACGTAGATGACGCTTTGTGCCGAGTCCTTCATGAGGTAGACGCCGGGCGCGTCGGGGATACGGGACAGCTTGCGTTCCAGCTCAGCCATGGGCGTCATCGGTATCTCAGTTCCAGCTCTTGCAGCTCGATCATTCGGTCGCGCAGCGCGGCGGCTTTCTCGAACTCGAGCGCGCGCGCCGCGGCGAGCATCTCGTCGCGAACCGTGTCGATCGCCTTGCGGATGTGGGCCATGTCAGCGCCCTCGGCGACGGCATCCTTGGCGCGCGGCACAGTCACGTAGTCGGCCTCGTAGACCGAATCGAGGATGACATTGATTCCCTTTTTCACGCTCTCGGGGGTGATCCCCATGCGGCTGTTGTAGTCGGTTTGAATCTCCCGGCGGCGGTCGGTCTCGGCCATCGCCTCGCCGATCGATCGTGTCTCGTTCGCCGCGTAGAGGATGACCGTACCGTTCACGTTGCGCGCCGCGCGGCCGAAGGTCTGCACCAGCGACGTGGAGGAGCGGAGGAATCCCTCCCTGTCGGCATCGAGAATCGCCACGAGGGAGACCTCGGGGATGTCGAGCCCCTCGCGCAGCAGATTGATCCCGATCAGAGTATCGTAGGTCCCCGAACGGAGCTCGCGGATGATCTCGGTCCGCTCGATCGTGGCGATATC
Source organism: uncultured Phycisphaerales bacterium (assembly GCA_964464495.1). Taxonomy (GTDB): domain Bacteria; phylum Planctomycetota; class B15-G4; order B15-G4; family CAYZWU01; genus CAZUHB01. The sequence goes on from CAYXGI010000010.1 coordinate 16,534, forward strand.
GGAGTGGAGGTACTTGACCTTCATCCCCATCGACGCGTAGTAGTCGGCGAGCTCCTCGGACATGCGCTTGGTGAGGGTCGTGACCAGGATGCGTTCTTTGCGGGCGACGCGCTTGTTGATCTCCGACATGAGGTCGTCGACCTGCCCCTCGGCGGGCCGGAGTTCGACCTGCGGTTCAATCAGACCGGTCGGGCGGATGATCTGCTCCACCACCTTGTTCTTGGTCCGCTCGATCTCATAGGGGCCGGGCGTGGCTGACACGTAGATCACCTGGTTGACGAGCTTCTCGAACTCCTCGAAGCGCAGTGGACGGTTGTCGAGCGCCGAGGTCAGCCGGAATCCATGCTCCACGAGCGATCTCTTGCGCGAGCGGTCTCCGCGGTACATGGCGCGCACCTGGGGCACGGTCTGATGGCTCTCGTCGATGAACAGAAGAAAGTCGCTGGGAAAGTAGTTGATCAGCGTGGCGGGCGGCTCGCCCTCGGCGCGGCCGTCGAGATGGCGCGAGTAGTTCTCGATCCCCGAGCAGAATCCGTTCTCCTCGAGCACCTCCAGATCGTAGCGGGTGCGCTGCTCGAGACGCTGCGCCTCGATGAGCTTGGCCTTGCCGCGCAGCGCGTCGAGCCGGATGCCGAGTTCCTCGCGGATCGAACCGAGTGCGCGCTTCATGCGGCCCTCGGGAGTGATGTAGTGCGAGGCGGGAAAGATGGTGACCGAGCCCGGCTCGGCGAGAACCTCCCCGCGGAGGGGATCGATCTCGACGATCGATTCCACCTCGTCGTCGAAGAACTCGATGCGCACGACGCGCTCTTCCTCGTAGGCGGGAAAGATCTCGACGACATCGCCCCGAACGCGGAAGACGCCTCGCTTCAAATCGTAGTTGTTGCGCTGATACTGGATCGTGGTGAGGGAACGGAGGATCTCGTCCCGGTCGACGGTCTGCCCCCTGTCGATGGTGACCGACATCTCATCGTAGGCGTCGGGCGAACCGAGACCGTAGATGCACGACACGGACGCGACGATGATCACGTCGCTGCGGGTCAGCAGGGAACGGGTGGCCGAGTTGCGCATCTTGTCGATCCGCTCGTTCACGGAGGCGTCCTTCTCGATGTAGACGTCGGTGCGCGGGATGTACGCCTCGGGTTGGTAGTAGTCGTAGTAGGAGACGAAATACTCGACCGCGTTGTCGGGGAAGAGCTCGCGGAATTCACCGTAGAGCTGGGCGGCGAGAGTCTTGTTGTGGGCGATGATCAGCGCCGGCCGGCCCACGTTGTTGATCACGTGAGCCATGGTGAAGGTCTTTCCCGAACCGGTGACGCCAAGAAGAGTCTGTTCCTTTTCTCCCTGGCGCAGACCGGCCGTGAGGGCGCTGACAGCTTCCGGCTGGTCGCCGGCGGGCTCGAAATCGCTCTCGAGTCGAAATCGACTCTGGGACATGGTCTCTCCACATTCTTAGATATCCCATTGAAAGAACCCAGCACGCTCAAAGCACACTCTCAATGGGTTGCCTAGGGATTATAGCCCTCACTGAATAGAAGACAACAGCCCCGTGGCGCGACGCGCATCATCGGTGCGGGCCTTGACAGCTTCACCCCGTTCATTTTAGATAGACCTTTTGGCGCGCTCGGGCGCCGGGCGTTTTCTTTCAGCAGGATTCTTCAATTATGCCGCTCATCATCTGTCCCCAGTGCCGGGCCGAATACGAGGTTCCTCTCAAAACACTGGGCAAGAAGGTCAAGTGCCGCGCCTGCGGGGAGTCCTTCCCGGCCCAGGCCCGGAAAGCAGCAAAGAAACCGGAGAAGAAGAAGCCCTGGCTCTGGCCTGTGGTGGGCGCCGGCGCCGCGCTTTTTGTGGTGATCATCATCATCGTGGAATCGAACATCGATCGCGATGAACCACGGCCGGCCGCTGAGCGCGAGGAGACCGCCCGGACCGAGCCCGATGCACATCGAGACGCCCCCCCGCCGGCTGAGGAACCGCAGCGTGTGGAGCGAACCGAGGTCGAGAAGGCCTGCGTCCAGTTCATCGCCGCCGTGAGCGACAACGACACCGACCGACTCCGGCTGATGATCAATTTTCCCCTCTATCACAAGATCCGCTCGGGCGGCTCTCTCTGGTCCGACCTCGAAGAGCTCGACCAGATCCTCAAGCTGCAGGAATATATCGGCGCCCTCACCGATGACTCGCCCCAGGGCGCCGGGTTCGCGCGGGAAGCTGCCGTGGAGAAGGTCGAGGAGACGTCCAACGATGGAAAAAAAGCCGCTGTCGAGATGGTGCTCCACAACCTGCTCAACGACCGGCGGCAGAATCGCTCGCTGAGCGTCCACCGGATCGGCAACACATGGACGGTGATCGCCCAGACCGTGGGCGATGAGTACGGCGGCGACCTCGACCATGTGGCTGAAGACAAGCCGAAGACTCTCGACGAAAAATATGACAAACGCCTCAATCCGGAGGGCGACCTCGAAGAGGTTGAATTCATAGAGGAGACGTCGGCCGCGAAGCGCAAAGCGCTCCAGCGTCTCGTCAAGGATCTGGTCGGCGACGACAGGGAGAGATCGATCGCGGCGCGCGATAAACTCAATTCCGAAGCCAAGCCGGCGATCCCCGCCCTCCTCAACGGACTCGTTCCGCTCGACTTCTCCAACCGGGACGACATCGCAAAGGCGAACAGGATCATCCATGTTCTGCGTCCGATCACCGGAAAATCCTTTGGATTCTCACCCGGATTTCAGGACACCGTGATCCACGGCTCGATGGAGGCTGATCTGAAACACGCGGTCCGCCTCTGGTTCGGGTGGTGGAAGCGTTACAAGAATGTCTGGAAGGGCCGCGACATCGAGAAGGAGATGAAGGACTGGTAGTGTCGGTCATGAACGGCCGGTCCGACGAGGCCATGCCTTTTTTGTTTGCCAAGGCGCGGCACAATCATAAAATGAGCCGGAGATAGAGTTTCCTCTCATACCGGGTGCTTTAAAAAGACAGGAGACAACAATGACCGCCAGGACCGGTACATGTTCGGGGTGTGACGCCAAATACAAGATTCCCGAGACTTTCAAGGGAACCAAGGCCAAATGCAAGAAATGCGGCGGAGTCGTGGAGATTCCCCCTCTGGAAGAGGCAGCGGCTCAACCCGCTCCCGAGCCTGAAGCCGCGCCCGTCGCCGCGGCCGACGCCGGCGCTCCGGCTGGTGGAAAGAAAAAACCAGCGGCCGTTGTGAGAAGAGGAGGCCGCAAGAGCGCTGCGCGCGGACGAGGGGGCGCGGCCTCGGCGCGGCGCAAGCCCTCCCGTCGCCGCGGAGCGGACGACGAAGAAGAGGGCGACAGCAAGACATGGATCTGGGTCGTTGCGGGCGTATCGGCCGTGGCGATCGTCGTGATCCTCGTGATGATGATGTCCGGCGGCGATGAACCCAAGACCGACGATGTGGCCAACCTCGACGAGACTCCCGAAGCCGTCGACGAGACAACAACCACGACCGACGGCGATGGAACAGAACCGTCCGACGGTGCGACCGACGAGACGACCGAACCCGAACCGGAAGACGAGACTCCCGAGGAGACGCCCCCGCCGGCCGAGGTGCCCGAAGAGACCGATCCGGTCATCAGACTCGACCTGCTGCCGCCCATCGTCGGCTGCGACCAGGAAACGTTCGACCGACTCACCGAGTGCTTCACCGACGGTTTCGTCAAGCAGGACCTTCCGCCGTGGAAGCGCAAAACGCTCATGAAGGAATTCAAGGAAGCTGATTTCGAGAAGATCCCCATCTTGCTCAATGCTTTCAACGGACTCGACCTTCTCAAGTCGGACGACGTTGTCGTCGCCTTCCGTGTGGCTGAGATGTGGAACAAGCTGACCGGTGCAACCTTTGTCGATGTGCCGATCAAGGGCGATACGACCAAGGAGGAGATGGAGGTCAATCTCGACCTGAACGTCGAGAACATTTACGCCATCTACAACATCTGGCAGAAGAAAATCACCGACGTCGACGCTCAGCGCTCGTTTTTTGCCAAGTGTGAGAAATACCGCCGGAAGGCGGCAGCCAAGGATGCTGCAGACGGCTAGTCTTTTTGTCTTTTGCGACCGGAAAAAAGAAAAGACTCCCGACGGCTTGCGCCACCGGGAGTCTTTTCTTCCAACCTCATTATCCCCACGAGCCCCGAATTTCCGGGCCGCGTTTGTATCCTTGTCCCGTCACCATGGCAGTGCGGGCGAGTAGCTCTCCTCGAAGACTTCGCGGAAATCAAAACCGCCCTCGAACGCTCGGCGGTCGTCATCGTCCTGCTTGTTCAACAGGTCGGCGTCGACCATGTTGAAGACAACCTCGCCGATATCTTCGGTGGAGTAGAGCCCGCTATCCTCGAGAACGACGCGAGAGAGGGGTCCGAACTGATCGAGCGCATAGTGGCGCACACCGGTGAGCAGTTCCATGACGCTCACATGCGTGTCCGATGCGCCGAATCCCTCTTCTTCGAAATGTTCGTTGATGAAGTCGAGTGCTTCGAGGACGAAGTAGTAGGCCTGGGGACTGTAGCGCACATCCCTGGCGGAAATCTGTTCGATCACGTTTTCGAGTTTTGCATTCATCATCGCCTCTCAGTCCCTCCGGGCCTGCTCGGACCCCGAGCAGGAACTTCTGCTCGGACCTTGAGCAGGGCTTCTTTGATTATCGGATTTCGGACAGGGGTATCTTTACCGAGAACGTCGATTTCGCCTGGGCGGCTTATTGCCTGTTCTGGGGGGAGGCTGGTTCCTCTGGGGTGGGGCGACGTCGATGATCTCCGAGGCGTGAATGATCTGTCTCTCCCCTTTTTGTGTCTCCACGAGGAGTTTCTGCAAGAGGATATCCTGAGAAAGGACCTTGGCTTTTCCCTCACTCAAGGTGACGATGAGGCCCTTCTTGGGGAGATTTCTCTTGAGATCCTGGTAGACATTGTCTTCGTAGCGGAGACAGCACATCAACCGGCCGCAGCGGCCGGAAATCTTCGACGGATCGAGGGTGGTCTTCTGGCTCTTGGCCATGCGCATGGTGACCGGTTCGAGGTGGTTGAGAAAATTCTTGCAGCAGAGGCGTCTGCCGCAGTGTTCGTACTCGGCGAGCAGGCGCGCCTCGTCACGGACGCCGATCTGCTTCATCTCGATCCGAGTCCGGTACATCTTTGCCAGATCCCTGACAAGAGCGCGAAAATCGACGCGGCCCTCGGCAAGGAAGTAGAAGATGATCTTTTCTCCCTCGAAGAGGTATTCGACGCCGGCGAGTTTCATCTTGAGCTTGTGGGCCGCGATGCGGCGGGTACAGTACTCCTCTTCGTCAGCCGTGCCCCGGGCGCGCTGTCGCGAGACCTTCTCGTTGTCTTCCGCCGTCGCAATGCGCAGGATCTCTCCGGACAGATGAATGATGTTTTTGCCATTCGAACCGTCCTGGCTGTCATCGTTCGGGCCGGTGGCGGCCCTTGTCGGATCGTCCCCTTTGGGATCGCCCCGCTCGTCGGTGGGCGATTCGGTCTCGCCCTTCGTGTCGCCTGCCCGATCGACCTTTTTCTGAGATCCCTGTTTCCGGCCGTGGTGATTCCGGCCGCCCTGACTGCGTGAGTTCTTGACCCACTGGACCTCTCCGTCATGTTCGACCGGATCGCAGAGGACTTTTCCCAGCTCGATTCCACGAGGAGATCTGATGAGACAGTATTGACCGGCGCGGGGACTCTCTTCATCGTTGATCTGAAAGTGGCCCCGATAATTCATTTCGCTGTATCGGATCACGGTGTAGAGCATTTACGATCTCTTCCTTGTATCTCTGATCAGGATCGCCATGTTCTCCACGACGAGACCTGGGTCGACGTATCCATCTAGATCGGCGTAAGATTCCGACATCTGCCCGAGAGCATGAATGACCAGCGCCGGATCGTACAGACTCGAGGCGGTAGCGAGACGATCGACGCAATCGCGATTCTGCATCGACACCCCGTCTGCACCGAGAACGAGCACCACAAGGTCTCTCATAAGTGACAGGGCCATGTCAAGCATGGTCCTGATCCTCTTGCGGAGCTCGTGGGAGTTCGGCGCCTCGCCCGCCCAGGACATGGCTGATAGGCTGAAGCTCACCGAGGACGGGAGCGATCGGCTCGCCACGTAGTCGATGAGCAGAGCGCGCGCCGTGGGACCGTCAACAGCTTCCATCGTCTCGAGACGGCCCGGGCATCCTCCGGCGAGGCTCCGGGGAAGAAGAGTTCCCTCGTTGCCGCGCGCGGCACTGTACTCTTTCATCTCCCTGTCGGAAAGCCGTCCGAACCTGAACTGCTGGCAGCGGGAGAGGACGGTGACCAGGAGTCCGGCGGGACGGGACGAGACGAGAATCAGGAGAGTTCCCTCGGCCGGTTCCTCGAGGGTCTTGAGAAAGGCGTTTTGAGATGGCTCGTTCATCCGATCGGCCGGATCGATGATGGCCACTTTGCCGCGACCCTCGTAGGACTGGACGGAGAGAGCGGTCATCAGTTCCCGCGTTTTTCCGATGCTGATATCGCGGTGACCCTTCTCGGGTTCGAGGAGATGAAAATCCGGATGGGAGCCCGATCGAACGCGAGCGCAATCGGCACAGTCGGCGCATCCATGCCGGGCGCAGAGGTGGGCGGCTGCCACGAACCGGGCAGCGACGGACTTTCCCACACCCGGGGGCCCGGAAAGGAGAATCGCGTGGGGCAGCCTGCGCGTTTCGATAAGGCTCGAGATCCTGCCCATCTGCGCGACCTGTCCGATCAATCCATCACAGCGCATCGTGCAGGGCCTCCAGGACTTTTTCGTGCACCTCGTCGGGCGGGGCGGACGCATCGATCACCACGAAGAGGTCGCCGAACCGTTCGGCCAGTTCCAGAAAGCCCTCACGCACGCGGCGATGATAGGCAAGATCCCTGCTCTCGACGCGGTCCGGAGTCCCCTCGAGCCGACCGAGGCTCTCGGCCGGATCCATGTCGAGGACCACGACCCTTGCCGGCCGGATGCCGCCCACAGCCCATTCGCCGAGCCGCAAAATCAGGGCGCGATCCAAACCGAGCCCCGAACCCTGATAGGCGTAGGTCGAGAAATAGGACCGATCGAGTATCACTCTCTCACCCCGCTCGAGCGCCGGCGCGATCACTTCGCCAAAAAGCTGGGCGCGCGCCGCCATGTAGAGAAAGACCTCGGTCTCAGGCGTGATATCGGTGTGGCCTTCGTCGGGAACGTGAAGAAGGATCTCACGGATCTTCTCACTCACCGCGGTGGAGCCTGGCTCCCTCACATGAAGCACGGGAGTGCCGGCGAGGGCGGAGCATAACTTCTCGGCTTGCGTGGACTTACCTGTCCCGTCTCCGCCTTCGAGGATGATTAGCTGACCTTTCATAGGTCACCCATTCTATAACAGCCGGTCCGAGCTAGCCACCCCCAGCAGCTCGAATCGGCGATTTCGGAGTCCATTTCCGAAGGCGGACGTTGAGTGTTTGGAAGTTGTGAATAACTCCCGGCAGCGGTTTGTGGGCGCCGCCAAGGGGGGGCTTTTTAACTCAATGTCATAAAACAATTTACAACCATAAAAAAATCTACTCCACATAACACCAGCACAAAATAAGGACTTAGAAAATGTGGAAAACCCGTGGATGAGCAGGCGGGTGGCGATCAGAAAAGATCGTGTGGCGATCAGAAAAGATAGCGCTGGCCGCCCTCGATCTCGGACTGAAGTTCGAGGATGAGTTCCGTGAATTCAGGGTCGGTACCCCGGCGCTCGTCGACACGTCTCTTGGCGTAGGGGACGACGGAGGGCGAAATATTTCCCAGCCAGCGGCTGATTCTGCGCGATGAGGTCTTGAGCAGGGTGGAGGCGAGGTAGATCACGAGGTAGCGCGCCTCGACCACTTTCCTGACCTTGGAATTCGACATGATCAATGTCCGCTCCACACCCTTGACCCGCGCCACGAGATCGATGATCCGGTCAATCCGGTCCTCGCCGGCGACACCGATATCGTACTCGGCAAAATGCTCCTTGAAGAAGCTCGCCGTCGGTGTCTCTCCCTTGCGCGCCGCGAGCGAGAGGACCTGATCGATCAGATCCTGCTGCTCGCCGATGGTGAGGGACGAGATTCTGGCCACTGTTTCGACAAGGGTGGGAGGCACGTTCTGGTTTTTCAGCTTGAGCCGGTTCGAGTGGATCTCGACAACCGATTCCACGCTGTACCCGAGAATGGAGATCACCATCCCGGAAAGAAGAAAAGAGGCGAGAGAATCCTCGAAGAGGTCGATTTCGCGCGGATGATGGCGCGAACTGATCACCACCTGCCTCTGGCGATCGACGAGATACTTGAGAGTCGACAGCAATTCGAGCTGGGTCTTGATCTTGCCCTTGAGGCGATGGACCTCCTCGAAAACGAGGAGATCGGATCTGAGAATCCCTCCGCGAAATCGAATCCTGTTGCCCACGCGCGCCGCCGCATTGAACTCGCTGGCAAATCGGAGCGCTTCGACTTCTTTTACCTCGGAGAAGAAGGATGTCCGCTTCGCCTTGTCGAGAAATCGCTTGACGAGAAGGGTCTTTCCAACACCCGACGGTCCGTAGACGAAGAGCGGGTTGAAGGTGCTCGCCGGCGCGTCGCGCAGGACTTTCTCGAACGCCGAGTGAGCGATCTTGTTCTCCGGGCGAACGACAAAAGCCCCGGGGCTGTCCGTGGCGCCCCCGTCGGCGTACGCTTCGCGCCGTGTCCGATTCTGTCTCGCCTCCTCGTCGGCCTCGGTCATGAGGCGGTAGAGGTACCCGTCGATCTTGATGATCACCTTGACAGGGCTGCCCGTGATTTCCTGAAAGAGCTCTTCCACGTCATTGACGTACTTTTTCTCGAGCCACTCGCGCACGAAAAGGTTGGGCACGCCGAGCACGAAGAGCCCCCTGGAAAAACTCAAGGGCCGGGTGTGCTTGAACCAGAGATCGCGCAGACCATTGCCGTGACGTTCGGCAAATCCGTCACGGACCTGATTCCAGATGTGCTGCGTGAGTAGATTCAAAACAACCCTCGACTCGTGACCAACCAGTTGAATGCGATAGTAATGACCTCCAACCGTCGCGTCAATGAACTCTTTGATTCAAACATTCGAACCATCCGCGCGATTTGAAAAGGACGGTCTGAGGTTCCGACAGACTAGTTCGAACCAAGCTTTTCGAGCAGCTTCTTGGCTTCCTCGTCGTTGGGGTTGTAGCCGAGGGTTTTTTCGAGATCCTGCACGGCTTCGGCCGTGCGGTCCATGTCGATGAGAAGAACCGCGCGGGAGAGGTGGATCGACGCCAGTGTTTCATAGTCGTCCCTCGCCGCGCTCTGGCTCTCTCCCGGATCGCCTTCAAGCCGCGGATCGATCAGGAGCGCCACGCTGAACTCCCTGAGAGCCTCTGACAAGCGGCCGAGCGCGTGCAAGCACCGGCCGAGTCCAACGTGCACGGAACGGATGAAAGGATCGACTTCGATCCCCTCGCTGAGAAGGCCCGCGGCCCGCTCGAAATCGCCGGCCTTCGTGTAATACTCCGCGAGTTGCATGCGGCTTTCTATGTCGGTCTCGAGGCGTGCTGAAAGCTGGGCAAGGAGTTCCCTCGCCTCCTCTTCGTTCCCGGCCTCGATATGGAGCAGTGCGAGGAGCTCGTAGGCGTTTCCATCACCGATGAACCCTGGAAAGGCGGCGATGGCTTTCTCGAAGAACGCCGCGGCCTCCTCCCTCCTGCCCTTGTCGCGCATCACGATTCCCAGATTGCGAAAGGTATCGAAGCAGATCGTCCCTCCTCCGTCGAGGCGTCTGGTGAAGAGTTTCTCGGCCCGATCCATGTTGCCCTGGGAGAAGGCGATCGTGGCGGCCAGATCGGTCCCATCCAGGCTTTCCGGATTGACCTTGAAGAGGCGGTCGAGATAGTAGCGGGCATCGACGAGCTTCTGGTGGTGATAGCTTGCCCAGGCCGCCTTGGCGAGGAGGTCCTCGTCGCGCGGTGATCGCCTCAGGTCAGAAACGAAATCGCGCCGTTTCTTGTCGCTCCAGACCGGCATCATCGCAACGGGCGCAACCACATTGGCCTCGACCCAGTCGCCAAAGGCCGCGTCGAGGGTCTCTGCATTCGGACCGACGGCATCCTCGCCCAGAACCTCGGCAAAGGCCTCCTCCGTATCGAGGCCGCGCGCAAAAGCTTTGAGAATACTCACGAGCGCCTCCCAGCCATGGGTTTCATTCATGAACCTCACGAAGCAGCCCGCTTGAAAATAGGCGAAGAGCACACGCGGCCCCGAGGTGATCTGCCTGTTGAAATCGCGGATAGGAATCAGACTCTCGTTGTGCCAGGCATGGAAGAGTTCGTAATCCATGTCCCTGTCCCAGCGATCGTGGGCCGCTTGCTCCTCGAAAACCGAGAATCCTTCCGTCAGCCATCGCGGGACGCGAAAGTGGGAGAGTTTGAGGGTGAAGACGTGGGCGAGTTCGTGGTGCAAGGTGCGCGCCCAGACAAAACCGTGGCGCGTCTCCTTGCACCGGGGGGAGAGGATCGTGACCACGTCGCCGAAACAGACGCCCAACGCGCCGAGGCCGGTGAACCCCACGCTGCGCACGGCAAAGTCCTGGTGAAAGGAAAACATCTCGAGCAAGATCGGTCTCTGCGGCGCGAAGCCGTACTTTTCAGCGAGCGCCTTCCAGCTCTTCTCGTAGTACGCGGGCAGGTAGTGCTCAAGCACCTTCCACTCGTCGATGTCGAGCGAAAAGACGCCGTTGCCCACTTCGATCCTCTTGTTGGCCTTGAGCTCTCCGAGGATCTTGAGCATGTTGTACCGCCAGGGATACTCGTAGGGATCGCGCTCCTCCGATTCGAGAAGATACTTTTCCGCCTCGGCTTCGAGTCCGAGGTTGGCCAGGATGCGGCCCATGACGATGTAGGCTTCGCCATGGTCGGGATCGATCTCGATGCACCTGGCGAGCCAGTCGCGGGCCTCGTTGAGCCGGTGATGGAAAAAGAGGGCCTCCCCCACGGCGCAATACGCCGCGCCATAGGTCACATCGATCGCCCGAATCGTCTCGATCACCGCCTCGCACCCGGCCACGTCCTCCTGAAGGTAGAGGCTGGCCGCTTTGCGGCTGAGGAGGAGCTTGTCGCGCGGATTCTGCTCGAGCCCCGTCTCGATCAACTCGATGGCATCGCCGTGGGATCCGTTGCGGATCATGAGCCGCGTCTTGAATCCCAGTGCGCCCGAGTGGCTGCCGTTCAGCAGAAGAGCTCGCTCGCAATCTTCCCAGGCGAGGGAAAACTTCTGGCCGTAGAGGCGCGTTTCAGCCCGTTCCAGCAGTGCGTCGGGGTGGTTGGGGTTGATCTCCAGCGCGTCATTGAGCGCGTTGAGCGCCCGGTTTCCCGAATCGAGCCGCGTGAGGCGGTAGAGTTTTGCGAGGAGCAGAAGGGCCTCGTACCTCTCCTGCCTGTAATTCGGTCCGACCTTGCCGTTGAACGCCCTGTCGGCATAAACAGCAGCGCGCGCCGCATTCTCGAGGTCTCCGAGAACCAGATACAGGCGCCCCAACGCGAGCATGTCGTCGCCGCTCTCGTAAGCGTAGCGTTTCTCGTCGATCGTGGTGCGGGCGATGTCGTGCGCTTCGGTCCTCTTTCCCCTCTCGAAAAGAAGGTGTGCCAGCGCGGCCCTTCCCTCGAGAAATGTCTCATCGAGCGACAGGGCCGCGCGGAGCTGATCCTCCGCCTCTGCATACCGCCCCTTGTTTTCGAGGACCTGAGCCATGAGCAGAGCGGCGCGCGGGTTGCGCGGATCGAGTTCCGCCCAGCGCTCGGCCCTCGCCAAAGCGTCATCGAGATGGCCGTAAAGGAGTTCAAGCCTGCCCAGGGCGCAAAGAGCCTCCACCGAATCGGGATAGTCGGTCAAATAGTCACGCAGGTCACGCCGACCATCGCGATAGCCGCCGCGATAGGCTTGGCTGATCGAGGAGCGGAGAAACTCGAGGTCTTCGGCTGTCGGCGCGGGCCTCGTGTCCTCTTGCCTGGTCTCGGTCGAGGATCCGGCCTCGGTGGAGAGTCCGATCTCGAACGATAGACCTTCCCCCCCACCCGCCACAAAGGAGATCGTCAGCGAGAACAAAAGAAATATCGAACAGGACATGATTGGAAACTCTCCAGTTCGGGGGGGATCGGTCAGGGGCCTGCGGCCCTGAGGCAAAGTCTGCTCAATCGCTCCGAGGCTTCCAGAATACGATCCATGGGAGGAACGAGCGCCAGGCGGATGTATCTGTCCGCGTCGTGCGCACTGCTCGAGCCGCGTTCTGCAGAACCGGCCGGTTCGGCCAGCCATGAGCCTGGAGAGACGATCAGGGCCATATCCGGTTTTAGGAGCTGGCGCGCCACCTCCAGGTCTGATAGCCCCTCGGGGGTCTTCTGCCAGACGAAAAGCCCGGCCTCGGGCAGACACTCGGGGAATCCCGCCTTCGTGAGCGCTCTCACGAGAATCTCCCGCTTTTCGCCGTACTCGGCGCGCAGGGTGTCAACGTGTGCCTCGTCGCCGAGTGCGACGACCGCGGCGTCCTGGATGAAGGTGGGCGTACCCGAATCGATGTTGGTCTTGACCTTTCTGAAAACCTCGATCGCATCCCGGTCTCCGGCCACCCAGCCGCAACGATACCCGGTCATGGCCGACCGTTTCGACAGCGAGAAAAAAGCGAGCACGTTGCGCCGCGTGTGTTCGAGGACCGAGTGTGGCCGGCGATCGAACCAGATCTCGCTGTAGGCCTCATCCGAACAGAGAAGGATATCGTACTCGCGGCAGAAGGCCGCGATCCCATCGAGCCGGCGGCCGGGGATCACCTTGCCCGTGGGCACGAAGGGCTGACAGATCCAGAAAATCTTTGCCTGTCGCGCAATGTCAGTGGGGATCGAGTCGAGATCGGGCAGGAAATCATTGCTTTCGCGGAGAGGATAGAAATAGTTTCGCCCCTCGGCAAAGGTTGCGCCCCTGGCATAGGGCGGATAACCCGGCGTGGGGCTGATCACCACGTCGCCTCGATCGACGAATCCCTCGTGCACGTTGAAAACCGCTTCCTTGGAGCCGATCGTCGCCGTGATCTCCGTCGACCGATCGATGGACAGGCCGAAGCGGCGCTCCATCCACTGGGCCGCCGCAGTGCGAAAAGTGTCGCTGCCCCTGTAGGAGGGATATCCCGAGGAGCGGTGTTCGTCGATCGCACGCGCACAGGCGGCGCGGATGATGGATGGCGTGGGCACCGTGGGATCGCCAACGCCGAAGTCGATGGGATCGGCACCCGATGCCCTCAGCCGCGCCACGATTGCGTCGAGTTCGGCAAAGGCGTAGGTCCCCAGGTTTTGAACGCGTTTCGACGGTTCGATCGCCATGGTTGTGCTTTCCCGATGCCACTATTGGTCAAGACAGTGCTAATCAGAAGGTCTCGATCAGAAAGGACACTCCTCGTCGACAGTGCCGCCCTGAGCAGGACCGGCGTCAGCGCCAGTGGCGGGGCCGGGGCCGGGAGCGCGCGCTTGGCCGCCCGTTGCCTGTTCCGGCCGGCCGCCGTCAGCCCGGCTCTCGGACCGACCGCTGTCGAGAAACTGCACTGTCTCGGCCACCACCCTGATACGCGAACGTTTCTGGCCGTCCTGGGTTTGCCATTCGTTGTAGGTCAGGTGACCCTCGACATAGACCTGGCGTCCCTTTCTCAGGTAGCTGTTTACCGTCTCGCCGAGCTTTCCCCAGGCGCTCACATCGAGAAAACAGGTATCCTCCTTTTTCTCTCCGTTCGCCGAATTGTAATACCGGTTGACAGCCAGGCCGAATTCGGCGACGCCAGCTCCGGAAGGGATGTACTTCAGTTCGGGGTCACGGGTTAATCGACCGATCAACATGACCTTGTTCAGGTTTGCCATATCCTCCTCCTTGTGCGGTCAGGGACCACAGTAATTACAGGGGCCACAGATAATTATTAGAACCTTTATAGCATCCCGACAGGGCGAAGAAAAGGTGCGGCCCCAAAGCACCGAATCTTCTCTTTGTGCCCTTCATTCGAATTGGCCATTCGAAGGGAATTGGACTTTTTACACGGGTCTGAAAAAAAGGCGTTAACTGCGGGGTTCCCGAAAGCCGATGAATAGGTATCCAGAAAAACCAAAGAAGCCGGAGCCCCGAGGGCTTGGACACTGACGAGACCAATAGCAACTGGAAACCAGCATGACCATTCAAACCAGGACAAAACAGCGCCGTCAAGCAGAACGTGTCCACACGCAGAGTCCGCTCTCCGCTGTGAGAATCAACGATTGCGAAGAAGCCGTTCTCAAGAATATCAGCAAGAACGGCCTCTGCTGCACCACCCATACGCTCATCCCCGAAATGACCCAGGTCGTTCTCACCATCAGGCTTCCGGCCCTTCCCCAGGAAGAAGTGGACTACTATTCTTTCAAGAGCCATGGAGCAGTGGTCCGTTGCGACCCGGTCGTCAAAACCAATTCACGGCTCAAGTGGGAAATCGGGATCTTTTTCACCGAGATGGATGACAGGTCAGCCGATGTTCTCGCACGGTATATCAGCCGCCGCCGGCAACGGGATGAGTCATACTGACGCCGCTGGCCTCCAAGGGTTACATTTCCTCATGACTGCCTAATCGGGCCTGGTGAATCCAACAACGCGCCAGACTCCGGCAAGATCCTTCCTGCGGCACGTCAGCCCGAAACCGATCGATCGGCCGAGATCAGCGACCTCTTCGGCCATTCCCGCGGCAACCTCGAAAAGGATCTCGCCCTTCGGCTGCAGAATGGTCTCCGCCTGTTCGAGAATCTCCCTGTAATAGCAGAGCGGATCGCCCGCTGGAGTGAATAGAGCGCTTTGCGGCTCGTAACGCCGCACACTGTCATCAACGGGAAGAGTTCCCTCGGGATCGATATAGGGCGGATTGCAGGTGATGAGATCGAAACGCCTCTCCGGCAGACCGCTCTCAGCGAGAAAGGCCGACAGCGGCTCGACCATGTGGCCGGCGAGGAAGGTGATTCTCTCCGCCACGCCATGGCGTCGGGCGTTCCGTTCAGCCACGATGAGCGCATCGGCTGAAAGATCGGTCGCTAGGAGAGAGAGATTCTCTTCCAGGACAGCAAGAGTCACGGCCACGCACCCAGAACCGGTTCCGATATCCGCACACAGGAACGCGCCATCGGCCGCAGGCTGACTTCTGCCACGGGCGGCATCGAGTGCCGCCTGCACGAATTCCTCCGTTTCGGGCCGGGGAATCAGAACAGCGGGCGTTACCTCGAAGTCGAGAGAGAAAAACTCACGCACCCCCCTGATGTAGGCGGTCGGCTCCCCGTTGATCCGCCTCATGACGAGCGCGCGAAAGGCGTCGACCTCCTCGCTCCGCAGGGGTTTGTCGAATCGCAGAAAGAGATCGACCCTGTCGACCGACAGCGCGCAGGCGAGAAGGAGTTCGGCCTCGAGCCGCGCCGAGTCGACCCCCTTGCGTTTCAAGTAGGGCCCCGCCTCACGCAGAAGCTTCTCGACAGTCCACATGCTCATTCCTTCTCAACAAACGAACAGAGCCCGCCTCGCAAGGGCGGACCCTGTGATCAACGATTCATGAACTCGACCAGGCGCGACCCGAAAACCGGTCGGCCTAACCGGAGCGCTTACCGTCCTCTCCCGCGTCCCCTCTTGGCCTTGGGAGCGTTCTTCGACTTGCCGCCTCCCGAAATCGCGGAGAAGAGGGACAAGACAAAGGTCAGAGCCACGATCGTGGAGCCGACGAGCAGCAGGATCGTGCCCGAACCGATCTCGGCGGTGAGCGCGTTGAGAGCCTTGTACTTGTAGAAGAACTCGTGCCACGCCACCATTGCGTCCTCTTCAGCCAGCACGGCGGCCAGTGCTTCGGCCGAGAGCGATGCTCTGTCGATGATGACCCTGCCCAAATCAGCGACCGTGGCCCAGACCTTGTTGGTGACCACATTCCCCACGGCTCCCACCACCATCCACCAGCAGTGAATGGCAGGGATGAACATGAGAAAGACCGGTCCCATCTTGAGCCGCTTGGCGTAGATGCTGAAGGACATGGCAAAGATCATGAAGACCGAGAAGAGCAGGTAGAATGCACCCGCAAAGGTGTGATAGGCCGGAACGAGCGCTTGACCTTCGCCAGCCGAGAAGGGAAGCAGGCTGCCGAGAAAACAGATGATGCCGGCCCAGAAGAACCACCAGAGCTGCTTGAACACGCCGCCCTCGAAGACGTGGACGGTGTGGCCGCAGTACTTGCAAACCGACGCATCAGCCAGGATGGTCTCCTTGCAGAAGATGCAGTACTTGACCATGACCCCTTCGGTCACGCCCATCTTGTCCTCGTTGGACATCTTGACTTCGGCGGGTGCTTCATCGACAGCCTCATCGATGGCGTCCATCTCTTCGGCGTCGCGCGCGGTCTCATCGCCGAGGTCTGCCAGTTCCTCCTGGTAGGTTCCGTCCTGTCCGAAACCACTCTCCATCTCGTCGTCACTGTTCAAATTCTTGTCAGGGTCTGAAACCATCGAGGATCATCCTCCAATTAATTTTTGGGACAATCTGCCGTCAAACGGGCGTGAGGCCACTTCGGTTGATGCAAAATTGTAAGGGTTGTAAAGATCGAGGCAAGCCAAAAGCCCTTTCTCAAAGGTTTTTGATCTTTTCCTCGATCTCCCAGCCTTTGAGATCGGCAATGAGAGCATCGAGGTTGCCTGAGAGCACCACCTCGAGCGAGTAGCTCGATTTGATCCGGTGGTCGGTGACTCTGTTCTGTGGAAAGTTATAGGTCCTGATCCGCATGTTGCGGTCGCCCGATCCGATCTGGCTGCGCCGCTCCTCGGAGCGCTCCGCGTTCCGCTTGGTCTCCTCGATGTCGAAGAGGCGGGCTTTCAAGATCCGGAACGCCTTGGCGCGGTTCTTGTGCTGCGACGATTCGTCCTGGCACTGTACAACCAGCCCCGTGGGCAGGTGGGTGATGCGGATCGCCGTGGCCACCTTGTTCACGTTCTGGCCGCCCGGGCCGCTGGCGCAGAAGGTGTCGACCTTGAGGTCGGCGTCCTTGAGATCGATCTCGACCTCCTCGACTTCGGGCAGAACAGCCACGGTCGCCGCCGAGGTATGAATGCGCCCTTGCGATTCGGTCACCGGCACGCGCTGGACGCGATGCCCGCCGCTCTCGAAGCGGAGGAGATCCCAGGCATCACCGCCCGAAACAGAAAAGATCAACTCCTTGAATCCCCCCACTTCGCTCCCGGAACTGGAGAGGATCTCGATCTTGAGCTTGTGCGACTCGGCGAATTTCTGATAAATCTTGAAGAGGTCGCCCGAGAAGAGACTCGCCTCGTCGCCGCCCGTGCCGGCGCGGATCTCGACGATCAGGTCCTTGCCCGCGAACGAGTCGTCAGCGAGCATCATTCCCTTGATTTCCTCGAAAAGAACCTCTTGCCTCGAACTGTGCTCGGCCATCTCCTCGGTGGCGAGATCGATCATATCGCGATCGGTCTCCTCGGCGATGATCTCCTTGGCCTCGGCGATCTGCTGGAGAACGCTTTCGTACTCCCGGTACTTGTTCACCTTGCGCGTGAGGGAACCCATCTCCTTGAGGGCCCGGGCGTATTCGGCATTGTTGGCGATAAACGCCGGGTCCTGGATATTCTTCTCCAGGACCTCGTAGCGTTCGCAGAGTTCTTTGAGTTTATCGAACATCTCGGGATGGAGACTCCTGAAGCGCAACACACACCAAAGCGCCGAGCGAGTCGGGGCGCGCGCCGCCGATCTCTGTGAGATCTATTCTTCCTTGGTGTTCTGGAGCTTGTACTTTCTGAGGAATTTCTCGACGCGGCCCGCTGTATCGACGAACTTCTGCTTGCCCGTGTAGAAAGGATGGCAGTCGGAGCAGATTTCCACGTTGATCTTCTCGCGCGTGGATCGGGTCTCGAAGCTGTTCCCGCAACCGCAGGTCACGACACAGTCAACATACTTGGGATGAATCTTCTTTTTCATTCTCGCTGTCCTCCTGGCCGGCCGCGTGTCTTGGGGCAGCCGTCAAGGCGTCGGTTCTCTAGTGACGTCACTTTTCGACACTGTCCATAAACAGGTTATTCTAACACCATCGATTTGAAAATCAACAGGTCATGTTACGGTAAAAAGATAGGAATCATTGGACATTAAGCTCTTTGATTCCAGAAGGTAACAACAATTTGCCACCCGCGCCGAGCCCATGTTTTTCAAACCAGCCCTGGTTCATTTCGATCGCGTAGCGGCAGGGTTCGTTCGACTTGTAGCTCACACTCTCGAGCAGAGGGCTCATCTCGTGGATGTTGATGATCGTGCCGTCGTCACGGACGAAGGCGATCGAGAGCGGTATCCAGGAGTTCTTCATCCAGAAGCTGAGGGCTCGTCGTTCGGGGTAAACGAACAGCATGCCCCGGTCCTCGTCGAGATGATCGCGGTACATCAATCCGCGGGCGCGCTCGAAGGGCGTGAGGGCCAGTTCGAGAACCACTTTGCGCCCTCCCATCTCGACGGCGATCGTGTTCTCCAGGGACCGATCGGACTCGTCCGTTGGGCGTCCGTTGCCATTGCACCCGGCCATCAGAACGAGAATCGTCGCAAGAACCGCTCCCCCCACAACAGGGCAGAACAAGCATGAGCAAGATCTGATTTTTTGGCGAAACATCAGGCTCTCCAAATCCCCGCAGCCGGTCACTGGCCGTTGACCTTGCGGCCCAGCTCTTCGATTGTCTGGAGGAACAGCTCGGTCGGAAAGCCGACCACATTGTCAAACGATCCCTCGATCCGGTCCACGAACCGGTCTCCCGTCTCCTGTATCGCATAGGCGCCTGCTTTTCCGAAGCACTCGCCCGTGGCCACATAGGCATCGATCTCATCGAGCGTCATCTGTTTCGTGTAGATCCTGGTCGTGTCCGATCCGGACAGTTCGATGCCCGATGGCTTGTGGACGATACAGAGGCCGGAAATCACATCCTGAACCTTGCCGCTCAGGAAGGAGAGTATCCGGCGTGCGTCATCGGCCGACTCGGGCTTCCCTAAGATCGTCTCCCCCACTGCGACAATCGTATCCGATCCGATCACTGTTCCCGCTGCCAGAGACCGGGCCACGTGCCGCGCCTTCCAGCACGCCAGTTTCCTGGCCGCGGTGCTCGGTTCGCCCAGGCCGGCCGGATCGGGCTCGTCGATCGTTGCCGGCCGGATCTCGAAGTCAATTCCCAGTGCGCCGAGGATATCACGACGCCTCGGTGACGCCGATGCCAGGATGATGGGCATGAGTGACGCGTCGATCTGCAACTCTATTCCCTCTCCAACAGAGCGACTGAAAAGAGATCCTGGCCGCTAGCGGCTCTTGAAGAAATCGCAGAGATCGTTCAGAAAACAGTCGGCGCAGTTCGGGTTCTTCGAAAAACAGATCTTCTCGCCGTGACGGACCATGAGATTCTGAAATCGAAGACCCTCTGAAAACGACACCATCTTCAAGAATTCAGAACGCGCCGCATTGATCGACTGCGTTTTCTTGATGACGCCGAGTCTGATGCCGACGCGCATGCTTTCGGGAGCGATCACGAAGAACTTCTCCTTTTCCTTGTCGGAGAGGCCCTTCTTGTCCTGCTCGGCCATGTGGCACTGGAGAATGATGCAGGCGTTGGCTTTTCCGATAGCGGCCGATCCCATCATGAAGCGGCGGAGAGGTTCGTATTCCATCGGTTTGAACATGTCGTTGTCGAGAATGCAGAACTCGTTCATCACGACATTGAGAAACTCCTTCACGCGCACCATGCGGTCTTCCATATCGGCGCATTTGAGGGGAGCGAGTTTCTCGACGAGTTCGCCCACCGTCGACACGCGGACCTCGTTCCAGTCGATGAAGTCCGCTTCGAGGGTACGCACAGATTTGGACGCTTTCTTGAAATCCCAACCCTCGCGGATGATCAGGAAGAGGCACTGCTCGAGCGATGCGCTCCCGCCGATCATCTTGGTCACGCCGTACTTCTTTTCCATCTTGGCGAGACAGGACTTCAATCGCGACTTGTTCGTGGCCGTGCTGACTGCCATGACTTACTTGATTCCCAGCTTCTTGATGATCGACGCCACGGTCTCGCTCGGCTTGGCGCCAACGCTGAGCCAGTACTTGAGGCGGTCGATGTTGAGGTCGTATTTCTGCTCGTCATTCTTTTCCAAGACATTGTAGGTGCCGATGTCCTCGATCGAACGGCCGTCGCGCCGCGTGCGCACGTCCATCACCGAAATCCTGTAAAAAGGCCGGTTTCGACGACCCATCCTCTTGCACCGAATTTTGACTGCCAAGATAAACTCCTTTCTCAATCAGAGATCTACCTGCGCGAACGCGATTGTTTTCTGCGTTTGCGCTCTTTCTTTCGCTTGTCCTTGCGTTTTCTCGCATCCTTCGAAATATTTTTCAACTTGCCGCTCGCACTGAGCTGGCCGAGTGTTTCTTCCTTGTGGCGCGCCATCCCCTTCATGCCGGGCATGACGGCCTTGGCCATCTTGCCCATCATGCCTGAGCCCATCTTCTTCATCATCTGCTGCATCTGGCCGAACTGCTTGATCAGGTCGTTCACGTCGGGCACGGTAACACCCGCCCCGCGCGCGATGCGCCGCTTGCGGCTCATGTTGAAGATGTCGGGCCGGAGGCGTTCCTCGAGCGTCATCGAGTGGATGATCGCCTCCACCTTGCCGAGCCCCGACTCGTCGACACCGGCATCGGCGAACTGCCCTCCCATTCCGCCCGGCAACTTTTCGAGAAGCCCCTTGAGCGGCCCCATCTTGCGGATCCCCTGGAGCTGGAAGAGAAAGTCCTCGAAGGTGAATTCAGCCCGAAAGAGCTTCTTGGCCTGCTCCTCGGCTGTCTCCTCGTCGATCACCTCGCGCGCTTGCTCCACGAGGCTGACCACATCGCCCATACCGAGAACGCGCGACGCCATCCGGTCGGGATGGAATTCCTCGAACTGATCGACCTTCTCGCCCATGCCCACGAACTTGATCGGCTTGCCCGTCACCGCCTTGATCGAGATCGCCGCGCCGCCGCGCGAGTCGCCGTCGAGCTTGGTGAGGATCAGGCCCGTGAGTTCGAGTCGGTCGTTGAACTCCTTGGCCGAGTTCACCGCGTCCTGACCGGTCATTGCGTCACAGACGAGAATGATCTCGTGGGGTTTGGTGACGCGCGTGATCTCGGCGAGCTCCTGCATGAGGGGCTCATCGATGTGGAGGCGGCCGGCCGTGTCGAGAATCACCACGTCGCGCCCCTTGGCGCGCGCGAAGCTGACGGCATTGGCACAAATGAGCGTCGGTGGCAGGCCATCCTCGTGATAGACGGGGACGTCGAGCTGCTGACCGAGGATCTTGAGCTGTTCCACGGCCGCGGGCCGCTGGATGTCGGCTGCCACGAGGAGCGGATTGCGCCCCTTCTTTTTCATGAGATTGGCGAGCTTGGCGCATGTCGTGGTCTTACCGGACCCCTGGAGTCCCGCAAGAGCGATGATCGTGGGAGGAGCAGGCGCGAAACCGATCCCCACACCTTCGGGCCCCATCAGCTCGGTGAGCTCGTCCTGGAAGATCTTGACGATCATCTGGCCGGCAGTCACCGACTGGATGAGTTCCTCGCCATCTGCCTTGGCAGAGACCTTTTTGATGAGATCCTTGGCAACCTTGAAGTTGACGTCCGCCTCGAGCAGGGCGGTTCGGATCTCGCGCAGACCCTCCTTGATGTTCTCGGCGGTCAGCCGTTTGCGGCCGCTGAACTTCTCGAAGACTTTTTGCAGGGATCCTGATATCGACTCGAACATGAAAGTTTCCGTCTCGTCCGACCGCGGCGGGCGAAAAAAAATCGCACGCCCCTGAGGGCGACCTCTCAGTAAAAGGGCTGTTAAGTCGCTATTTCCTAACAGTCAACACTCGCGGCGCGAGACCTGTCCGTCGATCCCGGCCAGAATCATGGAACCGGGTCTTATACCATACGCCATGACGCTTGACAAGAAAGGACCTCTCGAATTGGCATCGAGTTCGGGCCCTTTTTTTGGCCCTTTTCGTCGCTCAGACCCGCTCGATGCGTGCACCGAGATTGTTGAGTTTCCGATCGATGCCCTCGTAGCCCCTGTCGATGTGGTAGACGCGATGAATCTCGGTCTCGCCGTCGGCCACGAGTCCGGCCAGGACAAGCGCAGCGCTCGCTCGGAGATCGGACGCCATGACCTGGGCGCCCGAAAGCGCCTTGACCCCGTGAATTATCGCCTGATTCCCCTCCTTGCGGATCTCGGCGCCAAGCCGGTTCAGCTCGGCCACATGGATAAATCGATCGGGATAAATCCTTTCCGTAACAATGGATATGCCATCGGCCAATGTCATGAGCACCATGGTCTGGGCCTGCAGATCGGTGGGAAAACCGGGAAAAGAATGGGTGGATATATCAGTGGGTAAAAACTTGTTCCCAGCCTTCACGCGCAGCGTCGATCCGATCTTCTCCACTGGTACGCCGGCCGTGTTCATGATGTGGAGAAAGGCCATCATGTGATCGGGCTCAGCGCCGACCACGTCGACCTGTCGGCCCACGAGTGCGCCGGCGATCAGGAATGTTCCCGCTTCGATCCTGTCGGGAATCACGGTGTAGTCGCAGCCGTGGAGTTCCTTGACACCCTCGATCACGAGCCGGTGCGTTCCCGTGCCCTGAATTCGTGCGCCCATGGCGATGAGAAAACGGGCAAGATCGTCGAGCTCCGGCTCCATGGCGGCGTTCTCGATGACTGTGCGTCCCTCGGCCAGGACCGCGGCCATCATCACATTGGCCGTCCCCAGGACGGTACTCCCAAAGGTCGACCCTAAAAAGACTTCCGCACCCCGGAGCCGAACCTGACTCGCCTCCACGTATCCCCGGCGCACCTCGAGTTTCGCACCGAGACTGGCGAGGCCCTTGATGTGGAGATCGATCGGTCTCACGCCGAGCACGCACCCGCCGGGCATCGACACCCTGGCCGCGCCCCGCTTGGCCAGAAGTGGGCCGAGCACGCAGATCGAAGCCCTCATGGTGCTCACCAGCTCGTAGGGCGCCGTGCAGCACGATTCATCATTGGCCTTGATCCGGACCTCATCGCCGTCGAAATCAACGGTCATACCCAGCTCGCGGAGCACGTCGGCCATGGTGCGCACGTCGCGCAAGTCGGGCACATTGCGAACCACCACATCCTCGTCAGTGAGAAGTGCCGCCGCCATGATCGGAAGCACGGCATTCTTGGCGCCACTCACCCGAACAGAACCTTCGAGAGCCCGCCCCCCGTGAACGATGAATTTGTCCATTCCGCTCCTTTGCTTACCCGATTCGGGTCAACTCCTGGAGTGGTGCCCCCACCACTCCTTCCACATCTCGATGCAGCGCGTCCGCTCCTCAAGGGGAGCGTCGCTTTCGAATCCCATATCCTCGTCACTGAGAAGACAGAGGGTATTGTCCGCCTCGTCGCGCACCGCCGGCTCCGCGTCTGAGAGGAGGGGCAGGACGCGATCGAAGGCGTCGATATCGCCAAGATGGCCGATGACTTCGAGCGCCTTGGTTCTCACAACCACGTCGTGCTGCAGATAAGGCAGAAACTCCTGCCACTCTTCGATGACGAACTCGGTCTGGCGCAGAACGGTGAGAAGGACGGTGACCGTTTCGATCTGCTCCTTTTCGAGAGCGACCTTCATCAGCTTGACGATCGCCTGAATGCCCTTGCGGCCCATGTAGCTCAGCGCCAGCGCCGCACGCCGTTGGACAGCCGCATCGCCCTTGACGACGAGCTCGATCAGCTCGTCCATCACCGACTCGCCCTTCCGGGCCAGCGCGCCGAGCGATTGCTTGAGCAGCTCCGACTCCTCGGTAGCGGCCTCGGCGGTCCCACAACAGCCTGCTGACGCACAGCTTCCGCCCTTCTGCGCCAGTTTCGCATGAGCGAGGAGCATCTGGGCCGCCTTGTCCCCGTACGGGGGCGGCACGACCAGGCCGAGTCCGTCGATGTCGACGTTCGGTTCGTTGCTGGCGAGAGAGTAGGGAATCTGCCACTGCTTGAGGCAGGCCTCCATCCCCTTGAGTTCCTCCTCGGAGCCGGCCGGAAAAACCACCTTACCAGGCCCTTCGCCAGTGGATGGAATGTCATCGAAAGACTCGACAAGCGATACGCCGCAGTCAAAACACTGGGAAACTCCGTCTTCGTATTCTTCGCGGCATTGCGGACAAATCGGCATGGAAAATTCCTCTCAGAATCGTGTGTTCATTTCTTCTTCTCGACAAGCCCGCCCAGGGGACGGCCGCCGATGACGTGCAGGTGGATATGAAACACCTCCTGTCCGCCATCGCTGTTACAGTTCATGATCATCCGGTAGCCGGAGTCTGCAAGACCGGCATCGACCGCCAGCCGGCGACCGGTGAGAATCATGTCGCCCACCAGATCCCTCTCGGCGTCGCCGAGATCGTTGAGGGTCGCGATGTGACGCCTCGGGACGACGAGAATATGAAAGGGCGCGGACGGGTTGATGTCCTTGAATGACACAACCCTCTCATTTTCAAAGAGTTTCGTTGTCGGGATCTCTCCAGACGCGATCTTGCAAAAGAGACAGTTTTCATCCTTGTCCATGATCGTCTCCGTCCCCGGACCTCGTCTCGCCCCCCTGCGAAGGCGCCGCGGGCGCACCTTTGGTTTACTGCGTTTTTGGGGGGGTTGATTTCTGTCCTTTTTTTGTTAGTCTTTGACTTTTGTACTGCGCCCGAATTCGGCTGATGCGCCACATCGAGCGGATCGAGCGCCCCGCGGCGTTTCAAAGCGTAACAAGAAGCGTCTCGACGCGCAGCAAGAAGACGGTATTGTAATGAACAAGGAGTCCATTTTGAATCCTGATATCGGCGACACTGCCACGAAAAACGGTGCCATGGTTGCGGACGAGCCCCAGATAGACGAACTCGATCACGGTCATGCCGCGATCAGCGCCTTGAACAGGGGACCGAACACTCTCGAGGATATCAACGAGCTGAGAAACGCGGTCTATGCGAATCCCGAGTCATGGGACAAATTCGACAGATTCGTTCGCGAGCAGCTGACCGAGTCGGATAGCGACTACAACCAGAAACATGCCATGGGCCTCGCCCTGCTCGGCCATTACGAACGGGCCGAGAGAGAACTCGAGCGCCTCGACCAGACTCCGATCGTGGGATGCCTCCTGGCGCGCATCTACCTGGAAACCAACCGGGAAGTCAAGGCGGTCTCCCTGCTCAGAAAAATCCACGACCGCGTCCCCGAGGTTCCCGAATACCACATTCTTCTCTGCCGCGCCCTCGAGGCTGAAGGCGATGTGGATGCATTTCTGCGCGAACTCGAGATCATCGAGCAGAAATATCCGAACAATCCGGAGACCCTCTATCTCAAAGGCCGTGCGCTGGAGCGCGAGGGAGAATATGAAGCGGCCAAGCGGCTCTATCAGGAGGTGCTCGACAAGGTGGCCCATCACAGTCCCTCCCTCTTCCGTCTCGCTCTCCGCTCAGACCTGGAAAACGACGACGACGAGGCGATCGACTTGTACACCCGGGCGATCACAAAGGGCGTTCCCAATGTTGCCGCCGTGATGAATCTCGGAGTCCTTCACGAAGATCGCGAACAGTACGACGAGGCGGTCCAGTGCTTCGAAACGGTGGTCACCTACTACCCCGAGGACAGCCGGGCGCGGAAGTACCTCGAGGATGCCAGGGCGAGCCTGAGAATGTACTACGACGAGGAGAAGGAGCGCAAAGAGGACAAGCAGAGCCAGATCCTCAAGATTCCCGTCTCCGACTTCGAGCTCTCCGTCAGAAGCCGGAACTGCCTCGCCAAAATGAACATCCAGACCCTGGGCGATTTGATCAAGAGGACCGAGGCAGAGCTCCTCGCCTTCAAGAATTTCGGCGAAACATCGCTCATGGAAATCAAGGAGATCCTCTCGTCCAAGGGCTTGCGCCTCGGCATGATCACCGCGGATGGCGAAGAGCTGCCCGCTCTTCCCGACCCGGAAGAAACGAGCGCGGTCAACGACCTGATCCTCACCAAGCCGATCTCCGATCTCGACCTGTCGGTCCGTTCGCGGAGCTGTCTCGGGGCGCTCAGCGTTCAGACCCTTGGCCATCTGGCGGCAACGAGCGAACAGATACTCATGAGCCAGAAAAATTTCGGCCAGACATCGCTCAACGAGATCCGCAAGAAACTCGCCGATTACGGCCTGTCTCTCAAGGTATAGGGCGCGATGCTCGATTCGATCACCGGCGAAGTCCTCAGGAAGGACGCCACCTCCGTCGTGCTCCGCACCGGGGGCGTGGCTTTCTGCCTCGATGTGCCGGCGCGCACTCTCGACAACCTGCCCGACAGCGGTGAGGTCACTCTCTACTCCCATCTCACCGTTCGCGACGAGAACCTGAAACTCTACGGTTTCGAATCGCTCTTCGAACGGGAAGTCTTCTGGAAGCTCACCTCCGTGGCCGGCATAGGAGGGGCGATCGCCCTCGTCATCCTCTCGGGCAACACACCGGCCGAGATCATCGAGGCGGTCGTGTCGGAGAGACATCTCATCTTCCAGAAAGCCAAGGGCGTCGGCGCAAAAACCGCCAAGAGAATCGTGCTCGAGCTCAAGGGCAAGGTCGAAGAGATGGGGATCGCTGCCGGAGCAGAGGCGGTCGCTGGCACGGCCCATTCCGTATCGGTCGGTCAGGACCTGCTCGCCGCCCTCGTCACCCTGGGATTCTCACATAACCAGGCGCGCGACGCCGCGGCGCGGGCGCTGGCGGACCATCCCGACGAGGAGGATCTCGAGGCGCTGATCAAGGGCGCCCTGGCGTCGATGGGCGCCTGATGGCCTTGAAAACATAGACGAGATCGGCCGCCCCCTCGGCGTCAGGCCGCTCCCCGCAGAATCCTCCGAAGAGCCCGGCCATTTCCAGACCCGCCCGAAGTCCTCCCTTCTCGATCGCCCCAGTGGCGTGCGGAAAGAGCCGAAAGCGGTGTGTTTTGCGCGTCCATCCCTTGCGTTCATCGTGCAACAAGGAGACAAAGATCACGTCCCACGGTTCAGCGCCCCGCGGTACGAATCCCTTGAGGAGAAGAGACCCATCGGCCAGGCAGCGGACCGGCCCCCAGGGATCTTCATCTCTCGCAGCCAGCATGGGAAAATTGATCGTGTGGAGCACGAGCACGCCGCCGGGAGACAGAAGGCCCGCGAGGTTCGACAGAGCGCGGGGCAGTTCGTCCCCGTCGACGAGGGCGAGCGAATTGCCGACGCACACGATGGCGTCGAAGCGCTGTCCCTTTCGGGCCACATGGCGCTCCAGATCGGAAAAGGACGCCTCGATCCACTTGACCTCGACCTCTTCGGCACGTGCCGCCGCGCGCGCCCGATCGAGCAGGCTCCTGTCCGGATCGATTCCCGTCACCCGAAAACCGAGCTTTGCGAGGGCGATGGCGTGCTGGCCGCTTCCGCAGGCAACATCAGCCACGGAACGGGCGCCCCCATCGGTGAGAATCTTCTGCAAAAATGGAATCTCCCGCGCCAGCCGCCGTTGCCAATCGATGTAGAGATCGAAAACGTCGCTGGCGCGGAAGAATTCCATGTCAAGAGTCTATCACGTTTAGAGCTGGACCTCAATATCCTCGACCAGGCTCAACACGAACTGGCCCGAGGCGCCGGTCCGGTCGTCCATCGCTGGCTGGATCGTTCGGCACGTTGAAGAGGCATATGCTGATTTTGGGTGAATAGACTTTATGGCGGATGCCGATAGGGATAATAGCACGGAATTTGTTGATTTTCGGTCCTTTTGAATCGAGATGCGAATTCTGTAAAAATTCATCGGGCCTGGACTTCCACACCATCTTTGGGGTATGAGACTCTTCTCACTGATCCCGGAGGCTGTTGGACGGAGACTCTCTTGAAGTACATCATCACCCTCGTCAAAGGATTTCTCATCGGGATCGCCAACATCATTCCCGGTGTGAGCGGCGGTACCTTCGCCCTGATTCTGGGAATTTTCGACCGTCTGGTTCAGGCGATCAAGTCTCTCGATCTCACCCTCGTCAAGACCTTCCTCGGGGCGCTGAAGAGTCCCTTCTCAGCCGCGTCCAAGCGCGCGCTGGCTGACGAGTGGAAACGGACGGACGCCACCTTCCTGATCCTCATAGGCGTGGGCGCGGTGATCTCCGTGGTAACCTGCGCGTGGCTCATGGGCTACCTGCTCAGCAACCATCCGAGCGAAACGCTCGCCTTCTTCGTGGGGCTTATCATCCCGTCGATCGCCGTCCCCTTCAAGATGATGGAAAAACGGGGACCCGCCCAGCTCTTCTGGGTGTTGCCCGGTGCGGCGCTCACCGTGTGGATTTCCCTCTGCGACGTGGGAGGCGGCACCGGAGAGCCAGGCTTCATGGTCGTTCTTCTCGGCGGTGTGCTCGCCATCTCGGCCATGATCCTGCCCGGTGTATCGGGCTCCTTCTGTCTCCTCGTCCTCGGGCTCTACCAGCCTACCCTCTCCCACATCAAGCAGCTCACTCACGATCCGACCATGGATGCGATCATCTTCATTTCCACGCTGGGGCTTGGGTGCGCTCTGGGTCTCGTGGTTTTCTCGAGGCTCATGGCGTTCATGCTCGAACGCTGCCGGTCGCAGACACTCGCCTTCCTGATCGGACTGATTCTCGGTTCCTTCTGGGTTCTCTGGCCGATCAAGGATTACGCCATGGGCGCCGAAGTGCTCGACTCGTCGGGCGAGGCCAAGAAGGACATCGCCATCGCGACCGCGCCCAACCGGCTGCCCGGCGACAAGGAGGGTGACGGAATGCTCTGTGTCCGCTGCATGCTGGCCCTTCTGGCCGGCGCCGTGGGCGCCGCCGGCGTGAGCCGGATGGGAAAACTGAAAGAGGACTGATCCCTACCGCGTGTAGCCGAGCTTCTTCATCCTCTCCCGCATCTCGTCGGTGATATGTGCCGGTTCGGCAGCGCCCGCGTCGATCTCCATGGCGGTACGCGACAGGGAGAGATCTCTCATGAGCCTCCCGGCCAGAGCCTTGTCGCGTGGGGCGAGATCGACCTTTTCGTGGGGATCGTTCTCGATATCGAAGACTTCCACCTTCTTTGAAGCGGTGTAGACGATCGTCTTCTTCCCGTCGGCGATCCGCATGAAGCGTTCTTCGGGCGACCAGAAGTAGCCCTCGGCAAAGACGGGCCGGTCGCTGGGCGTTGCGCCGGGCTGCCACAGGGGCGAGAGGTCGAGGCCCTGAAAGTCGTCTCCCCCTTCGACGCCCGCGAGGCCGCACACCGTGGGCGCCACGTCGATGAGACGCACCGTGGCGTCCACTGCCACACCAGACGGAATGCGCCCCGGCCAGCGCACGATCAGGGGGACGCGGAGAAGCTCGTCGTAGAGGGTGTGGCCGTGCTCGAATCCACCGTGATCGTTGAACTCCTCGCCATGATCGGAGGTGAGCACCACGATCGTGTTCTTGTCGAGCCCTCGCTGCGCGAGCCCTTCAAGGAGGCGACCCAGTTCGCGATCGGTAAAGGCCACTTCGCCATTGTGCAGGCCCTCGAGGCGCTTGATCTTCTGCGGGCCCAGTTCGAGCCTCCCCTGGCGAAAGGCCACGATGTCCTTCACCTCGCCGAAGATGACGTCGTTGGTCTTCTTGTCGCCGTCGAGTGCGAATCGGGCGCGGTACTCGGCCGGCGGCTCGTACACGAGGTGTGGATCGAAGTAGTGAACCATCAGGAAAAAAGATTTTTCTTCTCGCCCGTCGATCCAGCGCAGGGCGCTGTCCGTGGTGCGCGCCGCCGTACGTGTGAGATGGTTGTTGACGCCCACCTCGTGATCGACCGTGTCGAATCCCTTGTGCATGTTGAAATTTTCGGTAAGGAAATCGACGTTCACGATCGACGCGGTACGGCTCCCCGCTGCCTGAAAGCACTCCCCCACCGTGTACGCTTCGCTCCGAAGCTTGAGAAATTTGCCCACCCATCCGCCCGCCTTGTGCTGAACCGGATAGGTCGAGGTGAGAAGGGACGCGAAGGACGCGAGGGTCCACGGTGCGTGCGCATAGGCGTTTCGGAAAAGTACGCCCTCGGTGGCGAGCGCATCCATGCGGGGCGTCATGCCGCTCGTGTTGCCGTAGCACCCGAGACGGTCTGCTCGCAGCGTGTCGACCACCACGAGTAACACGTTCGCCTCAGCCGGCCGCGAACCCGAACAGGACGTGGCGTAGAACCCCAGGAGGGCGACAACGAGCAGGGCCAAACCAAGGCTCACCGGAAGAATTTTGTGTCTCATCGCAGTTCCAGACTCAATAAAATCGCACTTGTTTCTCAGAAGAGTATTTACGATTTCGGTCGAGCCGGAGCGACTATTATTTTTCTAATTTGGCTCACGCCGGTTGAACCGGTGTGCGCCAGACTCTAAATAGAAGTCCATGAAAGTCATTCTCGCCAGGACCGCCGGCTTCTGCATGGGTGTACGCCGCGCCATGAACGCCGTGATCGACGCCACCCATCGGTCGACCGAGGGGATCTACACTCTCGGCCCGCTCGTCCACAACGACCAGGCCGTGGAGATGCTCAAGACACGCAACGTGCGCGTCGTGTCCGATCCATCGGAGGTCGAGACGGGGAGCCTCTTCATCCGCGCCCATGGAGTCACGCCCGAGGTGCGCCGCTCGTGCAACGGCGAAGGGATCTCGGTCTGCGACATGACCTGTCCCCATGTGGCGCGCGCTCAGAAGATCGTGGCCAAGTACAGCCGGCAGGGCTTCGACACGATCATCGCCGGCGACCGGAATCACGCCGAGGTCATCGGTCTCCTCGGCCACGCCGAGGGCCGGGGCCATGTGGTGAGCGCGCCGGACGAGGTCGGCGCCCTGCGG
The DNA here is from genome assembly GCA_964464495.1 of uncultured Phycisphaerales bacterium. Lineage (GTDB taxonomy): Bacteria > Planctomycetota > B15-G4 > B15-G4 > CAYZWU01 > CAZUHB01. The sequence goes on from CAYXGI010000010.1 coordinate 47,465, forward strand.
CCCCTGAAGAAGGTCTGCCTCGTGGCTCAGACCACGCAGAGCACGGTGCGTTTCGAGGCGATCGAGGCCGCGGTGAAAGCGCTCTACCCCGATGCGGTGGTCCGCAACACGATCTGCAGCGCCACCGAGGACCGCCAGAACGAGGTGCGCGCCCTGTCTGAGCAGGTCGATGCCATGATCGTCGTCGGCGGCCAGCACAGCGCCAACACGGTCCGTCTCGCCGACATCGCCCGCAACGCGGGGATTTCGACCTTTCACATCGAAACGGAAAACGAGCTCCTGCCCGAGGCGATCCGCGATTTCAAATCGATCGGCGTCACCGCCGGTGCATCGACCCCCCACTGGGTGTTTCAGGCCGTCGTTGAAAGAATCAACGATATCTCCCAGACCCGTTCGGCCCTGCGGCGGCTGCTCTACTTTCCTTTCAGGATCGGCGTGCACACCTATCTCTATCTCGGTGCCGGAAGCGCCGCCATGGCCTATGTGGCGCTGCGCTTTCTCCAGATAAAACCGCGGCCGAGCTATCTGCTGCTCGCTTTCCTCTATGTCGTGTCGATGCACATTCTCAATCGTTTCACCGACCGGGCCGCGGCTGAGATCAACAATCCCCTCCGCATGAAGGATTTCACCCGGCTCGCTCCAATCCTGCTCCCTTTCTCGATCGCCGCCGCGCTTGGAGCACTCGCCCTTGCCGGATCTTTCGGCCTGCTTCCCGCCCTGCTCATGGGCGGATCGCTCGTTGCCGGGATCGGTTACAACGTGCGCATCTTTCCGGGCAAGCTGGGCGAGGCGCTCCACATCCGGAAGGTGCGCGAAATCCCGGGATCCAAGGATCTCGGCTCGGCGGCCGCATGGGCCACGGTCACTGTTCTCCTTCCCAGCCTCGCTGAAAAGAGCGTGGCCAGCCTGCCCGTGGCGGGCGCCTTCCTCTTTGTCTTCCTCATCGTCTTCATCCGGTGCCTGATCTTCGACGTCAAGGACATCGAGGGGGATCGCCTCGTGGGTAACGAAACCCTGCCCCTCATCTTCGGAAAAACCGCAACGGGATGGCTGCTCGTGGGAGGCTTTCTGGCCCTGGCGATTCTGATCGCCACGCACGGTCTTTCGGGCAGGCTGTCGCCCCATTTCGCCGCCCTCGGTGTGACCGCCGCCTACTCGGCAGCGTGCGCCTTTTTTCACTACAAGAAAGCGTCGCTCTCCCGCGGCATCCGGTTCGAGCTGATCGTCGACGCCCAGTTCATCATCATCGGCGTTCTGGCCTGGCTACTCTGATCGCAAGAAACCTCTTTGCAAACGCCCTGCGATAAGATTTAACGAAAGCTCCGATTGCGGCCGAACACGGTGAAATTTCTCAACTAAGGATTAAACCTCAAAAAAGCCGAAAGGGGACAGATGGCGGTCTCCTTTCCATGAGGCGCATGGCGGCCCGTGCCAGACGAGCCTCTTTTGAATCCATGGTGAGGGCGTCCGATATCGATTCTCATAGAGGATGAAGTACCAATGCTTTGCATCACGGGAATTGAAAAGAACCTCGCAGCACTCAAGCGCCGTCTGAAGCAGAACGAGATCTACCCGCTCCAGGAGATCCGTCTCGACGCTCTTGGACGAAGACCGTCCAGCTTCGATTTCATCCCCGGCAACCCGAAGAAGATCATCGCCACCTGCAGGCGGCGAAAAGACCATGGTTTTTTCCACGGTCCCGAGGAAGAGAGGCTCAGCCGCCTCGAGGCCGCCTGCGCCCATGGCGTGGGGTGGGTCGACATCGAGGCCGACCTCCCTGAATCGTCGTACCAGAAGATCCTGTCCACGGCGCGCGGCACGAGAACAAAGATCCTCAGATCTCTCCATCTCGGCGACGAGGCAGGCACCCATGAAATCCAGGGAGCCTTCTCGCTCCTGACGCGCGCCCAGGGAGACGCGATCAAGCTCGCCGTGCCGCTCGACGACACGGCCGACCTCGCCGCATTCGGCAGGGCGCCCAAAGATCGTCCAGCCGTTCTCGTGGGGAGTGGACCGGTGGGATTGCTCAGCCGGGCGCTCTACGACCGGTTCAACAGCGCCTGGACCTACTTCGCGGCGAGCAAGGCGAGCGCTCCCCTCGACGACATGCCCGATGTATCGACCGCCCGTCTCCTCGGACTGCCTCTCGACGACCAGGCTCCGTTCTTTGTTCTCCTTGGAGGCGCGTCGATTCTCGGATCGCCCGGCTATTTCGTATACAACACGCTCTTCAGAAAGCAATCCTTCAACGCCTGCTACCTGCCCGCTGTCACACAGAGGCCGCAAGAAACGTTCGATCTGCTCAAAGGGCTCGGTCTCGCCGGCGCGAGCGTCACCATCCCCCACAAGGTGGCGGCCGCGGGCCTCGCCGACGATCTCGACGAGGAAGCGCACTACACAAAATCGGTCAACACCCTCTACCTCAACGAGGGAGTCTGGCGCGGGGCCAACACCGATCTCAAGGCGATCAGCACCGTGGCCGACCGGCTCGGAACGCGCGCCGGACAGCGGGCGCTGATCCTCGGCACCGGCGGCTTTGCCAAGGCCGGCGCCTGGGCGCTGGCCGACCTGGGAATCAACGTCATCCTGCTCGGACGCACCCTGATCGAGGAGCCGGGCCCGTGGGAAGATTGCCTGCCGCTGAAGGAAGTGAGCCGGATTCCGTTCCACATCCTCTTCAACGCCACTCCTCTCGGGGGATCGAAAGGAAACATCTCCCCCGTGCCCAAGACACTCGACCTGCAGGGAAAGATCGTGATCGACGGCGTGCTCGCTCCCGGGACCACAACCCTGGTGCAACGCGCCCGGGCGTCCAACTCAAAGATCGGTACAGGCGTCGATCTCTGGACCGAACAGGGAGCCGCGCAACTCGACCTCTTCCGCTGCCCGCCGGCATCGCCCGACGAACTGAAGAAGCTCGCCCTGAAAAGCGGCATGGTGTCGGCCTCGCCGGGCAAGCAGCCCAAGGCGCGCCGCAAGACGCGGCGAAAAGTGTCGCCAAAAAAATAGGAATCTGACTGAATCGCTAAGAGGCTTGTGCGTCTAGCACGCGGAGGAAGTTCTCACCCAGGACCTTGCGCACAACGCTTTCGTCATGGCCCCGTTCGAGCAGTCCGCGCGTCACATTGGGAAGCCCGGTGCAGTCCTCGACGCCATCCACGGTGCGTGGGATGCCGTCCCAGTCAGAGCCGAGACCGACATGGTGGGCGCCTACGAGGCCGATCGCGTGGTCGATGTGATCGAGAAGAAGCGCGAGCTGTGTGCCCTCGGGCGGGAGGAGTTTCTCGATCCGCGCGATCTCGCGGGCGAGTTGGTCGCTCCCCTCTGCGTTGGCTTTTCGCGCCTCGGCGATCAGCGGTTCGCGTTCCGCTTCCGCCGCCTGCACCTTGCGCGGCGCGTCCGGGTCGATGAACGTGGGATAGAAGGGAATCTGGATCACGCCGCCCTTCGCTGCCAGGGCGGCGATCATCTCATCGCTGAGGTTCCGCCGGTGGTCGCAGAGCGCCCGACAGCCCGAATGGGTCGCTGCCATGGGAGCGCGTGAGATCTGGAGGACGTCGTGAAATGTCTTGTCCGATGAGTGGGAGAGGTCGACGAGGATACCGAGCCGATTCAGCTCCCCGATCACCTCGCGTCCAAAGGGTGACAGCCCGCCATGGCGGTCTGGGAGCGGTTCGTCGAATCCGGCCGAATCGGCCCAATCGTGATGAAAGACATGGGTGAGAGTCAGAACGCGCGCCCCGAGGCTGTGGTACTTTCTCAGCAGGTCGAGGCTTCCATTGATGATATGCCCCCCCTCGATGCCGATCATGAGCGCTGCTCGGCCCGCGCCAAAGGCCTGGCGCATGTCGTCTGCAGTGAGGGCGAGCGCGAGCTCTTCGGGATTCTGCTCCGTCAGGGAACGGATCCAGTTGATGCGAAAGAGGGCTTCGTCGACGAGCCGGTCTTCCTCACCGGCCGCCGGAGCACCCATGTAGACTGCCATGACCAGGGCGTCGAGCCTCCCGTCGCGCATGCGGGGAAGATCGATGTGCCCCGAGCTGTTCCGCGCCACGAAGTCGAAGCTCTCGTCGCGGCAGCGCATGGCGGTGTCCACGTGGGAATCGACGGCGAATGCCTCGCGATGGATTCGTTCGAATTCCATGACTCTCTTGCCCTCCTCGGGCTCTCTTGCCCTCCCCGAGCTCTCTTATCCCTCCTTGCGCAGCACAATCAGAAAGGAGTTCGCGTCCGCGGCCGGCAACAAAAGCCTTCTCAGGTCTGGATAGTCTTGCGGTCCGATCAGCCCCTTGCCGAGATCGACGGTGATCTCGCAATCGATGGTGCGTCCGTCGAGACTCCACTTGAACACCGTCGTTCCGAGACCGTTGACCACTTGCTGCTCCCGGGGGAGGGACGCCACCCTGCAACCCGCGGCCACATCGATCTTCAACTTGGCATAGACATTGATCGGGTGGTCGACACTCACGGGCGAAGTGCGCGTCGACGGCGGCCGGTCGGCGATGGCGGGCAGGGCGGAGCGCACAAGATTGATCGGGTCGATCAACTGGAGCAGGATGTTTCCGTTGGGTGTCGGATCGATCGAATCGGCCTTCACCGTCAGGGAGTATGTGGTCTGATGACGCGCCAGATCGAGGATCCGGTGACCGGCGACCTTTCCACCAGGTGCGATCCGCGACGCCACGTCGGCGAGGTACGATTCCCGATCGCTTGCAGGACCGGCGAGCGACAGATAGGGACTGCAGGGGCCTGACTGGCGGACCTTGATGTCGCCTGTCAAGGAGAGGTCGTCGGCAAGGGTGAGATGGCCGGTCACCGTGACCCGCACGGGAAGGATGTTGAATGCCTTCGATGTCTTGGGCGGGGTGAAGATCCGATCGGAGGGTGTGTTCATGGCAAGATCGTCGGTCAGGGGCGCGGCCGGATCGACCAGATAGCGCCCGTCGTCGAGAACCACGATGAGTCGAACATCGGTCATGGCGCTCGCTGTCCCCATGCCGCCGTTGACATTGAAGTCGGAGACGAGCATGGGCCACGACTTGATGCCCGCCGCGCGGCAGAGCGCCCAGAGCAGGACGACATGGTCTTTCTGACTCGCGTAGGCGCTGTCGAAGACACGCGCCGCGGGCCGGGCGGGCTCTCCGAAGAGGAGGGACGGGTAGCGTACCTGACGGATTGCCTTGCGGGCGAACTCGTGGAGCTTGTGAAACCGGTCGTTGCCCTCGGCGCCGTCGACGATCTCGGCGGCCTTCCGATCGAGATCACCACTCTGTTCGGCCGCGCTTTCGAGTTCTTTGCCAAAAGCGTTGTACCACCCGAGTGGCCCCGCATCCTTGTCGAGCCAGGCGTTGATCACCGCACAGGGAACGAAATCCCCCTTGCCGGCGCAGTCGGTGTTGAGCCGCTCGCCGGACACGTTGGACAGGGTCCAGCACATGAGACGGGATCCGTTGTCCTGCGTCTGCTGCACACACTCGGGAGCACCATTGAAGGACCCCCATTCAGCACCCGCGCCTGCGGGGAGAAGCACGACCAACCGGCGCTGAAGAGCGAGCGCTTCGCCTTGAAGAAACTCGATTTCCGAGAGCCCCCGGCCGCGGGGTGTCTTGTCGACAATGGAATAATCGAATTCAACCACACAGCCGAACTCGATCCCCAGAAAGGTGGCCACTGTCTCCTGATGGTGAAGGTAGTCGGCGCAGAGCTCGAGCGCATCGGGTGAGACCTGGGAAAGATTGTGGTCCTTGTCCATCCCCGTGATCCGTTCGACAACGGCGCCGTCGTTCATGAAGGTCCGGAGCCGGTGCACAACCAGGTCCTGGGTGCGCGTGTCCCACGCGATACGCGGATCGCAGATGTTGTCCTGGGCCCACTCGTTCATGACCTTGATCAGCCGATGTCGGCGCCGCTCCACACGGCCATCGTCGTGGAGGGTGATCATCAGATCATCGAGGAGAAGGACATAGTCGTCGAGAGGAACATCGGCCGCGGCTGGTGCGTTGCGGATCAGGTTCAGGATCTCCTCTTCGTCCACGTCGGCGCGCGCCGCGCCCGCTGCAAAAAGGGCGGAGGCTGCCACGGCCTCGACCGCGATCACCGCCACGATCACCATCAAGACTCGTTTTATGGAAAGCGTCTTCATCGAACAGTCTCCTTCTAGATCATTGGGTCAGGGTGATCGTCTCGTCCCGGAAGGCTCTGAGGTTTTTCATCACATCGAAGAGGCCCGCATACGCGTCTGGCGGCGTGTTTCGCTTCTTGAGCGCCATGGAGCAGGCAACGTGGAGTGAACCGTCTTCGGTGCTCACAACGGTCGTGAGGTCGGAGGCCACGTTGTCCATGGAGCGCGCCGCGGCGGCATGATCGAGGCTGTATCCAGCGGGCAGAACGATTTTTTCGTCCACCACGTGGCGCGCGGCCAGGTAGAGAAACAGAGGCTGCGTGCGTTCCGGCGTGTGGGTGGCGCTCTCGGCCCGAACGAGCTGGTTCACCAGAACCTGCACCGCGGGCGACTGGAGATCGATCTTGTTGTCGTAAACAAGACCGAATCGGGGGATGCGATAGGTGACGGTGAAGTGGATCGGCCGCGTCAGATCGCGGTAGTCGCCTTCTTCGAGGTCGACGAGCTCGGCGCGGGGCGAGACCTTCAGGAGCCACGATTCGAGAGCGGGCCGGACGGCACGCCGGTTGTTGTAGCTCGCCAGTTGCCGGCGAAGCCACGTGTCGTTATATCCCCGTCCCTCGAAACGCATCGTGCCTTCGAGATCGCCCTCGGCGTTGAGGGTGGCCGAGGAATCGATGCGGATCAGGCAGTCCTCGGGAGGATGGTACTGGATCGCCGCGAGTGTCTCGCCCTCGGGAGTGCCGACCACGTAATGCTGCTCGGCCTCGGCCAGCGACCAGTCGTCCATGGTGAGCGGGCACCAGGTCGGATCGTACATCTTGAAGGTGCCGTCGGGCATGGCGCGCGCCACCACGCAGTGGTTGAACTGGTCGGCGGCGATCCGCTCGACGCGCGCGCCCGCCATGGTCATCGCCGGGTAGGTGTCGATCCCCGCGGCGCGCATCATGGTGATCAGCATGCCGGCGATGTCCTTGCAGACCCCGGCGCGCTCCTCGAAGATCATCCATCCCGGATGAAGGGTGTACCCCTCGCCCTCGCCCATGCTCAGTCCCGAGTAGCGGATGTTGGCCGCCACCCAGCGCAAAAGGAGGGTCGACTTCTCGTCGTCGTCGGCGCACTCCCTGGTGATCTCGGCCACCTTGGCGCGGATCGCGTCGTTCGCCTCGAACTGGTCCTTGTTCGCCCCGTCGAACCAGCGCGATTTCTCCTCCCACGTCGACACGGTGGCCATGACCACCTTGGTCACGTAGTCCCAGTTGTCGGGCGCGCGCGGCTCGGCGCGCACGGCGGGGATGTCGCGCTTCGACCATGTGTAGTGGTTCTTCTCGTCGTCGAAGGTGACATGGCAGGCGCACTCGCCGTTGTAGACCTCGTAGCTGAGGGGACGGGACCTCACGGTGTGCACCGTGTAGGTCTTCTCCTTGATCGGAACCGCCTCCTCGAAGAGGATCATGTCGTAATAGTGGGTGCGCATCGGCGGGATGTAGCGTTCGTCATCGCCAGCGTCGGAATCACCGAGATAGGCGATGAGAAAACCCTTCTTGTAGGTCTCGACCTCGACGGCGTCGCCGACCTCGAGCCTCGGCAGGGAGAAGATCTTCATGCGCATGCCCCAGTAGATGGCGTGGGCCGGCTGGACCGCGTCGACAAAGTCGTTGCCGTCGAGCTCCTCGATCCGGCCCGCGGCGCGCACGATGCGGAGCTTTCTCATCTCGATAAAGTTGGTGGCGGGATCGTAGTCGAAGCGCAGAGCGCCGAGCGCGCCGCAACCCGCCTCGCTGAGAACCTTGGTCAGCGTGTGGTTCCTGATGTGAGACAGGCCCGACGCTTCCACGTCGATGTCGGTGCGGTCGAAAACCTTGACCGAGTCGGCGTTGGAATTGCCCGCCCTGTCGCCGGCCGCCTCGATGAGCGTTCTGAGTTCCTGATCGGTCTGCGCCCGCGCCCCCCCCGCGAAGAGAACGGCGAGGCAGAGAGCGGTGAGGAGCATCACCCTGAGTTGGGGCTGCGTCATTCGTCGACTCCAGATTACAGATGAAAATTGCAGAACAAGAACAGCCGGACTCGGGTCGGGAAAGCGCCCGATCGCCGTCTGACCGGCACATGTCGAGAGCTCTGGAGAGAACAAAAGAGGCTTGTCCTTTTCAAGGACAAAATGTCCCTCCCGCCCGGCGCGCGGCACTCAAAAAAAAGAATTCTTCTCGATCCGGATTTTTACTTGATGTTCAATTGCACGGGGATAGAGTCCGGTCTTTTTGGACTCCCGGAAGGGACTCGAATCGCCAGGTTGCCAGACGCTGCCGAACCTCTTTATTTGCAGGAGTACAGGAAGAATGGTAAAAAAACGAGAAGCGCTCGATTACCACTCAAGGGACCGTTACGGGAAGATCGAGGTCGTTGCCACCAAGCCGTGCACCACCCAGCGCGACCTCTCCCTCGCTTACACGCCCGGTGTGGCTGAACCGTGCCGTGAAATCGAGCGGAATCCCGAGGACGCCTTCCTCTACACGGCCAAGGGAAATCTCGTGGGTGTCGTGTCCAACGGAACCGCAGTGCTCGGCCTCGGCGACATCGGCCCGCTCGGCGCCAAGCCGGTCATGGAAGGCAAGGGGGTTCTCTTCAAGCGGTTCGCCGACGTCGACGTCTTCGATATCGAGCTCGACACCAAGGACCCGAAAGAGATCATCCGCACGGTCCAGCTCCTCGAACCGACTTTCGGCGGGATCAACCTCGAGGACATCAAGGCGCCCGAGTGCTTCGAGATCGAGGAGACACTCAAGGAGACTATGAACATCCCCGTCTTCCATGACGACCAGCACGGGACGGCGATCATCTCGGGCGCGGCGCTTCTCAATGCTCTCACCCTGGTCGACAAGAAGATCGACGAGCTGAAAGTCGTCTACAACGGCGCCGGCGCGGCGGGCATCGCGTGCGCCGAGCTCTTCGTCGATCTCGGCGTGCGGCGCGAGAACACGATGATGTGCGACAGCAAGGGCGTGATCTACAAGGGCCGCACGGCGGGGATGAACAAGTACAAGGAACGCTTCGCCCTCGACACGGAGCGGCGCACGCTGGCCGACGCCATGGAGGGCGCCGACGTCTTCGTGGGTGTGTCGGTCAAGGACGCCGTCACCCAGGACATGGTCCGTTCGATGGCGCGCGATCCGATCATCTTCGCCATGGCCAATCCCGATCCCGAAATCACCTACGAGGACGCCGTCGCCGTGCGCGACGACGTGATCATGGCAACGGGCCGGTCCGACTATCCCAACCAGGTCAACAACGTGCTCGGGTTTCCCTTCATCTTTCGCGGCGCGCTCGACTGCCGGGCCAAGGCGATCAACCAGGAAATGAAGATCGCCGCGGTCAAATCGCTCGCCGCCCTGGCGCGCGAGGACGTGCCCGACGAGGTCTGCCACGCCTACGGTGTGGACGCGCTCCAATTCGGAAGGGAATACATCATCCCCAAGCCCTTCGACCCGCGCGTGCTGCTCTGGGAAGCGCCCGCCGTGGCTGAGGCTGCCATGAAAACAGGAGTGGCGCGCATCGAGTTCGACCTCGAGGAGTACAAGGAAAAGCTCGAGAGCCGGCTCGGCCGCGCGCGCCAGGTGGTCCGGTCGATCATCAACAGGGCGCGCCGCGGGCCGAAGAGAATCGTCTTCCCCGAGGGACAGAGCCGCAAGGTGCTGCGCGCCTGCCACACCATCATCGAGGAAGGGATCGGCACGCCGATCCTCGTCGGAAACAGGGACAAGATCGAGGCGCGGATCAAGGAGCTCGGGCTGACCGGCATGGACGACATCGAGGTCCACGACGTGCGCGCCCTTCCCAAATTCGACGATTACATGGATGAGCTGGTCGCCTTGAGAACGCGCAAGGGGGTGACGCGCAGGGAGGCGCGCCAGCTCATGAAGAACCGCTTCTACTACGCGGCCATGATGGTTCACAAGAAGGACGCTGACTGCTTCGTGGGCGGCGTGACCACCTACTACGCCAATGCCGCACAGCCTGTTCTCGATGTGATCGGCTCAGAAACTCCGGGCAAGCGCATCGCGGGCATCTACCTGCTGATCTGGAAGCACCAGCTGATTTTCTGCGCGGACACCACCATGAACGTCGATCCGAGCGCCGAGGTTCTGGCCGACATCGCGGTTCTCGCCGCCGAGAAGGCCAAGGAGTTCGGGCTCGAGCCGCGGATCGCCATGCTCTCCCACTCGAACTTCGGCTCCTCGCGGTTCCCCGATGCGCAGAAGATGGCGCGCGCCGCGCAGATCGTGAAGGAGCAGCGTCCCGACCTGATCGTCGACGGCGAGATGCAGGTTTCGACCGCCCTCGACGGCGATGTTCTCAGGGAGCGCTATCCCTTCTCCAAGCTGCAGCAGGCAGCCAACATTCTCATCTTCCCCGACCTCGACTCGGGCAACATCGCTTACAAGCTTCTCGACGAACTGGGCGGCGCCGCGGTGATCGGCCCCATCCTGATCGGCGTACGCGAGGCGGCCCACGTGCTCCAGCGCCGCGATGATCCGAGCGATATCGTCAAGATGGCGGCCCTCGCCGTGGTCGACGCACAGGAGAGAGACAAACGCCGTTAGAAGCGGGCGGGTCACCAAAATTGCATTTCAGCCCTAAGTCCTTATTTTGTTTTCAACAAAATAAGGACTTAGGGCTGAAATGCAATTTTGGTGACCCGCCCACAAGAAAGCACGATCAGGACCGCTCCCGCCAGGGTGACCCATCCGGGGAGCTCGCCGAAGAAGAGGATTCCGTAGAGTAAAGCAAAGGCGACCTGAAGGTTGGAGAGACCCGTGCCGCGCGCAGCAGGCACCTTGCCGAGACCGAGGGTCATCAGCACCTGGCCTAAGGCGGCTGCCGCAGACATGGCGATCAGGTAGAGCCAGTCGACCGTCGAGGGAGCCACCCACTCGAATCCCGGAAGGGCGAGGGCAAAAGCCGGCCCGAAGACGAGGAGCGACACGGCCGGAAAGGTCAGCGCAATGGTCAACGTCGCCTCCGTGCGCCGCAGGAAGCGGACGAGGATATAGGTGAAGCTGGCCAGAATACAGCAGATGAACGCTGAGAGCCGGCCGTCCCACGTACCCTCGCCGGTCGGCCCCACCACGAGAACCACCCCGACCACGGAGATCCCCAGAAACAACCAGTGAAGAGGCCGATTCGGCTCCTTGAGAAAAAGGGGCGCCAGTGCAGCCACGATGAGGGGGTGGACCTGGAAAATCAGAACCGTATCGGCAAGCGGCAGTCTCTTGAGCGCGTAGAAAAAGGCGAAAAGAGACGCCGTGCCCAGAAGCCCCCTGAGAAAGAGGAAAAACTTCCGCTTCCCTATCAAGGGATGGCCCTTTCGCTTCGCCCAGAGAGCCAGAACAGGCACCATGAAGAGCGATCGAACGAGAATCATCTGGGACGAAGAAATGTCAGCCGAAACCGCTTTCCCGGCCAGACTGAAGAGGGAGAAGAAGAACGCCGCCAGGCCGAGAACCAAAAACCCCTCTCTCTCGGCCGACGCGGGCCGGGAAGCGACAGATCCGCGCTCGGCGTCTCTCACTGATCGCCCTTGATCTCGGGATACTCCTTGTCCTTGCGCCGGCGCAGCAGGATGCGCGAGTCAGCCACCACGCACCCCTCGGTGTGGGCGATGAGCGGATTGATGTCGAGCTCCACGATCTCGCGGATCTCGGAGGTGAGCTGCGAAAGGCGCAGCAGGCACTCCTCGATCGCGTTGAGATCGACTGGCGGTTTGCCGCGCACTCCCTCGAGGATCTTGAAACCCTTGATCTGGCGGATCATGCGCTCGGCGCTCGCCTTCCACATCGGCGCCAGGCGGAAGGTCACATCCTTCATCACTTCCACCATGGTGCCGCCGAGACCGAACATGCACAGGGGGCCGAACATGGGATCGCGGTTCGCGCCCAGGATGCATTCCACACCCTTTTGCGCCATCTCCTCCACGAGAATCCCCTGGATCCTCGCCTCGGGCACGTGGCTCTTGACGTTGGCGATAATCTTCTGGAACGCTGCGGCTGTTTCCTCGGCGGGCACGTTGAGAACCACACCGCCCACGTCCCACTTGTGAATCACGTCCTCGCTCATGATCTTCATGGCAAAGAGCGGTTTGAGCGTCTTCACGATCGAGGCGAGCGACTCCTCGTCCGTCGCGAGCCGGCTCTGCAGAAGGGGAAATCCGTAAAAGCCGAGAAGCCGGCTCGCCTCGAACTGCGTCAGGTACGCCGTCTCCACGCTCTCGAGCTTCTGCATCACGAACGCCTCGGCCGCGTCGCGATCAACGCTGAATTCCCGGAACACTCTGTCGGGCACGGTGAGGATCTCGGCGAAGCGGCACATCTCGCCGAGGGTGTGCATCGCCTCCTCGGGGAAGATGTAGTTGGGGATCCCGTTCTCCTTGAGATAGCGCACGCCGGCGGCGATGTGGCTGCCGCCCATAAAAGAGCAGATCACCGGCTTGTCGGTCTCCTCGATCACGCGGTGAATCGCCTGGGCGCACCCCACGATGTCGGTCATCGACTGCGGGGTGAGGATCACCACGAGGGCATCCACGTGAGCGGCCTTGACCACGAGGTTGCAGGCAGCCTCGTAACGCTTGCTGGTGGCGTCTCCGATCACATCGACCGGATTGCCCACCGACGCCGTGGGAGGAAGGTGCTTGCGGAGAGCGGTTTTGGTCTTTTCCGAAAATTCAGCGAGCTTGAGCCCCGCCTTGACCGCCGCATCGGTGGCCAGGATGCCGGGGCCGCCCGCATTGGTGATGATGGCCACGTTCCGGCCGCGCGGCATGGGCACGTTGGAGTAGGCCTCGGCCAGGTCGAAGAGTTCCTCGATCTTGTTCACCCGCTGTACGCCGCTCTGAAGGAGCTGCGCCTCGTAGACCGCGTCCGAACCGGCCAGGGAGCCTGTATGGGACGACGCCGCACGGGCCCCTTCGGCCGAGCGCCCCGCCTTGATGGCCAGGATCGGCTTCTTCTTGTCCCAGAAAATCTCGCGGCAGACGTTGACGAACTCGCGGCCGTTCGAAATATCCTCGAGATACATGCAGATCACCTTGGTCTGCGGGTCGTCGCCCATGTAGCGCAGGAGGTCGACCTCGTTCACGTCCGCCTTGTTGCCGAAGCTGACGAACTTGGAGAAGCCGAGATTGTGCACGTCGGCATAGTCGAGAACCGCCGTGCAGATGGCGCCCGACTGGGAGATGAAACCAAGGTTTCCCCGCTTGGGGATCTTGAGAGCGAAGCTGGCGTTCATGGACACTTCGGAATCGGTATTGATGATTCCGAGGCAGTTCGGTCCCACGAGCGGAATGTTGTACCGGGCGACGAGCGTCTTGACCGTCTCCTCGAGAGCCGCTCCCTCGGGGCCGACCTCCTTGAACCCGGCCGAGATGACGAGGAGCGCCTTGATCCCCTTCTCGCCCGCCTCCACGATCGTGTCCGGAATGTACTGCGGCGGAATCACGAGCGCCGCCATGTCGACGTCGTCGTCGATGGCGCTTAAGGACGGATAGGTCCGCACGCTGTTGATGAACTTGGCCTTGGGATTGACAGGGTAAACCGCCCCCTGAAAACCGCCATTCAGGAGGTTGAGAAAGAGCGAATTACCCACAGTTCCGGGACGGCTCGAAGCCCCCACCACGGCGATCGATCGCGGAGAGAGGAGTGGCTCGATGTTCTTGTCCACCGTTGATTTCCTTTCAGTTCTGACCATCAAAAATCGGCCCTATTGGCAAAACGGATTTTTACTCCTTTCTGCAAATTGGGGCAATCGTGAAATCGCTTAAAACGATCTGAAGGGTAGCTTTTTTTGGCGGAGCGCCGTGCGCGCCGAGGATTACGTAATGTAACGGAGGGCCTCAACGGCCCTCCGTGATGATTGGTTCAGTCGTTGCGCGTCCCGCTGTTATTGAAGGGGCGGCAGGGGATCGTACTTCTCGTCCTCCTTGGTCGCCGTCACCCGACTGTAGTCGCACAGGTCGAGATCCCTGAAGAAATAGGGAACCTCTGTCAACATCGATTCAACCGAGTCCGATCCGTGGCACGAGTTCTTCTCCTTGTCGAGGGCGTAGAGTTTGCGGATCGTTCCCTTGGCCGCCTCCTTGGGATCGGTGGCGCCCATGATCTCCCGCACGCGGCTGATCGCGTCCGGACCCTCGAGGGCGACAGCAACGATCGGTGCGGAGGATATGAAATCGGTGAGGGAATCAAAAAAGGGCCGTTCCTTGTGGACGTGGTAGAACCCTTGGGCCTCGGTCTTGGTCATGTGGAGCATCCGCATGCCGAGAATTTTCAGCCCCTCGTCCTCGAACATGCCGATGATCTTGCCGATCAGCCCCCGGGTGACGGCGTCAGGTTTGACGATGATAAAGGTGCGCTCCATTGCTTTCCTCCGGGCCGTGAGTCTCTCCGGGCCATTTTGGGTTTGTGTGAAAAGCGATGATTATGGCGGCTCGGTTCATTGATTTCCACCCACTTTTCCCATTTGCTTTTTTTTTCACCGCCCTTTAACGTGACGCCATTCGGGCGGTTCTCCGCAGCAAGACCAAAGAGTGTTCATAGACCAGTGCATACGAAGAGGAGGGACCGGAGTGGAGCGTTTTCACGGGCTCATCGGGATCGCGGTCATTCTACTGATCGCCTTCGGTCTGTCGAGCGAGAGGAGAAAGATCAAGGTCAGGATCATCCTCTGGGGGCTCGGCCTCCAGCTCTTCTTCGGGCTCTTCATGCTCAAGACCGCCATCGGCCAGAACATATTCGACAAGGCGCGTGCCGCGTCGGACATGTGCCTCGAGTTCACCTGGGCGGGCGCCCATTTCGTCTTCGGAATCCTCTGCCCCGAACCGGGCGTCGATGCGAGCACGACCATCATCGGACCCAATCTCGCTTTCCAGTGCCTTTCGACGATCATCTTCTTTTCGTCGCTCATGGCCGTGCTCTATCACCTCGGCGTGATGCAGCTCATCGTGCGCTCCCTCGCCTTCGTCATGCAGAAGACGATGGGCACGAGCGGGGCCGAGACCCTCTCGGCAGCGGGAAACATCTTCGTGGGACAGACAGAGTCCCCCCTCCTGATCCGGCCCTACGTCAAGGACCTGACCCTTTCCGAGCTGGCCGCGGTCATGACGGGCGGATTCGCCACGATCGCGGGATCGGTGTTTATTCTCTACGTCTCCTTCGGGATCGATGCGGGCCATCTCCTCACCGCATCGGTGATGAGCGCGCCCGCGGCGCTGATGATCGCCAAGATCATGTTCCCCGAGAGGGAGGAGAGCAAGACGCTCGGTTCGATCAAGGTCAAGATGGAACGCGACTCGCAGAACGTGGTCGATGCCGCCGCATCGGGCGCGGCCATGGGTCTGAAGCTGGCGCTCAACGTGGCCGCCATGCTGCTCGCCTTCGTGGCCCTTCTGGCCATGATCAACTGGCTGCTCGGTTACGTCGGGCAGGGGATCGAATTGATCGCCGGTGATGTCTTCACCGGGGAGACATCGCTCTCTCTCGCCATGATCTTCGGCTGGGTGTTTGCGCCCCTCGCGTGGTGCCTCGGCGTTGCGGGGGGCGACACCCTGTTCATGGGTGAACTGATCGGCACCAAGCTCAGCCTCAACGAACTCATCGCCTATGGCGAACTCGCCAAGGCGACCGAGGAGGGTCTGGTGTCGGCGAAGACCACGATCATCGGCACCTATGCGCTCTGCGGTTTTGCCAATCTCAGCTCGATCGCGATCGTGATCGGCGGCATCGGCGGCATCGCGCCCGAACGGCGCGGCGACCTGGCCAGGCTGGGGCTCAAGGCGATGCTCGCCGGCGCCTTCGCGTCGATGACCACGGCGGCTCTGGCCGGGATTCTGATCTGAAAGGTCTTATCATGAGTACTGAATCTGCCAACCACGATGTCGCCGACAGGGTCGTCCGGACCGCGGAACTGATCAGGAAGACCTTCGATCCCGTACCACGCGTGGCCATGATTCTCGGTTCGGGCCTCGGTGGCGTGACCGCGTCGATCGACGCCCCCCGCACACTGCCCTTCGACCGGATCGAGGGATTTCCCGTGGCGCGCATCGAGGGCCACGCCGGCCAGCTCGTCTGTGGCCGGCTGGCGTCAACGCCTCTGCTCGTTCAGCAAGGCCGCGTGCATTACTACGAGGGACATCCGATGGAAATGGTCGTCCTTCTCACGCGTGCGCTGGCGCTCTCCGGTGTCAAGGTTCTCGTCGTGACCAATGCCGCGGGCGGTGTGTCGCCCGATCTCAAGGCGGGCGATCTCATGCGACTCACCGACCACCTCAACCTCATGGGAGCCAATCCGCTTGCCGGCCCTCATCACGACGCCTTCGGTCCGCGTTTTCCGGACATGTCGCGCGCTTACGATCCCGACGTGGGCGCAATCCTCGACCAGGCCGCGGCTGACACGGGTCACACGCTCCATAACGGGATTTACGCCGCCTTCTCAGGTCCCTCCTACGAAACGCCGGCCGAGATCGGGATGGTCCGCTCTCTCGGCGCCTCTGCCGTGGGCATGTCGACCGTTCCCGAGGTGATCGCCGCCACTCAGATGGGCGTGCGCGCCGGTGCGATCTCGTGCATCGCCAACTCGGCCGCGGGGATGAGCCATCAGGGAATCTCCCACGCGGAGGTGCTCGACGTGACCGCCAAGGCGGCGCAAAATCTCGCCGCCATTCTCGAGACCGCACTCCCCCGCCTCCACGAACTGTAGGAGACCCACCCACCTCTCAGGCTCCTCGAATCACCTCCAGTCCCCACTTACTTGAAATTAACCAATATTAATATATAATATAATAGATATTACGTTCAGAGATTTTCCAGGGTCACCCGTCTCCGGGTGACGTCCATTTTTTTGAACACCAACATCCAGGTCGGATCATGAAACGCAGAGTCCTGCGGGCTATTCTGTTTGTGTTTTGCATCGCGGTGTTTGCGTCCGCTGCAACAGCGAGGAGCGCTGTGCGCTACACCGTGCAGATCCCCTCCGCCGACACCTCCGCCCTGATGAGCCTCCTGGAAAAGGAAAGCTTCGATGTCGCCGGCCATAACCCGGAACGACGCACAGTGTGCGTCATCGTCTCGGTGTCCGGACTGCGGCGGCTGAAAGCGATGGGTCTCGATCCGCTGATCGTGAGCGGCCCTGACAGAGGAGTTCCTTCCGGATACGAGGACTTCGACACGATTGCGGCCACGCTCCAGGCTCTTGCCGACACCTATCCCCGGATTGCGCGGAAGGTCGACGTGGGCGCCGAGTTTGGCGTGGGCTCCACCGTTGAAGGCCGGCCTCTGATCGCTCTGAAGATTTCGGACAACGTCACTCGTGACGAGGACGAACCTGCGCTGCTGATCGTGAGCGGCCACCATGCGCGCGAGATCGTCACGCCTCTTCTCGCCCTCCAGATCATGGAGAGGCTCCTCAGCAGGTACGGCATCGATGAGACGATCACCCGGATCGTGGACGAGAACGAGATCTGGATCGCGCCGGTCTGGAATCCCGATGGTTACGCCCACGTCTTCGAGGCGGACAGTTACTGGCGCCGGAATCGCAGTCCCCTAAGCTTCGGCCTCCACGGCGTCGACCTGAACCGCAACTACCCCTTCGGATGGAACGGCCTGGCAGCCGGAAGCACCGATCCGAATGTCGAAACCTATCGGGGACGTTTCCCCGCCTCTGAAAAGGAAACGCGGAACATGCTCGCTCTCGCCGTCGACCGCCGTTTCGCCAAGGTGCTCGACTTTCACTCCCATGGCCGGGAGGTTCTCTTTACCTACAATGATCCCTCATCCATGCCCGACACGATCGAGGACTGGTACATGGTCCAGGCTGCTGAACTGTCGATCCGGATGGGCTACGGAGGCCGAATTCGCAAACCCTCCGCCGAAGGCGAACACTACCAGTGGCAGCTCAACGAGCTCGGCGCCTTCTGTTTTCTCGTCGAAACGGCAGACGCTTTCCACCCGCCCCACAGCGCGGCGCTCGATGAAGCTCAGCGGATCTGGCCGGGTGTGGCGTGGTTCCTCGACGGCAAGATTCCGCTCAAGGGACATGTGACCGAAACGGTCACGGGCCGCCCCATCGAAGCCGACATCGAGATCGCCGGGCTCGTCTATCCGGCCGGCGACCGGCACCGAAGCGGCGGGCCGTGGGGACGCTTTCACCACTTCGTCCCCCCCGGACGCCACACCGTGACCTTTTCGGCGCCCGGCTACGCGGCGCGCACCGTGCAAGTCACCGTGGCCGAAGGGGAATCAACAGTGATCGAAACTCAGCTCGGCACGGGCCCGGCTCTCACAGTGGTCGGAAAGGTCTCGCCCGGTGAAAACCTGACGATCTCCATCGACTATCCTGCCGGCGCCGGCCATCACTACATCAGCCGCATCGCGCGCCGCGCCGTTGGCGATGCCGCGGCGACCACCAACCTCTTTCCCGACTGGTCCGGCACGCTCGACGAATCGGGCCGGGCAGAAGGGATTCTGCCGATCCCCGATGATCCTACGCTCGTCGGCCATACTTTTGAGATGGCGTACTTCACCTTCACCACAGCGTGGCAATCACCGACCGCCGCAACGGCCACAGTAACACTGACAGTGGAAGATTGAGCACCGTCAACGAGAACAGACGGAGCCTAGAAGCCTCTGTCGGACTCAGCCATCGACCATTCATCTGCTATCATGCGCGCACTCAGAGCTCAAAATACATTTCGGCAGAACGTCGTTGCCCGCTCCTCCTTCCCCCTGCTGTCTTTGCTGATTTACTACCATGCCGATGGCATCTATGCCGGTTTCCGTTACGAGGGCTCGCCAAAGTCAATGCCGAATGGGAGCTGGTCTGCCTGGCGTACACTGTGAAAAGGTTGTATCGTTTGAAAGAGGGCCGATCAGGTGGAAGTGTCACGATCGCAAAATCGAAGAAGTTTGGCAGACTCGAGATTCGACTGTAAGGCCCGCGCGGTCGGAGGTGGTGAGGCTTTTTGCGGCCTTCACATCCTGTCCTGGTTTGGATTGGAGTCGGGCTTGAGTTAACGGGACAGGCTGAAGTCGGCCGCAAAAAGCCTCACCACCTCCGACCTGAGACCCTCCTTTTCGGATGGCCAAGTCCGACAGACTCCCGACTAGCGCGTGTATCCCAGGGCGTCCATCCCCCGCGCGGCCTCGGCCTGGTCCACGCTGCGCTCGGCGCGCAGGTGGCCCGTCTTTTCTTCCGCCCTGCGGCAATAGTCGTTGTAGGCGCCGTGAAGCCTCTTCGCCAGATCGTCGTCGCTGACGACATGCCCTGATTCGGCCCCGCCGCCCGCGGCGGCCTCGAGATCGAAGAGCTCCTTGGACTTTGTCTGAAAATTGAGAACCAGCTTGAACCGTCCCGCCCGCACGCTCGACATCTCGTCGCCGTAGAGCTGGCTGTCAGCGAAGAGGAACCGCTCCCCGATCGTGTACGCCGCTCCCGGACGGGGCAGTGGGTGTCCATGGAAGAGCTCATCGTCCGGAGCGAGCCCGGCCAGGTCGAGCACGGTGGCAGGCAGGTCGAGAAGCGAGACGGGAAGATCGACATTGCCCGGCTCGACTCCGGCTGCTTCGGGATAGCGTACGATCAGGGGGACATGAAGGAGCGACTCGTCCTGGCTATTGCCATGGCCCGTGATCGCCCGTCCCGGATCGAGAAGATGCTCGCCGTGGTCGGAATAAAAGACCACCATGCTGTTCGCCAACCCGATTTTCTCCTTCCATCCCTGCAGCAGCCTGCCGACGGCGGCGTCGGTGTCTCGCACACCGTCGGAGTAGGCGGCAATCAACTCATCGCGGTTCTCGGCAGGCACGAGATCGGGATAGCGTTTCTTGAAGTACCACGGATTCCACTGGTGGACGTCCATGTAGTGGGCGAGAAGAAAGAGGGGACGGTCCTTGGGACGGCTGTCGATGAGACGAAGAGCGATATCCGTCACCTTCTCGCCCGGGACGACACCGCTCTTGACCACCACATCCTGGCCGTCGGCAGAGAGGCCGGAGAGGATGTAGAGTGGATTGGACGCGATCATGGCGGTGAAGTATCCGCCCTCCTGCAACGACTCGGTCACGGTCTTGAGCTGTCTCGGATAGACCGACAGAAGGCGGACCTTGTCGCCAAGTTTGAACCCGAACTGGTCGTCGGGGATCGCGTCGGCGTCGAAATCTTCAAAGTCGACCGTTCCCGTCCGGAAACCGGTCCGATGGTAGCGCGGGTGAAGGCCGGTGAGCGTCGACGCGATCGACGGCATGGTCCACGTGGCGCTCGCCGATGCATGGTGGTAGACCACGCTCTCGGCAGCGAGGGATTGGACGCACTGCATGAGACGCTTCCCCTCGGCGCCGCAGGCATAGTCGTAGCGATGGGTGTCGGAACAGACGAAGAGAACATTCGCTCCCCGCACTCCGTGCACCCGCTGCGCGTCGTGCGATCCCGAATCGCGCGGTCTCGGACCGATCCTGAGATTTCCCACGGCGCCCGAAACAGGATCGCCGTCGTCGTGCAGGAACCATTTGATCGAGATGCGGCGCCCCGCGTACTCGGAGAGGTCGATCCGCACCCTGTCGGCGAGAGCGTCGAAGACCTTTGATCCCTTGATTGATTTCGATTTTTGAAAAAACGGCGTGCAGCGGCGCAGCAGTGTCTCGTCACCGTCGACCACGGCAAAGACGTCGAGGCGTACATCTTCGTCGAAGTCCCCTTCGGCGAGCGGCAGGAACTCGAGTTCGACGGGACCTTCCGATGACTGACCGTCCGTCGGCCCGATCAGCAGAGACCTGGGCTTGACGAAGCTCCCTTTGAATGGCCAGGCATCGACGAAGATCCTGGGAGATCCGGAGTTCACCCGGACCATGGTGGTCTCCGTCGGAGCGCTATCTCCGTCGCTCCTGTCACCGCACGCCGACAGGCATGCGGCAGCGGCGATGATAAGCCCCAGGACGCGGAAAACCTGTCGTCCCCTCCCTGATTGTTCGATCGGCGTCATGGCAATCCACTTTCCTCAAACCGCTGGACAATTTTGTGCAGAAAGGAAATTTCTCAAATCAACGGCGGCGCGTCAAAACAATAAGCAGACGCCGCGCCCTGCGATTGACAGAGACCGATCGAATTGCTTGACTGAGAGGCGGACGCACCCCGGAGGTTCCTGTCATGAAAATCTGGTCTTCGAAAGTCACTCTTCTTGCGCCTCTTCTGATCGCAGCCGCGGCCGGCTGCCAGACCGCCTCGATCAAGGAGGCTGCGCCGCGCGGCGCGGCGGCCATTCTCGCCCAGCTCGAGGCGCGCGGAGAAGAAAGGTTGATCGTGCTCGAAAGCGACATCCGCGGCTCGGCCCATCCGCGGTGCTCCATGAAGGAGGCCTTTCTCAAGGCGCGCAAGAAGCGGCCCAGATCGAAGGTCAAGCTGGTGGAGCGCGATCTGCTCGGTCTGATCAGCAGGGAACACCCCCAGGGCGGCAAGGAGATCACCGATGAGAAGACGCGCATGCGGCTCGGGGAAATCCTGAGCGCCGACACGGTGGTGATCGGCTGGGCGGGCGAAAACGAAAAGTTGATTTTCGACGAAGACGCGGAGCGAGGAACCAAGAAACTCAAGGACAAGTTCTGGTACACGGCCTACCTTCACATGGTGGCGATCGACATCCCGACGGGCAGTCTGATCGCCTCCTGGTCCCACTACCCGGGCATGGCGTCGGCCGTATCGAGGCGGATCTGCCCCTGGATCAGAAGGGACGATGCCGTCGTTGTCCAACCGACCCTCGACGACGAGGTCAAGAGCGCGCTTCTCGCCGGCCTCCACAAGGGACAGCAGGGGCGTTACTCGATCGTGATTCCCGATCTGGTGCGGTTCCTGTTGCGCGGTAAAGGTCAGCGAAGGGATGATTTTTTTTCCCTGTCCAATCAGGATCGTCTCAGAGATTTCGGTGTCAGTCTGATCGTGGGCGCAGACAACGTCATGGGGTTCAATCTGCGCGCCGTCGATGTCCGGTCGGGCGAGATCATCGACGGACTGAGCGGTCCGCTCTCCAGGTATGTCTCCACCACCCACGAAGAACCCACGAATTCCTCTCCCTGATCAAGGATAACTGTGATGGCAAGCGTGACCTTTTTGCTGCTCCTCCTCGTCGCCCTGGCCGGTGGCGGCTCTTCTCCTGCCGGCGCCGAGGCAGTCCGGTTCAAGGACTGGTTTCTCGACAAGGCTCTCCGCATCGACATCCACCATGTGGGCAGCTCCGATTTCGAGCGTGCCTGCATCGACGAGCTCAAGGAAGAAAAATACTTCTCCGGCCCCAAGGCGAGGCTGACCCAAGGTCTCGAAATGGGCGGCAGCTATCTCTTCACCCTGCACGACAAGGCGTCGGGCGCGCTCATCTACGGCAACGGCTACTCGGGCCTCTTCAACGAGTGGCGCACCATTGCCGAGGCGCGCGCCGGAGTGTGGCGCGCCATCGAGCACACGCTGATCGTGCCCTGGCCCAGGAAGGCTGTGATCCTCACGATCTCCAAGCGCAATCACGACGGAACGTTCGTTGAGATCCTCAAGCAGGATATCCCCATGGAGAAGCGTTTCATCGCCGGCGACAATCCCTATCCCGATCTCAAGAGCAAGCCGATCATGGTCAATGGCGAACCGGGCGACAAGGTCGACCTCCTCATCGTCGGTGACGGCTACACGCGCAAGGAGATGTCAAAATTCGACAGGGACGCAAAGAAAACCTTCCAGGCGATCTTCGAGATCGAGCCCTTCAAGACACGGCGCCGCGATTTCAATGTCTGGTCGATCCAGTCCCCGTCGCACGACTCGAGCGTGGACCAGCCTCGAAAACCGAGCAAGGTCGCCTGGAAAACGACAGCCCTCGGCGTGAGCTTCAACACCTTCGATCTGCCCCGCTACGCGCTGACGACCAGGATCCACACCCTCTACGACATCGCCTCCCACGCGCCCCACGACGTGATCGTTCTCGTCTTCAACGATCCCCGCTCGGGCGGCGGAGGAATCCAGAACCTCTACGCGGTCTGCTCTGCCGACAGCACCGTCAGCATCCAGGTCCTGATCCACGAACTCGGCCACGCGCTGACGGGCCTCGCCGACGAGTACTACACGTCGAGCGTGAGCTACATCGACTACTATCCCGAGGGGGTGGAGCCGCCCGATCCGAACATCACCGCTCTCCTCGACCCGCGCAACATCAAGTGGAAACACCTGATTCAAAAGGGAACCCCAATTCCCACGCCGAAGAGCCCGAAATACAGGGAAGTGGTCGGCTGCTTCGAGGGCGCCGGCTACAAGGCCAAGGGGCTCTATCGCCCTTGCCTCGATTGCGTCATGTTCTCCCTGAGAACCTCTGATTTCTGTCCTGTCTGCCTGGAGGCGGTCGAGAGGTCGATCGATTACTACGCGCGATGAAGACGACACCCTTCCGGCATTCCTCGGGTACGGGGATTGTCTCGTTGATTGCTCTCCTCTGCATCCTGCCTGCCGCCGGCGGCCTGTTCACTGCCTGTTCGGCCGACGACAGGCCGCAAAACGTGCTCCTCATCTCGATCGACACGCTCCGCGCCGACAGGCTCTCGTGCTACGGCTACGAGCGCCCCACATCGCCCGCCATCGATGAGCTCGCCGCGCGGGGGCTCCTCTTCGAGAACAGCGTCGCCCAGTCTCCGTGGACCCTCCCCTCGCACGCCGCCATGCTCACCGGCCGGTTTCCCCACAGGGTCGGAATGGTCGACGACAGCCGCACTCTGCCTGCCGACACGGCCACTCTCGCCTCGATCCTCGACGAGAATCGGTTCATCACCGGAGCCTTCGTGAATTCCCACTACCTCCAGCGCAAGCACGGTTTCGACCGCGGTTTCCTCACCTTCGAACACGTGGACGGCGTCGACGAGAACAAGGGGCAGGAGATCACGCGCAAGGCGATCGAGTGGCTCGATCGGTACGGCGCAAAGAGTTTCTTTCTCTTTGTCCACTATTACGACGTGCACAGTTCATACACACCGTCGGCCGAATTTGCCCGCCAATTCACAGGAGCCTACGGCGGTCCGGCCGACGGCACGACGGTCCAGCTCCTTCGCGCGCGCGAGGGGGAGATCGAGCTCTCCGCAGAAGACATCGCACATGTTTCCGATCTCTACGATGCCGAGATCAGGCAGCTCGATACCAAGATCGGACGGCTCCTCGCACACCTGAAAAGCAGCGGCCTCGATCGAAACACTCTCGTCGTTCTCTCGGCGGATCATGGCGAGGAATTTCTCGAACATGGCGGTCTGCTCCACGGAAGAACCTTCTACAACGAGGTGGTCAATGTGCCTCTCATCATGAGCGGTCCGGGCGTGGCCTCGGGACGGCGCGTGGCGGGAGTCTCCATGTTGGCCGACATTGTCCCCACCCTGCTCGGCCGTCTCGGAATCGCCCATGGGGGACCGTTCGACGGGGAGGATCTCTTTGCCGGCGGGGAGCCCGATTACGACGCAAAACGCGAGCGGTTTGTTCTGGCCGCGGCCGACCACAACAACCAGGAACCGGACATCAAGCGGATGGTGCGCAACCAGCGCTTCAAATTGCTCTTCAACCGTCTCACCGGAGAGCGGGAGCTCTACGACCTCGTCAACGATCCGGCCGAGAAGCACGACCTCTCCGCCGAGCGAGCCGGCCTTGCCGACGAGTTCGTGCACGAACTCGAAAGGCTGATGCAGGGCGCTCGCCACGCCGGCCAGATCGCCCCCCGAAGCGAGGCGGAAAAACGCGCCCTCGAAAAGCTGGGATACTAATAGCAGCAGCCGAACTTCATCAGCGGAAAAGATCGCCCCAGGCCGGCGCTCGTTCCTCAATAAATATCGAGCGTGATCGAGTCGCTGTACGTTCCCTCGAGAATGCCGTTCCGGATATCGACGGCAAAGGTGAAGGTGTAGCCCCCCACCGGCAGGGTTCTGTTGGCGACGGTGTAGTCGGTCACCGGAAAGAGAAGGCCCGCCCAGGCACGGACCGCGGACGACGACAGGTTCCACGTGCCGGGATAGACCCACCAGAACTTGTATGACGCGTTCATCTCGGCATAGATCCACCAGTCGAAACCGGCCGTTCCCTGGTTTCCGGGATCGAGAGACACTGTCAGGTCGATGGCGTGCGTGCTCGGGAGAGAGAGGTGGTTGTCCTGACCGTCGATCTTGATATCGGGAACAGGCGACGCGCCCGTCTGAACCTGGCACTCACCGAGATAAGTCTTGCAGTTGGGCACGGTGGCTGTAACGAGCATGGCGCCCCCATCGACGGGATCGATGGAAAATGTCACATTGCCGCAAAAATCGGTGGCGCCGCTTTCGTAGACCTGGCCGTCCTTCCAGACACAGACGATCGCCCCCCAGCAGTTGTGGCCACCGCTCATTTTCACGTTGACCACATAGTCCTGCTGACCGGGCTCGATGGCGAGCGTGTGGGCGCAGGCGAGATCGGTCGGGGACGCGGTCCAGAGGGCCAGCGCCGGATCGCCGAAAAGATTGAGCTCGGTGAAGCAATACTTGTAGAGGTCGTCGCCGGGATAGAAGTCGTTCTTCGACGCGCCGAGCGCCTCTCCGGCCCGGGTCTTACCATCTTCCCAGAAGCACTTGAAGAACCTTTTTTCGTACTTGCTCGAGTAGTAATTGTGGGAACCGACGCAGTAATAACCGTAGCGTGAATTGCCGACGAACGCTGTTCCGCCGCCGCCCGTGTTCTGCACAAACGCCTCGCCCCAGCAGTCATTGTAATCAAAGGCGCCCGGCCAGCAGCCGAGGGTGTAGAAGATTCCCGCCCTGGGGCCGTTCGAGAAATTGCGGGCGTCATAGAGGGAGAAGATGCCGCCGTGGTTGACGTTGCCGATGCCGATCACGTCCGATCCGCAGTGGTCGCAGTGGGCGATCACGTTCTTTCCGCTGTTGATGTAGCCCCTGCTGTCACTCACGTGGGTTCCCGGCTCGCTGTCGTATTCGTGGGCCACGTTGGCCCAGGAGGGGACCCAACTGTACTCGATCACGTTCATCATGTCTTCGCCCGGCGTGGAGCTGTCGAGGTCGAAGCCGAGGAGCAGGACCGTTCCTCCGAAGTAAGCGGGCGGATCGGCCATGTAGTCGATCGTCTTGTCGACGAAATCGGCGATCTCCTGCGCCGATTCCACTGACGCACGGCCCACGTAGACGTCGACCACCCAGTCGCCGTTGTAGTCGGAATAGTAGGTATCGTTGGGCACGTCCTGGCTGTAGACATGAGTGATCCTGCAAGGCACCTGGGCCGTGTCGCCTCCGATGAGAAAGTAGATGCTCCCCCACGTGGCGTGCGCGTCGGCCACGAAGTTGCGGATCTTCTCCTGATCGTCGCTTCCCGAGTAATTGGCATAAATCCAGTCGGCGGTCACCACTGTCGAACAGAGGCCGGTCCTGGTGTGAAAAGCGACGAGATCGTCGAACTCGTTCTCGAACGCCGTGGTGGTGATGACCACGTGATCGAAGGCGCCCGGAGGCAGGGCGCGGCCTCGGCCGCCCGTTCCCTGCCGGATCGCCACGTCATCGGGATTGGCCGCCAGCCGGCGCAGCCTGTTGAGAGAGTGGGCGCGGCTCCGCGGACTGAGATTGAGAGGCCGGCTCGCCCGGGTGCCGTCGATCTCGTAGTCGATCCGGTAGGAGATCGACGTCGCCGCGATCAGACGTTGTGTGACGGGGTTGTACTGGACGGGATAGAGATTGAACGACTCGAAGCACTGTCCGGCGAGATTCCACGAGGCGCCCTCTTCGAGCCATCGGCCGGGAAAGAACGCGTCTCTTCCATAGACCGCTCGATCTCTGGCAAAAGGATCGCCCTGAACCGGATTGCGCACCTGGCGCGGTCTCGAGCAGGCGACCACGTCGAAGAGACCGTCGACCTCGTGATATACGACGTCAAGGAGCGTGACCGACCGAACCGACGCACCCTCGGGAAGGGCCACATTGACCTGCCTGAAGGGGAGCGCGGGGCTACCCACATCGGCCATCGATCCCCCGTCCTTCAACTCGATCGCGTCAAAGCCTGCGACCTTGGAAAAGGTCAGCTCCGACAAGACGAGACTCTCCGTGCCGGTGAATTCGTCGGCCCGCGCAGCAGGAGCGAGCCACAGACAGAAAAGAGAAAGGGCCCAAATGTGGAGAATCGAAAAACGCATATACACGACTCCCAATCGTAGAATAAAAACTCATACCTCTCGGCGAATGATCAAAATCATATCATAAAAAAATGTTTACGGCAATGCGACGCTCCCAATAGCGGCGCACGGCGCCAATAGCGGCGCAGAGCGCCAATAGCGGCGCAGAGCGCCAATAGCGGCGCAGAGCGCCAGTAGCGGCGCAGAGCGCCAGTAGCGGCGCAGAGCGCCAGTAG
>CAYXGI010000010.1:75102-119224 GCA_964464495.1 uncultured Phycisphaerales bacterium
GCGCAGAGCGCCAGTAGCGGCGCAGAGCGCCAGTAGCGGCGCAGAGCGCCAGTAGCGGCGCAGAGCGCCAGTAGGTATCTTTCCTGTAGTTGAGAAGGCGGCTCTTTGCTAATATCTGGCGGGGCACCTTTTCATCCCGATCAGGAGGATTTCATGCACTTCGCTCTCTGCCTTGCGATGCATGCCCTGTTTCTTCTCCCAGCAGAAGATGTCGACCCGCCGGCCCTCGAACGGCGCGTCGAGGCGGCGCTCGAAACCATTGATGCCGACGATGTCTACTCCTACATCGCCTATCTCGCCTCCAATGCGCTCAAGGGCCGCAACGCGGGCATGAAGGGAAACGACATGGCCGCCGACTGGATCGCCGATTTCTTCGGCGAGATGGGACTCGCCACCGGCGGCCCGGATGGCACCTTCTTTCAATCCTTCACCTTCAAGACCCGCGGCAGCAAAAAGAACGCGACGCGCAACGTGATTGCTCTCTACAGGGGGTGCGATCCGGCTTTCGAGAAAGAGGCGATCGTAATCGGCGCCCACTTCGACCACGTGGGATCCTATGGAGAAAAGACCAATCCCGCCCGGCTCGGCCGACCGACCAAGTTCGACGGCATCTGGAACGGCGCCGACGACAACGCCTCGGGCACGTCGGCGGTGATGGAGATCGCCCAGGCCTTTGCCCTCGCGAGGATCCCGGTGAAGAGAACGATCGTCTTCGTCTGCTTCAGCGCCGAGGAACATGGTCTCTACGGATCAACCCACTATGTCGAAAATCCCGTCATCCCCCTCGAACAGACGTCGGCCATGATCAACCTCGACATGGTGGGCCGCAATCCCCGAAGGCCGGTCATTGTCTTCGGCCTCGAGTCGGACGAGGACCGGGTCTTCCAGAAATCGCTGGAACAGATCGGGCAGCGTCTCGGATCCCTTAAATTCCGCCAATGCAGGGGCGCTTACGGTGGAAGCTACCACTGGCCCTTCATGAAAAACGGCATTCCGAGCGTCTTCTTTTTCACGGGGTATCACAAGGACTACCACCACATCGGCGACGAGGTCGACAAGATCTCCTGCGACCGGGTGCGCGACATCGCGCGGACCGTATTCCTTCTCGCCGTGGAACTGGCCAACAGGAAGGAGATGCTCGTCTTCGATGGCGATTTCGGCTCCCAGGCGCAATCGCGCACGACGCGCCGCAGGCTGGGCGTCGACGTGGACCAGGAATTCATTTTCCGGGACGTCGAGGGTCTGGGCCTTGCAGACGAGCAGGGCGCGGTGCGGGTGTTGGGTGTTTACGCGGGGTCGGTGGCCGACCAGGCAGGTCTCAAGTCGGACGATCTGATTCTCTCGGTTGGCTCGACCCTGATTCGCCGCAAGAAACCGCTCGACGCGCTGAGGGTGGCGATCCGCTCGGCGCCCGCTGGAACCGAGATCCCTGTCATAGTCCTGCGGCGGAATACGATCATCACACTCCAGGCTCAGTGGGCTGACGAAAAGAATTAGCCCCTCGAGCGTGAGGGCTCCCTCGAGCGCGAGGGCCCCCTCGAGCGTGAGGGCCCTCAGCCGAGTACCTCTTCGAAGAAAGCGACGACGCGATCGCCGTTCATTTCGAGAGCGCGCCCGAGCGTTTCCTCGTCGAGACGTCTCATGGTATCCTCGGGATCGCCTGGCGCCACCCAGCCGAGCAGAATGCGCTGGACCTTGCCCCGCTCGATGGCCACTGAAAGGACCATCCGATTCCGGCCGTCGAGGGGGCCCTCAGGCTCGAGGGGAGCGAGAAAATCGACCTCGTCGAACTCTTCAAAGGTCTCGGGAAGGTAACGCGGTTCGAGACCCGCCCTGCCGAGCGCCTCCTGGTTGTCGAGCCGCGCCCTCTCCAGTGTGCGGCCGATAAAGGCCTGAAACCTTTCCATCTCTTCCTCCCTGTTTCTGCGGCCGTCAAAAAAAACCGGACAGGCCGAAGGGCCTGTCCGGTTGAGAATCTCTTGGCAGGCCGGATCAGATCGTGCGCGTCGTTTCGCGGAAACGGACGTTGACGCTCTCTTCCAGCTCCTTGAGGACCGGCTCGTAGATGGTGGGCGCCACGGGGATCAGAACACCCCTGTCGGTGATCTTCTCCTCGAGGATCATGCGGGCGCCGATCGCCGCCGGAAGGCTCACCGTGCGCGCCATCGACGAATCACCGTTCGGGATCCCGAAGTCGACGAGAGTCGAGATCGTCTCTTCCTTGCGACCGTCGGGATACTCGGCCTCGAACTCGTGCTGCATGACGCACAGATCGCGTTCGCCGGTCTCGTAGACG
Organism: uncultured Phycisphaerales bacterium; assembly: GCA_964464495.1. Lineage (GTDB taxonomy): Bacteria > Planctomycetota > B15-G4 > B15-G4 > CAYZWU01 > CAZUHB01. Next base: position 77,399 of record CAYXGI010000010.1, read on the forward strand.
AGCTTGTCGTTCATGAGGGCGGCCAGAACATCGAGGGGGCTCTTGGCGTCGGCGGGCACGGGAGTGTCGCCCAGAAGGCCGAGCCACTCCATCCGCCGGACGGCGTTGGTGTAGACGTTCACGTCGATGCCCGCAGCCAGCACATCCTTGACATCCCCGTCCTTGCCGCCGGCGAGGGCGCGCGTGACGTCGGCCACGGTCTTGCCCGAGAGGTCCTGCTCGTCGAGGTTGAAGTAGTCGAGGTCGGCAAGCTTCTTCATGGTGTAGCACCACCCCGTGTTGCGCAAGGTGCCGCGGAGCATGTTGCGCACGCCCTCGAGACCGTAGATCTCGATATAGGGAATCGAATCGCGATTGAGGTAGGCCTCGAGCTCGCCGTACCCCTGGGCGTTGACGTACCAGTGGTGGCCGAAGAGGTCGGGACCGGGGATGTCGACGACCTCGCCCTCCTTGAGATAGCGGGCCGAGTTCCGTCCGGCGAGCACCACACCGCGGGGGCTCCACGAGAACTTGTATCCCCAGGGATTGGTGTCGGCCTCAGGCGCGGGCAGGCCGCCGCAGAAGGAGAAGAACCGCACCACCTTGCCGCCATCGTTCTGGATCTTGTGAATGATCTTCATGGCCGACATGTGGTCGATGCCGGGATCGAGTCCGATCTCGTTGAGGATCGTGATCCCAGCTTCCTTGGCCTGTCCGTCGAGAGCCTTCATCTCGGGACTCACATAAGAGGTGGTCACCATCTGCTTCTTGTACTTGAGGCAGAACTCGGCCACCGTCACGTGATAGGCGTAAGGCAGGAGGCTGATCGACAGGTCATGAGTGCTCACCAGCTTCTCGAGGGCGTCCTTGTCTTCCACGTTGAGTGGCAGCGCCTCTCCCCTCTCGTGGCCGTCGATGAGGTTGACAGCCTTGCTCACCGTGCGACTCGCAACGGTCACGTGATAGTCGGGCTGATCGAGCAGATACCGCACGAGGGGCCTCGAAACAAGGCCGGCCCCAAGAACCAGAATTTTCTTCATTTCTCGAATCTCCTAAGCGCTCAGGCAATGAACTTTTCCATGTAACCGTAATCGGGCGTCAATGCGCCACGATGAAGAATCGTTGCTTTCTTTATCGGATCGGGAAGAGCGAGATCTGAAAAGCTCTTCGTATAGTCAGCAGACGCGATGGCGTCGACAAAGGACGAAAGGGAATCGGAAAAGTGCCGCGACGACTCGAGAGCGAGCTCGCAGGGCAGGTTGTCCACGCCGAGCATGACCGGGCCATTGCCCGCAACGCCATCCACGGCCTGACCCGTCTCGATGTCGTAGACGTAGACAGGATTATCGGTCGCCGTGGTCTTGAGCAGAAACTCGACCGACCCTTCAGGATCGCAAGAGATATCGCCCACCACTTTCAGCCGCGGCGCGCCACCCCGGTAGTGGTCGGCGATCTGATCGCGCGTGATCAGCCGCGGATACTTCTCGGTCCAGTAGATGCAGTTGACCAGCACCGACAGGTGGGGCCAGTATCTGTCGAAGACCGAATCATACTTCTCCGGGTGGTCGTAATAGTCCTGCAGGTCGAACGCTTCGCCCGCGGCGCGCGGGGCGGCCATGTCCTTCTCTTTGAAGACGGTCTTGTAGACGTGGTTGTGCGAGAAGTCCCCACCTTCGAAGAGGGCGGCCAGATCGGCAGGGGCCACGTCGATCACTGGGAGAAGATCGAGGATCTCCTGGGCGCCGAGCGACACGTTCCCATAGCCGGCGAAGCCGAACACCATGGGACAGACACTGCCCGGCAGTCCGCCCGTCTTGATCGCCTCTCCGAGAAGGTTGAGCTTCTGTCTCACGTCGTCGAGGTCTTTGTAGTGATAGGCCTGCCGCGCGATCGTGAAGGGATTGGGATCGGCCCCTTCCCAGGCGAGGCGCTCGCCCAGGGTCCAGAGCGTGTCGATCATGCCGGCGAGCCCCGCGTGGCGTCCGAAGAAGATCAAGCGCCGCCCCTTTTCGTCGACGACGGTCTCGTAGTCGATCAGGGTGCACTTGAGCTCCATGAGCCGGCGGAGCATGTCCATGTTGTAGCTCTGCCCCTTGATGGTGTGGGAGAAGTAGATGTAGGTCCGCCCCTCGCGCAGGAGTTCGGTGGGGATCTCCTTGACTGCGAAGACCACCGGGCAGCCCGAGAGATCTTCGTCCACGGTTACGCCCGCATTGCTGTAGGCGCTGTCGCCGAAGATCCTGATCGTCGAGGGCTGGATCGTGAATTCAACGCCATGGCGCGCGATCAATTCCTGTGCGCCCGTCGGTGTAATCGGCACGCGCGCTTCCCACTTGTTCTTGTCTTCTCGCCTGATTCCGACTCTGTGCTTCACGGGCGTCTCTCCATGGAGAAAACAGATTCATAAATTTCGACCTGTTTAATACTTTTCCCTGATCGAGGTCAAATCCTCAATTTCGATTCTGTCCGACTATTTGTATTCCAGGGTCTTCGTGGGACAGAAGGTCACGCACGCCGGCTGCCCCTTGCAAAGGTTGCACTTGACGGCGATGTTGTCGCGCGTCTCGTGCCTGATGTGACCGAAGGGGCACGCGATGGAGCAGAGTCCGCACCCGATGCAGCGGTACGCGTCGACCTCGATCGCCGCGGTGGCGTCATTCCGGGAGAGCGCGTCCACGGGACAGACCCTGACGCAAGCCGCATCGTCGCACTGGAAGCAGGTGAGGACGTGGCCGTCGTTCTCGGCGATCATGAAGGCCCGGATCCGCGGAATTCCGGGTTTTCCGTTCACCGAGTGCTGAAAGGAGCAGGCGAGCTCGCACGTTCTGCACGCGGTGCAGCGGGACGGTGTGATGATCATCGTCTTCTCTTCCATTACTCGACGCCCCCCATGTCAAAGGCGGATCCGATCGTCTTGAAGGTCTTCGCCTGGGAACAGCTCGCGCAGACCGTGAAGTAGCTCTCGTCGAGGCCCGACCGCGCCGCCTCGTATTCCATCTGCTTCCTGGGCAGGATCGGCTTGCCGCAGGTGTCGCACATGGCCATCTCGAAGGAGTGGCCCCAGATCTTGCGGACTCCTCCGGAGCCGTCGCTCCGGACAGTATCCGTGTCCTCGCACCTGATCGTGTCGGTGGGACAGATGTGGGCGCACGACGCGCACCCGATGCAGTCGGGCGGCGCCTGCCGGAAGGGGATGGCGATCTTCTTCTCGATGCCGCGGCCCGACGTGCCGATCGCGTGGACGCCCTTGGCAGCGCAGACGCGCACACACATCCCACAGAGGATGCACGTCGTGGGATGAGGCGGCTTCTTGTAGGAGGTTCTGGTCACTCCATGGGCGGCTGCCAGACGCCGGATCAGATCGGAGCCCGGGCAGCGGGCGAGGAGGAGATCGAGAACCGTTTTGCGCACCGTGGCGATCTCGGCGTTGTCAGTGGTCACCTGGAGGCCTTCCTCCACGGGATAGAGGCATGCGGTGACCAGGCCGGTCCAGCCCTTCCAGTCCTTGTGGGTGATCTCCACCACGCAGAGCCGGCACGATCCGAACGGTTCGAGCGCGTCGTGGTGGCAGAGCGTGGGAATCTCGATCCCCTCGCGCCGCGCCACGCCGAGCACGGTCTCGCCCAACCCAGCCTGAAAGAAACGGCCGTTGATTTCCAGATTGATCGTTTTTTCACTCATCGGACGACCTCGACAGCGTCGAAGAGGCACACGTTGCGGCAGGCGCCGCAGCGGGTGCACTTCTTGTTCTCGATCTTGTGTAGTTTCTTCTTTTCACCGGTGATGCAGTCTACAGGACACGCCGTGGCACACACCTCGCAGCCGGTGCACTTTTCCTTGGATATCTTGAACTTGAAGAGATCCTTGCAGATCCCGGCGGGGCAGTGCTTTTTCTTGATGTGCGACTCGTACTCGTCGCGGAAGTAGCGCAGCGTGCTCAGGACCGGATTGGGCGCCGACTTGCCGAGAGCGCAGAGCGACGCTTTGGCGATGGCGTCGCTCAGCGCCTCGATCTTCTCGATGTCGCCCTTCTTGCCTTTACCGGCGCAGATATCCTCGAGCATGAGCCAGAGCTGGTTGACCCCCTCGCGGCAGAGCACGCTCTTGCCGCACGACTCGTCGACGAGAAATTTGAGAAAGTAGCGGGCCACATCGACCATGCACGTTTGATCGTCCATCACGATCATGCCGCCCGATCCCATCATCGAGCCCTTGGAAGTGAGGGAGTCGAAATCAACGGGCAGGTCGAGCTCGCTCTCGGGCAGGCAGCCGCCTGACGGTCCGCCGGTCTGCACCCCCTTGAAGGGACGGTCGCCGATGATGCCGCCTCCGATGTCGAAGATGATCTCGCGCAGCGTGATTCCCATCGGCACCTCGACGAGGCCCGTGTTCTTCACCTTGCCCACCAGGCTGAAGGCCTTGGTGCCCGTGCTCTTACCGGTTCCGAGAGCGCCGAATGCCTCCGCCCCCTCGGTGATGATCCAGGGCACGTTGGCCCAGGTTTCCACGTTATTGAGCACTGTCGGCTTGTTGTAGAGCCCCTTGATCACGGAGTGCACGTACTTGGAGCGCGGTTCGCCCACCTCGCCGGCCACCGACCTCATGAGCGCCGACGACTCGCCGCAAACGAACGCACCGCCGCCGCGGGCGATCTCCACGTCGTAAGAGAAGGCGGAGCCGAGGATGTCATCGCCGAGCAATCCCCGCTCCCTGGCGTCGGTGATGGCGCGCGCCAGGTTCACCACGGCCAGGGGATATTCATCGCGCACGTAGATGAATCCGCTCGCCGCACCCACTGCATAGGCGCCGATCACCATGCCCTCGATCACGACATGGGGGTCGCCCTCGCAGATGCTCCGGTCCATGAACGCGCCCGGGTCGCCCTCGTCGGCGTTGCAGAGTACGTAGCGCGGTTCGTCGGGCGCGTTGCGGCAGGTGCGCCACTTGCGTCCCGTGGGGAATCCTCCGCCGCCGCGCCCGCGCAGGCCCGACTTGTCGATGGCATCGATCACGCCCTCCGGCTCCATCGAAGTGAGCGCCCTGGCCAATCCTTGATAGCCGCCCTGGGCAATGTAGTCGTCGATGTCGGCCGGATCGATCTTGCCGATATTGCGGAGCGCGATCCGGTGCTGCCGGTTGTAGAAGGGGATCTCCTTGTAGGTTTCGACCTTCTTCTTGGCGAGCGGGTCGCGGTAGAGAAGGCGCTTGATGATCTCGCCGCCCTCGAGTGTCTTCTCGACGATCTCCTTCACGTCCTTGGCGCGCACGCCCTTGTAGAAAATTCCCGCCGGCTGGATCACCACGAGCGGCCCCTTCTCGCAGAAACCGTGGCACCCTGTTCGCTTCACGCCGAGCTTGAGCTTCACGTCGAGCTTCCGCCTGCTGATCGAGCGCTCGAGCGACTCGGCCACCTCGAGGCTGCCGTTGGCGATGCAGCCCGTTCCGGCGCAGACGAGGATCTCGATCGACTGTTTCTTCTGCTCGCGCCTGACCTCGTCGGCCAGGCTGTTCAGGCTCTTCACACTCTCAATGCGCATCTCATTTCCCGCCTTTGATCTTGCCCACGAGGGTCCCTGGTTGAACATTGCCGTGGTACTTGCCGTTGAGAGAAACCACGGGAGCCATGGCGCAGGCCCCCACACAGTTGACCGTCTCGAGGGTGAACTTGAGGTCCTTGGTCGTCGCCCCCGGCTTGACCTTCAGCGAGCCTGAGACCTCGTCGACCAGGGTCTGGGCGCCGCGAATGTGGCACGCCGTGCCCGTGCAGACGCGGATGATCAGATCCCCCTTGGGTTCGAGGCTGAAGGCCTTGTAAAAGGTGGCGGCCGAGAAAGCCTTGCTCATCGGCACGCCGATGTGCTCGCAGAGCCGGATCACCACCTCGCAGGGGATGTAGCCGAAGGCGGCCTGAATATCCTGGAGCGCGTGGATCAGGCAGCGCGGATCGCCCTCGGGGAACCGTTCGAGGAGGGCCTTGATCTTCTTCTCTTCGAGCTTGCGCCCGGAAACTTTCGTGTTACTCATCGCTCTTTCCCGCTTTGGCGGTTTCGTAGCCTTTCATGAAGCACTTGCAGTTCACGTCGATGAACTGCTTCTTGGAAGCGAAGGTCTTCTCGATCGCCTTGAGCAAGGTCTTGTGGGAGACGACCTCGTCGAGACCGAGGTAGGCGCCGAGCATGACCAGGTTGGCGGCCCGCTTGTTGCCCAGTTCCGTGGAGAGCTCGTTGGCCCGGATCCTGAAGGAGGTGATGTCGGTCCGATCGGACCGGATGGGGATCATCGAGCTGTTCACCACCAGGAGCCCGCTCTTCTTTAGGGTGGGCGCGAATTTCTCCAGCGACGGCTGGTTCATCACGAGCGCCGCCGTGGGCGACGAGATCAGCGGTGAGCCGATCGCCTTGTCGCCGATCACCACGGTGCAGTTGGCCGTGCCGCCGCGCATCTCGGGCCCGTACGACGGAAGCCAGGTCACCTCCTTGCCTTCTTCGAGCCCGGCGAGCGCGAGGAGCTTGCCGATCGACATCAGGCCCTGCCCGCCGAAACCCGACATGATCACTTCGGTCTGCATATCACTCTTCTCCAACCTTGGTTTCGCCAACCCCTGCCGCGCGAGCCATGTAGGCGTCGACTCCGTCCGGGTGTTTGAGGACGCCGAGCTTGTAGTAGGGCATCATGTTCTCCACGAGCCACTGGTCGGACTCGGGTGCCGTCATCCCCCAGTTGGTGGGACAGACCGACAGGATCTCCACGAGGCTGAAGCACTGCCCTTCCTTCTGGAGCCGGAACGCCTCGCGGATCGCCTTCTTGGCACCCACCGCGTGGAGCGCCGTGTGGGACGACACGCGCACGAGAAAGGACGGCGTCTGAAGGGAGCTGAGCAGCTCGACCACCTGAATCGGATGCCCCTCGTGGCCCGGATCCCGGCCGAAGGGGCAGGTCGTCGTGACCTGGCCCGGCATGGTGGTGGGCGCCATCTGGCCGCCCGTCATGCCGTAGATGGCGTTGTTCACGAAGATGACAGTGATCTTCTCCCCCCGGTTGGCGGCGTGGATGATCTCGGCCGTGCCGATCGATGCGAGGTCGCCGTCGCCCTGATAGGTGAAGACGGTCAGGTCGGGGCGGCACCGCTTTGCGCCCGTGGCCACGGCCGGAGCCCGTCCGTGAGCGGCCTCGAACATGTCGCAGTTGAAATAGTTGTAGGCGAGCACCGAACAGCCCACCGGCGCCACACCCACCGTGCTCTGGCGCAGCCCGAGCTCGTCGAGCGCCTCGGCCACCATCCGGTGGATCGTGCCGTGCGTGCACCCGGGACAGTAGTGGGTGTGATTCTCGGTGAGCGCCTGGGGGTAGTCGAATATCTTTTTCATGACAGCCAACCTCTCAAACTAGAAGCTTCGACAGTTCCCGCGCCACATCGTCGGGAGACGGAACCACACCGCCTGTTTCACCGTAGAAGTGGATCGGCCGGGAGCCGAGTACGGCGAGCTTGACGTCCTCGATCATCTGGCCCGTGCTCATCTCCACGACGAGCACCTTCTCGGCCTTGTCCACTTCCTTGGCCAGGGCTTCGTAGGGATAGGGATAGAGCGAGATCGGCCGGAAGACGCCGATCTTCTTCCCCTTGAGCTCGTCGACGGCGGTCTTGCAGATGCGCGACATGGTGCCGTAGGCGACGACGAGCACTTCGAGCTGGCCGCGGCACTTGTAGGTCTCGTGGCGTAACTCCGCCTTCTCGATTTCGTCGTACTTGGCGCGCAGCTTCCAGTTATTTTCGTTGCAGAGTGTTTCCTTGAGGTAGAGCGAGTTGATGATGTTCGGCGGACGGTCGACGGCGCCCGTGGCCGCCCACGGTTTTTCAGGCAGGCTATCGAGGTCGCGCATGGGCGGAAAGTCGACAGGCTCCATCATCTGGCCGATCATCCCGTCGCCCATGACCATCACCGGTGTGAGGTACTTGTCGGCGAGATCGAAGGCCTCATAGATCAGGTCGACCGCTTCCTGCACCGACGAGGGCGCGAGCACGATGATCTTGTAGTCTCCGTGGCCATGGCCCTTGGTCGCCTGGAGATAATCGGACTGGGAGGGCAGGATCCCGCCCAGGCCCGGACCGGCGCGCACGATGTTGACCAGAACGAGGGGCAGGTGGCTGGCCGCGGCATAGGACATTCCCTCGGCCATGAGACTGATGCCCGGGCTCGACGACGTGGTCAAGACCCGCTTGCCCACTCCGGCGCCGCCGTAGAGCATGTTGATCGCCGCCACCTCGCTCTCGGCCTGGACAAAGATCCCCCCCACCTCGGGAAAGCGCTTGGCGAGATACTCGGGAACCTCGGTCTGCGGTGTGATCGGATAGCCGAAAAAGTTGCGGCAGCCGGCGCGGATCGCCGCCTCGCCGATCGCCTCACACCCTTTCATGAGAACCTTGGCCATGATCGTCCCTCTTCTCAATAATTGAAAAACCGGTACTGCGTTCCGTGTACGAAGACCTGGATCGCCACATCGGGACAGGAGACGGCGCACAGCATGCAGCCGAGACACCGGGGTTGCTCCTTGGGCGTGGCGAAGAAGTAGCCCTTGCTGTTGAGCTTGTCCGACATGGCGATCACATCCTGGGGGCAGGCGATCTTGCACCTCTCGCACCCCTTGCACCGCGTTTCGTCGACTTGAATCTTAGGCATTTTGAAAACACCTTTCTTCTTGCCATGAAGCACTTTGAGCAACCCGCCGGCCTTACGGCCGGGCGCTCAGGGGTCTCGTTTCAAAACTCGTCCGGCCCTGTCGGTCATGGTCCTCAGTTTCCACGGCGGCAACATGCGCCGCTGGAGCCAGAGGACGGCGCAGTCAGTGCCGTCCTCGAAGATATCTAGATCCTTCGTCCCTGAAACCACTGACTCGTCGACGGTGACGAACTCCAGGGGAAGACCGGTCTCGGCGCCCACGCTCCGAGCCAGAGCACATCCCTCGCGGATCGTCTCCTGATCGGTTTCGTCGAGGAGGTGGGTGTTCGACACGAGCCCGGTGATGCGCAGGCGCGAAGCCGTCTCGATCTCGCCCTTGATCTTGAGGCAGCCCTCCACCGTATCGGTGAAGGGTCTTCTGGCGTTGATCACCTGGAGCATGGAGTAGGACTGCCCCTCGAAGATGTCGGCCAGAGAGCTGAGCACGCGCGCGCCCACATCGTCCCCCCCCACATCGAAGATCACATACTTCTCCCCCGTCTGAATCGTGCCCTTGATCTCGGGCAGAATGATCGGCAGATCGGCAGCCTGGTATCCGCCCGCGGGATTGATGACCCGGATGCCGTGGCTCTCCATCTCGTCGCGCGCCTCGCGGCAGCGGAAGTAGGGATTGACGATGTCGAGATCGGCAATGGCCACGTCATGATTGCGGGAAAGATGGATCGCTAGATTGACGGAGACTTCCGTTTTTCCTGAACCGTAGTTGCCCACGACAAGGACAATACGCTCCTTCGGGAGGTAGTCGCGCGTGTTTGCCATGAATGATGAGAGACAGGTCCTGGCTGCACCATGCAGAGCCCCACTGCCGCCAAACAGGCCTGTGCAGAACGTTAAAATTACAAATGGTCAAGCTTAAGGAAAGAGGAGACCCTTGTCAACATCGAGAAGGCGCGGTGAGAGGATCTCAGGAAAAACAATTGCGCAATTGACTGTTGTCTAAAAGGATAAGCAATTTCTTAAGAAGAGACCGAATTGCATCGACCCGTGGAAAGTGCATAATTTGAAAGCGCCCTAAAATGTACCAGGGCCGATCAAGCTGACAAACAACCACCCTAGGGTTGTTTGCAGCTCATCGTCTGAATCTCGCGACGACGTGGTTGCTGCGAGCAAAGCAAACCATATGCCTGAATCGGAACATGCGATCGATGTGGAGGGGCTCTCCAAGTCCTACGGCAGTGGGGTCGGAGCCGACCGTGTGGTCGGAGCCGACAAGGTCTCCTTCGCCGTGGACAGTGGCGAGATCTTCGGTTTTCTCGGACCCAACGGGGCGGGCAAGACGACCTGCATCCGGCTGCTGCTCAATCTGCTCAGGCCGGACAGCGGCCGGATCGAGGTTCTCGGCCAGACACTCACACCCGGCGCATGGCGTTACAAGTCGCGCATCGGCATCCTGCCCGGCGAAATCTCGTGGTGGCCGGTTCTCACCGGCTGGGAAACACTCGACTTCTTCGATCGTTTCAAACCACACCCTCCGTCGCTCCGAGCCGAACTCGTCGACGGTCTCGGCCTCGACGGGGCGCTCCTCGATCGCAAGGTGCGCACCTATTCCAAGGGCACGCGGCGGAAGTTGGGGATCGCGATCGCCATGCAGAACGATCCTGACCTCCTCGTTCTCGACGAACCGACATCGGGACTCGATCCCCTGGTGAGGCACAGCTTTTTCGAATTCTGCCGCCGTTTTCGCCGTGCAGGTAAAACCGTCTTCTTGTCGAGCCACAATCTGGCCGAGACCAACGAGATCTGCGACCACGTCGGCATCATCCGCGCGGGCCGCATCGTGGCGATCGAGCGCATGGCGGCGCTGAAAGCGAAGAGCGCCAGGCGAGTGGAGGTGGTCTTTGCCGATGCGCCGTGCGCCGAGTGGTTAGATCTCCCCGGCGTCGACCTGATCGAGATCGACGGCAAGCGTGCTCTTCTCGCCTGCCGGGGAAATCCAGCGCCGCTCTTGAAAGCTCTCGCGGCCAGACCGGTACGCGATCTCGTTGTTTCGCCGCCGGCGCTCGACGACCTCTTCCACAGTCTTTTCCGCGATCCGGGAGACAGAGGATGAACTGGAACATCATCCGCTTCGAGCTCCGCTTGAGTCGCTTCGGCGCGCTCTGCTGCGGTCTGTCGCTCCTGGCGTTTCAGTGTTTGATCGTGGCCTTCTACGCCGCGGCCAGACCGGACGAGACGCTGACCGGCCTCTTCAAGCTCGTGCCCAAGGGGCTCAAGGCGCTCATCGGCGGCGACTATCTCGACCCGATCACGGTCTCCGGATTTCTCTCCTTCGGATTCACCCACCCCGTGAATCTTCTTCTCCTCATCACGCCGATCGTGGCCCTGGCGAGCCGGACCGCATCGGGCGGTACCGACGAAGGGCGCACCGACCTGCTTCTCTCACAGCCGGTCTCGCGCGCCTCGTTCCTCGCGAGCCGGATCGCGGCCGGAGCGATCGTATCCGTCCTTCTCGTACTCTTCATGTGGCTCGGCCATCTGCTCGGCGCCCTCTTTATCCCCCTGCCCGAGACGCCGGTGACCGTGCCCTTCGTCTATGTCGCCCTCAACGCGCTCTTCTTCGTCCTCGCCGTGGAGGGGATCGCTTTCCTCGCGGCGGCGGCGTCCACATTCCGCGGGACTGCCGTGGGGATCGCGATCGGCTTGCTCGCCGCCATGCTCTTCGTCCGGTTGGCGGCCCAGTTCTGGGACCTTTTCGACCGGCCCGCGGCACTTTCCGTTTTTACCTACTACGTCCCTGGGAAAGTCGTCTTTCTGAGATCCTTTCCGCTCGGCGACATGGCGACTCTTTTCGCCTTCTTTCTGGTCACCTCCGGACTGGCCCTGACCGTGTTTAGTAAAAAGGACATCTGAGAGCTCCCGGAGTGCGGCGACGATCCGCTGCACGGACGAATCAAATTGATTCCGCTTTTCGAAAATGTTAGTTTTCCACCTTTGTTTCGCGCCAGTCTTTTACTGATGCTCGAAGAACGGATCGACGACGCACTCTTTCGATCTAGGAGTTCCGATGATTCCGCGGTTCCGCCCATCCACACGCTTTTTCCTCTTTTTCCTCTTTGTTTTTCTCTCCTTCGGTCTTCTCAACGGATCGCTGCTCAACGCCCAGACCGAAAGGGACCGGACGAGGCAGATCGAGCAGACCACGCGCGACGAGGTCGAGCTCAGGAACCTCGAGCCGACCCTCGGCGAAGAGGACGAGCTCCTGCAGGATATCGACTTCGACTACGGCGGCTGGTTCCGTCACGCCTTTTACAGGTCGAGGGACAACCTCCGCACGCGGCGGTTCAAGATGTGGGACTTCCGGCTCTGGAGCAACTTCGTCTACCAGAACACCCACCAGCTCTACATGCGCGTCATGGGCATGAACATCAATTATCACAACAACAACGAATACTACTATATGCAGGAAAACGACCTCAACGCGCCCCGTCTCGACATCGGTTACTACTACGGCGACCTCAACAAGACCCTGGGGCTCGGCCTCGGCAGCGACACCAAGGTACGCCTCCAGTTGGGGCGCAACTACGAGACGCTCGGCGAGGGAATGGTCATGGACGACCGCGGAGACGGCGCCAAGATCGAAGTGGGCAACGACAAGATCGAGTTCACCGGGCTCGTGATGCGGTCGATTTACAGCACCGACATGTTCGACAGGAGCTACCTCGATTTCGGTTCCAACCGGTACGTGACCATGTCGGGCGAGGTGGTGGGCAAGTTCTCCGAGACTTTCGAGGTCTTTGGCTACACCCTCTTCAGGCGGGACAAGAACGATGCCTCTCCGCTCAATCTCACACAGCGGTTCGGCTACGACCCGCAGTACCACGGCGGCGGTGTGCGCGGTCAGTTCGGCCCCTCCTTCGTCTACTTCGCCGAAGGCGCCTGGGAGCTCGGCTCCCGTTACTCCGACGGCAGCGCGGCGAGGGACAGGATCGAGGCCTTCGCTTTCACCGCCGGCGCCGACTACACCTTCGTCGACGTGGAGATGAAGCCGAAGTTCAGCGTACAGCACATGTTCGGGTCAGGTGACAAGGACAACCAGGGTACCGTGGTCGACACGGTCATGGGCAACACGGCCGGAACGAACGACAACACCTTCTTCACCTATGGCTACATCGATATGGGGTATGCTTTCTATCCCCTCCTTTCGAACGTGGAAGTCATGAAATTCGGTTTCGCTCTCGAACCGTGGTCCGAACACGAACTCCTGGGCGATCTCGAGGTGGGAGTCAACCACTACCTCTACAGGAAGCACCGGTCAGGGGGCGGCATCTCGGACCGCGCGATCCTGCCCGGCTGGTCCCAATCGCGCCTCGGTCACGAGACCGACTTCTTTCTCAGTTGGAGGCCCGTGTCCGACGTCTCGATCCTCGCGCAGTCGGGTATCTTCTATCCGGCCACGCATGCATTCAGCCAGGACAAGAGGCGAAACTTCTTCTCGTGGAGCGCGGTGATCTATTTTTAGGAAGCAAAGAGCGAAGGAAAAATAATGGCAACTCGGAGAGAAAAAACTCGTTCTCCATTCGGAACCTGGTTCCAACTCGGTCGATCGGCCGGTCTTTGCTTCGTGCTCCTCGCCTTCGGAATACTCGCCGGTTGCGCCGGAACCGATCCGAACAAGGAGCTCGCCGGCGAGACGAGGAACTGGAAGAACATCGATTTGAGCGGGCTCTTCGGATCGAAAACCGCGATCGCCGATCACGATCTCCCCTATCCGTGGAAGAAGGAGATGGACTACATCTCCACTCTCGCCGACAAACCGGTGGCGTCGATGGCTGACGCGATCGTGACCTTGACCCTCTTCGAGGGTGAATCACCCTGGGGACGGGGACTCGACGAACTCGCCACGCGGCTGGTCGAGAAGGAAATCTTCCACAGCGACTGGGCAATGGACGAAACAGACCCGCTCACCTTCGGCAAAGTTTCCTACATGATTTGCCAGGCCTGCGAGATCCCGGGCGGGTTCTGGATGCGCATCTTCGGCCCCTCCGAGCGGTACTGCTTCAAGGAAGCTCTCTATCTCGAGATCATTCCAGCGGGAAGCACACACCGCTACCTGACCGGCGAGCAGCTGCTCGACATCCTCTCCGCCGCCCACTTGCACTGTGAAGAGATGGCAGAATAGGCAATTACCGAGAGCCGAAGAATTCACGGTCTCCGGGAAAAAATCATTGACTCCGAACAGTACTGCTTTTAATATATGTATTCAGATTTACCTACCAATAAGACCTACTTTGGGAGCCTGCTTGAGATGAGCGCGACGAAATCGTCCTTTCTCCTCGCATTCCTGCTGCTCGGCCTCAGCCTGACATCGTGCCAGATGCTGGGATTGACGAGCGCCAACCTGGGAACCCTTCCGGCGGCCGATTCGCACGAGTTCCTCGTGGCGAGCACGACCGGTGTCGTCCAGGTGCGTGAATCGTTCGAAGACCCGTGGCGATTCCTCCAGCGAGGGGAAACGATCACGACCGAGCATTACATCCGGACCGGCATTAACAGCTCGGCCGACCTCGTCCTCGTCAACGGCGGGGATGACATGAATGTCAAGCTCCAGTCCCTCATGCCGGAGATGGAGCTCTATGACGCTTACCAGAGACTCCTCTGCCCCGACGGCTACGCCAAGTATCTCAGGCAGAAGGCCGATGACGGAGACTGCATCGGACGGAACCCTGTCATGATTTGCCGGAGCACGATGCACCCGGCCAAGGAGAACGACTTTCTCGCCGTGGCCAATGTCACGCTCGAGCTCAAGAATCAGCCCGCCGCGGTGGGCGGTGCGTCAGCGAGCGCAGGCGGCGGCGGTGGCGGCGGTGGATGCTGAAACTAGCAGCCCCCCCCCACACCGCCTGGCGCGGTGTACAGAAAACAAAAAGCCCCTCAATCACGAGGGGCTTTTTTGATGGGCTCATTTCAGCTTGAACAGCATTGGAATGCGTATCTTCGGCCCGTCCGAGCGATACAAGCCACCATCGTAAAAAAACATTGACTCTTCATTGAGCAGGACATAATTTATCCATTCAGGTCTATCTATCTGAGCCAGTGCTTTCAGGGAGTTTGCTCGCCATGTCAACAACGAAACCGTCTCTTCTCCTTGCGTTTCTCCTGCTAGGTGTCAGCTTGACATCCTGCCAGATGCTGGGGATCAAGACAGCCGACTTGGGAATTCTACCAGCGTCAGTATCTCACCGGTTTCTCGTAACGAGCACGACCGGTGTGGTCCAGGTACGCGAGTCGTTTGAAGACCCGTGGAGTTTCCTCACCCCAGGAGGAGCAATCACCACCGAGCACTACATCAGGACAGGCATGAACGCCTCGGCAGACCTTGTCCTCATCAATGGCGGCGACGACATCAAGGTCAAGATCCATGCGAACATGCCGGAGATGGAACTTTATGACGCATACAAGAAGCTTCTCTGCCCGAAGGGCTATGCAAAATACCTGAGGCAGAGGGCCGAAAAGGGTCAATGTGTGGATCACCGCGAGCCTGTTGCAGTCTGCCGCAGCACCATGCTCCCCGCAAAAGAGAACGATTTCCTGGCGGTGGCAAATGTAACGCTCGACCTCAAAAATTCGTCTGCTGTTGTGGGAGGGGCTGCAGCGAGTGCGGGTGGTACAAGCGGGCCAGGATGCTGAAACTAGCAGCCTACCTCACCGACGAGGGGCTTTTTTCGTCGACTCATTTCAGCTCGCGAGTCGGGCAGACTTCTCAGCCCGATCGGTTCTTGGCCATGAAATCACCGATCCGGTCGCACGCCTGGGAAAGAATATCTTCCTGGGGCAGCACCACGATGCGGAAATGCTTCTCGCCCGGCTTCTGCCCGAAACCGTCTCCGTGAACGACGAGCACGCCCGTCTCTCGGATCATCCGCGGCACGAAGGTCCCGTCCGGCTCGTCGATGTGCAACCTGGGGAAAGCGTAGAACGCCGCGGGCGGATTGACGCAGCTGATGCCCGGGATCTCGTTGAACCGGTTGACGGCGATGTCGCGCCGCCGCCTGAGTTTTTCGATCATGGCGGTCAGGTGATCGTGCGGTCCCTCGAGAGCGGGCTTGATGCAGTACTGGATCGGATGGTTGGCGCAGAGCCGCGCCCGGGTGTACTTCTTGATCGCCTCGCTGTAGTCGCCCACGAGCTCCTTGGGTCCCGAAACGATCCCCCACCCGATCCTGAAGCCGGGCGCGAGATAGGATTTCGAGATCCCGTTGAAAGTCACGAAGGCCACATCGTCGGCAAGGGACGCGATCGATGTGTGCGTCACATCGTCGAGCAGGATCTTGTCGTAGATCTCGTCGGCGAGCACGACCAGGTTCTTCTCGCGGGCGATCGACACGATCCGCTCCAGGGTCTCCGTCGAATAGAGCGCGCCCGTGGGATTGTTGGGATTGATGAGAACGATGGCGCGCGTCCGCTCGTTGACGCGGTTCGCGATATCGTCGGGATCGGGCTGCCAGCCATTCTCCTCGTCGAGATAGTAGGGATTGATCTCTGCGCCGAGCTTGGGCGCCACGGCCGAGTAGAGCGGGTAGATCGGATAGGGCATGAGCACGTTGTCGCCCTCGTTGACCAGGGCGGTGAGGGCGAGCTCGATCGCCTCGGACGCACCGTTGCAGATGTAGATGTCCTCGATGTTCGAGATCCCCTTCCTTGACGCCTCGCCGTGGATCGACTCGAGCGCCTCGGCGATTCCCGAGGAGGCCGAGTAGCCATTGTGGCCTTTCTTCATCGCCTCGTAGCAGGCTTCGATCATGTGAGGCGGGGTGACGAAATCGTACTTGTTCGGATCACCGATATTGAGATAGAGAACGTCGCGGCCCTCGCGGACCAGTTCGTCCGCCAGGAGAACGATGTCGCGGACCGCGTACTTGATCTTGTCGCTTCGGCGTGAGGGAACGATCATGGTTTCTCCAATCCGTAGTGCGTCGCCGGCCCGGTTGCAGAGGTCCTCTGCGCGCAGCTGTTATTCGCAGCTATTATTTTAAGGAGGCCTATTCTAAATCGGGCGACTACTTCTTTTCAACATCGGTCAGTGTTTATCCAGATGAAACCGCTCCTGAATTTTCCTTCTCATCAACTCCTCAGATCCGGGAAGACCTGCCGATAAGCTGCAAGAAACCGCAACGCGGTTGCTTGTCAGCTTGATCGGCTCTCCAACACTCCACACCCATATTCAACTTCACATGGCCAAAGTATCACCGATATTGTATGATCGGATTCTTCTAAAACTGCGATTATCGAGTGCGCCCATCCCTGACGGCAAAGGCCGCAAAGCACCTCGGAGAGACAGACACGCCCATGGCACAGAAAGCCTACCTGGCCGCCGGAGTCGGCGGAACCCATCTCGAAGCGGCAATCGTCGACCAAAACGCCCGGATCGTCTGGCGCAAGGCGCTCCCTTCTCCGTGCGGCGGCGCACTCATGGAAGAGGCGCGCCGCGTGTCCGACCGTATCGCGTTCACCCTCGAACGCTGGGAGGAGTTCGTCCCGCACCGGAACCGGCTCCTCGATGCCACGGCGACGCTGCTCGGCGAGGCGCGGACCGAGGCGGGCGCCATCGGCCTCGTCGTCGATCGGGCCGGAGTGGGTGTGGCCGGCGCCGTCAATCCGTTGACGGGCGACATCGAGGGAAAGACGGGGGCGCTCAATCATCCTGCCTGGGGAGACTTCAATCCGGCCCGCCAACTCGAAGAGCGCACGGGACTCTCGATCGTCTGTCTTAACGACGCCAAGGCAATGGCCCTGGGCGCACTGGCCACACTGGATACCGCTGCAGTCGTCTTCGCGGACGAAGCAGTCGTCTTCGCGGACGAAGCAGTCGTCTTCGCGGACGAAGACCGGCATGGTGCGCCTCGTGAGATTCCCCTGCCCGAGGCGCAACAAGCGATCACCGACTTCGTGGAAATCGATCCCGGAACCGGCCTCGGCGGCGCCTACATCGTGGGCGGCAAGGTCTGGTATGGCCCCGACCCTGCGCGGCCCGATCCGGACGTGGGCGAGATCTGGCACATCGAGCCCGATCCGAATCAACGCGGAGTGCGGTTCGAGGAGATGGTCTCGGGCCGGGCGATCGGCGACAGGGTCATCGACTCGCTCAGCGCCCTAGGTGATCCGCGCGTCGCCGAACTCATCGAAGAAAAAGGAACGAAGATCCAGGACCTGCTCGCCGCCGAATATGAGCCAGTCAGCGAAGTGATCCGGACCGTGCTCGCAGAGGCGGGCCGAAACCTGGCCAGGGGCATCCGCCACATTGCGGGCCCCGAGCAGAAACGACTCGGTGCGCCCGCGATCAAGACCTTCGTCATCGGCGGCGGCCTGGTGAGCGGCAGAAAAAAGGAATCGACCTTTGTACGCGCCACTCTCGATCGTGCGATCCGATCATTCTTCGCCACTGACGATTCCGGGTCGCCTCCCACGGTCCTCTTCACGACCCTCGGCGGGTGGGCGCTTCTCATCGGCGCGGCCAGCGCCGCAAAGAGCATTGGCTGACCGCAACGGCCCCTATACGTCCAATTGCACTTTGATCGATCATTTGTTATCAGAAGGGGTTTCGATCGCGGCACCCTGACATCGGCTCTTGCCGAAATCGCTGGAGACACTCCATGTTTGAAAAGATCTTCCGAGACATCGTCGAGAAGGGAAATGAGTACGTCTGGGAAACTCCGGAGATTTTTCCCTGGCTCGTGATGCTCCTTCTGCTTTCGGGGATCTTCATCACCTTCCGCATGGGGTGGATCAATATACGCCACCTCAAGCACGCCTTCGACGTGATCCGCGGCCGCTACGACAATCCCGACGACGAAGGAGACATCAACCACTTCCAGGCTCTCACCACCGCGCTCAGCGCCACCGTGGGAATCGGCAACATCGCCGGCGTGGCCACGGCCATTCACTACGGCGGGCCGGGCGTTCTCTTCTGGATGTGGCTCTCGGGCATCTTCGGCATGACGCTCAAATACGCGGAGTGCTCCCTCTCCATGCATTACCGGACCTTCGACGAGAAGCGCAATGCGTCGGGCGGACCGATGTACTACATCGAGAAGGGGCTCGGAAGCGGCTGGAAATGGATGGCCGTGACCTTCGCCTTCCTCGCCATTGTCTGCTCCTTCGGATCGGGCAACATGAACCAGGCCAACTCGGTGGCGGTGAGCGCCGATGCCGATTTCAACATTCCCGACTATGCGGTCGGGATCTTTCTCGCTGTCGTGGTCGGCATCGTGATCATCGGCGGCATCAAGCGCATCGGGGCCGTGTCGAGCCGCCTCATGCCCTTCATGGCGATCGTCTACGTGCTCGGCACGCTGTGCATTCTCTTCTCGAAATTCGATGAGCTCCCCGGTCTCGTGGCGCTCATCTTCGAGGAGGCCTTCACGCCATCGGCGAGCTTCGGCGGCGTGGCAGCCGGGGTCTGGAATCTGACCCTTCTCTGGGGGATCAAGAGGGCGCTCTTTTCCAACGAGGCCGGACAGGGCTCGGCGCCGATCGCCCATGCGGCAGCCAAGACCAAGGAACCGATCCGCGAGGGTGTGGTCGCCATGGTGGGACCGCTCATCGACACCCTCACCATCTGCACGCTCACCGGTCTGGTCATCCTCTCCACCGGCGTGTGGGACGACAAGAAGGACGACGAGATCGCCCTCGACCTCGACAAGGTCTCCGTCTATCAGATTCCCAAGGAGCGAGCGCTCGCCGACGCCGATCTCCACGACGAGTCGATCACGCTCGAAGAATTCCAGGGTGCGACGACCGTGGAGAGCGGAAGGGCACCCGATCTCGCCTTCGCGATCAACGACGCATTCATCGACGATGTGCGTCTCTACAGCCACGGTGAGCTCTATACCGGCCCTCTCACGATCGAGGACCTCACCATCACCGGTGAGGAGGGGCTGGCGCTCTCCGTCGACATCCATGGCAAAGCGATCCAGAACAGCTCCGCGCTGACCGCCTACGCCTTCCGCGTCGGCTTCGAGGAGGCCTTCGGCTGGGGGTTCCTCGGCAACTTGATCGTGACTCTTTCGGTGGTGCTTTTCGCGGTCTCCACCATGATCTCGTGGTCCTATTACGGCGATCGGTGCGTGGTCTATCTCTTCGGTGCAAAGTACGTCACTGCCTACCGACTGATCTACGTCTGCTTCACCTTCTTGGGTGCAGTCTTAGCCCTCGAAACAGTATGGCTTTACGGCGATCTTGCCCTCGGACTGATGTCGGTTCCCAACCTCATTGCGGTGGTGCTCCTCTCGCCGATCCTGGTCAAGCTGACCAAGGATTATTTCTCGAGAGAGCACAAACGATACAAGTGATGAGTCTTCGCACCAAAACGGGAAATATTTCGCACAGCGTTGTGTGACTTTCCGTTTGACTCTTCAATATTATTCAATATAATTTCATAGTAGCCTTTTTAATAAGCCTATTCCGTAAACTGATCCCGTATCAAGCGAGCCTTTGCCCAGCTTGAGAGTGCCATTTTTAAAAGTGAACAAAATGCTCGATATGTTTTCCCCCGTCGCACTCGGCAGAGTGCATACCTTTTCCCATCCCCATTTGAGGAGGAACTCATGAACAGTTTCAGCCGATTCAAGACCCTCTCCTGCGTGATCGCGGGCATCCTGTGCTGTGCGATCTTCTGCGCAACTGTCTCCGCAGCCGACAAGACAGTGTCGGCCGCAGCCGACAAGACAGTGTCGGCGAATGTCATCAAGGGAACTCCAGGCGACACGGTCGTCAATTTCGCCTTCGGCGACTACGAGACCGACACTGTCTCGATCAATGGCCGGGAGTATCTTTCCTTCGATATGAACCGGCAGCACCTTCTCTACGAAGAGGGCTCCCCCGCACTGCCCCACGTGGCAAAGAGCGTGATCATCCCCAACCAGGGTTCGGTCAGGATCGAAACGATCAGCTCGAGCTATCACGATTTCGAGAACGTCGTGGTCGCGCCGTCGAAAGGTCACATCTCGAGGCAGATCGATCCGGCCAGCGTGCCCTACACCTTCGGTGATGTTTACGAAAAGAACGCCTTCTACCCCGCCGAGATCGCCACGCTCAGCGATCCCTACATCATGCGCGATGTGCGCGGCGTGGTCGTTCACATCCATCCCGTGCAGTACAATCCCGTCACCAAGGTGCTGCGCGTTCATCAGGAAGTGAATATCCGCGTGGCCAAGGATGTGTCGTCGACGATCGCCATGAACACACTGCCTCTCGATTACTCCAAGCCGAGCCAGTCGTTCAACCAGATCGCCGCCACCCACTTCATCAACGGCGGAGGCGGCAATCGCTACCCGGGATTGAACGAGCAGGGCGAGATGCTGATCATCGTCTACGACAACTGGAACTCCAATGTCCAGTCTCTCAAGACATGGAAGGACTCGATCGGGATCCCCACGACGGTGGTGAACAAGACGACGGCCGGAAGCACCTCGTCGGCGATCCAGTCGTACATCCAGAATTTCTACAACAACAACAATCTCGCCTTCGTGCTCCTCGTCGGTGACGCATCCCAGGTTCCGACCCCCTCGTCGGGCGGTTATGCCGCAGATCCGACCTATTCGCTCCTCGCGGGCAGCGACCACTATCCCGACATCCTCGTCGGCCGTTTCTCGGCAGGAACGAGCGCCCATGTCGACACCCAGGTGACGCGCACCATCGAGTTCGAGCAGATGATTCACCAGGGATCGTGGAACCAGAAAGGCACGGGGATCGCCTCGACCGAAGGGCCGGGCCATCACGGCGAGTACGACGACGATCACATGGACCTGATCCGCGACAAGCTCCTCTCCTACACCTATACGGCCGTGGACAGGTTCTACGGCTACGGCGCCACGTCGACCCAGGTCACCAACGCGGTTAACAGCGGTCGCGGCATGATCAACTACTGCGGCCACGGCAGCCAGACGTCTTGGAGCACGACCGGCTTTTCGAACAGCAATGTGAACGCCCTGACCAACGACAATCTGCTCCCCTTCATCACCTCCGTGGCCTGCGTGAACGGCCAGTTCAACACGACGACCTGCTTTGCCGAGACGTGGCTCAGAGCGACCCACAATGGAGAGCCGAGCGGTGCTGTGGCCATGTACGCATCGTCCCAGTATCAGTCTTGGGCCCCGCCCATGGACGGCCAGGACGAGATCATCGACCGCTACATCGACGAAACCTATGTCACCTTCGGCGCGCTCTGCTTCGCGGGCGCGAGCTACATGATGCAGCTCAACGGCGCCACGGGCCGGGAAGAGTTCGACCACTGGCACGTGTTCGGCGATCCGTCGCTCAACACGCACGGCCAGGGCGGCGGACCGACCGACCCCGTGGTCGACATCGAGATCAACGACCAGGACGGCCCCATGACCGTCTTCTCCAGCCAGACGATCAACATGACCGTCACCGTTCAGCCGAATCAGATGCAGGGAATCGAGATGGACTGGTGGGTCTATGGCGTGAAAGACTCGGTCAACAAGTACTGGTGGCGCTACCCCGGCACCTGGATCTTCTCGTCAACGCCGCGGCGCGCCTACGACGGCGCTCTCGTTGCGGTGACCGACTACCTGATCGCTTCGGCGAAGATTCCGTCGGGAAATTGGGTCTTCTACTTCGCCGTGGATGCCAAGGACAATACTTACCAGGGGACGTACATCGACGACATCGAGGTGACGTCTCTCTAAAAGCAGAGTCCGAAAAAATCAGACCTGTCACATCGCCGCTCTGGTCATCCGATCAGGGCGGCGATTTTTTCAGGTCGTTCGACGATGTGGTGCGCGCCCGCCGTTTCGAGTTCTTCACGCGGCCGGAATCCCCACGATACACCCACGGGAATCATGCCCGCTTTGCGGGCCGTTTCCATGTCGATGCTCGTGTCCCCCACGAAAAGGCAGTCGGCCGGCGCCACGCCGAGCTCGAGGGCGATCTGGAGGGCGCCGGCAGGATCGGGTTTTCGCGGCAGATCGTCGCGCGCCCCCAGAACAGCGCCGAATGTACCCGACGGGATCAGGGCCTCGACGAGAAGTCGTGTGTGCTTGTCAGGTTTGTTGGAACAGACGGCGAGCAGCACCCCGTCGTTGCCAAGCCGCGCGAGCAGTTCGAGAATCCCGTCGTAGAGCGCCACGTGGTCGAGAAGGTGGCGACTGTAATGGTCCTTCACGTCGGCTTCGAGTTGCTCGATCGCTTTGGCGCTCGGCTCCCCGTTCGCGTCTCGGAGTACTCGGACGCAGAGCGGGCGCAGGCCGTCTCCCACGAGATAGCGGTATTCGTCGAGGGGAATCTCCTCTCGCCCCAATCGGCTGAGACAAGTGTTGACTGCCGACGCAATGCTCTCCAGGGTGTCGGCCAGGGTTCCGTCAAGGTCGAAGAGCACCGCTCTGCGGCGGGAGTTGGTCTGCGATGTCTCATCGTGAATGCTCGGTTTCGCCATGAGTTTCCTTTTCGAATCGGTTGCGGCACTGTTCGCCCCGGGGCACTGTCCGCCCGGGGCACTGTCACGGTAACGCGCGGCGGCCCAGAGCGGCCATGAGGACCGACAGATCAGAGGGGGTCACCCCCGCGATGCGCGACGCCTGCCCCAGCGTGGCGGGCCGCAGCCGGCTGAGTTTCTCGCATGCTTCAGGCTTGAGATGGAGAATCTTGCCGTAGTCGATCTCCTCGGACAAGGCGTAGTCTTCCCACTGGGCCATCTTTTCGATACGGGCCTTGTGGCGCTTGATGTACCCCTCGTATTTCACATCGATCTCGACCTGTTCCCTCTCGGAACTGTTCAGGCCGATCTCCCGGAGCGGCTCACACTCCCCAAGGACGTCGTCAAAGGTCACCTCCGGTCGCCGCAGGATCTGTTCGAGCCGAAGACCTTCGCGTCGCGTCTGAATGAGAATTTCGCGCGCCCGGGATATCTTCCGTTCCTTCTCCACGACGCGATCTAAGCGGCTCTGATCGACGAGGCCGATGGCGTGACCCAGGGGCGTCAGCCGGCGGTCCGCGTTGTCCTGCCTCAAGATCAGCCGATACTCGGCCAGCGACGTGAACATCCGGTAGGGTTCGCGCGGCGAACGAACCACCAGATCGTCGACGAGGACTCCCAAGTAGGCTTGCGACCGTTTGAGAACAAAGGGATCGCGTTCGTCAAGCCGGCGTACGGCATTGATGCCGGCCAGCAGTCCCTGGGCGGCGGCCTCCTCGTAGCCCGAGGTGCCATTGATCTGGCCGGCCAGATAGAGGTTTGCCACGGCAATGGTTTCCAGGGTCGGTTTGAGCTGGCAAGAGGGCACGAAATCGTACTCCACCGCATAGCCCGGTTTCACGATCCGCGCCGACTCGAGCCCCTCGACCGAGCGGATCATCGCCTCCTGCACGTCAACGGGCAGGCTCGTCGAAATCCCGTTGAGGTATACCGTCTCCGCCTCGAGCCCCTCGGGCTCCACATAGATCCTGTGACTGCCGCGGTCGGCGAAGCGATGGATCTTGTCCTCGATCGACGGGCAGTACCGGGGTCCCACACCGGTGATCCGTCCGGCAAAAAGCGGCGAGCGGTCGAGGTTCGTGGCGATGATCTCGTGAGTGCGCTTGTTCGTGCGCGTCAAATGGCACGAGATCTGGCGAAGGGGCAGGCTCTCGGTCTCGAACGAAAAGGGAGCGGGGACCGCGTCGCCTTTCTGTTCCTCCATGCGGCTGTAGTCGACGCTGTCCCTGTGGACGCGCGCCGGGGTGCCTGTTTTCAACCGTCCCAGTTCGAGGCCGCACCCCGTCAGGGAACGAGCCAGTGCGCGTGCCGGGGCCTCATCGATGCGCCCGCCGTCGGAGCTCTCCAGACCGATGTGGATCAGACCGTTCAAAAACGTACCCGTGGTCACGATCACCGCGGCAGCATCGATCGCACGGCCATCGTCGAGAACAACGCTTCGAATCTCCCTGCCGCCAGTGGCCCCGGGGACGGTGTGCCGATCGCCTGTAACGAGGCGGGCGATCATTCCCTCGATAATGTCGAGACCTGACTGTTCGTCGCAACGCGCCCCCATGGCGGCGCTGTAGAGGTCTTTGTCCGACTGGGCGCGCGGCGAGCGTACGGCGGGCCCCTTGGTCGTGTTGAGCATGCGAAACTGGATTCCTGTCTGATCAGCCACCTTGGCCATCTCACCACCCAGGGCGTCGATCTCGCGGACGAGCTGCCCCTTGGCGAGGCCGCCGATCGCCGGATTGCACGGCATGCGGGCCATCGACTGGCGATCGCGGGTCACCAGGATGGTGTTCGCGCCGAGCCGCGCGCAGGCCAGCGCCGCCTCGCAACCGGCATGTCCGCCTCCAACGACCACCACATCGGCTTTCACGATTCGAGATCCTTTCCGAATCCAAACATCACGCAAAGTCGGACCTATCCGATCGGTACTATCCGATCGGACCGCGGCCGGTCATTGTAAACAGGCGCAGGCCTCGGGCAATAACCGTTTGATTTTCGCTGCAGTGCTCTCTAAACTCCGGTTTTGTGATTCATCGTTCCTGAGAGACATAAAGGAATGAACGTCATCCTCGACCGACCATGGCTCAGGCTCGTTGCAACAGTGCTGCTCTTGTTCTGGGCAGGTCTCATCAATGCGCCCCATCTGGGTGCTCAGGACAAGACAGGCGCCGAGCCTGCCGACAATCCGCCCAACCTCTTGACCATTGCCGAGGCCGAGGCCAAAAAGCAACGCGCCCTGATCGACGCCAGGATCAAGAGCACCTTGCTGCAACTCGGTATCTACACCGATCCCACCCTTGATTTCGTCCAGCAGAAAATGAAGGAGATCTTGTCCTACGATGGGTACGCTGTTCGCCTGCTCGTCGACGCAATGGAGAATCAATCGACGGAGCGGACCCAGATCAACGCGGGCCGCATGGCGGCGTCGATCCTGGCCCGCATCAACGATCCCCGCGTGAGGCCCGAGGTACAGCGCATGCTGTCCGGCGGGAACGAAAGGGCCAAGATCAACGCCCTCCACTGTGTGGGCCATCTCGGCGATCAGACCAGTTCGGCCGAAATCGTGGCCCTCCTCGAGTCGAAAAACATCGAGCTCCAGTCGGAAGCGCTCATCTGTCTCGGTCTCATGAAATACGGGGGCACGCGCGAACTGGTCGCGCCGATTCTCGAAGGCAAGGACGCGGGCCTTCACCTCGCGGCGATCCGGGCGCTCATTCATCTGAGCGACCCGGCGAACGAGGATCTCGTCATACCGATCTTCGCGTCGTCAAGCGATCTCGTCGTGATCGAAACAGGTGTCGAATTCTGCCATGCCTTCGGCACTCGGGCCGCCGTGGGATCGCTCTTAGGGCTCTACGAGAAGGAGGGTCTGAGGCGAAAACAGCGCTGGTCGATCATTCGCGCGCTCACAGAGGTGGGCAAACGGGCCGGGTCGTCGGACCAGGAACCGATCATCGCATTTCTAAAAAAAAACCTGAATAGTGCCGACAACCGGACAATCAAAGAGGTGGCCCTCGCCCTCAACGAACTGGGCGACGACACGGGCGTGAAGGTCTGCACCAAGCAGCTCGACAGACTCATCTCGAGGCATTCGTCTGCCGAATACTACTTCAGGCGCGGTGAAATTTTCCTCGAGTTCATGAAGTACAAGCAGGCGCAGAGAGATTTCAACGAGGGGCTCCGCAAGGACCGCAAGGGGGGGCGCTACGGGGCTCAGGTTTTCGTCTCCCTCGCCCGGTGCTACGCGGCCGAAACCCGGTTCGCCGATGCGGAACGGACGCTGAGAAAAGCCGAGGGACAGGACTTCACGCGCCTCCCAATCGAGTACAGCGAATTCCGGCAGATGGCTGATGATCCTCGCTACGCCAAGGTATTCCGTCCCGGCTGGAAATGAACCGCACCTCGCTCCATCGTGCTCCAGATCGTTACGGTCGCGTAACAAACCGCGGCCTTCGAGTCGTGCACTGTCACCGGCCGATCGGCCGCGAGCAGATGATTTGGGCGCTCCCAGTCCGTTGCGTGCAGATTGAAGAAGCGATATTTCCCTTGCACTTGGGCCCCTCTTTTGCACCATGAGCGTGCAAATGGAAACCTCGAAAGCAATCCTCGAACTCGACCACATCCAGAAAGTCATCGGCTCCCGAACCATCCTCGACGACCTCTCTCTCAGGGTGAACGAGGGGGAAAGATTCTTCATCGTCGGACCTTCGGGGTGCGGAAAGACGACCCTTCTTCGGATCATTGCAGGTCTCGACCGCCGCCATGGAGGGACGGTCACTATCGACAACCGTCCCATGACGCGCAAAGGCGGCTTTGTGCCCCCCCACCGCAGAGAGGTGGGATTCATCTTTCAAGACGGCGCTCTCTGGCCGCACCTCACCGTCGACCAGCATCTCTACTATTCACGCAACGCGCGCCACAATCGTGAGTGGACCGAGCGAATTCTCGACATCACCGGGCTTGCGGCGCGCCGCCGCGACTATCCTCACATGCTTTCAGGCGGAGAGCTGCAGAGGATCGCCCTGGCGCGCGCCCTCTCGGGCCGGCCGCGGCTGCTGCTGCTCGACGAGCCTCTTCGCAACATCGACGCCAATCTCGCCCACGAGATGCGCAACGCCATCGTCGAGATTCTCGACGAATTCTCCATCACCTCGATCTTTGTCACCCATGACCAGGAGGAAGCCCTCTCCACGGCAGACCGAATCCTGCTCATGAACAGGTCGGGCCAGGTCCAGCTCGGGACGCCCGACGAGGTCTACAACAATCCCGCCACACCCTGGGCGTTCCGCTTCTTCGGAAGGGTGAATGTTTTCGAGGGCCGCGTTGACGACTCGGGGGCGATGGAAACTCCTCTCGGTTCGATCGACACCGGCCTGGCGCCCGAAACCGCCTGCAAGGCGTTTTACCGGCCGGCGCAGATTCTCATCGTTTCCGAGGAGGAAGGACGATCAGCGGAGGTCACGGCCAAGACCCTCGTCGGCGACGTCACGCGGCTCACCGTCGATATCGCCGGAAGAATGCTGCACGCGGTCTGCTGCGGCGCGGGTCCGGCTGTGGGCACGCGCGTCGGGATCAAGGCCGGTTCGCCGCCAGTCGTCTTCGACGACGAACAGGCAGCCAGCGCGCACCGCAACCGGAATGCTCATGTCGATTAGAACGATCACAGCGATTGTGTTGATCCTCGCCTTTGGCGCGCTCCTCGCCTTCATGGCTCTCAACGAGAGCGAGCCCTCCCGGCCGATCAGCCTGGCCACAGCCGAGGACTGCCAGGCCTGCCACCCCGAGGTCTACGCCGAGTGGAAATCAAACTGGCATGCCAAGGCCTGGTTCGATCCGCTCGTGCGCGCACCCGATCAGTCGGACAACTTCAAGAAAAAGGACTGCATCCCCTGCCACGCGCCCCGTCCGATCTTCGAGGCAGGCATCGGCCCCGGCCAACGTGTGGTCGAACGCCAGTCGAACAGGCAAAACGGCGTCGACTGCGTGGCGTGCCACAAGCTCCCATCCGGTGGATTCGCGGCGGCGAATCGCAATGCCAAGGGAGACTGCGGACCGCGGTATCACCCCTCCATGGCCACCGTCGACCTCTGCACACCCTGTCACAACCAGCACAACACGGTCGACGAGTGGAGGGCGTCGGCCAAAGAACTCAGAGGCGCCAACTGCAACCGCTGCCACTATCCACCAGTGACGCGGACCGGCCGCAACGGCGGTCCTCCGCGAACGGGGCGATCGCACGCGCTGCGGAGCTGGCGGTCGGAAAACAGCGAGATGCCGGCTCTCACGATCCGATCGGAAATCGTTGACAGGGAAGAGTCGAGGGCGTTCAAGATCAGCCTCATCAACGACAAGACTCCCCACAACGTTCCGGCCGACTCGCGCAATCGGGCCCTCGATCTGGTCCTCACCTTTTACAAGGCCGGCGGTCAGTCATTCAGCGCCGGAGACGGAAAGCGCGACTACGGCCAGGAGCCGGGAACGTACAGGATGCGGTTTCGCAATCCTTACCGGTCCGAGATCGGTAAGAAGAACACGCAGATCGTTTCGGGCAGTGCGGCGATCCTGGAAAAGGACATTCCGTCCGATGCGGTCAGAGCGCGATTTGCACTCCTCTACAAGCTGACCCCTTTCACTCCTGACGAGGAAGCGATCGAGATCTACAGCGAGGAAGTCAATCTCTGATCTCCCGCACGCACCGGAATCCGAGTTCGCCCAAGGTCGCCTCGGCGCGCACCGAAATCGCCCGAAGGGCCACCACGCCGACAGGGAACTCGAAACGCATGTTGTAAGCGCCCCCCTTGCGCGCGGAAAGCGCAGTGCGCGCGCTGTCGCGCGCGACCACCCACTCGGACGCATTGCCGGCCATGTCCATGCAGCCGCAGCCGCTGCAATCTCGCTTGAAGCTGCCCACATCTTTCAGGCCGAGTGAGTCGATGTTGGCGGCTGTCAGAAGCGTGCGGTCGCCCCACGGATAACGGCCTCGGTCCTTGCTTGCCGCCGCGATCTCCCATTCAACCTCGGTGGGAAGGCGTTTGCCCGCCCAGGCGGCGTAGGCGCGGGCATCGTTGATCGACACGCCGGTCACCGGGCGGTTTTCGTGCGCCAGCGGATAGCGTCCGCTCGGCCATGCCGCGGGCCGACGATGGCCCGTGCTCCTCACGAAGGCATAGTACATGAAGTTGGTCACCTCGAAGGCGTCGATCTCGAAAGCGGGGATGTACTGGGTTTTCCGGGGATTTCCCAGGGAGGTCCGTGTCGATCCGGTTTCGTACTTGCCGGCGCGCACAGGCACCATCACCTGTGCGGTCGGAACGTGGTCGAGCAGGTACTCGATGAAAAGACGGGCCTGCAAGTCGGAAAGGGGGCGCGCCTCTTCGAGAGCACCGAGAGCAGATCGACCGAGGAACTGGAGCTGAAAAAAGGCCTCCTCGCGGCGTTCGAGTTCAGGTGCGTTCAGTTCGGCGATCCATTGGGCGGCGTCTTCCTCGTCGGCAACCAGACACCAGGAGAGGAGAAACAGACACCCAGCGGCAAGGAACGCACGCGGTCGATCAAGGATCGAGGTCCGTCGATCAAGGATTGACGTCATTGGAAGAATCCGATCAACAGGGCATCCTGGCCCGATCGCGTCACTGAAACGTCGCTGAGCCGCAGAGCGTGTTCCATCGATGGCGCGCCTTTGCCGAGGACGGGCGAGAGGGAGTCTGCTCCGCCGACCACGACAGGCGCGACAAAGACCACGGCTTCGTCGGCAAGGCGCGCGTCCACGGCAGACGTGATGAGGCCGCTCCCCCCCTCGATCAGAAGGCGCTTGATCCCCTTTTCGAAAAGACGATCGAGAGTCTTTTCGAGAAAGAGCCGATGGTCGGCGCTGTCGCAGTCGACGGTCAAGATATCCGCACCCGCCTCTTCGAGAGCACCCAGGCTGCGCCGGTCGTGGCCGGGCACGGTCACGACCGCGGCCGGACCCGCTGGAAAGGTTCCGTCCGGCCCGAGCTGAAAGAGCCGTGCGCCGGGCGGTGTGGACAGATCGGGATCGACAACGATGCGCGCCGCACGGAGAGGGGCTTTTTTCAGGCGACAGTTGAGGCTCGGGTCGTCGGCGCGCACCGTGCCCGCACCGACCATGACAGCATCGGAATGGCCCCGCAGCCGGTGCACGAGACGGCGCGATTTTTCACCCGAGATCCATTGGGACGACCGGTCGCGCGCCGCGATCCGGCCGTCAAGCGTCATCGCCCACTTGACAACCATCCAGGGGCGGCTGCGGCCGAGACAGATCTTGAATCGATCGAGAAGCGCCTCGCAACCGGGATCATGCAGAAGATCGACGGTAAGGCCCGCATCCTTCAAGAGCCCGATCCCCCGGCCGTTGTGCACCCCATTGGGATCGAGGGCGCCCACGACGACGCGCGCCACGCGCGCGTCGATGATCGCCTCGACGCAGGGCGGAGTCTTTCCCGTGGTCGAACAGGGTTCGAGGGTCACGTAGAGTGTTCCGCCACGCGCGGCGTCGTGCGCCTTGGCCAGAGCGGCTTTTTCCGCGTGCGGCCCGCCATAGTCGGCGTGCCACCCCTTGAAGACCTCTCCCCCGGGCGAGACCACCACAGCGCCCACCATGGGATTGGGCTCCACGAAACCCCGTCCCTTCAGAGCGGCTCGGGCTGCCTGATCGAGGAATCCTCTGTCCGCTGCCTGAGTGTCTGTTCCCATCAGTCGATCACCTCCAGCACGTCGTCGCACAGGAGCGTCAGAGCCGTGGCCCGCGCCACGCGTAGACGGGCGAAACGTCCGATCATCTCCTCCTCCCCGCGAAATGCGGCGATGTTGTTGTACACGGTCCGGCCGGTGAAGCGGTTTTGATCCCTTCGGCTCCGTCCCGTGACGAGTACCTCCACTTCGGCGCCCACGAGGGCGGCGTTCTTCTCGGTGGAGATCTTTTCCTGAACAGCGAGGAGACGCGCGTTGCGTTCGCGCTTGATCGCGTCGGGCACGTCGTCGGCGTACTTCTTGGCTGCCAGTGTACCCGGC
This sequence comes from uncultured Phycisphaerales bacterium, assembly GCA_964464495.1. Classification (GTDB taxonomy): domain Bacteria; phylum Planctomycetota; class B15-G4; order B15-G4; family CAYZWU01; genus CAZUHB01. The sequence continues at coordinate 108,572 of CAYXGI010000010.1, forward strand.
CGGGGCGAGTACTTGAAGATGAAGGACTGCTGAAACCGCACCCGCTCGAGCAGGGCCACGGTGGCGGCAAAGTCATCGTCGCTCTCACCGGAAAAACCGAGAATAAAATCGGAGCCGAACTCCATATCGGGAACCGCCGCGCGCAGCGCGTCGACCATGGCCACGTAATCCTCGACACGGTAGCGACGATTCATCCGCTCGAGCACCGCGTTCGAACCCGACTGTGCGGGAACATGGAGAAATCGGGTGACCTTGGGGCAATCGCGAATCGCCGCGATCAGGGCGTCATCGACGTGAGACGGATAGGACGTGACAAAGTGAAGTCTCTTGAGTCCGTTGAGGGAATCGAGGCGCACGAGGAGTTCGGGAAGGCGCGTGCCGCACCCATCGTCGTAGCGGTTGACCGCCTGGCCGAGAAGGGTGATCTCCTTGACGCCGTCATCGATCAATCTTCGCGCCTCGTCGATCACCTCGTCGGCGGGACGGGATTCCTCACGGCCGCGCACGAATGGCACGATGCAATAGGAGCAGAACTGGTTGCAGCCGCGCATGACGCCGAGATAGGCGCTGAAGAGGGCCGGCCTCTGGCTGGGGTCGCGAACGATCTCGGGCCGCGCCGCGCTCTCCACGGCAGCGACGTGCGACTCACCCGAACGGACCCGTTCGACCAGGTCGGCCACGTGGTGAAAGTCGCGCGTGCCGCAGACCACGTCGAGGTGGCGGTGCTTCTCGAAGAGCGTCGCCCCATGCTCCTGGGCCATGCAGCCGAGAATACCGATGACCAGATCGGGATTCTGTTTCTTGAGCCTTTTCAGGGCGCCGAGGCGCGAATGAACGCGGTCCTCGGCATGCTGGCGCACGCAGCAGGTCACAAAGAGGATCAGGCCCGCCTCGTCATCGGCCGCGGTGAAGGTGTAACCCCGTTCGGCGAGCACGGCGCTGGCGAGTTCGCCATCGAGCTTGTTCATCTGACAGCCGAAGACGTGAATCGACGCGGTCTTGTCCTTTGTGCTGTTCACTCGAGCTCCACAACGACACCAAGGGCGCGGAGTTCATCGATGAGTCGTTCCCGGCCCTGGAAGCGGAACGCCCTCATGCCCAGTTCGGCTGCGCCGTCGGCATAGTCTTGAACATCGTCGATATAGACGCATTCGGACGGGTCGAAGCCGCCCACTGCGGCGGCCCTCACGAAAATCAGCGGATCAGGTTTCATCCGCTTCTCGCGGTAGGACAGTACGAATCCCTTGAACAGTCCGAAGAAAGGCTTGTTGGCGCTCAGGTGTTCGAAATGCCAGGGATTGACATTGGAAAGCATGACAAGCGGATAGCGGCGCGCCAGACCGGCGAGGAGTTCTTCCATCTCGGTGTCCCGGTCGAAGATGCAGTTCCAGAGGGAACGGATCTCCTCATCGTTCAGATCGAGGCAAAACTCTTGTCTCACGCGCTGGACAAAGACGCCGGGGTCGATCAGGCCATGGTCGAAATCCCTTCCGAGGCCTGATTCCTCGGCACGGCGAAGGAGGTCCTCGGCGGAGTGTCCGACAAGACGCGACAGCGCCCGAAACCACCGTCCGTAGTCGATGCGGACGAGCACGCCGCCCAGGTCGAAGATGAGACATTTGACAGCGGCCATCACGAGTTCTTCTTGAGCCACTCTTCCCACTTCTTGACCGCCTTGTCCCCCTCCGATTTGGAGCCGCGGGGATCGAAGTTGAGACTCGTCTCGCCCGTCATGCGGATCATCTGCAGGAGGGCTTCCTCGCGAACCGTGACGTCAGGGTCCCTGAGGACCTTGACCAGGACCGGAATGGCCGGGAGGTAGAGAAACTCCCCCACTGTCTGGATCGCGCCAACCTGCACGAACTGATCGGGATCCTCGAGAAGAGGAAGGAGATAGGGAAGAGCTTCCTTGATCCTGTTGTCGTAGACAAGGTTGACCGCCTCGAAACGGACGCTGTTGTCCTTGGAGGTGAGCCTGGTCTTGAGCTCCTTGAGTTCCCTCGATTCTTTTTCGGTCGCGGGCTTGTCGCTCGGTTTTCCGGAAGTCTTGGTCTGAGTGCTGACCGCGACCGGACCGGCTTCGGCCAGCCTGTCGAGATCGGCCTTGTAACCGTTGAGCCTCTGGCGGATGCTGGTGTACTCGTTCTCCAGCGACGACATGCGGCCGTTGAACTCCCCTAATTTGAGAGAGAGCGCTTCGACGTCGATCCGCAGGTCGGATGTTGTCGACAGGTTCTCGGAGAGGTTTCTCACCTCGCCGCGGACACCGGCAAGGTCTCCCCTGAGCTGGATGATATCGGTCTGGATTCCGGTGAGGATCGTTTCCTGTTCCTGGGATTTCACCTTCAGGGCGGCCACGTCGGGCTGAAGCAGGTTGAGCTGTACGGTCATGTTTCCGAGGTTGCTGCGCAATTTATCCTGCGACGAGAGCGTGGCGAACTCCTCGTCCTTTTTGCCCTGGCCCCAGAGCATGATGGCGAGCACGGCCATGAGCAGGACGATGACGATCGCGAAAAGGATGATCGAAGTCTTCTCAGACGATTTCTTGACCGCCAGTCCCTGGACCGCCTGCAGAGGATTGTGGCTCCCGCAGTAAATCTTGCCGCCCACCGTTGTCGCCACGCCGTCCTTGATATCCTGGAGCGGAATGCTCTCGTTGCAGACATCGCAAAAGTAGATCTTCATTCTGCTTCCCGCCTCTCGTAACAAAACCGGGATGATCGAACCGATACCCGAAAAGATGAGTTCGAAAACTTATTCAATTCCATATATTTCTTTTTTTTTGCAGACTAGGTTCATCAGCTATATATATGTTATGAGCTGAGGAAACGAGAAAGCAACTTTTTTACTGATGGTGCCTCATGGCCGAAAAATCCTTCAAACCCGCAAAAACCGTCCGAGAGGCGCTCAATTCCGCAGGGCTGCATTTTGAAATCGGTATCTACGAATATCTCAATGAAAAGACTCCTGCAGATATCGAGACATTATCGGCCCTGGCCGAGGTCTACACCCGTTCGGGGCAGCTCGATGAAGGACTCCAGATCGATCTCAAGCTGATCGAAATCGACCCGAACAATGCCATCGTCCACTACAATCTGGCCTGCTCCTATTCACTTCTGAAAAGACTGGAAGAATCCCTCGACCAACTCGATATCGCCATCCAGCTCGGGTACGCTGATGCCGGCCACCTCGACAGCGATCCTGATTTCGCCAACGTGAAATCGTCGCCGCGCTTCCGGTCTCTGCTCGCGTCGATTCGAAAATAATCCAGACTCTCTTCTCCGATCGGCCCGGAAGCCCTGTTTTTCATGGTCTGCGGAGCGGCGAAAAAAATAAAAAGTCGCCTGAAAAAGGTTGACCCCACCTTTTGGACTCTCTATAAAAAAATTTAACTCGGAGTGTATACATCCGAGTATGGCGGTTCAGCAGCAGTATTTACGGCGGTCAAAGGAGGAAGATTGTCTTCAAGCTTCATCCTTTTAATCCATCCAATTTTTCACTACTGACGGGGGGTAAAAATGAACAAAGCTGGTTTGACGGAATCTGTCCGGAAAAATCTTTGGAAGGATGCGACAAAAGCGCAGGCCGAGACTGCGGTCAATGCGGTTCTCCAGGGAATGCGGACCGGGCTGAAGAAGGACAAGACCGTTCAGCTCGTCGGCTTCGGCACCTTCAACACCAAGGCGCGTAAGGCCCGCTGGGGGCGCAATCCGGCCACCGGAGAGAAGATCAAGATCAAAGCGTCCAAGACGGTCGGTTTCAAACCGGGCAAGGATTTGAAGGGTTCTCTCTAAGCATCCCGCAGTCAGATCGATCTGACATCTGTGTGATGACCAACAAAAAAGGCGTTGCTTCAGGCAGCGCCTTTTTTGTCTGTTGATGCCTCCAGTGAAGCCATGGTATAAATCCCCTTTTTCGCCTGATTGACGAATTACAAACCATGGGAGACGGCACGGTGACATCCACTCAATTCTACCTGCTCGCCGGTGAGCAGGGCGGCAACCCGATGCAGTTTATCTTTCTGATCGGCGGCATGATCCTGATCATGTACTTCGTCATGTTCCGCCCTCAGATGAAGGAACAGAAGAGACGCCGCGCAATGCTGGCTGCGGTCAAAAAGCACGATCAGGTTCTGACCTCGGGTGGGATGTACGGCACCGTCGTGTCGGTCTCCGAGGCCGAGGTGGTTCTCAAGATCGACGACAACGTGCGCGTCAAGTTCGCCCGTTCGTCCGTGACCGCCATCGTCAACAGGGATGACAGCGAGAACGACAAGTCGTCCTGAGACGAGGACGACAATACCTCGCGATTTGAGGACGACAAGTCCTCGCGAACAGCGGTAACCCTTCCCGATCGAACACGTCTTTCATCGCATTGTGATTGAGCGATCCCATTATCGGATCCTGACCAATGCATGATCCCACGGACCATCGGGCCGAGCTGGGAAAACGGGGCGAAGAGATCGTCACCCGCCATCTGACACGGGTTGGCATGGACATCGTGACGCGTAACTTTGCCTGTCATCCCCTCGGCGAACTCGACATCGTAGCGCGCGACGGGGACACGGTAGTCTTCGTCGAGGTCAAGAGCCGCGTGGGAGGATCGGGCCTGCGCCAGGCCATCGGATCGCGCCAGACGAGGCGCTTGAAACGGATGGCCAAGATCTTTCTTGATAGAAGGAACTGCTGGAAAAGTAATTATCGATTTCTTCTCTATTATGTGGTCTTCGGCAGTCCGTCCGACCAGAGACCCCAGCTTCTGCGGCTGGACGATCCCTTCTGAAAGTAACCCGCCTATAATCGTCAGGTGAACGATTTTTCTGGTCGACGAGTCCGATCGAGAGCCAACGGCATTTTAATTTCAGGAATCATTGTCGCCGAGGGCTCCGCCATTCCTATGCCAGGAGCCCTCGGCGGCTTTCAGTCTCGAGTATAGCGGACGGGGTTTGCCGCCGGGATTCAACAGAGAGCCGCGCGATCGCCTGCGGTCTTCTGAAGGGTCCCGGCGGTATTTTTTCGATCGCACCTCATCTCCTTGACCCTGTCCGGCTTGCGACGAAAAAGAGCCGCTCCGCGACGCGCGCGGACCGGCTCTTGAATCGTGCGAAATGGTGCGAGGAGGGGGACTCGAACCCCCAAGGGTTACCCCACCAGATCCTAAATCTGGCGCGTCTGCCAGTTCCGCCATCCTCGCAAAGGAATGGTGTGAGGCTAACGCGCGCACAGTGCCTTTTCCAGTACAATTCCGACGATTTGTGGAAGCAGGGCGCCGCAATGCATATAGTGCAGGTGAGATGAAAACCGAGTCGTTGCGCTGAGATGAGAGACGGTCCAGGAGGAGGCTAATTCTGGTGACGAAGACGGCGATGGTGATGATCCTTGTCGGCGCGATCGCAAGCGGTTGTCTCTTCGTCGGTCTGCTCGCCGGCACAGGGCCTGCGGCCGAGGATGCACCCATGGCGCTCGCTCTCGACGCGCTGCCGCTCACCGACCTGATCACCACCCCTCTGCCCGAGCCGGACGAGGGTGCCGCGTTCAAACCGCTGACCACGCTTCTCTGCGCGGTGCTTTTTCGAATCTTCCCGGCCGAGTCATGGTGGTGGCAGGCGGTTCTTCTTCTCGTCCACCTTGCGACTCTCGCCCTCGCCGTGCGCGTTCTGCGAAGAATCGTGGGAACGGCCGCCGCGGCGGCGGGTGGGCTGGTCTACGCTCTCCATCCTCTGCACGCCGGATACTTTGCCGCGCCCCTCGGCGGCCTGGCCGCGCTCGTTCCCGCATTGCTCGTTCTCGCGTGCATGGACAGGCTGGCCGCTTATCGTGAACGGGGCCGCACTTTTCAATTTGTTACGTGCCTGGCGGCCATGGGCCTCGCCTGTCTGTCGAGCGGCCATGTGGGAATTCCGTTGATTCTCCTCGTTTTCGATCTCTCCCTCGCCCGGGGCGAATACGCGCAGCGTCTGCGGCACAAGGCAGCGCTCCAGGTCAGCCTCTTCGCCCTCTTCGGCCTGATCCTTTTCGTCCGCCATCTGGCATCCGGCGCGGTACCCTCGCTGGCGCTGTGCGGCACGGAGTCAGCGGTTCTGCTCCTCGCCGCGCCCTTTGGCCCCGCGCCCGCCTGTGCCTGGTGCCAGTGGAGCGCGTGGGGCTTTCTGGTGCTCTGCCTGATCGCGCTTCTCGGCCGCGCGGTGATCGATCGTCGTGGATTCCCAGCCGCCTTCTGCAAGGTGTTCGTCCTGCTCCTCGTCGCGGTGGCGCTTCAGGCGGAATGGACCGATTCCGGATTTCGGCTCGCCGTCGCACTGCCGCTGCCACTTCTCTTTTTTGCAGGCCTCGCGGGGCTCATCTTCGCGGGCCCGCCCTCGGCCGAACAGAAGAGGACGCGCTCTGCCGTGACGATAGGGCTCGCCCTGCTCGCGTCGATTGCGATGGGAGTGATCAGTTATTCACTCTGCACGTCGATCGCCGCTGCCGATCGACAGGCTGCATCCGCGGCCGACGAGGTGGGAGACATCCTGGAGAATCATCACACGCAACTCTTCCTTTATAATGAGCCGAAGAAAATCTCCCTCGGCCCGACTCCATTGGCCACCTTTCTGGGCAACGATCTCGTGGTGCGACTCCGGCCGGTCTTGAAAGAGATGGAGATCGTTCCCTTCCCCTTCAACGGCGGTCAGGATATCTCCGGCGCGCTCCGGATCTTTCTGGCCCTCAGAGGGGGCGCCATCCCCCTCGAAGTGGGCGACGACGGCAAGGTCTCACGCATCATGCTGTCCCACCAGAACACTCACGAGACACTCAAAACCGTTCGAGAGTCGGGATTCGATCGACCCGGAGAAAAGACGCGTCTCCTTCTGGAGAAGAATGGATTTCCCTTCTCGCTCGTTCCTCCTCCCGAGACGGTCGGCGTCAGAGTCGTTCTCCTCACGCCCCTCGGTGTCTGTGTCGCTGACGAGTTCGAGACGTGGATGCGGTTCGATTCGGGGCGGGAGACGTTCTACTTCAACGAGGAGTGGTTGCGTCGCCGCCTCCGTCTCTTCGACGGCGGCCGGCTGGTCGCCTGGGTCGAACTCCTCGACAGTTCCAAAAAGCTGATTCATCGGACGCCGTCGGTCTTGTTCCATCTCCGTCTCGGGGAGAATTAAAATCGGGATCCTTCGAACGACGATCAGTGGTTTTGAGCCGGAGACTCTTTAGAATGTCTGGACGTGCGACGCCTGTCGCAAGAGCTCGCCCGACGTGGTCGGCCCGATTCGGGAGGATTGAAACTGCCAGGTAACGAGAGCAAAGAATTCACTGTGCGGCGCGGCTGTTCGGGAATGAGTCTCTTTCATTTCCTGCGCAAGACTCTTCCGCGATCGATGGGCCGCAATGTGCTCGAAATGATCGTCGAGGGCCATGTGAAGGTCAATGGCAAGCGGGGAGACGTGCATCAGCCCCTCAGGACCGGCGATTACCTGGAAGTCGACACGGCCCGATGCAAACGGCCCGCCGAGAAAGCCGATCCCAAGGGTCTCGAAATCCTCTACAGGGACGAAGGCACGCTCTGCGTGTTCAAGCCGGCTGGGATTCCGGTGATCCCTGACAGGCGCCCCAAGGGCTCGACCGCTGTGGAGATCTGCAGGAAGATGCTCGCGCCCGAGGGGCTCAGACCCAAGCCGGTGCATCGCCTCGACAAGCACACATCGGGCGTTCTAATGCTCGCTCTCACAAAGGAGTATGTCCATCCCCTGGGCGAGCTCTTTGCCGACCGGCTGGTGGACAAGGTCTATCTTGCCTTTGTCAGGGGCACGCCGCGGCCGGCCGAGGGCGAGATCGATCTTCCGATCGGAGCGGACAGAAAAAAAGCGACCCGCATGGTGATCGACCGGGCGCGGGGAAAACCAGCTCTCTCCTTCTTCAAAACGATCAAGACGTGGAACGGATATTCACTCGTCGAAGTCAGGCCCAAGACAGGCCGCACCCACCAGGTCAGGGTCCACATGGCCCACATCAAGCATCCGATCCTCTGCGACGCCCTCTACGGCGGCGGCGACGCATTTCATCTCTCAACAATCAAGCCCAACTACCGGATCGGCCGCGGAAGGCGGGAGCGACCCATCCTCAACCGGCAGGCGCTCCACGCGGCTCAGCTCTCTTTCCGATCGCCCGCCACAGGCAAAGAGGTCGTTGTGAAGGCCCCTCTGTCCGAGGATCTGGTCATTCTTCAGGGAAAACTGGAAAAGTTCGCCTGACTGGGTTGTTGACTTTCTATCTCAGATCCCTAGAATAGCGCGACTTGGTTTCTAAAAAACACGAGGTGTTTCGAGCTCTCTTAGAGCCAAACGCCTGGAGACGAGAAAAATGAAAAAGAAAATCCGTGTTAGCAATACGAAGAAGAGCAAGATGAGCGGTTTCCGCACGCGCAACAAGACTGTCGGCGGCAAGAAGATCATAGCCCGCAAGCGGCGCAAGGGCTCCACCATCTGAGAGATCCCAGCCTCTAATCGGGCGACTCGTTCCCGCCTGCACGGCCCGTGGTCTCGATTCTTTGCCTCTCCCAGAGCTTCGCATACTTCAAAAAGACATAGAACGCGGCGATCACCGCCAGGACGAATCCCTTCATGCCATCGCGGAATCCTTGCTTGAGAAAATACATCCTCGCGAAGCGCCCCGCGGGATTGAAGAGCAGCTTGACCAGCGATGCCCGTTCGCCCGCCCCGTCCTTGCGGTCGGCCATGGTCGTGGTATAGGTATTGACCTTTTCCATGTGGTGGGCGATATCCCGGTAATTATAGTGATCGATCCTCGATCGCAGCTTGCGCGTGGGACCGTCAACCGTGACATGATCGTGGGGATCGACGCCCTCCCACCGTCCCCGTTCGCGATCGAAGAGGCGGAGCCGGTATTCGGGCCACCACCCACCATGCTCGACCCACCCACCGAGGTAGAAGGTACGGCGCGGAAAGAAACAGCCCGCCCACTCTCCGGCACGCTCGGCCGGTCCTCCGGCACGCTCGGTCAGCGCGCGGCGCACCTCGTCTTCGCCCCCCGGCTCGAGACGTTCGTCAGCATCGAGACAGAACACCCAGCGGTGGGACGCCGTGCGCACGGCGAGATCCTTCTGCTTCACGTGGCCGAGGAAGTTCTGGTGCACCACGCGGCAGCCGAACTCCTCGGCGATCGCCACCGTTCCATCAGTCGACCCGGAATCGACGACAACGATCTCGTCGGCCCAGGCGACTGATTCGAGACAGTCCCTGATCATGTCGGCTTCGTTGAAAGTAATGATGCAGGCGCTGATCGACAACGACTCGTCCATGGTATTTCTCTACTTGCGTCAATGTCAGTTCATCCGGGAGAATATGATATCACTTTTCTAACGCCAGATGTACGCTTCATCTTTCGAGCCCGAGGTGCGCATGTCGAAGATTTCCGTCATCTTACCCGTTTACAATCGCGCGGCCATGCTGGCCGAGGCGCTTGATTCGGTATGCGGCCAGACGCTGCCTCCTGACGAGATCATCGTTGTCGACGACGGTTCCATCGACGGGAGCGCGGCGCGGGCCGGTGAATTCTCAGACGTCAAGGTCATTGTACAGTCGCACCAGGGAGTGGCGGCGGCCCGAAACCGTGGGATCCGCTCCTCTTCGCACGGCCTCATCGCCTTTCTCGATTCGGACGATATCTGGCACCCCACCAAGCTGGAAAAGCAGAAGGCATTCATGGAACGGAATCGAAACTACCCGCTCAGCCACACCGACGAGATCTGGATCCGCAAGGGCCGCCGCGTCAATCCCGGCGCCCGGTACGCCAAGTCAGGAGGAGCGGTCTTTGCACGGTGCGTCGAGGTCTGTTTCATTGCCGCGTCCACGGTCTTGGTCCGGAAAGAACTCTTTGACGAGATTGGAGGCTTCGACGAGTCATTTCCCGCGTGCGAGGACTACGACTTCTGGTTGAGAACAGCCTGCAATCACGAGGTGGGTTATATGCCCGAACCATTGACAACGCGCCGGGAGGGTCATGGAGATCAACTCTCTCACACCGTCGAATTCCTCGACCGTTTCAGGATCAACGCCCTTGTCAAGCTACTCCGCCAGAAAGAAGTCGATCCCGAGAAACAAGGACTTGTTCGACAAACACTGTCAGTAAAGACCGCTATCGTCAACAGGGGACTCAGGAAGAAAGGAATGACCAGAGAGCTCGAAGAGTTGCAGGCCCTTGCCGATGAATTTCAGATTTCCGATCCGCTCAGGGAGTAGCGGAGCAGAACAGAAACGAATTCATGGTGAAGAGTGATTCAAGATTATAAATGTATAGACTTTAGTTCATATCTGGAAAGCAGCTAAGACCTAACATACGTATCTTTCCGGCTTTTCAAAAATCATCTTGAACTAGAAGCGGGACGGGGATATTCTTATACTAGTTGTATTGGGTATGATTTCCTTTCTTAATTTGCTCCATTGCTCTTTAAAGATCAGAAAATTTCGAAGGGCTTGTCAAGGTTTCTTCGCCGAAGGAGTAAAACCCCTACTACTCACCTCCTAATTCCCTGATACCCTGGGTTTCCTGGCAAGCTCTTCTTTTTATTTTTGGGCCTTTCTCCCGTTCCGGAGAAGGGCCTTTTTCGCCTCTCCTGTCCTTTGTGTTGGTCAATTTGACAGCGTCTTTACAACAG
>CAYXGI010000011.1:0-16594 GCA_964464495.1 uncultured Phycisphaerales bacterium
CGCGCTGAGTACTAATCGGATGAGTTGATTGCGCCGCATCGCGGTACGATCAGCAGAGTCTTACCAACAAAAAGCCCTCTTCCTACGGGAAGGGGGCTTTTTTGTGGATTTGCGGATCTACGGGCAGGTCACCACGTCCACCACAACACGGACGCGATGACTCGGCCCCACAAAATCGTCGACGCTCGGGGGAAGAAGCAACATCTGGCGACGATCCGGTGGGATTTTCTTTTTACTGGGAAAAAGAGTCCTTACAGACACCAGCCTGACCCGAAATCGGATTCAATCAACAAACCTCGAACGCAAAGAGATGCACCTCGTGCCACCCCCACGACCGGCGCGGAACGAACCGAATTGCCCTGGTCTCCACGTCGAGCGTAATCTTCACCAGCCTTTGATAGTTATCCCTCTCTTTTCCTGCCACGCTCCAAGTCCCATCATCTTCCAGCACGAGCAGATCGAAATCACGGCACATCCGCCGCGGGAAGGTCGCTCTGTTCGCCTTCTTCGGATAACTGCTCGGCATGCGCTTGTCGAAGGGTAAGTGGCTGTCAAAAACGAGCCGGGCTCGCGACAGGGATTGGGGCTCGCTGAATCGGTACTCCACCCAAGCGTCCGGCTTGCCCCACCAGCCATTGTCAGTCTTCGCGAGGCTCCGATCGACGCCGTTTCGCAGCGGTTCGGCGTTCCCCTCGGACGCACTCAGTGCAGCCTCGCGCGAGAGCCGGGAGACCTCGCGGGGCCTCCCGGGAAGATAACAATCATCGTCGGCCAGCGTATCTTGCAGCACCGTGATCTTCTTTTCGTGCACTCCGCGTGGAGTCAAACCGTTTGCAACAGCGAGGGCCGCCGCCGTACCCACGGCCTGTCCGAGAATCGCGCAGGTCGCCATGACGCGCGTCGAGCTCATCGCCATGTGGGTGGCCGAGATATTGCGGCCGGCAAAGAAGAGGTTCTCCACGTTGCGCGAGTAGAGAACGCGATAGGGAATGCCATAAGGCGACGGCGCCGGGTGAAAGATCGTGGGCGCGCCCTTGTGTTCGATCGCGGCCGGATGGTGGTCGTCCATCGACCAGCCGCCGTAGGCGACGATGTCGTCGAACTTGCCCCCCGCCTCCACGTCGTTCTGCGTGAGAATGTGATCGCCCACGTAGCGGATGTTCTCCCGCTTTCCGGGCAAGGCGCCGATCCATTCGAGCTCCCATTGCGCACCCCGGCCGTCGGGATGGTTCTTGATGTAATCCCAGACACCGAAGGCGATCTTGAGAAGCTCGTCGCGGATCGCCTCGGCGTCGGCGATCGTGTCCTCTTCGCCGCCGATCTCGAGCCACCAGAAATTGCCCGACGGTCTCAAGGAGCGGTGCGGCAGGTCGCCATCGGCATACCTGTACGCCCACCGCGGCGAAACAAAGGGCAGATGTTCGTCGACGGCGCGCAGCTGGATGAGAATCGAGTTCCCCATGGTCTTCTCGTCCGCCACGGGCGGTGCGTGCGACTCGTCGAACTCATCCCTTGCCTCCCGTCCGCGGCGGAACTTTGCGCCGCAAATTCTCAGGATCGAATCGCCCGAGCAATCGGCAAAGTACCGTGCTTTGACGCGATGCCACGTCTGGGAAGTCATTTGCCATCCGTTGACACTCTCGATCCGGCCCTTGGCCGACGCCACATCGTTGCAGGTACAGTTGAGCAGGAGCTCGATGTTCTCTTGAAAACGGGCTTTCTCGTAGAGTACGGTGTCCCAGATCGTGTACTTGAGACCCGGGTTGCGGTAGCAGTTTTCCATGAAGATCTCTTCGAGGATCCCCGCCTCCCTGTTCTCCTCGCCGTGAGCGCCGCAGATGTGCATACGAATCTCGGACGAGGCGTTTCCACCGAGCACCGGCCTGTCCTGCATCAGTACGACGCGCGCTCCGTGGCGTGCGGCGGCCACCGCCGCGCAGAGCCCCGCCATTCCGCCGCCCACCACGCAGAGATCAGCCTCGTGGTCGATCGTTTCGAAGGCAGTACGGACCAGCCCCGAAGAAACCGACGAAAGGTTCTGTTTCGCGCTCTCATCGAGCAGCGAGGCCTCTGGTGACGGAGTCAGCAGATAGAAAGCCCCGGTCGAACCGAGGGTCTTGATGAAAAAACGCCTGTTTACGTTGTTGTTCGCACTCATTGCGCCAATCCTCGCACTCATTGCGCCAATCCTCGCGACCGTCTCTTGCGCCGGGCGGCTCTCGCCGCTGTCTGAACTGACTCCATCCTGCTCACTCTGCAGCATCCTGCTGGCCGTGACCCGAAACTGTCAACTCTTTTCGTTTGCGGCCGCGGCGCAAGGTCCTTTACAATCTCGCTCGCCACAAACCGGATACTTCTGGAATCGGGAGAAAACGATGTCTCACGCCTTTGCGATCGTCCTGCTCGCGGCCTCGACCTGCGCAACGACAGCGCTCGCCCAGGACCCCTCCACCGCAACCGAAATGAGCACACAGTGCGCCGCAAACTGGAACGAACACGAAAGCGTCCGGTGTACTGTCGAGGTGACCACTGAACTCCCCACCGACCGGACCGTGGCCGATGGCGAGTGTCTTTTCGTGGGCGACCGGGCTCGGGTGAGTGTGATCGACCGGAATTCGGGGATCGGAATGCTCACCGTGCGGGGCCGTCGGATCAGCTGGACCGAGATGCGCGCGCCGGGCGATCCGCCCCATGTGGAGGTCGTCAAGAACTTCCGGGGCCATTTCGACTACGAGCACGAAACGCTGATCGGCATGGTGGCGTCGACGCCGATCCTGCTTCATCCTTCCCGTATCTTCGGCATCGTGGCGCGCAACTACGACCTCGAATTCGGCCGCAAGCAGGTCGAGGCGAACACTCTGTGCGTGACCCTCGAAGGCGATCTCCGCCCCGATTGCCGCGCCGAAGACCTCGGCCGACAACTGTCACCAGACGAGCAGCGGATTGTCGAGAAACTCGGCCGGTGCCGGTTCACTGTCCGCGCCGATGATTTCCTGCCGGCGAAAGCGGAATTCTATTCCGACGACGGCCACAAACCGTCCTACTCAATCGCGTTCACCAATTACAGGATCGACAATCCCATTCTGGAGTCGGACCTCTGTTACACTCCGCCCGAAGGAGCGACCGTCAGAGACCTGGCCGCCATGCACCAGGCGCGGTTCCGACTCGTCCCAAGCCAACAGAAACACGAGCTGCCTCTCGCTGACAGGGACTCGTTTCAGGATTTCAACGATGAAACACGCATCGACGTTCTCGTCATGCCCGATGGCGCGTTCGAGGTAGGCGGCAGGAAACATGGTGATTTCGACGGCATCTACGGCGCCCTCTGGTGGGCGGCCACCATCTTCGGCCGGATACAAGGCGGCAGTACTTTTCCTCTAGCCGACGTTGATCTGGTGGTCTATGCCGCTCCCGACACGGAGCTCGGCGCTCTTCTCACAGTGCTCCAGGCATGCTCGACGAGCACCGTCTGCATCAATCGGCTCCATCTGGCCGTCCGGGACAGGACAAGCGGCGACGAGGGATCTCTGCCCTTCTTTCTCCCTACCGAATCGGGTGTCCGGCCGGGACAGGGGACGGCACCGGGTGCTCGGCCGGAGCGATTCCAGGTCAACCTTTGCCTCGGCGGCACAGGTCCGGAATACAGGGTGGCGACAATGAGCAGTGGTGAGACATCGACCTTCGACAGTCTCGACGATCTCGCCTCAGTCCTCGAGGCGATTCGGGATACTTATCCGCGAGCCCACGTAGCCTTCGCCCTCTACGCCATGGTTCCAAGCGGTGACGATTCCGAGAGCCGGCCCGTGACCGTGAAGCACCTCGCCGATCTTCTCGATCTACTCGCCTCCCACGGCGCGGACCTGATGCGGCAGCAGTCGGGAATGTTCGACGAGGAAATCATCGAGAAGCTCATACCCGAAGAGGGCAAGTAGAGGACTCTTCAAATCCCAACCCCGCCGCCGATCCCGTCTAAAGATCAAGAATGGCTCAATCTTCTTCGAGGACTTCTTCGAGGACTTCTTCGAAAACGAAGACCTGGCCGGCCGAGTCGACGCCGCCCTCGGCGCGCACCCAGGCTCGGATCTCGTAGCGCCCGCCCTCGGTGTGGCGATCGAGAACGACGTGGTAGTGGTTCTTGTCGTGGCGGGCGCCGGTCACGCCGCGGTGAGCGTCGACGGCAACGATCTCTCCATTTGCGAGGAGCGCGACCTTTTCGACGCCAAGCCGGTGGGCGCCGTGTGTGTACTCGAGAAGGATGCGATAACGGCCCCTTTTGCAGATCGTCGCGGACACGTCCCATGTGAGCGGCTCATAGGTCTCGCTCATCTCCCGGGGCGTCCAGGCGCCGACCGGCATCGGTCTTGCCCGCACACCCATCCTGTCGAGATGAGCTCTGTGAACGGTGACGCGTCGTCGGAACCCTTCCCAGTCGCGCACTTCTCTCGGTGACCAGCCCCGCTCGGCGATCGACAGGAGGCGCGGAAAGAGCTGGGCGTCGACCTTCGCCGGCTCGCGATCGATGTGGGACCAGAAATTGGCCTGCAATCCCAGGATCTGTTTTGCCTCATCCTCATCGAGCTCTTCGGGAATCGGTTCGAAGAGGTATGCGCGCTGCGTGTCGATCCGGCCGTAGGTGTAATCGAAATAGCAGTGGCTCGTGGGCGACATGACCACGCTGTGTCCGGCTCTGGCCGCCGCGATGCCGCCGCGCACACCGCGCCAGCTCATCACCGCCGCGTGGGGCGCCAGGCCGCCATCGAGGATCTCGTCCCAGCCGATGATCAGCCGTCCCTTTGAATTGACGAACTTCTCGATCCGTTTGATGAAGTAGCTCTGCAGCTCGTGCTCGTCTTCGAGCTCTTCCGTTTCGATGCGCTCCTGGCAGCGGCGGCAGGCGATCCACCGAGCCTTGGGCGCCTCGTCGCCGCCGATGTGGATGTACTGTGATGGAAAAAGTTCGAAGATCTCGCAAAGCACAGCCTCGAGGAATTCGAAGGTCTCCTCGCGGCCCGCGCAGTAAATGTCCTTGTTGATGCCCGGCCCCTCGAAGAAGGGAAAGATCTCAAAGGGACCTCCCGTGCATGACAGCTCGGGATAGCACGCGAGCGCCGCAAGGCAATGGCCGGGCAGTTCGATCTCGGGAACGAGCGTGATGTTGCGCGCGGCAGCGTAGTGCACGAGATCGGCCGCCGCCGTCCGGGAGTAATATCCCTGGTGTGAGGCCGGCTCATTCCACCTTTCCGGAAACCGAGCCCCCTTGCGGGTCAGCTCGGGGTACCCGGCGATTTCTATCCGCCATCCCTGGTCGTCGGTGAGGTGGAGGTGGAGCACGTTCATCTTGTAGAACGCCATGCGATCGATGGTCTTCTTGATGTAGTCGATCGACTGGAAGGTGCGCGAGCAGTCGAGCATCAGACCGCGCCACCCGAATCGAGGAAAGTCTTTGATCGCCACACAGGGCACACGCCAGATCCTCGATGAAAGGGGATCGTTCGCGCCCGGCTGGAGCAGCAGCTGGCGCAGGGTCTGGCACCCGTAAAAAAGTCCCTCGCGCCCGGCGGCGTGAATCTCGATTCCGGCCGGTGTCACACGCAGCCGATACCCTGCATCACCACCTTCCGCCGGTTGCGTCTCGACGCGCAAGGCAATCGTGTTGCCCCGGTCGCGATCGGCCCTGTCGCCGCTCAGCGCGAGCTCGATGTCCCCGTCGTCGGCCAGCAAGCGCCCCAGCAGCGCGCCCACCTCGCGCGAGGCGCTGTCGACTGTGATGACGGTTTTACTGTCGATCTGAAAGTATCCGCTCGAAAGTTCGATCGAGACCGGTTGCGGGATCAGGTCAACGCCCACGCATCCTTGTGCGTCGGAAAAGAGACAGGCAATAACGAAAAGAAACCCGATCATATTCGGCCTTTCTTCAAGGTAACCGAAATCGGTCGTACCTGGAGATTCGGTCCAGCCGGGATCAACGACCGAAGAGCTGAAACTCCGCGATCGTCGGCCCCTCGGCGGCACTCAAGATATTCAGCCTGAACCGCCGGGCGTGCACCGGTTCGAAGACGACCTCGAAGTCGTCGCCCAGCGTTGTGCCCTCGCAGCAGGGCGCCCATTCATTGCCGTCGAGATAGTCGATGGTGAACGCCTGCACGCGGCCGGCGTAAGCCTCGCTGATCCACGCCGCGCCCACGCGCTGCGCGGTGCCGAGGTCGAGCTCGAGCCAGGCGCTCTTCGTCCCGGAATCGGTCGCCCACCGGGTCTGCTCGTTGTTGTCGGTCGCCCTCGTTGAATCGTGCTCCTTTTTGCCTTTGAAGACGTTCGAGGCGCTGGTCTTCTTGACGGGAAGCGGCTTCCCCCTGCGATGAACCTGTACCGGCTCGATGTCGAAGGCTTTCCCCTCCACTGTCAACTCGATCACCGTGGCGATCTCGCCCCGACTTTCGCGAGGAATGTGAACAAGGACCCCTTCGTCGGTCTGCTCGACACGCACCGTCCCGCCGGTCAGCGTTTTGCTCGCAACGATCTTCTTGTCGATGGCGGGCAGCAAAAGAGGCCTGTCCTCCGGCGCGCGAAAAACAAAGAGATTGATCCTGTCCGCCTTGCACGTCGACGCCCCCCACTTGCCGGGCATGAAGGGGCCGCCGCGCGTTCCGTAAATAGACTGGCCGTACTCGTCGAGCCACTGGCCCATCTCGCGCAGCCTTTCGACCTGGCGCGGTTCGATGCGGCCGTCGGGCATGGGACCCACGTTGAAGAGGAAGTTCCCATCGCCGCCCACGACGTGGATCAGGGTCCGGAGACATTCCTCGAGCGATTTCATTGCATCGTCGGGTTTCCACGCCCACTGCCTGCAGATTGTCATGCACGTCTCCCAGGGACGCTCGCGGCTGAAGCCTCCGATCCGCTGTTCGGGCGTGTCATAGTCGCCGGCATTGAGATGGGACTGCTTGCTCGTTCCCGCCATGCCGTGACGCCCCTTGCTCACGCGGTTGTTGATCACGAGCCGGGGTTGGGTCTTCTTGAGGAGCCGGTAGAGTTCGTTTCCATGATCTCTCGTCCAGGGATTCTCCCACTCGCCGTCGAACCAGAAGAGTCCGATCGGGCCGTACTTGTCGATGATCTCGCAGGTCTGATTCTTCACGTACTCGAAGTAGCGGGGCATGTTGTGCTTGGCCTTCTTGCCTTTTCCCCCGGGGCTGTCGAGGGGATAGTCGGGATGGTGCCAGTCGAGGATGGAGTAGTAGACGCTGAAGTCGACGCCCCCCTTCGGGCACGCGGCGCTCAGCTCTGCGAGAATGTCCCGCTTGAAGGGTGAGCCCATGATGTCATAGTCGGTGTAGGCCGTATCCCAGATGCAAAATCCATCGTGGTGCTTTGCGGTGATGACAAGGTACTTCATACCCGCCTCGCGCGCCACCGCCACCCACTCGTCGGCGTCGAAGCGGACAGGATTGAACTTCTTGTAGAGCTGATCGTACTCGGGGGCGGGCACCTGGGCACCGCGCGACCAGCCGATCTCGGTGCCCTTGAGACTCACCGGACCCCAGTGGATGAACATGCCGAAGCGCTTCTCCTGCCAGTCGGCCACGGCGCGTTCGGTCCGGACGTTCCGAGCCGAATCGTCATCGGCTCCGGCGGGAGCGGCCACGAGGAGGGCAAAGAGAAGGGCGGCCGAAGCCGCCCGCGAAAAACAGATTTGCTGACTGCGTTCTTGCATCGAGAAAACTCCAACCTGTCGGACCCTGTCGCTGACTCGGAATCGCTTCGAGAGAGACACGAGAAAGACTCATTGTGTCCGCAAGAGGAGTTCTCATCAAGATCGTAGACTAGATAACGAAAAGCGCCATCGCCTCTTCGGGAACCTCCATCTCGGCCTTGCCGAGATCGCCCACCATGATCGTTGTCTTTCGCGTACTGTCGAAGGTGCGGCCCATCATCTCACCCGACATCTTCGTGGTGATCACGATCTTCTCGATCGCTCCCTCGGCGGTAATGATGAGCTCCACATCACCCGAGTAGTCGAATTCCGGCGCCTCTCCGCCGAATCCGCCTCTCCGACCAAATGGCGATATCCGGCTTCCGAGAGTCTTTGCCCCTTCGGCGGTCAATGTGCCCTTGAAGTACACATTGTCTTCGACCTCGGATTTGTTGGTGATGTCCGTCACCTGGCCGATCAACTTTTGCACGGTCTCGTGAGGAAGTGTCGAACGGCTGAGTTCCATGAGAGCCCGCATGCCGCCAAATCGACTGCGCCCCTGATCGCGCTGATCGCGCTGCGCCCGATCGCCCTCGCCGCTCTCGGCGCGCTCCTTCTGAAGCGTCTCACGCGCGGTGGCTCTCTCCTCGTCGCTGAGCGCGCCGTCGCCGTCAGCGTCGAATCTCTCGATCATGTCTTGCTCACTCGGCCGGCCGCCGCGCGACTCGCCCCGTCCCCCGTCCCGATCGCGGCGGTTGCGGAAGCTGTTCATCAGTTCCTCGGGATCGTAGAGCTTCCACTCGCCCTCGGCCTCGCGATAGACCATCATGTCATCGAGGCGGTAGGCCTCGGTCTCGCCGCTCTTGACGAGGTAAGGTTTCTCCTTCTGGTATTTCCCCACTGTCTTGGTCGGCTCCGGGGCACCGCCCTGGCCGCCTCGACCTCCACGGCGCATCGGGCCGCCCGTGGTCTCGACGACGACCTCGAAAGAATAGCTCTCGGCCGTGATCAACGCCTGGTAAAGCTTGGCATAATCCTGGGTGGGATCTTCATCCTGGGCTGCCACGACGAGGATGAGTCCTGCGAGAACGGTCAACATGAATCGCCTCCGTTTCTTGGATTCGCAAAAAGGGAAATCAGCAATGACTCCCGGTGACTGAGTCAATTATGAATCCGCGCCCCTGCCGTTCCTTAGAAAAGGTGTAACGTATTGTAAAAGAGTGTAACCGCAAGGTTCGAACTCCGGCGGCGAAAGGACGCCCCTCTATCCGTAAACCGCACGGCTACGTGTAGACGCACGGCTACCTGTAGACGCACTCGCGCGCCGCGGCGGCGAACCACTCGATCTTCTCCACGGTTGTCTCGAAAAAATGGTCGCTCATTGAACAGATGTAGCCCCCCCGGGCGCCGACGGTCTCGAAAAGCTTCCGCACCGTCGACCTGATCAGCTCCCTCGACCCACTCGTGACCACGTTGAACTGGTCCACGCCGCCGATGAGCGCAATGCGGCCGGCGATCTTCTCGGCGAATTCCCACGGTTCCTGGTTGCCGCCCACGCTGGCCGGGGCGAGCGTCTCCGACGCATCGCAGCCGTTGGCCACGATCAGATCCTCGATTCCTCTGGTGCCGCCGCAGGTGTGATAGGTCACCTTGAAACCGAGATCGTGCAGAGCGTCGTGCATGGAGCGGTCATAGGGGGTGCAGAACTCCTCGTGAATCTTGGGAGAGATGAGCGTCGACGACGACGCACCCCCACCGGTTTCGACAAGGTCGAAGCGCGCCCCTTTCATCGTCTCGATGAACCGAAGCTTCTTCTCCAGAAGAATACCCAGAAAGGTATGCACCCAGTCGGGCTGATCGAAGCACTTGAGGATCAGGTCGCTCACATCCATGAGACAACAGGCGTGCTGCCAGCAGCCGGCCTGGTCGCCCCAGACGAATCCGCGCAGGATGCCCCGGTCGCCGATCTCGTCCCACAGAGCGTTCACCGGGGCGGGATCGAGAGACGGCACGGGCATGTACTTGCCCACGAGATCGATATCGTCGTCGTTTTTGACCAGGTACTCGCTGATCCAGATGGTCTTGCGGTTGCCTTTCGTCTCGTAGGTCAACAGACCTCCGGGAGTGGTGATCGTGTGCCGCGCGATCCGATCGTCGGGATCGTCCTTGACCACCTGCACCTCGTCGACCCAGTCTGCGGTGCGGAACTTGGTAAAATCCGCATCGACGAGCCAGAACTGGCCCATCGTCTGAAAGTACTGGATCTGGGCATCGAGACCGAATTTCTCGAACGCTTCCAGGTCGGTGATCCCACCGAGGTACTTGTCGAGGTGGTACTGCTGCCACTGATGCACGGTGGCCGGCATGCGGTCGGGCTTGCGTCCCTCGAACGCCGTGAGCAATCGTTCCTTGGAATTCATCTCTCTTCCTCTGAGTAAAAATCAAGATCCCTTGAGGTGCCTGTCGAAGAACTCCCACTGCGTGTCCGTTCCGCCCGTGCCATGTCCGGCCGTGGGGAAGAACCGGCTCTCGTATTTCTTGCCCGCCTTGTCGAGGGCGTTGATCAGTTGCCACGCATTGGTGGGGTGAACATTGTTGTCGAGCAGGCCGTGCATGATGAGCATCTTGCCCTCGAACTTGTCGGCGTAAGTCATGCTGGAGCCATTGGCGTAACCGTCGGGATTGTCCTGGGGAAGGTTCATGTACCGTTCGGTGTAGATCGAATCGTAGTGGCGCCAGTCGGTCACTGCCGAACGCACCACGGCAGCCTGGAAGGCGTCGGGATGCCTGAGGATTCCTATGGCTGCCATGAAGCCCCCATAGGAGTGGCCATAAATTCCCACGCACTTGCCGTCGATATAGCTCCTCTGCCGCAGGTAGCGCACACCGTCTGCCTGGTCCTGGATGTCGACATCGCCTAACTTTCCGTAAACAGCGCCCTTGAACGCCTTGCCCCTTCCCGCTGTGCCGCGGTTGTCGATCCGCGCCACGAGATAGCCGCGGCGCGTGTCGCGCGTTCCCGACTGGTAGGTATTGCGCACGACGCGCGATCCGGGACCGCCATAGACAGCCACGATCAGGGGGTATTTCTTCCGCGGATCGAAATCCTCCGGCTTGTGAAGCACGCCATAGATGTCGGTCTTGCCGTCACCGGCTTTGAAGGAAAACAGCTCAGTGAGATTGTTCTCCACATGGGGTCCCTCGGCCAGCACCGAGAAGAGCTCGCCCTCCATGGTGCAGAGTGCGGTCGAAGGCGGCGTTTCCACATTTTCGTACTGGACCGTGAACCACTTCTTGTCGGGCGAGGCACTGAATCTGGAATGATAAAACGACCGGGTGGTCAGCCGCTTCTGGCCGCTGCCGTCGAGCCGCACCCTGTGCGCCTGGGCGCAGAGCGGGTGGGAATCGCTGTAGGCATAGTAGTAGAGCCAGCCCTCCTTCTCGTCGACCTCGATGATGCTCGAGACGGGGTACTCGCCCCTGGTGAGTGTGCAGATCGAGCTGCCGTCGATGTGGCGCAGCTCGTACTGTCTCCAGCCCGTCTTTTCCGTCTGCCAGATGAATCTCTGTCCATCCTCGAGAAATCGCATCAGGGGAGAATTATCCTGCCACGTCTCCTGGACCTCGGTGACAACGATTCTCGCCGCACCGGTCTTCGGATCGAGCGCCATGACGTCGAGCTTCTTCTGCCGGCGGTCGGTGCGGTGAAAGAGAAGTTCCGAGCCGTCCGGCGAGAGGCGCATGTCAAAAAGATACTGATCGCCGTCGCCCGTCTCGACAGAAAGCGTCTCGCCCGTTTCGAGGTCGTAGATCTTCAAGGTCACGATCGGATTGGGCGCGCCTGCCTTCATGTAACCTTCCACGTCGAGGTCGGTGTTGAAACCGGTCAGTCCCGTGGTGAGGTAGTAGTCCTTCACGGGCCGTTCGTCGAACTCGTAGAAGACGATCCGCAGAGAGTCTCTCGACCACCACATGCCGTGGCGAACGTTGAGCTCCTCGCCATAGACCCAGTTGGCCGTGCCGTAGCGGAACTTCCGGTGACCGTCGGTGGTGACGGCGATCATCTCCCCCGTGGACGCGTTCTCGAGCACCACGTTCCAGTCCTTGCAGAGCGCGTACCACTTGCCGTCGGGCGACGGCTCGGTCATGTACTGGCGTCCGCGGCCCGGTCGGGGAATCTGGCGGGATCCGGACCGAGTCTCCCTGCGACGCTGTCGATTGCCGAAGCGTCGCGATGAGTCTCTCGACGCCTTCCGGTCAGCCTGCCCCAGGTTGGTGCGCGTTTTCTTCTCGACATCGAACCGGTAGCGTGTGTCACCGTTCGAGAAATTCAAAAACCGGCCGTCGTCGCTCCATTCCGCCTGCGCGATCCTTCCGGCGTTGGTGTCAATCTCGTCTGTCCCACGCGCTTTGCGCGCGATGACCGAGTTGGAGATAATGAAGCAAAGTCCCAGGGTGATGAGGCTCGTTACGAGTAGAAATGTTTTTGCACCGCTCCGGATTTTCATAGTCCAGACCTTTCTCTTCACGAAGATTTTACGACCATGAAAGGGTGATGGGCCATTCTGGGTCATTCGAAACCGGGTGTCAAACAGGTCGCCATGATTCTGAGTAAAGTCCCGGCTCTTGAAATCCGACATCAAATATCATTAATAAATAAACAGCAGGGTCCAACTGGAAACACAACAGACTGAGGGCGAAAGCATGAATGTTATCAACAAGTGCAGCTGCTGCGGTGGCACGCAGTGCGTTTCGGGTTCGATTCGGTCGACAGGCAAGGCCTATTTCAAACCGGACGGGATCAAATTCGCGGTCTCGAAGACGTCGAGCGTTTCGGTCACCGGCTTCATGTGCCTCGACTGCGGTTTCGTCGGTCTGAAAGGCGACATGAAAAAAGCGCGCGCGCTGGTCAATCCGACCTGACTCGATCAGCGCCGCCATCGGCCTCCACCGACCGCGCAACGGGGTGGCCTTCTCCACGGAGATGTGAGCGTCCACATTGAGCCAGATCACGGGCGTTCCGATTGAACGATGGTTTCAAAATAAAAGAGGCCGGCAACAGGATGCCGGCCTCTTTATAATTGCTGTGCGATCAATAGACGTCGACCTCGATGGTGTCGAGGTAGGTCTTCTCGTAGAAGTAGTTGGGATCATCGACAGCGAACTCGATCATCCACGTGCCCGCCGGGATCGTTCCATGGCGGAGGTTGTAGTTGTTGAGCGCGAAGAGCGCTCCCCTGTGCGCCTTCTGCAATCCACTGGTCCAGTGGTACGGAAGGTTGTAGACCCACGAAAAGACTCCGCCGCCATCCTTGTACGCCACGATCCACCAGTCCTGGGTCACGCCGTTGAGCGCGCCGGGCTGGAGCGAGATCGTCATGTCGATCACCTGCGATGCGGGAATCGAAATGGGGCCGTCGTCTCCGTCGATCTTGATGTCCGGCACGGGCGGATCGCCGATCTTGATCGGATAGGATATCGAGTTGTTGCCTTCGTCGAGCTCGTAGACGGTGTTGTCCTCGTCGACCAGAACGCCGATATAGTAGTTGCCCATGACAAGGCCGGTGGGAATCGAAATCGTCGACGCCCAGGTCACGTCATAGTTGCCGCCCATGGGAACGTTCGCCACCCACTCGCGTCCGTCGATGAGGAGATCATCGGACTTCGTGATCGTGGCGTCGGTCGAGATGTAGACGCCGCAATAGAAATCGGCCGCATCGCTGTCGCCGTCATTGCCGATGTTGAGGCTGATCTGTCCCGAGACGTTTTCGCCCGGATCGGCCTGGGCCGGCGCGGTGAAGGTGTTGATCTCGATGTCGGGATAGAGATAGTTGATGCCATGGAAATAGACCACTCCCGCGGTAGGAGTCGGACTCGACCTGTAGTAACCGGAGATTATGTCCCAGAGGCCGTCCTCGTCCCAGTCGCAGACATCGAAACGCGGGTAGTAGCCGGTGTCGAGATCGGTGTTGCCGCCGGGGCCGGCTTTGAGCTTCACCCATCCATCGAAGGAGGGAGCCGCGTTGGTGCCGAGGTTCTCGTAGAAAAAGATGTTCCCGCTCCCCTCGCCGATGAGCACGTCCTTCTTGCCGTCGTTGTTCCAGTCGAAGATCACGGGGCTGATCGTCGATCCCGGATTCATGTTGCCGGTGCCGTCCTTGATGATTTCGGCGCTGTTGAACACAGGCGCCGCGTTGGTCCCCACATTGGTGAGGAGCCGCACGTAACCGGTGCTGTCCCCCACGATGAGGTCCTTCTTGCCGTCCTCGTTCCAGTCGGTGATGTAGGGAGAGGAGTAGGAGCCGACATCATAGCTCGAGCCGGCCATCTGGACATAGGTGTAGCCGCTGAACTGAGGATCGGCGTCTGTGTTGGTGTTGAGGTAGATTCTGACGTGTCCGTCGTTTTCGCCAAGGATGAGGTCTTTTCTTCCATCTTCGTCCCAATCCACTACTCGTGGAATAGAGCCGATGCATCATCCATAGGTCGTGGTGATCGGTGTCCCGTTCGATTCGATCAACGACCCGCCGTTGAACAGCGGATCTTCGTTGGTGTTCTGGTTAATGAATAGGTAGACCCATCCGTAGTAGAACTGGCTCGCGATGAGGTCCTTCTTCCCATCGTTGTTCCAGTCGACCACCGTGGCCGCGGAGTGGTAGTTGAGTGTCAGAGGATTGGTCCCGTCATAGATGTTGACGTAATCCTCCAGTTCGTTTGCGGCGCCGTAGGCTAAGCCGCCGCAGAGCAGACAGAGTGCGGCAATGGCCGCGATCGAGATGCTTTTCATCAAATTCCTCCTCTCAAAAAAGATAAGAGATGACCGTGCAACCGATTCAAAGCTATAGGAAAAATGAAACAGATTGTTATCCATCTTGTGCCTATTATGAGTGAGAAAACTTGGCTAAATCGTATCTAACCATCTAAATAGATAGAATTCAAGACTTATTCCCCACCACGAAACAGAGGCAGCGCGGGAGGACAGTTGGCTCTGGACCTTGGGCTCTATGATTTTTCCTTTATCCCGATCGAAACGCTTTCCATCATCTATCAGCAATTTTTGCATGCCGCCGAAGAAGGACTTGAGAGTCGGGGCCGTAAAGCGGGCGCATACTATACGCCACTCCCATTGGTCAACTATGTGCTCAGCGAACTGGAGTCCCGTCGTCCGCTGGAGGAAGGTATGCGCGTTCTCGACCCCTCCTGCGGGTCAGGCGCCTTTCTGGTTCAGTGCTACCGGACACTCGTCGAGAAACGACTCAAGCAAGGCCCTCTCCGTCCCAGTGAACTCCGTGAACTGCTCACGAAACACATCTTCGGCGTTGATCGCGATGGCGATGCGTGTCAAGTGGCGGAAATGAGCCTGATCCTGACCCTCCTGGACTACACGTCACCCCCTGATCTTGAACACAGCCCGACGTTCAAACTGCCCACACTGAGGGACACGAACATCTTTCAGGCCGACTTTTTCGACCCTGATTCCCTGTGGGCAGAGAAGCGGCGCGACATCAAGGCGGACTGGCTCGTCGGCAATCCGCCATGGCTTGAGGCAAAGCGGACAACGCACGACGACCAACACGCGCGGAAGTGGATGGAAAAAAACGCCGGATGTTATCCAACCGGCGGCAATCAGGTGGCCGAGGCCTTTGTCTGGCATTCGCTACCCCTGCTTGGCGAAGGGGCCCTGGCCGGCGTGCTGCTCCCTGCCATGACACTGTTCAAGATGGAATCCGCTCGCTTTCGCGAGCGACTGTTTCAGACCGTAAGGCCCTGGTGCGTGGCCAACTTCGCCAATCTTGCGTATGTGCTGTTTGCGGGACGATCCAAGACCCCCACGATGGCTTTGTTTTACTCCCCCCGCAAGCACCCGGAACAGGGGGTGCCTCAGGAGGAGCGCTTCCTCACGTTTGCCCCATTTCTCTCAAATCAACGCGCGGGTCGTGCCAAGATCGTCTCCCGCCGCAAGGACACCTGGAGCGTCGTGGTCAACGGTGCTGAGATACGGGAACTGACCACGGCGTCCGTCTCGACGGGCGACTTCCTTCCATGGAAGGAGGCGATGTGGGGATCGTTCCGTGACACCAGACTCCTGAAACGTGTTGCCAACCGCTTCCCACCATTGGCGGAGTTTGCGAAGGAACATGGGCTACAAGTTCACGAGGGCTTTCAGTTACGGAGCGCAGAAAGCGGGGAGAGGGTCGACCCCATGCCTGAGCTGGCTGGTCGACTTCAAGTGAACTTTTCCAGGCTCAAGCGTTGCGGTCGCATCTTTTCCTTTCCGCAAGAGACGCTTTCCCCGATTCCGGCAGCGAAGGCATATGTTCGATCACGAGGCGGACTCAAAGGACTTGATGTGTCTGAGCCGCCACATATCATCGTCGATGCCAGCCGTCGGTTCGCGGTGTACAGCGATGAGTTCCTCGCTGTCCCGTCTCGCAAGATCGGTGTCTCCGGACCACAGGAATCGACGGATCTCCTCAAGGCGCTCAGTATCTACCTGAGTTCCTCTTTCTGTACGTACCAACAGTACTTTACGACACCCGAGTGGGGCATTCGAACGTCCTTGGCGACCTTGAGTGCACTTCTGGGTCTCCCCACGCCATTTGGTAAACTGACACCTGCGGAGCTGCAGGAATGGGCACAGGTTCAGGACGATCTAGTGGCCAATCACGACGGGAATGCTCCTCCAGAGAAAGCCCTCCGAATGATTGACGAACTTGTCTGCGACATTCTCGGACTGACGCACGTGGAGCGAATTCTCATCGACGATTTCATCCGATGGAACATGCAGATGGTCCAGGGCAAGGTACCGACTAAACTTGTGAGCCCCCCCCCCCCCCGGGGGCGGCGGGGGTGGGGGGCGGGCGCGGGCGGAAGAAGCGGCGGGGCGGGGGGGTGGGTGGGGGG
>CAYXGI010000011.1:16604-106634 GCA_964464495.1 uncultured Phycisphaerales bacterium
CATGTGCCCCCCCCCCCCCCACGGACGACGCCGTTCTTTCCTACCTGACCATGCTGAAAAACGAACTCGACGGGTTCGTAGGATCTGATGCGGGGGTGTGCCACGACGTTCGCGCGGTTCGCGCCGATGGGACGGCGATGATAGCCCTACGCCTCGTAGATGGGGATGCGCCGCGTCCTACCCTGATGGAAGCGGATGACCGGACTGCCGCGGCTCTGGCCAAAACTCAAAAGCATCTCCTCCAGCAGCACAGTCAATGGCTGTACTTCGAGCGCTGCCTGAGAGTCTATCAGGATGGAGTCATGTACGTTCTCAAGCCGCTTGAAATGATCCACTGGACGCGGCGACAGGCAATCCTCGATGCCGGTGAGATCGTCGCCGAAACACTGGGAACGCAGGACGCATGACCGCGACAGGCCCCCCCCTTTTTCAGGCATATGCCGGCGCTCTCCGTGACCATGCTCTCTGTTTGATTGCTGAAGGTTACGCACGCATGGACAAGGCCCGTTTCGCACAGGAGCAAGAGCCCGCAATCACAGGTGAACTCATAGCTCGGATGCGGGAGTACCTGGAGTTGGAAAGCGGCACTCCACCATGGTGCTGCTACTACAGTATCCATGACGATCCCCCGATGAACGTCGGCGGGAAGCTTGGGAAGTCGCGCCCTCGAGTGGATATCGAGTTTGAACGTGTGGCACGAGGCAGACGTCCTCGACTCAGCTTTGAGGCCAAACGACTGAATTCCACATGTTCTTTTGCACTTTCAGTGAGCGAAAACGTCTCACTGAAGTGCGAAGTGCGGAGTAGCGGAGCTCCTCATCGAGTAGGGTGACGGCTCGCGGGACATTTCCGTGCGAATTCCGAGGGCGGCGAACGCGAACGCTGCCGGGCTACCTGAACGCGGTGGCCACGCCGTTGCTCACCCGGAACACGCCGGAATCGTTCTCAACGGACTGGCACCAGATCGACAGCCCCGGAGGAACCGAGCCTGGCACGGTGAACTTCGTGACGGCGTCGCCGTGCGTTCCGGCGACGGTAATGCCCAGGAGTTTGACGGGAACGCTCAGGTCGAGGATGAATCCGTAGGGCGTCGTCAGAGGCCCGTCGCCGTGCAGGGAGTAGAGGTGATAGACCGCGGCGCCGGGGTGGGCGAAGCGCGTCTCGAACTGCGCCTTCCCGCCGGGAGTGAGGTCCGAAACCTCCAGCGTCAGGGGCTCCGCCGCAACGGCGAACCACTCCTCGCCGTCAGTGCCGCAGAGGAGGGTCGTGGGATCGACGGGGTCGAACTCCAGAACCTGGATCCCCGTTGCGCATCCCTCGTTGAAGTTGCCGGCCAGGTGCTCCCAGGCGTCCCGGGCGGGGTCGTAGCGCCAGAGGCCGTTCCTCGGATCGAAGCGCGCCGCGTTCATGCCGGCGTAGACCCGGTCGGGATCGAGAGGCGAGACGGCGAGCGAGAGGATGTGGGTCATGCGCTGATCCAGTTCCAGTCCAACCGCCCAGTTGCGGTAGAAATTCTCCTCGAAGTCGAAGGAGGGCGCTGTCTCGTTGGCCAGCGTCTCCCAGACCGCCGGCGGATTCGTAAAGGGACCCACGGCTTTGAGGACCGTGCCGATCGATCCGGTCCCGCCCGAATGCCCGTTGGTTCCTGCATAGAGCACCGTGCCCGACGCATCCAGTGCCAGGGAGCGCACACCCCTGGCGCGGGGATCGCTGTCGCCGTGGAGCCACGTCTCCCAGGCGATGGGAGGAGGCGCCGAGGTGTCGAGGCAGAAGAGTCCCCCGCGGACGTTCACATTGCCTCCCACGCCATGGGCCGTGTTGCCGGGCGTGGCGTAGTAGTGCATGGAAGCCAGAAGTACCCGGCTCGTGCCCGGCAGGTGAAGGAGCCGCCTGCC
This sequence comes from uncultured Phycisphaerales bacterium, assembly GCA_964464495.1. GTDB lineage: Bacteria > Planctomycetota > B15-G4 > B15-G4 > CAYZWU01 > CAZUHB01. The sequence continues at coordinate 18,500 of CAYXGI010000011.1, forward strand.
GTGGGCTCTCAGCCCTGCCTCGCCGGGATGCTGCGGGTTTTCCAGCCCGGAGTTGACAGCGGTCCAGGTCCAGTTGACGCCGTCCGTGCTGGTTCCGATGCGGGCGCCCACGTCGTCGAAGCGGCCCGAGGAATTCCAGTGCCAGCAGGCAGCCACGATCGTTTCGTCATCGACGAACTCGAAATCGTAGATCGTCGTGTCCGTCGTGTCCCAGGTCGCGGTGATGTTGCGCCAGTTCGATGTCCCCCAGCGGCACATGATCTTGCTGCCTCTGTAGGCCGGGTTGATCATTTCGCCGAAGGCCGCGAAGACGGCCTCGTCGCCGGATCCCATGTAGTTCTGCCGCAGGCGCACCCGTCCCGCCTCGGAAATCCAGATGTCGTCGCTCGAGAAGTGAGCGTTCGAATCCTGGCTGAGTTCCCGGGTCGTCCAGCCGAATCCATCCCGCGTCCCCTCCACGGCTTCGAAGAGACCGCGATCGGCGGCCGTGAAAAACAGGGTGCCGTCGGGGCGGAACGCGGCTGATATGACGACCATCAGACCGGCTCCGCGGGTGGTCCAGCCCGCGCCGGCCGGCTCGCAGAAAGCGTTGCTCCAGGTGTTTCCGCCGTCGCTCGTACAAAAGGTCCTGTCGCCGGCGTGCAGGATCATCCGGTCCGGGTCGCCGGGAGAGACGGCCAGGGGACAGAGCGGCGGGATCGTGTCGTGATCGTACCAACCCACATCCAGGTTCTGCTGCTGGAGAGCGTCGTTCAGATAGTGGTAGGTGAACCCTCCCCCCCAGGATCCCTCGAGGTAAACGTGATGGTACCAGTCGCAGGAGTCGGGCGGATCGCCCGGGGCGAGGCGCGTTCGGTACACGCCCCCTTTGCTCGTGGAATACTGCACTCCCACCAGAAGATCGTCGGCGTCGCCGGCCTGGAGGCCTTCCCTCACGTTGAGAAACTCCGGTTTGAAATAGGGATCGTCGTTGAGTTCCGTCCAGGTGTGGGTCAAGTCCGGAAGAACCTGGTTCGGGGAGCCGATCCATTCCCAGGGCGATGTGGCCGGATTCAGGAAGTCGATCCGGTAAAGTCCGCCACGATCGCTCCCGTTGTTCCGTCCCAGGAGGACGTACAGGACGCCGCGTGCGGTGAGATGCAGATCCCGCACGTCGGTGTGAGGGAGTGGATTCTGCGTCAAGGCGTCCAGAGTCTGCCAGACGCCGGTTTCGAGTGAATAGGCGCCGCTGTGCGTGACCAGCAGGATCTTCGATCCCACCAGGCCGAGCGATACGGCCGAGAACCGGCGCCCGGCTCCGAGATTGACCGTCGCGGGGTCCCATTGCCAACTGGCCGTCGGATTCTGCAGGTCGAGGGTGCAGACCGTGTACTGATCGTCCGGTCCCGAGTAGACTCGGTGGTAGGGGGGAAGTGCGGGATAAGCTCCGGTGGGGTTCGCTCCGGGGCGGCTCACCCCGGCCGCTGCGTAGAGTGTCAACCCATTCGGCGACAGACAGAGTGTCGAGAAGGGGATCGCCCTCCCGGAATCGCCCACCTGGACACCGTAGGAAAACTCGTTCGGCGGTGTGGTCGGAATCCAGTCGGTGCCCGGCGCCCGGTGATAGATCCCGCCCATTGTGGCGGCGAAGACCCCTTCCCAGGGTCCCGCCGGAACGCAGAGGAGTTCTTCCACGTAGAACGAATCGGACTCGTTCGGATTGGTCATCCCGTCGGCCCACGATTCCCAGGTGAGACCGTGGTCAAGGCTTCGATGGACGCCGCACATGTCGCTGCCTGCATAGACGATGTCGGGGTTCGCGGGATCGTAGACCAGGGCGTGGATCTGTCGGAAAAATGAAACAGATTGTTATTCCTCTTGTGCCTATTATGAGTGAGAAAACTTGGCTAAATCGTATCTAACCATCTAAATAGATAGAATTCAAGACTTATTCCCCACCACGAAACAATAAAATGAATCTGGTATTACCAGTTCCGCGGCGATTAAAGGCGTGACAGTAAATGATTGCGGTTATACTGTTGCGAAATTATCGCCCCAGTTACCCGATGGAGGAAATAACGAGTGCCTTCCCGTCTCCCTGATATCGCCATCATTGGAATCGGCGCCCTCTTTCCCAGGGCGCAGTCACCTGGACAGTTCTGGGAAAACATCGTCTCCCGCGTCGACGCCATCGCCGAGATTCCGCCTGATCGCTGGAACTGGCGTCTCTACTACGATCCCGATCCGGCAGCGCCCGACAAGATCTACGCCAAGAAGGGCGGATTCCTCGACGACATCGCCTTCGATCCGATGCGGTTCGGCATTCCGCCGATCTACCTCAAGTCGATCGAACCGGTTCAGCTTCTCGCCCTCGAAGCCGTGCGCCGCGCGCTCGACGACGCAGGTTGCGGCAACGGCGATTTCGATCGGGAAAACACCTCGGTGATTCTCGGCTCGGCGCTGAGCCAGGGCGATCTCGGTTCGGGCTATATCGTGCGCAGCGAGCTTCCCCAGATCGTGGGCGAGACAACATCCGAGGCGTGGGACCGGTTGCCCGAGTGGACCGAAGCGTCCTTCGCCGGATACCTTCTCAATGTCATGGCCGGCCGCGTGGCGAATCGATTCGACCTCGGCGGCACCAACCAGACCGTGGACGCCGCCTGCGGCTCTTCGCTCGCCGCGGTCAAGGTAGCGGTCGACGAGCTCCGAATGGGCCGGAGCAACATGGCCATCTCGGGCGGTGTGGACGCGACGCAAAATCCTTTTTCCTACCTGAGCTTCTGCAAGACGCAGGCGCTGAGTCCAAGCAGTACGGCGCGCTCCTTCGACAAGGGCGCCGACGGAACCGTGCTCAGCGAGGGTGTGGGTATCGTCATACTCAAGCGGCTCGACGATGCGCGCCGGGACAAGGACCGCGTCTATGCCGTGATCAAGGGGATCGGGAGCTCGAGCGACGGCAAAGCGCTGAGCCTCTACGCGCCCAATCCGGCCGGCCAGATCCGCGCCTTCAAGCGCGCCTATGGCGAGGCGGGTTTCGAGCTGGGCACGCTGGGCCTCATGGAAGCGCACGGCACGAGCACCGCCGCCGGCGACCAGGCCGAGGTGGAGACCATGATCAGAGCCTTCGCGTCGGGGCGCGTCACACCCAAGTCGTGCGCGATCGGCTCGATCAAGAACCAGATTGGTCACACCAAGGGCGCCGCGGGAGCGGCGAGCCTGATCAAGGCCGCCCTCGCCCTCTACCACAAGGCGCTCCCCCCCCACGTGAATGTCCGCGATCCGCTCGATCCGATCGCCGATCCAGAAAGCCCTGTCTATCTTTTGAGAACAGCCGCTCCCTGGATGGCCCACCCTGCTCATCCGCGGCGCGCCGGGGTGAGTTCCTTCGGTTTCGGTGGAACCAATTTCCACGCTGTGCTCGAGGAGAGCGGCGGCGATCAGGACGTGGGGCCTGCCGGTGGCGAGACCTGGCCCTACGAGCTCTTTGTATTCCGGGCGCCCGATCGCGCCACCATGACACGGGAGCTGACCGCTCTTTGCGAGGCGCTCAGCGCCGGCGCCGCGCCCCGCTTGCGCGACCTGGCATTCAGTTGCGCACAGCGGGCGCGGAGCCGGCAGACCACGCCGGTGTGCGTGAGCGCCGTGGTGCGCAGTCTCACCCACCTCGGCCTGAGTCTGAAGGAGGCGCTCCCCCACGTGGAGGGCCAGCCGCAGAGACCCCTCCTGCCCCACGTACGCGTCGAGACCGAAGCCGCGACCAAGGATCGGATCGCTTTTGTCGTGCCGGGCCTCGGCTCGCAGTATCCGGGCATGGTGCGAGAGGTGAGTGTCTATTTCCCCGAGGTGCGCCAGGCGATCGAGGGAGCGGACAGGATTCTGGCCGAGTCATTTCCCAACCCTCTGAGCCGTTACATCTTTCCGCCGGATGCTTTCAGCAAGGAGGAGGAGAAGCGAAACAACGATGCCTTCGAAAACACGCACGTGACTGTGAGCGCTCTCTATGCGGTGCAGTGCGGTTTTGTTGATCTGGCCAAACGGCTCGGTATCGAGCCGGCCATGGCCATGGGGCACTCCTTCGGTGAACCGATGGCGCTTCACCTCGCGGGGGGATTGTCGCGCGAGGATTTCTTGCGCCTCGGCGAAGCGCGGAGCCGGATCATGGCTGATTTCTCTGCCCGGCACCCGGGCGCCATGGGCGCAGTCAAGCTGACGCGGGCCGAGACCGAGGAGCGCCTCGAAAAATCGGGCAATGTGGTCGTGGGAAATGCTAATGCTCCGGAGCAGACCGTGATTTCCGGACCGCGCGACGCGGTGATCGCCGCCCTGAACACTCTCAGTGCCGCCGGGATCAGCGTTCACCTGATCCCCGGCAACTGCGCCTTTCACTCGCCCCATTTCGAACCGTTGCGCCAGGTATTGATCGATCTCTTCTCGGGAGCGGACGTCAACGCGGCCAAGTCGATCGACCTCTATGCCAACAACAGCGGCAGCAACTTCCCGCGCGATGCGCAGGGAATCAGAGAGCGCCTCGCGCTTCACCTCATCGATCCGGTCGAATTCATGACGGGGATCGAGACGATGTACAGCCACGGCGCGCGGGTCTTCGTCGAACTCGGCCCCAAGAGCGTTCTCACCAACCTCGTTCACGAGAACCTCAAGGATCGGCCTCATACGGCGGTTTCTCTCGACGGCGAAGGGGGCGGGCTTCAAGGTTTTCTGAAGGGACTGGGCCAGCTCGCCGCGCGCGGCGTGCCCTTCGACGTGCCGGCTCTGTTCGCGGGCCGCAATGCCGAGCTCGTCGATCTCGATCGGCTTCTCGACACGACGCAGCCCAAACCTCTTCCGCCCACGACGTGGCTCGTCAATGGCGGAAGCGCGCGGCCCAGGAGTCAGGAGAGAGGCCATATCGGCAAGATCCCGCCCCTCGGACGGGACAGCGCAATGTAAGGACCGCGACATGAAAAGCCTGGCCCTTCTCGCAATCCTATTCGCCTGCCTGATCCAGGACGGACAGGAGCAGGCCCTGAAGGAGTTCCGCCACGCCTTTCGCCCTGCCAAGGACCCGGCCGCGGTTCAGGAGCGACGCACCGCGGCGCTCGCTGCCCTGAGGGCCGCAGTACCCAGCGAAGAGAACAGCAAAAACAAGAGCCGCAACGCAACCGCGATGGCTGAGCTCCTGATGAACGCCCACTGCCAGCTCGACAAGGAACTCGCCCCCATCCGGTCCGCGCGTCGCGACTTCCTTGCCAGCGGGCGCGCGAGCAAGGAGATCAGGCTGCGCATTTCGCTCGATCCCCTGGTCAAACTGCAAGAGGGGATCGAGTCCGCTCTCTCAGGGTTGACCGATCGGGCCGCGGTTGAGGCCGAGGTTTCGCGGGCTCTCTCCGACAAGAAACTCGGGCTCTCCCTTCGGATCGCACTGGCGCAAAGAGCGGGAAAGACGGAAAGCACCGCCATCGACCAGATCAAGCCTCTTCTCAGAAAAAGGTCGAATCCGGGCGCGCTTCTCGTGGGTCTGGCAGCTACCCGCGGCAAGGGGCGCGCTGCGGAGCGGCTGAGCGACCGTGTCCTGGCTCTTCTCGAACACCGGGAGCCCGCGGTGAGGGAGTCAGCAGCGGCGGCGCTCGCGACGATGTGCGTCAGGGAATCCCTGGTGGCTCTCATCAACCAGCTCGACAAGGAAGAAGCCCGATGCACGATGGATCGTATCGCGGCCGCGCTCCAGATCTTGACAAAACAGAACTTCGGCACCTCGGCCCACGCCTGGCGTCGGTGGCTCGAGCGTGACGGGAAGCCTTTTGTCGACGGTGATGCCGCTCTCGGGGGCGGTACAGTCGCCGTCATGAAGCCGACGAAGTCGAGCGCGCCCCGCTACCACGAGATTCCGATGGACGGAGGATCGATCATCTATGTCATCGACTGTTCCCTGTCCATGACCCAGACCTTGACGAAACCATCGAAAAAGGCGGGGCCGGGAGAGGAATCGAGGTTTTCGCGGGCCAAGGACGAACTGCTGCGCGCGCTGCGGAATCTCTCCCCCTCCAAGAAATTCAACATCGTCACTTTCGAGGCCCGCTGCCGTCGCTTCTCGGAAAAGATGGTGCAGGCCGACAAGAAAAATATCGCTCAGGCTGCGCAGTGGATCACATACCTCAAGCTCAAGTTCGGCACGAATATCTATGACTCACTGGAGACGGCATTCGGCCTTGCGGGACGCGGAACCGAGGACCGGTACTATGACGCGGCGGCCGATACCATTTTCCTCCTGACCGACGGCTTGCCCGTCCTCGGCGGCGGCAGACCGGAAAGTTTCTCGAAGATCATCGCGGCGGTGAAGCGCTGGAATCTTCTGCGCCGTGTGGTCGTTAACACGATCGGACTGGGCGACGGGATTCCGCAAGGATCGCTCAAGCGCCTCGCGGCTGAAAATGGCGGGAAGTTCGTGCACGAGGCGCCGCGAGAAGTGAAGCAGCAGGAATGATCGGATCGAAGAACACCCGGACCGCAGCGCCCGGAAGCCGCGCAGCGCCCCGGATCGCCGGGATCTGGCTCGTTGCCGCTCTCCTGCTCGTTCTCGGCACAGCGTGCGTCCACCCGGTGAGACCCGATTCGGAGGAGGAAGAACTTGCCGCTCTTCTCGGCCTGGACGAGGTGCCCGAGGGGCTCACCTACCAGGCCTGGTTCGGATTGACCCAGCTCGACGGGGAGGATCAGGACTTCGAACGAACGAGCTCCTTCGATCCCACGGTGCGTGCGGCGCCCGAGTTTTCCAACATGCCGCTCATCGGAATCGCCGTGCAGCAGGATGTGGTCGGCGAGCGGATCGCCGCCGGCGCCGAAGGCGGCGTCACGCTCGGTTGGTGGTTCGACAGGGAATCGGCGCGCAACAACACGGGCGCCCTGCTGCTCGAGGTCGACTCCGAACTCCTCATGCTCGAGTTCTTCTTCGGAGGCTTTGTGAGCGCCGATCTGGGCGACGCGGCCCGGATCTATGCCGGCGCAGGACCGCTCCTCTACCTCGGACTCTACGATACAGAAATAGAGGAACAGGACCCGGCGATCGGAACGGTCTACGAGGATGATGAAACCGACGCCGCCCTCGGCGCGGGCGTGTACGCGCGCGCCGGGTTCGACTTTTTTTTCGGCGACGATTCCGCCATGGGAATCGGTGTGCGCCAGGTGATCGCCGACCTCGACTTCGGATCTCCCTCGGGAGAGATCGATTTCAACGGAGTCCAGGTCTTTCTGACCTGGACTCTCAGGTTCTGACCGACATCGATCGGGCTGTTCTACTTGAAATAGCGCTCCAGCAAACCTTTGAACGCCGCGCCGTGCCGCGCCTCATCCTTGCACATCTCGTGCACCGTGTCGTGGATCGCGTCGTACCCCAGTTCCTTGGCACGCTTGGCGATGTCGAGCTTGCCCTGGCAGGCGCCGAATTCGGCATCGGCTCTCTTCTGGAGATTGATCTTGGTGTCGGCGTCGAGCACCTCGCCGAGGAGTTCGGCGAACCGCGACGCGTGGTCGGCTTCCTCGAAGGCGATCCGCTTGTAGGCCTCGGCCACCTCGGGATAGCCCTCCCGGTCGGCGTGGCGGCTCATGGCGAGGTACATGCCCACCTCGGTGCACTCGCCGGTGAAGTTGGCGCGCAGCCCATCGAGCACAACAGGGTCGACATCCTTGGCCACGCCGATCCTGTGCTCGTCGGCCCATGCCATGGCGCCGGCCTGTTGCTCGTTGAACTTCTCCGCAACCGCGCCGCACTGGGGGCAGGCGTCGGGGGGTGTGTCGCCGTCGTGTACATAACCACAGATCGAACAGGTCCACTTTTTCATCTTTGTCTCCTTGGTTTTTGAAAAATCCTCCAGACTGACAGGAGAGAAAATATCTAATCGTAGCTCCAAAGGCGAGGGCGAGAACCTGATTGACCGCATTTTTCACGAGTCTATACTCGGAGACTTGGATCAGGCACGCGATTGAGCCGCGTCTGATTTCGATCTCGTTGAAAGAGAATATTCGAGGGGAGAGCCATGCCATTCTGGACACTGTTCTGGCTCATTGCGCCGCCGGTGGTGCTTTTCGCCATCGGCCTGATCCACTTCTTCGCCACAAAGGAGAAAGGGGAATGAATCCGATCCTGATCGGTTTTCTCGTCTACCTGTTCCTCATCCTTTTCGTGGGGATCATGACATCGCGCTACATCCGCTCCCAATCGGACTTCATCCTCGGCGGCCGCAAGCTCGGTCCCTGGGTGATCGCCTTCTCGGAGAGGGCGTCGGGTGAATCGGCATGGCTGCTGATCGGGCTTCCCGGCCTGGCCCTCGCCGTGGGATTCGTCGAGATCTGGACCATCATCGGCTGCACCTCGGGCATCGTCTTCTCGTGGCTCGTGATCGCCAAGAAACTCAGAACGGAATGCAACCGCTTCGACGACCTCACCTTGCCCGAATTCCTGATGAACCGGTTTCCCGAGGCCACACCCGTGCTGCGTCTCCTGGCCTCTCTTCTCATCGCCTTCTTCTTTTCATTCTATGTTGCGGCCCAGATCAACGGCGCGGGCAAGGTCCTCGACGCCACCTTCCCCGAACTTCTCGAAGGGATCCAGTCGTTCCTTCATGTGGAGTGGACCACACCCGTGATCGGCATGGTCATCGGAGCGATCATCATCGTTTTCTACACGATCATGGGTGGATTCCTCGCCGTGGCGTGGACCGATCTGGTGCAGGGCGTGATCATGCTCTTCACCCTCATCGTCCTGCCGATCGCCGCCTTCGTCGAACTGCACACCAATCCCGAACTGGCCGGGAGACTCGACTCGATCGACTGGACGACCTTCTCGGTCACCGGCGGCAAGACAGGCGCCGCTCTCTGGATCGCCGTGATCGGCGGGCTGTCGTGGGGACTCGGCTACATGGGCCAGCCCCATCTGCTCGCCCGTTTCAAAGCGATCCGCAGCGCCAAGGACATCAGGGCCGGTTCGCTCATCGCCGTCTTCTGGGCTGTGCCCGCCTTCTGGGGCGCCTTCCTCATCGGCATCCTCGGATTCTGCATCTACGGCCAGGGGCACTTCGAGGACCCGGAAAAGATCATGCCCATCCTCACCATGAACATCATGCCCATGTGGCTGGCGGGTATCATGATCTCGGGCGCGGTGGCAGCCATGATGTCAACGGCCGACTCGCAGCTCCTGATCACCTCGTCGACCCTGTCCGAGGACATCGTTCACAAGTTCATGGGCCTGAAGGTCTCGCAGAAAACCCTCGTGATCATCTCCCGGGCGATCACCCTCGGCATCGGCATCCTCGGATTCATCCTCGCCATCACCTCCAAGGAACTGGTCTTCCACATGGTCTCCTATGCGTGGTCGGGGCTCTCAGCGTCTTTCGGGCCGCCGCTGCTCCTCGCGCTCTGGTGGAAGAGGACGAACGGCTACGGAATCCTGGCCGGCATGATCTGCGGCGCGTTGACGGTGATCGTCTGGTCGGCGGAGTGGTTCAAGGAGATTTATGCATATCTCTTTCTCCCGCTCGGAACGCTGGAATGGGCTTCCGATACTGGAGAGGATCTCGCAAACCTCATGGTCAACCACCGCTTCTCGGGTTTCGCGGTCTCCCTTGTTCTCGTGATCGTCGTGTCGCTCGCCACCGGAGGCCGCAAGACGCATCTCGACTGAGCCGCGACGGGGCCGGTGAACATCACTCCATCCGTTTCACCGTAAACGCCCCCCCTCCCACGTGGAGGGACATGGCCGTGGCCGGTCCATCTTCGGGGAGAACGAATTCCACGTGGGCGGCCGCCCAGCGCATGGAAAATCGCGTCAACGAATGGGGCACGAGATCGACCCGGGCGCGCTGCTTGCCGAAGAGGCAGTGGATCTGCTTGCCGTCGCTGAAAATATCGAAGGAGCTCTCGGCATCGGGCTTTGACTTGTACACACCCACGTAGCGATCGAGCTGCTCCGCGCTGAGGGCGATGACCGGTTCAGCTTCGCCCCGGCCCGGGCCCCGTGGGGCGGTCTCGCACAGCGCGCGCACCCAGATATTGCGGAACCGGACAGGATTGCCATGATCCTGAAGCGAGAGGGGCAGCTTGTCGGGATGGAACGAGTAAGGCATCGGCTGAAGCCACATGGTGCCGCCGCAGAGCGGCACGTTGTCCTGAACGAGCACGCCATTGTGAAACACGGTGAGACGCACCGGTTCGGTGCATTCACCGCCCGGCGCGAATCGAGGGCGTCTGAAGACGATGTCGTAGGTCTGCCATTCGCCCGGCGGAAGGCAGGCATTGACCAGCGGCGGTGTCTGGCCGTAGAGCGCCGCCGCTTGGCCATCGGCGTAGGTCTCGTTCTGATAAGAATCGAGGATCTGGACCTCGTAGAGCCCCATGAAGAAGACACCGCTGTTGCCACGGCCCTGGCCCGTACCCCGGGTGGGCAGGGGAGACGCCCACTCCACATGGAGCTGCACATCGCCGAAAGGTTGGACGGAATAGAGGTCCTCGCCCTTGCCGCTCGGCCGCAGGTTGCCGTCCTCGACGATCCAGGTGGCTTCGGTCCCGTCCTCGCCCCGCCACTTTGAAAGGTCTTTCCCGTCGAAGAGGACGATCGCGTCCGACGGCGGTGCGATAAGATCGTCCTGCGCGGCGGATGTCACGACGGGCGGGTGCGGGCGGGTCACGTCGTGAGACTTCCAGCGCGCCTCGGTCTGCGCCGCGGCGTCGGCGGCACTGAGGCCGATCAGAAGGCACGCAATCGTGATCGTAAAAACCAATGGCTGATAAGAGAGGAAGGTCTTCATATTCATTGTTCTCCGTCCAGTACTAACAGGCTGTCGATCTCAGGACCATACGCCGGGGATCACATCGTTTTTATATTGACGGTTTCGACCTGCCCCCCCTTCAGGCGGCTCCTCTCGGCCTTGAATCCCATGAGGTGGCTCTCCATCGACGCGGCGAGATTCGACGTGAGAAGGCTCTCGTCCCGCCGCGACACGGCCTGCACGAAATCGCGCACGAGCCGGTGGTCGCCGCCGCCGTGGCCGCCGAGGTTCTGTGCCTCCTTGACCGCGTCCCAACGGATCCGCTTGCGTGTGGAAAAATCGAAGACATCGAGAAAGCGCTCGTCGCCGACAATGTCGCCCATCGTGCCCATGACGCGCGTGCGGCGGCCGCCGTAGGAGGTGAGCGCCTCCATGGAGAAGCCGGCGGTAATCTGATCGTCGAACTCGATGTTGGTGACCTGGTGGTCGACCACGTCGTTGTCGCAATGGTAGACGCACCGGCCATAGGGTCCGTCCTTCAAGGCCTTGAGAATCTTCTCGTCCGTGTGCTCGTCCACGGCGAGATGATGGAGATAGGTTTTTCTGCGCAGATAGATGGTGAGCGCCGAGAAGGGACAGTGCGCCTCGACCGCGCAGCCGTCGGTACATCGTTTCGCCCCGCCCTTGGGCGCCATCTCCTTCCGGAAGAGTTTGAGCGACCCGAAGGACGACACCCGCTTGCACGGTTTGCCGATGATCCACCGGAGAATATCGAGGTCGTGGCACGACTTGGAGAGGATCATCGGATTCGACTCGGCCCCATTGCGCCAGTTGCCGCGCACGAAGCTGTGGGACATGTGAATGTGCTCCACCGGCTCGAGGTGCTGCACGCTCACCACCTCGCCGATGCGGCCTGATTGCACCACATGGCGGAGCTGCTGGAAGTAGGGCGCGTAGCGCAGCACATGGCAAACGGCGACAATCCTCTTCTTGCGCGTGGCGAGCTCGAGGATCTCCTTGCACTCGCGCCAGGTCTGGGCCACCACTTTTTCGAGGAGCAGGTCGTAGCCCATCTCGAGTGCCGCCATGGCCGGGCCGTAGTGGAGATTGTCGGGCGTGGTGATGACGCAGACATCGGCGAACCGCGGCTTCTCGAAAATGTGTTCCCACGTGACGACCCGGTGCTCGTCGGGAATTCCGTGAGCGCGCGCCATCCGCTCGTTTCTGTGGGGAATCGGTTCGGCCACACCGACGATCTTCCACTCATCTCCATGACCGGGCGCATAGGAGGCGTACACGTTGCCCCGGCCTCCCGCGCCGATGATGATCGCCGTGACCGGGCGGTCCGGTTTTCGATATTCCTGTTGCTCCGGTCTAACGAGAGAGTCGACATCGTCCTGTGCCATCGAGATCGGCGCACCGAATAGAGACACACCCACGCCGAGGCCGATCGCCTTGACCACATCCCTGCGGTTCCACTCACTGTCGCTCATGGTCCGACTCCTTTCGAGAACTGTGACCGGTGATTCATCAGATTGCGGCTGCTTTTGAAGACTGCATCTTGTGCATGCCGGATTCAAGATCGTTTTGCATTTCGGCGGGCGGGGAAATCCATGAGTTCGGATTCCTAACGATTTCTGAATACTTCCCGTTGACAGGACGGTGCGCCGACCTTATTCTTGTTCTTTTCTATCCGAGGCGTTCCATTCCCTTAGCACCTTAACTGTTAGAGTTCAACAAGTTATGGACAGCTTTCAGATAGCGATCCTCATCCTCTTCGGCCTGGCAATTTCCGATCTGATCGTGGGCGTGAGCAATGACGCGGTCAACTTCCTCAACTCGTCGATCGGGTCGCGCGTGGCGCCCCGCCACTGGATCATGATCATCGCCAGCCTCGGTATCCTCGCCGGCGTCACCTTCTCGAGCGGAATGATGGAAGTGGCGCGCAAGGGCATCTTCCACCCTCAGTTCTTCACCATGCCCGAACTGATGATCATGTTCCTGGCCGTGATGCTCACCGACATCATCCTTCTCGACCTCTACAACACCTTCGGGCTGCCCACGTCGACAACGGTGTCGATCGTCTTCGAACTCCTCGGCGCCGCGGTTGCCGTCTCCCTGATGAAGGTCATCGAAGCCGGAGAGGGACTCTCCGCGGTCATCAAGTACATCAATACGGCCAAGGCATTGGCCATCATCTCGGGGATCCTGCTCTCCGTGGTTGTAGCCTTTGCGGCGGGCGCGCTGGTCCAGTACGTATCGCGCATGATCTTCACCTTCGATTTCCAGAAGCGTATCAGCCGATACGGCGCTCTCTGGGGCGGCCTGGCCCTGTCGTCGATCATCTACTTCATTCTGATCAAGGGATCGAAGGGCGCGTCGTTCATCACACCCGAGACTCTGGCGTGGATCAAGGGACACACCTGGTTGATTCTGGGCATCTCGTTCGTTGCCTGCTCGACCGTTCTGCAGCTCATGATTCTCGTAACGCGCATCAATATTCTCAAGGTGATCGTCCTCGTGGGGACCTTCGCCCTGGCCATGGCTTTTGCGGCCAACGACCTGGTCAACTTCATCGGTGTGCCTCTGGCGGGACTGAGCGCCTACACCGTTGCAGGCGAGAGCAGCGACCTGCTCGGACAGTCGATGGCCGCGTTGAGCCAGCCCGTGCAATCGAACACGACCTACCTCCTCATCGCCGGCGCCATCATGATGGTCACACTCTGGGTCTCGCGCAAGGCGCGGACCGTCACCCAGACGTCGCTCAATCTCGGACGGCAGGAAGAGGGCCTCGAGCGGTTCGAAGCGACCGCCCTGTCACAGACAATCGTCAGGATCATGGCCTCTTTCTTCGAGAGCGTCTCGAAAGTCGTTCCCTCAAAAGTGCGAAGAAAGGTGTCGCAGCGTTTCGAGCGTTCCGAGTTCCGGCCGTCGCCCGATGCGGACGGGACCGTCCCCTCCTTTGACCTGGTGCGCGCCTCGGTCAACCTCATGGTGGCCGCCACGCTCATCTCCTTTGCCACCTCGCTCAAGCTTCCCCTGTCGACCACCTACGTCACCTTCATGGTCGCCATGGGAACGTCGCTCTCCGACCAGGCCTGGGGACGCGAAAGCGCTGTCTTCCGCGTCACCGGCGTGCTCACCGTGGTCGGCGGCTGGTTCTTCACCGCCTTCATGGCCTTCAGCGTGTCGTCGATCTTTGCCGTGATCATCTTCTTCGGCCGCGAGTGGTCGGTGATCGCCATCCTGGCCTTAGCCATCTTTCTCATCCTGCGCAACCGCCGCCTCCACAGATCGCGCGAGAAGGACGAGATGGCGATCGAGGTCTTCAACCTCAAGAAGATCAAGGATTCTGCTGCGGCCATCAACTTCTCCTTTGAGCACACCGGTATCTTCCTCCAGGAAGTGCAGCGCGCCCTGGCCGGCGGCTTCGACGGGCTCTTCAACCAGGACCTTCACAAGCTGCGCAACGCCAGGAAGAGGCAAAAAAAGATCCAGCAATGGACCAACATCATCATTGCCAACGTCTTCAAGGTGCTCAGGCTCCTGTCGCGCGAGGAGGTGGAGAACACGCAGCAGTACGCCGAGACGATCAGCTCGCTGCAGCGCATCGCCGACAGCCAGCGCGACCTGGTCATGCGCGCCCACATGCACATGGCCAACAACCACTCCGGTCTGCTCGAAACTCAGGTCGCCGAGCTCAGCAAGGTGCGCACGTGCATTCTCGACCTCCTCGACAAGACATCGGCCGCTTTCCTGAAAAGGGAGCCGCCCGACCTCGACTTCATCGATACCAAGAACGAGGAACTCGAAAAGCTGATTCACGAGTTCGACCAGAATCAGATCATGCGGATCCAGGACAACACCTCAAAAACCCGCCTGAGCATCCTTTTCTACGCTTACATGTGGAACGCACAGCGCATCGCCAAACAGCTCCATATTCTCATGGAGGTTTTCAAGGACCCCCTCAAACCGCACGGGTAAGTGGGCGGGTCACCAAAATTGCATTTCGGCCCTAGGGCCGAAATGCAATTTTGGTGACCCGCCCACAGTTGAACGAGCATACAATCAGTATCGGTTGACATCCCGATCGTTCTCATCTCAACTATTCATTCCAAATCCATGGGAGGTTATCCGTGGCATCGCGCATCGGAGTCTTCATCTGTGACTGCAAGGGGCTCGTGTCCGACCGGGTCGACACGGCCCGCGTCGCGCTTTCCGCAGCCGCTCTCGACAATGTCTCCTTCGTGGAGAGGAATGATTTTCTCTGCGGCGAAAAAGATCTCAGCGCAGCGATCGCGGCACTGAAGGAGAAGGGGTGTGATCGTCTGCTTCTCGCCGGCTGCTCGCCCCGCTCGTCGCTCAAGTTTCCCGAGGAGCGGATCGCTCTCCTCATGCAGAGCAACGGTCTCCATCCGGAGCTCTTCGAGGTGGCCAACATTCGCGAGCAATGCGCGTGGCAGCACTCGGACAGGGAAAGCGCCACTCGGAAGGCGATCGATCTCGTCCGCATGGCGCACGCCCGGCTCGACCTCGACGAACCCGCGCCCGCGCCCGTGCCCATCCCCAAGCGGGCGCTCGTTGTGGGCGGCGGGTCGGCTGGTCTGCAGACAGCCAAGGATCTCGCCTCTGCCGGCATCGACGTCACCCTGTCTGAACGCAAGTCCTGGCTGGGCGGCCATGTGTGCCAGATTCCTAAACTCTTCCAGTCCGAATCATGGCCCTCGGTGTGCGATTCGGTCTGCGTCGGACCGATCCAGGCCAAGGGCGTTGTGCTCGGCGACAGGATCACGGCTCTGACACGAACCGAGGTCGTCGACGCAAAACGAACTGAGGGCCGTTTCCGCGTCACCCTGCGCAGCGAGCCCGCTTTCGTAGATCCCGACCTCTGCATCGGATGCGCCCAGTGCGCCGAGGTCTGCCCCGAGGAGACGGCGCGCCAGTTCGACGAGGGGCTCACACAACGCAAGGCGATCGACAAGGAGTTCGAGCGCGCCCTGCCCGATGTCTACAACATTTTGCCTGAGGCGTGCACGCGTTGCGGCGACTGCGTCCCGGTCTGCCCCACCCAGGCGATCGATCTCGACGCCGAGGAACGAACCGTGGAGGAGGAGTTCGGCGCGGTGTTCCTCGCCACCGGTTTTGAATCGGCCAAAATGGACGACCATCCCGAGTACGGTTCGTCCCACCCCAACGTGGTCACCAGCATCGAATTCGAACGCCTCCTGGAGCTCGGGCTCAAGCGTCCATCGGACGGCGAGGAACCGGAACGGGTCGTCTTCGTCATGTGCGCCGGCTCCCGCGCCGGCCCCGAGAAGCGGGGCGGCGGTGTGGCCTACTGCTCGAAAACATGCTGTTCGGTCACGGCCAAGCAGATCGACCGGCTGGTTCTGGCCCATCCCATGGTCGAACCGACCGTGGTCTACTACCGCGACATGCGCACCTACGAGCGCGCCCTCGAAACCCTCTATCAGCGGTTGCGCATCATGGGTGTCGAGTTCGTCAACGGCGAGGTCGAGTCGATCGAACCGAATGACGACGGCGTCCTCGGTGTGACGATCGACCCCTTCTGCGAAAACGAGAGCGATGACGCCCCCCCGGCCGAGTCTGTCAACCTCGACGCCGACCTCGTCGTTCTCGCCACGGCGCAGAGACCGTCGTCGGGTTCGAAAGACCTTTACCGCATGATGGGTGTTCACGTCGACCGCTACGGGTTTCCGATCGAGAGTCAGCCCCGCCTCTTCAGACCGACCGAGTCGCTCGTCAACCGCGTTTTCGTGGTCGGCGCGTCGGCAGGGCCGAAGGTGGTGCAGCAGGCGTCGGAGCAGGGAAGCGCCGCCGCCATGCGCGCTCTCCCCTCCCTGATCAGGGGCGAGGCCGAAGCGCCGCGCTACGCGAGCCGCGTCAACCCGGACCGGTGCACCAAGTGCCGCACCTGCGAGACGATCTGCCCCCACGGCGCAATCACCATGACCGACGAGGGCGCGGTCAGCGACCCGGCGTTCTGCCAGGCGTGCGGTTTCTGCGGTGCGGCCTGTCCGGCGAACGCCGCCGAACTCACCAACTTCACCGGGGAGCAGATCCTCGCCCAGGCCAAGACGGCCTTTGCCAGCCTGCCCGAGGGGGAGCCGCGGATCCTGGCGATGCTCTGTTACTGGTGCTCGTACAGCGCGGCCGACTTCGCCGGCATCGAGCGCGCCGAGGCGCCGGCCAACTGCAGAACGATCCGCATCCGCTGTTCGAGCTCGGTGAACACGGCGCTCGTGATGCAGATGTTCAAGATGGGTGTCGACGGGATCCTGATCGCCGGCTGCCCCGAGCGGAGCTGCCACCATCTCTGGGGTAACTTCGTGGCCGACAAGCGCACCGACCTGGCCAAGGCTCTCATGGGTCAGTTCGGACTCGATCCGATCCGGCTCCGCTTCGAGTACATCGGCGCGCCGATGCAGGAAAAGCTGATCGAGACGCTCAGGGCGATGGACAAGAAGCTCAGGCTGCTCGGCCCCAACCCGGCCGCTCTTGCCCAAAGTGTCTGAAAATTGTTCAAGGAATGCCTGAGGAGTCACCACCGATGACCGACAAGATCAAGATCGCCAAGTACTGGGCCGCCTCCTGCGGCGGGTGCGACGTGTCGCTCCTCGACCTGGAGGAAAAGGTTCTCGATCTTGCGAAGATCGCCGACTTCGTCTACTGGCCCGTGGCCATGGATTTCAAGTGGGACGACCTCGTCGCTCTCCCCGACGGGAGTGTCGACATCGGCCTCTTCAACGGCTCCGTGCGCACCAGCGAGCAGGCCGAGGGAGCCCGCGTGCTGCGCGCCAAATGCAAGGTGCTCTGCGCCTTTGGTTCGTGCGCGTGCTTCGGCGGAATTCCGGGCTTGGCCAATCTCTCTACCCGGGAAGAAATCCTCGACACGGCTTACGAGAAGACTTCGACCACTGAAAACCCCGAGAACGTCAGGCCCGAACCGCAATCGATCCAGGACGGACACACGCTCACACTGCCGGTTTTCGCCGACACGGTGCAGAGCCTCGGCCAGGTCGTGACCGTCGATTGTTTCCTGCCCGGATGCCCACCGCCGGAGGAACGGCTCCTCGAATTGGTTGGCGCCGCAACCGCCTACGCCGAGAGTGGCCAGGTCCCTCCTGCGGGTACGGTCTTCGCCTCTGACAAGGCGCTCTGCGATACGTGTCCCCGGAACGAGACGCGACAGGCCGGCCGGATCGAAAAGGTGTCGCGCCCCCACGAGATCGTGGCCGATCAGTCCCAGTGCTTCCTCGACCAGGGGATCGTCTGCATGGGGCTCGCCACGCGCGGCGGCTGCGAGGCGACGTGCATCAACGCCAACATGCCCTGCCGGGGGTGCTTCGGCCCCACGCCCGACATGCTCGATCCGGGGGCGGAGGCGCTGTCGGCGATCGGATCGATCGCGGGCGCGGCCAACGAAAACGACGTGGCTGCCACTGAGATGAAGAAGCAGATCCGCGCGATCCGCGATCCGGCCGGAACCTTTTACCGCTTCACCCTTGCCGAGGCCTTCTTGAACCGCGCTGTCATCGACAAGCCCGCAAAGGAGTCACCGTGACCAGGAACATTACGATCTCCCCCATCACCCGCCTCGAGGGGCACGGCAAGATCGACATCTTTCTCGACGACGACGGCAACGTGGCCGACGCCTATCTCCAGGTCGTCGAACTCCGCGGATTCGAAAAGTTCTGCGAGGGGCGGCCCGTGGAGGAGCTCTGCCGCATCACGCCGAAGATCTGCGGCGTCTGTCCCGGCTCCCACCACATGGCGTCGGCCAAGGCGTGCGACGCGGTCTTCAACGTGACCATTCCGCCCGCGGCGCGCAAGCTGCGCGAGCTCTACCTCAACGCCCACATCGCCCACAGCCACCTGCTCCACTTCTTCGCGCTCGGAGCGCCCGACTTCATCCCCGGCGCCGACGCTCCCAAGGCGAAACGCAACCTGCTCGGCCTCGTCGAAAAGGTCGGCATCGACGTGGGACGGGCGGTTCTGAAAAACCGGGGCTATGCGCAAAAGATCCAGGGCATCATTGCCGGACACCCGATTCATCCGGTCGCCGCATTGCCCGGCGGTATGGCCAAGCCGCTCGGCGAGGCGGATCGCGCCGAGATCGAGACCATGGCGCGCAGTCTCGTCGACTTCGCGCAGGCGGCGGTCGATCTCTTCGAAAAGGATGTGCTCGGCGTCCCGCAAAACGCAGAGCTGATCGGCAGCGACACCTACTATCATGAAACCCACTATGCGGGCCTCGTCGACGATCATGGAAGGATCAACTTCTACGACGGCAAGGTGCGCGTCGTGGCGCCCGATGGCTCGGAGACGGCTCTCTTCGATCCAGCCGAGTACGAGGACCACATCGCCGAACGCGTCGTACCCTGGTCGTACCTCAAGCTCCCCTACCTTAAAAACGTGGGCTGGAAGGGTATGGTCGACGGCGCGGCGAGCGGCGTCTACCGGGTCAACTCCCTCGCCCGTCTCAACGTGGCGAGCGGTATGGCCACACCCATGGCGCAGGAAGCCTACGAACGTCTCTTCGAATACTTCGGCACGAAACCGGTGCACCATACGCTCGCTTTCCACTGGGCGCGCTTGATCGAGTGTCTTTACGCGGCCGAGGAGACGCTCGCCCTCGCCCGCGATCCCGAGATCACCAGCCCCGACGTGCGCACCCTGCCGACGGAGAAACCCACAGCGGGCGTCGGTGTGGTCGAGGCGCCGAGGGGCACCCTCTATCACCACTACACGACCGACGCCATGGGACTGGTCACTTCGGTCAACCTCATCGTGGCCACGGTGCAGAATAACGCCGGCATGAACATGTCGGTCAAGAAAGCCGCCCAGAGGCTGATCAAGGACGGCAAGGTGTCGGACGAACTTCTCGACCGTGTGGAGATGGCCTTCCGCGCTTACGATCCCTGCCTCGCCTGCGCCACCCACTCTCTCCCGGGCGGCATGCCGATCGAGGTCGTTCTGCGCCGGGGACGCGAGGTCGTGAACCGTTTTCGGCGCGATTGATTCGAAGGCTGTCAAATCGTCGACAAAAACTTTCCCATTCAGTCTGTTGGGCGCTATTACTACGGGAATTTCAGCTTGGTCGGCTGGGAAACTCTGCAAGAATCACGGCCTGACAACGATTAACCATGTGTCCTGAAAATCGCAGTAGAGGGCGAGAATTTCAATGGATGTTTTCACGACCATCTCAATCGCCTTCGCACTCGCCATGGACGCCTTCGCCGTCTCGATCGGTGTCAGCGCCAGCCTGCCCCGGATAACAAAACGACAGTATTTCCGACTCTCCTGGCACTTCGGTCTTTTTCAGGCCCTCATGCCGTTGATCGGCTGGTTCCTTGGCACCACCGTGTCGGGCCACGTCGACAGGGTCAGCCACTGGATCGCCTTCGGGATCTTGCTCTTCCTGGGGCTCAAGATGATCCGCGATACGCTGAAACCGGGCAGTGCGGCAATCACCTCCGTCGATCCAACCCGCGGAATGAACCTCATCCTTCTCTCGGTGGCCACGAGCATCGATGCCTTCGCGGCGGGACTGAGCCTCGCCATGCTTGGATCGGAGATCGTCTTCCCCAGCGTGGTGATCGGCATCGTGGCGTGCGCGATGACGTTGATCGGCATGTACACCGGGAAGTGGCTCGGGAAGTGGATCGGCCGGAGCGCCGGGCTCTTCGGCGGATTCGTGCTGATCGGCCTCGGGATCAAGGTCCTGATCGAGCACGGGGGATGACGCGCCCCGTCCCGACGGTCTCTCAGGCTTTGCGCACGGTCACGCGCGTCTCGTGCATGGCGGCCGCGTCGCCCATGTCGCAGATGGCCGCTTCGCGCAGCTGGTTGACACCCTGCAGATCACCCCGCCACGCAGCCGGATTGAAAAGCAGTAGATCGCCGCGCACCGTGGGATCCGTTTCAAGCCGGGTCTTCACCGAACCGACAAGGCTTTCCACGATCACCTCATCTCCATGGCTAATTCCATGATCACGGGCTGTGTCCGGATGGACGCGCACCACCGGCTCATCGATCATGTCGCGGTCATTGATCTGGGCATTGATCATCTTGAGCGTCTTGGTCGCCATCAAGCGCAGGCTCTTCGGGTCATCGGTTTCGGTTTGCGGGCTTAATGTCGTGATGAACTCGTACTTGCCCGACGAGGTGGCAAACCGCCTGTCGGCAAAAGCCACCTTCGGGGCGAGAGGATTCAGCGCCGGCGCCCGAGTCAATGTCTCGCGTGAGATTCCGTGCGCCTTTAGAGGCGCCAGGAAACGATCGATCCACTCGGCAGGTGCACCCGCAAGGTGCTCGCCGAAGCCGAGCCGCTCGGCGAGAGCCTGAAAGATTGCGCTGTCGGACCGCGCCTCGCCGAGGGGCGGCACGACCTGCTGATTCAGGCCGAGCCAATGGTGACCGTAGGCGACCACGAGATCTTCCATGTCGAGATAGGTGGTGCAGGGAAGAAAGAGGTCGGTGCGCTCCGCGGTGGCGGTCATGAACTGGTCGATGACGACACTGAATTCGAGCTCATCGAGCCCTTCGCACACACGACCCGTGTCGGGACAGGTCGCCGCTGGATTGGCGCCGGCCACGAAGCCCATCTTGAGTGGCGGATTCTCAGCCGCGAGGATCTCCTCGCCGAGCCTCGGCAGGAGAAGATAACGGCTCTCGGCCCGCGGCAGTTCGTCGAAGGCGGAACAATCGAGGTGTTCCGATCCGTTGATGTCGGTGTGGGCGCCTCCGCCGCTGACTCCGATGTTGCCCGTCATGGCTGCGAGCGCGTCGATGAGCCGTACCGTCTCGCCGCTGTTGCGCCAGTACGACGTTCCGAGACCGATCATCGTGGCGACCGGTTTGGTGGCCCCGTAGATCCGCGCCAGCTCCTCGATCCGCGCAATCGAGAGGTCGATGCCGGCAGCGACATCGTCGAGTGAAACCTCCATGATCCTGCCGCCGAACTCGGCAAAGCCGTTGCTGTGCCGGGCGATGAACTCCTCATCGATCGCGCCCTGATCGATCAGCAGGCGGGCCACCCCCATGGCGAGGAGATGGTCGCTTCCCGGTCGGAGAGCGAGGTGCTCGTCGGCGAGCCGCGCCGTGGCGCTCGTAACGGGATCGACGACGATCAGCCGCGCCCCGCGCGACCGCGCCTTCTTGACGTAGGGCATGCAGTGGATACGGGTGACGGCAAGGTTTTTTCCCCAGACCACGATCGCGCCGCTCCGGACGAGATCTTCGGGAGCGTGCGTGCACGGCCCGCCGAAGTCCGCCCCTTGAGCCGCGTGGGACGCCTCGACACTGGTGCCGCCCTTGAGAAAGGTGGCGCCGCCGAAATGAGCCCAGAATTTCCGCGCCATGAGCCGTGCGACCAGGCCCTTGATTCCAGAGTAGCTGACATAGAGGATCGACCGTGCGCCGTGGGAATCGCGAAAGGCTGTCAGCTTCTCGGCGGTGAGATCGAGAGCATCGTCCCACGAGATCCGCTCCCAGCCCCGGGGGCCCTTGCGCTGGGGGTGGAGGATGCGCTCCTCGCTGTAGAATCGCTCCAGATAGTGATTTCCCTTGTAGCAGAGGAAACCGCGCGTCACACCGTGATCGCGATCCCCCTTGTGCGACACGATGCGGCCATTGTCGACTGTGGCCACGATGCCGCACGAATCGGGGCAATCGCGGTTGCAAGTGGTTTTGATTTCTCTCGTCATCGCTGCTGTCTACTCCTCGTGCACCAACTCGGTCTTCACGGCACCGCCCTGCTCTTCCTCGCGGATCAGGCGGCCGCTCTCGTCGACCCAGATCTGAATCGGTGTGCCCGCGAGGGAGAAGTCAAGGAGACGGCATTCGACCTCGCGGCCGTTCCAGGTGATGGTTTCAGTACCCTTGTTCGTGACCTGTCCGGGAAAAACCTGCATCGATGGTGGGTGGAAGGCTGTGAACGGACCGACATCACCCTCCTTTTTCGGCGCACTGAGTGCGAGGAACGCAAGCAGGCTCACGTTGTTGTTCGAGATGAGACGGACCTTCTCCTTGAGATCGACGGTGCGCTCCACCGGCTTTCCGCCCTGAACGATCTTCTCCACGACCTTGCCCTCGGTAAAAACGCAATCGATCGTGACCTCGGTACCCTGGGCGTCGGCCTCGAGATTGAAGCTGATCGGAAAGCCGTCGTGGTCGAGCTTGAACTCGATGAGGGAGGTCAGGTTCGGAGGAAACTTGACGCGGCACTCACAGGTATACACGCCGCCGCTGATCGTCTGATCGAAGCTCTTCACCGTGAGAGTTTCCGTTCCGATCTGGTTGCCGCCCACGATGTACTTGAAGGTGTAGGCCTTTCCCACTTCGTAAGGCATCCTGGATATCGAGACCAGACCGGCAGTTTTCGCACCCATCTCCATGGAGCCGGCCCTGTAATCGAGGACCTCCATCTTCCGCGGGCTGAAAGAGGTGTTCACACCCAACCGGATGTGGCCCGAGTCGACGAAGTCGATCTCCTCGACTGTCGAGTCGACAGTGATCCAGCCCGCGTCGCCCATGTAGATCTCGTTCCAACCATGCTGTCCAAAGCTCCCTCCGCGGGAGGGCACGTACATGCAACCGCCCACCACGCGCGCCGGGATCCCCACTCCGCGGCAGAGCGCGGTCAGCAGACGCGCGTGTGAACCGCATTCGCCCTTGCCCGTGTCAAAGGTGTACCGCGCTGATCCACCCGGCACCTCGTAGGTAATCTCCTGGGACACGAAGCGGCAGAGGCGGAGGGCGGCGTCCCACGAATCTTTTGCGCCGGCAGTGAGTTCCTCGGCCTTGGCGATCAGGACCGGGTCGTCCGATTCGACGAGGTTCTCCGGCTCGAGATACTCGCGGAGGCTCTCCTCCCCTGTAAAGTCGGGTGGAGGAAAAGCAGGCGCATCGCGTCCGTCGTACCGCGCGTGCTCGATCTCGAAAACACCGTCGATGAGGTTTTCCTTGACCGTGCCCTCGAATTTCTGCCCCGGCACGTTGAGGCTCTCCGTGGTGATCCACTCCCCCACGGACTGAACCTCGGCGCGCACCTTCATGTAGGTGATCGCCTTGAAATCGGGAATGGAAACGTCGACGTCGGCGAAAATCTGGTCGTCGAGATTGCCGCGCACGGTCATGACCTTTACGTTTTTGTCGGCGAGGTAGGAGACGAATCCGCTGGCTGTCTCTGTGCGCATGGCGCGTGCCGTGGACTTTTTGATCCAGAGCTTGCTGGCCAGACCGAGGTCATGATCCATGACTGCAAAGACGAGGCAATCGATATCGCGTCCCTGAAGGTGGAGAGTGTCCGCGCCCTTTGGAGTGAAGGTCTTGTCGTGAACCTCGCCGTTCATGAACTCGAAAACCCTGTACGTTCTCGATCCGCTCTCTGCCTCCCCCAGATCGCGGAGCAGGAAGTCATAGCGTAAGGAGTCCTCGAGGATGACCTCTTCGTCGAGGCGCACGGTCCGGGTCGCCCCACCGGCTTGCGGAGTGATGTGAACATCGTCCCCCTCGAAAACAAAAGTCGATCCCAGGTTTTTCTGTTCGCCACGGGTGAGATCGAATTCCACGCGCAACGTCTTGCCCGTGGCTGGATCGATCGTGCTCGTTGCGTCGACTATCACGTCGAAGTCCTGGCCGAGCGCCTTGAGGTGGAGGATCATCGACATCTTTTCAATCGTCAACGACTCCCCCGGTTTGCCCGGGAAGAGAGAGGTTTCCATGTACCCCACGAGTTGTCCCTGCATCTCCACGACGTGATAGACGACCTCCGACGGGACTCGATCTGTAAAGGTCAGGCAAAGTGCGCCTGAAAGAAATAGAAGGGAGAGAGAAGAAAAGATTGCCCTTTTCATTACGGCCTCCAGTGAAAATTCGAAACGCCCTCGAGCAGACCGAAGCATCATACCTGTTTGGCGCCCCTCAGCGGCGGCGATTCTCGAAAACCGGGTTGAGGAGAGACCAAACACCGGTTATTAACTGTACCAAATCCCGGTTCCTTGGCGTCCCCGGCGCTTTCGCCACGTTGAAAAGAACAGGCATCTATGACAAACTCCGGAAAGCAAAACCGAACCCTTTCGTTCAAGCGCAAAGGAGATAACCTTGAAAAAGCTGGTGAAACTCGTGGTTTTCCTGATCCTACTCGGACTGCTCCTTCCCGTGACGAACCTGATCGTCAAACCGGACAACTCGGGATCGCTGTCGAGCCTCAGACCGGGCGATTCGGCCTTCGAACCGGTCGCCCATCTGCTCGAGGCCAAGTGCACGGGTTGCCACCTGCCCGATGCGGAGCTTCCCTTCTACGCGGGCTTTCCCATTGCGAGCGGCATCCTCGAGGGAGACATCATCGAGGGTCTCCGGTTCATCGATCTGAAGAAAGCATTCGGCTCCGCGTCGAACCCCGTATCCGAGCCCTCTCTCTCGAAGATCGAATACGTGGTCGAGCAAGGGACCATGCCGCCCCACCGCTACCTCGCCATGCACTGGGATGCCGGTCTCGGCGGGGATGATGCACAGAGCGTCACCGAGTGGATCGGCGCCGTGCGCAAGGCGCATTACGCGACCGAGGGCGTTGCGCCTGAGTTCGCCGCCGGTGCGGTTCAGCCGGTGCCGAAAGTCGAGGGAGTCAATCCCGCGATGGCGATTCTGGGCGATCGGCTCTTCCACGACACGCGCCTGTCGGGCGATGGCACGATTTCGTGCGCCACCTGCCACGACCTCGCCAAGGGCGGCACCGATCAGCTCCAGTTCTCCAAGGGGATCAGGGACCAGGTGGGAGGCATCAATTCGCCCACGGTCTACAATGCCGTCTTTGCGCTCCGCCAGTTCTGGGACGGCCGTGCGGCCGATCTCAAGGAGCAGGCCGGCGGCCCCGTGACCAACCCGATCGAGATGGATGCCAAGTGGCCCGCCGTGATCGCCAAGCTCGAGCAGGATCAGGGTTACATGACCGCCTTCAAGGCTCTTTTCTCCGATGGCATCAGGGCCGAGAACATTCAGACGGCGATCGCCGCCTTCGAGCAGACTCTCGTCACACAGAACGCGAAATTCGACAAGTATCTCAGGGGCGACGAGGCCGCTTTGAACGCCGACGAGAAGGAAGGCTATCACCTGTTCAAGGAAAACGGCTGCGCCACCTGCCATGTGGGGCAGGCTCTCGGCGGCCGGTCGTTCGAGTACATGGGTCTGCGCAACGACTATTTTTCCGACCGCGGCGCTGTGAAGGAACCCGACCAGGGCCGATTCAATTTCACCAAAGACGAGGGCGACCGGCACAAGTTCAAGGTCCCCACGCTACGCAACCTGTCGGTGACCCACCCCTACTTTCACGACGGATCGACGTTGGATATGAAGGAGGCGGTCCGCACCATGGCGGAGTACCAATCGGATGTCGTGCTCGACGATGGCGAGGTCGACAAGATCGTCGCCTTCCTCAACACCTTGAACGGCGAATACAAGGGCACACTGCTGCAATAGGAGCGGACGAAGGCCGACAGTAGAGTCTACTCCGGCGATGATGAGAATCGTGTTCCCGAACATCCGTTTAACTCATGGATTGAGGCTTTTGCGTGTACCAGCCGATCTCTCGCCAGACATCGAGAATGAGTTCGTATCGTGATAGCCTCATCCCCGTGTAGATACAGTTGCTCGTCGAAAAGATATACCCCCCGCCCGGCATGCCGTGCTCGAGCGCATAGCGCGCCGACTCGACCACCTCGGCGTCGCTGCCCGTGTCCATCAGACCGCAGTTCACGTTGCCGCAGAGACAGAGGCGGTCGCCGTAGAGGCGCTTGACCTCGGCAATGTCGACGCCCGCCTGGGGATCGAGTGAGTGAAGCGCGTGGGGATTGCACTCGGCGAGCTGATCGATGATCGGCATTATGTTGCCGTCGGTGTGCTTGATCACGTAGAAGCCCAGGTCGCGCTGTGCGGCAATCAGTTTCTTGAGGTAAGGCGTCACGAACTCGCCGAAGGCGGCCGGCGACAGGAAGGGCCCCGTGTTGAAGCAGTAATCCGAGCAGAGCGCCAGGCCGTCGAGACCGCCGTGGCCGGCGAGTTGCTCCTGATCGGCAAGCGTCTTCTCGACCATCCTCTCGGCATCGTCCTTGAGCGCGTCGGGCTCATCGGCCATTCTGTAGGAGAACTCGTACATCCCCTCCCCATCGGGAAGCGCAAAGGTGGCATCGCCGTGAATCATGAGAAAATAGCGATCGCGGCTCTTCGCGCGCACCGCGTCGATGAGGTGGCGTGTCTCGTCGAAGCACCAGGGATTGGGAATCAGAAGGATCGCGTCCTGTTCGAATCGTTCCGCGATGGCGATATAGAGGTCAGCCATTTCGGCCCGATGGAGGCGGCGTTCCGAGGGCGCCATCTGCTTCCATTGCGCGTAGTTCCTCTGTTCGGGATGAAGCTTTCCGAAGACCTCCATGGTGAGATAGAAGACGAGCTCGAAGTGCGGCACCCGGCCAGTTGGCGGCTGCCTTTCGAGGGCGGCGATGAAGCGTTGTCGCGGTGTGATCATGGTCGGTACCTGTCGGCCCAAGTCGATCGTTTCCTGGTCGAATCCGATTCATTGTCTCCCGGGCGCCGGCCGACTTCAAGGAATCGTCCGATCGCTATGATTATGCTTTGGACCGGCGCGGGGAGAAATCTGGCGTTTTCCTCCCAAAGAGGCTATTCGTACAGAGCACTATCTTCCAAAAAAAGGATGACTAGGATGGACAAAAAAAAGGATCGCATCGAGAGAGACAGCCTCGGAGAAATCAGGGTTCCCGCCGACGCGCTTTTCGGCGCTCAGACGCAGAGGGCGGTGGAGAACTTCACGATCAGCGGTCTGCGCATGCCGCGCGCCTTCATTCAAGCGCTCGGTCTGATCAAGCAAGCCGCCGCCACAGTCAACAAGGATCTCGGTCTTCTCGATCCGACGCTGGCCGACGCTGTCACAGCGGCAGCCGCGGAGGTGAAGGACGGTCTCCATGACCGCCATTTCCCCATCGATGTGTTTCAGACCGGTTCCGGCACGAGCACCAACATGAACGCCAACGAGGTGATCGCGCGCCTCGCCACGCGACGGCTGCAGGACGCATCCCGCGATGAGCGGAACCTCATCGACCCCAACGATCATGTCAACCTAGGCCAGAGCAGCAACGATGTGATCCCCTCGGCGGTTCATCTGAGCGCCTGCATGGAAATCGAATCGCGGCTCCTCCCCGCGCTCGCACACCTCGCGTCGACGATCAGGAAGCGCGCCGACGAGCTCGACGGTGTGGTCAAGACAGGACGCACCCACCTGATGGACGCCATGCCCGTCACCCTCGGCCAGGAACTCGGCGGCTGGGCGGCGCAGATCGACAGCGCGGTGGAGAGAATCAGCGGGTCGCGCGCACGCCTCACCGGCCTCGCACTCGGGGGCACCGCCGTGGGCACGGGAATCAACGCCCACCCCAAGTTCGCCGAGCGCGTGATCGCGCGGCTCGGGAAAGAAACGGCCATTGACTTTCACGCGGCGCCGAACCGCTTCGAATCGATGAGCAGCCAGGAAACCGCCGCCGAGATGAGCGGCCAGCTCCGGACGCTCGCAGTGGGTTTGTCGAAGATATCCAACGACCTGCGCTGGATGAACTCGGGCCCCCTCTCGGGACTCGGCGAAATCACCCTCCGTGCGCTCCAGCCCGGTAGCAGCATCATGCCGGGCAAGGTCAATCCTGTCGCGCCCGAAGCGGTCGCCATGGCGTGCGCCCAGATCATGGGCAACGACGCGACCATCGCCATCGCCGCCCAGTCGGGGAACTTCCAGCTCAACGTCATGCTCCCCCTGATCGCTCACAATCTTCTGCAGAGCATCGAGCTCGCGGCCAACTCGGCCCGTCTTCTCGCTGACAAGGCAATCGCGGACTTCACGGTGAAGGACGCGCGGATCCTTCGCAACCTGGAGCGCAATCCCGTGCTGGTGACCGCGCTCAATCCCGTCATCGGATACGCCAAGGGAGCCGAGATCGCGAAGAAAGCCCATGCCGAGGGACGTCCTCTCCTGGAGGTGGCCATGGAAATGACGGACCTCTCGAAAAAGGAGCTGAAGCGGCTTCTCGATCCGGCGCGGTTGACACGAGGCGGAATCGTATCGAGCCGATCCGAGGAGTCCGGTCGCGAGTCCTAGGATCTCTCCAACATCTGGCGCAGAACAAACTGCAAAATGCCGCCGTGACTGAAATAGAGGCGCTCCTGGGGCGTGTCGAGACGCACTGTCACGCTGAACCGGATCGGCGCGCCTCCTTTTTCGGGTGTGGCTGTCACTTCAGCCGACCGCGCCTCGAGATCGTCCACGCCGGCAATGTCGAAAATCTCGGTGCCCGTCAACCCCAGGCTCTCGGCATCGTGCCCCTCCTCGAACTCGAGGGGTAGCACGCCCATGCCGATCAGGTTCGATCGGTGAATGCGCTCGTAACTCCGCGCGATCACGGCGCGGATACCGAGCAGTCTCGAACCCTTGGCCGCCCAGTCGCGCGAAGATCCGGAACCGTATTCCTTTCCGGCAATCACGATCAACGGGCAGCGCTCGCTCGCGTAGCGCATGGCGGCGTCATAGATCGATGTGGTCTCACCCATGGGCAGATGGGTCGTCCAGCCGCCCTCCGTGCCGGGAGCGAGCCGGTTGCGCAGCCGGACGTTGGCAAAGGTCCCGCGCATCATGACCTCGTGGTTGCCGCGGCGCGAGCCGTAGGAATTGAAATCAGCGGGGCGCACACCCTGTTCGATGAGGTAGCGACCTGCGGGCGTCTCTTCCGTGATGGCGCCCGCGGGAGAGATGTGGTCGGTGGTAATGCTGTCGCCCAGGAGGGCGATCGCCCTGGCGCCCTTAATCGGCTTCGGCAGTGGCGGCTCGGGCTGCATGTCGAGAAAAAAGGGCGGTTCCTTCACGTAGGTCGACGCACTATCCCAGGCGAAAAGCTTTCCCTCGGGCACACTCAGATCGGCCCAGCGGTCATCGCCCTCAAAGGCGTGGGCGTAACGTTCCTTGAACATCTCCGATCCGATCGACGTGCTGATCGCTGCCTCGATCTCGCATCGGCTGGGCCAGATATCTCGAAGATAGACCGGGCCACCTGCCTTGTCCATGCCGAGGGGATCGGAGTAGAGATCGACATCCATACGGCCCGCCAGAGCGTAGGCCACGACCAGGGGCGGAGAGGCGAGGTAGTTCATCTGGACCGCGCCGTGAATGCGGCCCTCGAAGTTGCGGTTTCCCGAGAGCACGGAGCAGACCACGAGATCGTGCGCGTCGATCTCCTTCGCGACGCTCTCGGGAAGGGGACCCGAATTGCCGATGCACGTGGTGCATCCGTAACCGACCACATGAAATCCGAGTTTTTCGAGATGAGGCAGCAGACCGGCCTTGTCGAGATAATCGGTCACAACACGCGAACCGGGCGCGAGGCTCGTCTTGACCCACTCGGGGACAGCCAGACCCCGCTCGCAGGCCTTTTTCGCCAGGAGCCCGGCGCCGACCATCACCGCGGGATTGGACGTGTTCGTACAGCTCGTGATGGCCGCAATGACCACCGATCCGTGGCGCAGGGCGCTCTGATCGGCCGCCTCCGGCGATGCGTCACGATCGCCCAGGATCAATTCCAGGTCATGTTCGAAGGCCCGCTTTGCACCGCGAAGAGGGATCCGGTCCTGCGGCCTCTTCGGCCCGGCCAGACTCGACTCGACCGAACCGAGATCGAGCTCGAGCGTGTCGGTGTAGACAGCCTCGACCGACGCCGCGTCGCGAAAGAGCCCCTGTTCCCTGGCGTAGGCCTCTACAAGGGCGACCTGTTCGGGCGGCCGTCCCGACAGTTCGAGATAGCGCAGAGTCTCACCATCGATTGGAAAGAGCCCGCACGTTGCGCCATACTCGGGCGCCATGTTGGCGATGGTGGCGCGATCGGCCAGCGGAAGGCGATCGAGACCGTCGCCGAAAAACTCGACGAATTTGCCGACCACACCCTTGGCGCGCAGCATCTCGGTCACGGTGAGGACCAGGTCGGTGGCGGTGGTGGCCTCGGCGAGCCGGCCGGTGAACCGGAATCCCACGACCAGGGGGATGAGCATCGATACGGGCTGGCCGAGCATGGCGGCCTCGGCTTCGATCCCGCCCACACCCCAGCCGAGGACGCCAAGACCGTTGATCATGGTCGTGTGGGAGTCGGTGCCCACCAGTGTGTCGGGGTACGCCTCGAGCGCGCCCTTCTTCCCCGAGGAGAAGACAAGACGGGCAAGGTACTCGAGATTCACCTGGTGGACGATCCCGGTGCCGGGCGGCACGACCTTGAAATCGGCGAACGCGGTCTGGCCCCATCGCAGGAAGGTGTAGCGCTCGCGGTTCCGTTTCGCTTCGAGCGATGCGTTGCGATCGATCGCGTCTGGGCTGCCGAAGGCGTCGACCTGAACCGAGTGATCGATGACCAGCTCGACAGGCTGAAGGGGGTTGATGATTTCGGGATCCCCCCCCATGCGCGCGACCGCGTCCCGCATGGCGGCCAGATCGACCACGGCCGGAACACCGGTGAAATCCTGGAGCAGCACGCGGCTCGGACGAAAAGCGATCTCGCGTCGCGGCGCGGCGGTCGGATCCCAGCCTGCCAGGGCCTCGATATCATCGGCGCTCACACTGACGCCGTCCTCGCAGCGCAACAGATTCTCGAGCAGGATCTTGTGGGCGCAGGGCAGACGGGACACATCAAACCGGTCGGACAGGGCGTCAAGCCGCCAGATCCCGTAATCGGTACCGGAAAGAGAGATGAAATCGTGGGAATGGAAACTGTCTATCATGCGCTAATCCTCTTGCAACCATACACAGGAAGGACGAGGACTCGGCCGATCGAACCGTTCCGTTTCCCGCCTTACTGACCCGGCATGGCGGGCGGGGGACCGAATCCTTCGCCGTACTCGATCGTGCCCGCGGCGCGAAGCTGATCGATGTACTTACCGAACGCTTCCTGCTTGTTCTTCTGGTCGAGCTTCATGGTGATCTCGTCTTTGGCTTTCTCCAGCGGCAGAACGCCCTCGTCATGGCGATCGGTGACCTTGATCAGGTGATAGCCGAACTGCGTCTCGACGATATCGCTGAGCGCTCCGACTTCCAGTTTGAAGGCTGCATCGGAAAAAGGCGGAACCATTCTTCCGCTGGCGAAAAAACCGAGATCGCCGCCCTTGGCTTTACTTGGACAGTCCGAGTGTTTCTGGGCGAGTTCCTCGAAAGCAGCGCCCTTGACGATCTGCTCCTTGATATCGAGGAGCTGAACCCGTTTTTCCTGCTTGGCCTCGTCCGTGTCGTTGGGCGCGGTCTTGAGGAGGATATGGCTCGCCTTGACTTCCTCGGGCCTGCGAAAAGACTCCTCATTCTCTTTATAATAGCTCGCAATATCCTCGTCGCTGATCTCAGCGACCTCGGCAAACTGCTTTTCGAGGAGCGTTTCGATCTTGAGCCGGCTCTCGATGTCCTCGCGGAATTTCTCGCGCGTCATTCCCTCCATGGCGAGTTGCTGGTCGAGCTGCTCGGGACTGGGAAAGTTGCTCTCGATCTCCTTGATCTTCTCATCGACGGCACCCTCGGCGAGCTCGATACCCTCGGTGATCACGGCAGCGCTGAGAAGTTTCTGATTGATCATGGTTTGCAGGGCTTGTTGCTTCATCATGGGAGCCATTGATGCCAGTTGATCGGGCGGGACCTGGGACTGGTACTGCATCATGAGCTTCTGGGATTCGGCTTCGACCTCGGCGCAGGTGATCACTTTGCCGTCGACTGTCACGGCCGGAGCGTCGGGTGCGGGTCGGCCGACCGCGGGCAGACCGGGCTGACGCTGCACCGGCGGTGACTGGGTCCGCGTGACCGGGTCCGTCGTGTCTGACGATACCACCCCTTCGTCGCTGCATCCCAAGAGAAGGGTCACGGCAATCGACACAAAGGCCAAGAGATAGATTGCTCTGTCCATCGTTAAATCCTCTCCAATAAAAAAGCCGCCGACGCGACGTCGCTCAGTCGGAGGCCTTCATTCCAGAAACATCTGAAAATGAGATGATTGAGACCTCAAGAATAGGAAAAGCTGATCATTTTTGCACGCTGTCTTATACTGCCTGCCTCTTCGCGGGTCAATCGACGTAAAAAAAAACTGACCGCTCTGACCGTGACGAGCGACTCGGGACAGCGGCGATTCCCCATAAGCCCTTGGGACAGCAATATTTCTCTCTTCTGGGAGGAAATGAAAAGAAAAGTCCTTTCCCATAGACTCGAGGCCGGTGATCAATTAGACTCGGCGCCAATTGGCGGAATGCGCCAGCATGAGTCCAAGATGGCATCCGGACTCTTTTTAGCATTGAACACTTAAGGATCCACGTAATGGGATATGACCTTCACATAACGCGTGCCAAGCTCTGGACCGACACGCAGGACAACGAGATCCAGCCCTCGGAGTGGATGGACTGTGTTGAGATAGATCCTGAACTCGAACCCGATCCGGCAAACGGTAAGTACTCGGTCACCTGGAACGGACAGTGCTCCGTCTCCGATCCCTGGTTCGACTGGTCTGATGGAAACATCTACACAACGAATCCAGACCAGGCGATCCTCGGCAAGATGCTTCAAATAGCCTCTCAGCTCAGAGCCTCGGTTCAGGGCGACAACGGCGAACTCTACCAGAGTCCTGAAGATCTGTCCGGGGAGCCCACCAGACTGGAAGACTCCCAGGCTTGAGGATCCTCAAAAAGAACCCTCCCAAGGCTGAAAGATCACCCGCACCGCGTTGAAAAACGCCATCGATGCTCGACAGTATTCTCATCAGCGGTCTCTAAGACAGACCCTTTCTCCCTCAAATCAATTGGACCCAGCCCCTAATGGAGAAAGAGATGAAGATTATCGTGCTTGGCGGCGGCCTCGTGGGCACACCCATGGCGGTCGATCTTGCCGAAGACGAGCGGTTCGAGGTCACCCTCGCCGACATCAGCCGCACGGTGTGTGAGAAGATCGCGAGGGAACATCCTAGAATCAAACCGTTGCAGAAAGACCTCTCCGATCCCGAGGCGGTTGCCGATCTCGTGTCGGGTCATGACTGGGTGGTCAATGCCGTTCCGGGATTCATGGGTTTCAAGACTCTGAAAGCGATCATCGAGGCGCGCAAACCGGTTGTCGACATCGCCTTCTTTCCCGAGGACCCCTTCGAGCTCGACGCCCTCGCCAAGGAAAAGGGCGTCATCGCCGTCGTCGACTGCGGCGTGGCCCCGGGCATGAGCAATGTCCTCGCCGGGTACGCCGACAGTCAACTCGACGAGACAGACAAGGTGCTCATCTACGTGGGCGGACTGCCCGAGGTGCGCGAGTGGCCCTACGAGTACTGCGCGGTCTTCTCTCCGATCGATGTGATCGAAGAGTACACACGGCCCGCGCGCTACGTCGAGAACGGCACGATGGTGGTGCGCCCCGCGCTCTCCGATCCCGAACTCCTCAACTTCCCCGGCATCGGCACGCTCGAGGCGTTCAACAGCGACGGACTGCGCAGTCTGGCGCAGACCCTCACCGCGCCGAACATGAAAGAGAAGACCCTCCGCTACCCGGGCCACATCGAAAAGATGGCAGTCTTGAGAGAGACAGGCTTCTTCGACGAGGAACCGGTCGAGATCAACGGCAGCTCGATCCGCCCCATCGACTTCACGGCCAAGCTCCTCTTTCCCAAGTGGGAGTTGAAAGAAGGCAGGTCGGACATCACCGTCATGCAGGTGATTGTCGAGGGAACCAAAGAGGGACGCGCGAAGCGCTACGTCTATGATCTCTACGACAGGTACGACGAGGCGACGCGCACCCACTCGATGGCGCGCACCACGGGGTACACGGCGACGGTGGTGCTCAGGATGCTCACCGAGGGGCTCTACAAGCAGACCGGGATCGTGCCGCCCGAATTCTTCGGCCGGGACCCGGCGTGCGTCGATTTCATTCTCTACAATCTCGAGAAACGTGGCGTGCGGTTCACCGAAAAGATCGAGACTGATTAATTCACTGCGTGCCGATTCGGTGCTTCTGATACAATTTTGCCAGGCGCCCACCTCGATGCGCACCCACCTCGGTGCGTACCCACCAGACCGGAGATTGTCATGAAGTACTTCTCGATTTTGCCCGTCGTTCTCGTCTTTTGCACTCTAGCGCTGCAGCCCGTTGACGAGCTCGAGATCAAGAACCACGTTCACGGTTTTCGCATCGAACGTCCCGATAAGACGTGGACGGTTCGCGAGATGGACAATCCCGCCGACGGCACCTTCAACGTCCTCATCGAACCCGACGGTACACCTCAGGGAACGGTGCAGATCGCCGTGCGGGTGAAGAAGCTCGACGTGCTCGTCACAGCCGAGCAGGCACGCGACGGGGCTCTGAAATCGATCGGCGATCGATCGGAGATCGAGATCAAAAAGACACTCAGCCTCGATGTGGCCGATCTCAAAGGCGCTGGTGTGATCGCCGAAATGGAAGCGATGGGCCAGAAGTTCCGGATCGAACTCGTCTACCTGGTCAACGAGGATCGGGTCTACAATCTGCAGCGGCACGCACCAGCCAAGGATTTTGCGAAATACGCCCCCACCTTCAGTCGCATCTGGGACAGCTTCGGCTTCGTCGAGATCAGGGAGGACAAGTCGCCCACGCGCCGTCTTCGGAGCCTCGCCGCGCGGTGCGGCACGGAGGTAGACTGGAACACGTCGTGGGAGCAGGCATCCAAGCATGCCCGCTCCGAGAAGAAGCTCGTCCTCATCGTGATGCGTTCCCTTTCGGGATTCCAGATCTCCGACCAGGCCATGACCGGGCCGTTCATGGACCCTGACGTGATCAACATCGTGCGGGAGCGCTTCGTGGCGCTCCGCTTTGCCAAGGGAAT
Organism: uncultured Phycisphaerales bacterium; assembly: GCA_964464495.1. Classification (GTDB taxonomy): domain Bacteria; phylum Planctomycetota; class B15-G4; order B15-G4; family CAYZWU01; genus CAZUHB01. The sequence continues at coordinate 54,159 of CAYXGI010000011.1, forward strand.
GGACGCGCCTTTCGTCGCCCAGGATTCGTCTTACGGCATGGGGCCCTATGCGTTCGGCACGTCGATCCTCGTGGCCACGCCTGATGGAAAGATCGTGGGTGACACCTTCTCGCTCGAGGCGACGTCGCTCCACGATTTCCTCATCGAGCACTTGGAGCGGAATCCCAAATTCGCCGCGCCGGCGCCCAAGTCGAAACAGAAGGATCTCGATCGGGCCGAGCAATTGATCGTGCGCGGCGAGTACTCCCGGGCGGCGGGGCTTGTGGCCGAACCGGCTGATGCGCACGGTTTTCGGCTCCGCGCGTCGCTCCTGCGCCGTCAGAAAAAAGGCGACGAAGCCCTGGCCGCTCTCGCAGAGGCGCGGACCGCACCCGGCGCCCGGGAAGCCGCGGCTTACATCATCGCCGAGGAAGCCCTCGTTCTCATGCGCCTCGGACGCTTCGACGAGGCGAGCACCGCGCTCAAGGGTCTGCTCGCCAACCATCCCACGAGTGCAAGGATTCCCGAGGCGCTCTACAGGGCGGGCGCCGTGAGCCTTCGCCGAAAGAACAAGGCCGAGGCTGAAACGGTCTGGAAATCACTGATCGGCTCGCACCCTGAAAGCCGCTGGGCGTGGAAGGCGGCAGCGGTTCTCACGAGCACCGCCTTCGAGATCGGTGTTGGAGGACGTCTCGCCTGGCCGCCGCGCGAAGTTCTCGACACGCTCGGACCGCACGATTTCGATCCCTGGAAGGTTTCACAGGCGCGCAAGGCCGAGAAGGAGGCGATCGCCTTCCTGCTCGGCACACAGCGCGGCGATGGATCGTGGATCTGCGCGGCCGAGGTCATGAGTCCCGGCGGTTACGAACCGAGCGCTTTCACCGTGGCGATCACGGCGATCTGCGCGCAGGGGCTCCTGCCCCATGCGGACGAGAAGGAGGTCGCCGCCAGCGTGGAACAGGCCATCGGTTTCATCACCGGAGCCTGGGAAGAGTGGAAGAGCGCCGAAGACAGGCCCTACTTCATGGACTACTCGGTCTACGCCATGAGCTACGCCCTCTGGTTTCTGGCAGATTGCGTCGAAGCGGGCCAGTCGAGCAGGGAACGGTTCGACGCTCTCGCCGCGGAGCTCATCGCCGGGATCAAACTCAAGCAGAAGGATGGAGGCGGGTGGAGCTACTACATCACGGGCGACCTGAAGACTTTCGATCGTCCGCTGAACCAGTCGATCAGTTTCTACACCGCCGTCGGGCTGCTCTCATTGCTCGAGGGACGCGACGCGGGATTCGACGTTCCGTCGGAGATGATCGACAAGGCTGCAGGCTGCCTCGACCGGACGCGCAATCCTGACGGCACCTTCGAGTACTTTCTCTGGCACGACCGCGAGGACGAGCCGCGCGCCACATCCGGGCCCGGAGCCGCCGGGCGCGGACCGCTCTGCGCCATGACATTGCTTCACGAGGGGCGCGGCGCGATCGATCATATCCGAACCGCGCTCGATCAGTTCATCCAGTACCGCGATCTCTTTTCTCACGAGCAGGGCAAGTCGCTCATGCACTGCGGACCCGACGGACAGGGATCCCATTACCTGATGTTCGACTATGCCAACTGCGCCGCCGCGGCCCGCCGGCTGCCGAAGAATGAGCGCGGCAAGTATCGCCGACCGCTGCTCGAGCAGATCCTCGGCGCCCGCACCGCCGAGGGAACCTACATCGACAACCCCATGCTCGGCCCCCACTACGGCGCGGGCATGGCGCTGATCGCCTTCGATCACCTCATACCATAAATCCGTGGTAGAATGGCCGGGGTGAAGCACCCCCTACCCATCGAGAGGAGCCTGAAATGTTCAACAGTGACGGTCTGAGCAGACGGGATTTCGTGAAGGGCGCGAGTGCTGCCAGCGCCTGGCTTTGCCTCGGGCAGATCAACAAGGCGAGAGCCTTTCCCTTCGGCCGGGACAACTCGACGGTCTACATGGTCGAAGAATGCCCCGAACAAGACGACCTAATGCGCCACCGCGGGGTGGACACTCTCTTCCGGCTCCTCGCTGACAATGGAACGGCCTTCTATCAGACGAGCCGCCCCCATCCCTGGGGCGGTGCGGACGGACTCATCGCGTCCGACGACGTGGTCGCCATCAAGGTGAACTGCCAGTGGAAGTGCCGCGGCACGACCAACACCGACGTGGTGCGCGGCCTGATACACAGAATCCTGCAGCACCCCGACGGGTTCACCGGCGAGGTGGTCATCATCGAAAACGGGCAGGGCCAAGGGTCTTTCGACGGCGATCCCGACGCCTGGGGTTCCTACAGCCCCTGGCCCAACATCGACAACGGGATCTGGGTCAACGCCGAGGAGGAGAATCTCCTCACCGTCGACTACCTCACCGACACGGTTTTTTCCGGCGCGTCTGTCAGTTCCTATCTGCTCGATACGATCCGCTCGACGTTCATCTCCAGTTCCGACCACACCACTGACGGCTACAGAATCGTCTCCGATGTGTCCTACCCCTGTATCACCACTGCGGGAGGACATCGCCTCGAGCTGAAGGAAGGGATCTGGAACGGATCGGCCCACGATCAGAATTTGAAGCTGATCAACATCCCCGTGTTCAAGCATCATTCCGGAACAGGCATCACGGGCGCGCTCAAGCACACCTACGGCATCGTGACCATGTCGGACGGCAGTTCGAACAAGCGCCACTACAGCCAGTCGGGCACGCAGTGCGGCAAGATGTGGATCGAGGTGCGGCCCTCGGTTCTCAACATCGTCGACTGCATCTGGGTCAGCCACGAGAGTCTGAGCGGCTATCCCCTGTCGACCACATTCCGTTCCAACAAGCTCGTGGCCGGCATCGATCCAGTGGCGCTCGACTATTACGTGAGCAAGCACATTCTCTATCCACTCGGCGGCAGCTACGCCAGCCAGCACAATCCCGACACCTATTCGGGGCTGATCAATCACCTCACCGGCGCCCAGGACTACATCAACACCAATGGCGGCATCTTCGGCACGATGACCAATCAGGGCGACGCCAACATCGACGTGATCACTGCTGACGCGCGGTCAGCGCCCTCACCCGATCTCAAGGTCAATGGCGAGGACAATGCGATCACCCTGTCTTCGTCCACACCAGTGTCGCTCACGGTCAGCCTGCTCGCCGGAGGTCATGCCGGCCAGAATGCCGACCAGTGGATCGTGGCCAAGGCACCGTCCGGGTGGTGGTCTTACGTGCAGGGAAGCTGGAAGGCGGGATTCCGCCGTTTTTCCAGCGGACCGCTCAACGACCTGTCGCCGACCGAAATCTTGAATACACCTCTTCCGCCCGGAGACTACACGGTCTACTGCGCGATCGATGACAACGCGGACGGTGTCTTCGACGCCACCTGGTGGGATTCGATAGCGATTCACGTGACCACTTAGGATCGAGGTGGAAAGAAAATCTTCTCGCAAAGATGGGATGAAAACTCTTAGTTCTTTTTGGTGATTCCGATCACCCGCCGACAGTGATCACCGGCGGCGGCGTGGACCGCATCAGGAAGAGCAGTGTGAAGGCCGTGCTCGATATATTGCTCCCCCATTCCCCGGGCCGGATCCCCCAGTGCCCGTCGGCGTGCTGCTTCTCGAGAAGATACGCAGCCCCTTCGCGGTACCAGTCATGCTCGCCGATGAATCGTTTGTCGATGAGTGTTCCCACGCGCCCCAGGCTGTAGATGTAGTAGTGATAGTAGACCTTGCTCGAGTTGGGGCGGGTCTCGATCGCCCAGTGGGCGTCGAGCCAGGCAAGCCCGTCGCGCACCGCCTGCCGCACCGCGCCGCGGTTGCTCGTCGCCACGGCCAAACGGCGCTGGGCGAGTTCTTCGTAGCAGAGTAGAAGACAGCTGATTCCGATGTTGACATGGCTTCCCACACTCTTCGCCGGATCGGCGTAGCCGAAGCCATAGCTCCATCCCCGCTGTCTCGCCTGATAGATCCGGAATTCGGGTGTCCCCTTCCGGGTAAACCTCTGGAACTCCCTGTACTTCGACTTGGGCCCCTCCTTGGCCTGATAATCGAGGAAGTACTCGAGAATCTCTTCCCAGATGTTGGTGGGGACCTTGATGCCGCATCGGCTCGCCGCCTTGAGGCCGAGGACAGCGAACTGTCCGTTGGAGATGTCGGTCTGCGAATGATCGAGGTTATAGCGCCAGTTGCCCCCACGGCCCTTGCAGGCGGTGAGAAGTTCGACGAGGTCGTACATGTAGCTCTTCTCGTCAGGGTTAAGAGTCCGCTCGTACTCGTAGGCCTTGCGTTCCGCGGGATCGAGACGCGCCACCCTGAAGCGCTCCAACATCGGCGCGGCTTTCATCTCGAGCGCCATGAGGCAGAAAGCGATCTCGTAGGTTTGTCGCGGCCGACGGACGAGAAGATACTCGAATCCCTTCTCGACGGGCTTCTTGTACTTGCTCACTCCCGAGTTCATGAGGGCCAGAAGGCTCAGCGCGGTCAGACCCGACTCGTACTTGAAGCTCCAGCCGTCGCTGAAATTGCCCCACGAGCCGTCGTCCTTCTGCTTGCTCAGAAGCCACGTCACTCCCCGGTCGACGGCGGCGTTGACCTGTATCTCGAACGCTTTCTCCTCGTCAGTGGAGAAGGGCCGGAGATAAATCCGCTCCTCCACTTTTTCATCAGGAATCAGCGCGCCCTCCGGCAAAGAATGGGGATCTCCCTTTTGAACGGCTGCCGCGTAGTGAAGGGCGTTCTCGAGCAGTGCGTCGCTGATGCGTTTGGCCGCTTCGGGCTGCGCCTCGGGCACCCGGTCGGGCGAGCAGGAGAAGAAGAGGCACCGGCCCCGCCCCCATCCGATCTCGACGCACCAGGGTTTCGTTCGGTCCGTATCGTGTGCCGCGAGCACAGCCGCAGGTCGTGCTTTCTGCAGCGTCCACCACGAGACGAATCGTCCCGGCCACTGCTTGTCGCCCTTCCAGTCGGCGTTGATCCGCTCGGCGCTGAGCGTGTGGGGAATGCTGAACAGAGGGTGCTGCCTGTCGACGTAGCCGAGCGATTCGAACCGCCCCCCGCCCCGCACCACGAGCGCCGATTCGGGCAGCCAAGGCTCGATGTCCCAGTCGTGGCAGTCCTGGGCGAGGACGATCACGACTCCCCCCTTGGTCACGAAGTTGCGCAGAGCGGTCTTCTCCCCGCGGAACCACTGCTGCAGGCTCCAGTCGCTCATGGCGAAGGAACCGACGAGCAGCACCTTGCACGACGAGAGCCTGAAACTCCCCGAGTGAACCTTCTTCAACGCATCGGTACCACTGAAACCGATTCTCTTGAGCTGGGCCTTGAGCGCTGTCGGCCCCCGCCCCTTATCGGGGAGTTCGAGGTAGGCGAGCTTGATCTTGCCGGCTGCATGAAGCGACGCGCACAGGGCAAAGAGGACGAGGATCGCGAAAAATAGTCGTTTCATCTGCTGCTCTCACCTTCGCCGGCCAAGAATTCGTCCGGATATTCAACCGGTTTCCCTGTGGCCTTGTCGATCGGCATTCCGGCAACCGTCTCGCGCAGATGGTCCGACAGGATGCGGGCGAGCTCTCCCCTTTTGTTCGGACGGTGGCTCGCAAGGTTGTTCTGCTCGCCAATGTCGTCGGTCAGGTTGAAGAGTTCCTGTTGACCATCGACGTGGTGGTAGATCAGCTTCCAGTCTCCCTGGCGCACCGAACTGTATGGCGGCTGGTCGTAGGTGTGGGGGAAATGCCAGAACAAGGCACGATCCGTCGGAGTGCGGCCGGTCTGGCCGAGAAGGGGCACGAAGCTGACACCGTCGATCTTCTCCCCGGCCTGCGATCCGTCACCAACACCGGCCATCTCCAGAAAAGTGGGAAAGATGTCTTCGATAATGACCGCATCGGCGCAGTCCGATCCGGGCTCGGTCACGCCCGGCCACTTCACGATCATGGGGACGCGCACCCCACCCTCGTAGGGAGTCAGCTTGTGTCCCCGGAGCGGCTCGTTGCGGTCCGCCCGGCTCGGCTGACCATTGTCGGACATGAAGACGAATATGGTCTTCTCCTCGATGCCGTGCCGTTTCACGTTGTCCATGATATCGCCCAGCGATCTGTCCATGCCTTCCACCATGGAGGCGTAGGTGGCATCGAAGTCGTCGAGGCCCGCGTCGCGGTACTTCTGATAGAACCGTGTGTCCTTCTCCCAGGGGGCGTGGATCGCATAGTGGGACATGTAGAGGTAGAAAGGCTTGCCGTCGGCCACGGCCTGGTCGACGGCCTTGTTTGCCTCGATGGTGAGCGCCTCGGTGAGGTGGATCTCCTGGCCGTGGTAGGACTCCAGGCCGGGAACGTCCCAGATGCGGTCCGCATTGCGCCAGGCGGCGCTGAAGTTGTTCGTGCCGTGATGACTCCCCGGGCCTCCGGGCGCATGGCCGGCGATGTTGACATCGAATCCGAGGTTGAGCGGATTCTCTCCAGGCGTGCCCTTGGCGCCGAAGTGGGCCTTGCCCGTATGGATCGTTCTGTAACCGGCTCTCTTTAGCAGCGTGGGCAGTGTGGTGGCATGCACTGTTCGATCGATGCCGGGGACGGGGCTCAGGCCGTTCATGTTCCACTCCGGCGGTTCCACCGACCCGTGCTTCCAGTCGGGGGACTTATCCTTGCGCAGGGTCCAGTTGGTGACCTGGTGCCGGGCGGCGTTCAGGCCGGTCATCAGGCTGATTCGCGAAGGCGAGCAGACAGCGCACGCATAGGCCTGGGTGAACTTCATTCCTTCAGCGGCGAGCCGTTCCATGTTGGGCGTGTGATAGCGCCTGTTGAGATCCGTGATCTCCTTGTGAAAGGGTACGGAGGTCTCCTGCCACCCCATGTCGTCGACGAAGAAGAACACGATGTTCGGCCTGGCGTCTGCCCGTCCTGCAAGCGACGCGCACCCTGTCCAGGAAGAGGCGCAGAGCGTGAACGCACAGCCGGCCTTGAGAAACTCACGTCGTGTCGTCACTGTTCTCTCCTCTTTGGGCGCGCCATATCCTTTGTCAGGGGCCCGTCCGTCTCCTGCAGATCGATTCGAAGCACGTGTAAAACCGTTCTTTCTCCGCCGAGTACATTCCACCCCGAGGGAGCGTAGAGATAGCGCGGTTCATTGCTCACGGTCAGGATCTTGGGGCGCTCGAATTTCGGATCGCCGCCGTAGACGCGCTTGGCCTTCTTCGGATCGTAGTCTTCGAAGTAACGAGGGATGCGGTCGAATCCGACCTGGGTCCATTCGGACCGGAAGTTCAGCCCGTCGTCGGATACCCAGAGGGCTCCGCCGCCTCGGATGCCGGTCACGCTCCCGTGGTTGTCCGTCGTGAGGAGGCAGATCTTGCCCTGCCACTCGAACACGGCCCCGTCCTCGATTACCACGCCCTTGGAGGTGAGCGGAGGGCCCAAGATTCGGTACGGGCCTTCGAGATGGTCGGCAATGGCAACGCCGTATACCATACCGCGCTGCGACTGACACTTGGATTTGAAGTAGAGGTGGTAGCTGTCACCCACCTTCAGCAGTGCGGGATTCACCACGTGGCTCCCGTGAGACCAGTGGGACCGGTCCTCCGACGACTCGAGAATGAGCCCGTCCTTTCCCACGCGCGTCCAGGGCCCGCCCGGTGACGAGGCCGTTGCCATGCCGATGCGCTGATTCATGGGATGGGGAGGCTGATGGTAGTCGCTGTTGGACACATAGAGCAGAACGAACTTCCCCTCGTAGAACCGCACCTCGGGATTGTGGGCCGAATACCTGTCCCACGTCTCCTCGCCTGTTCCGGCCAGGGCCACGTCGCAGAAACGAAATGGGCCTTCGGGACGGTCTGCCGCGTAATGGGCGATCTCGCTCGACCTGCGCCAGGCCGGATCGACGTTCGGCTCCGGCCACCGCGCCACGTAAAGATGGACCTTGCCCTCGTGGACAAGGGGCGATCCCCCCCAGATCGTGTAGTCCTCCTCTTCCACCGCAATGCCCGCAAGGGTGAGATTTCGCGCGATCGCCGACTCGGGGACGTTGGCGGCATTCTGTCCGAACCGTACCGGCTCCGAGGCCCTAACCGGGGAATATCCCAGGACGAGAGATAAGAAGACGAACGCCGCAAACAAGGTCGACCGATGGATCATCCTCATCACGCCTCTTCGACGATCTTGCAGCCGATGGCGTCGGATAGGGCATAGACCTGCTCCTTGAGATCACCGTAGAAGGTCACCCTGTGCCATCCCTTGGCCCAGTTCTCGGTGAGCTTTTCGAGATCGCCTTTGACCACGGCCTCGAGCTTGGTGCGGCACGCCATGTCGCTGGGATTGTTACCAATTGTCTTGGCCCGGTGAATGATCACGGTGCGGTCGCGCGGATCGATCTCGAGAGTGGTCGTCATATACCCTTTGGGCAAAAGAGACCGTATTGACGCGCCCTTGCGATCCTCGGAATGGGTCATGATGTGGTAAGGATTCGACGCGCCCTCAGTGCCGAAGGGCTTTGTCATCGCCACGCAGTGAGCGTAGACGATCGCGTTCTTCGCCGTATCGATCACGGGGTCGGAGATGAATCCCGGCCGTCCTGTGGCCACGCCGATTATCGCCATGGTCAGTGCCGACATCTGATCCGCCTCGCAGCCGCCGACGAGCCCGTCATCGTTGAGCTGGCAGAATCCGAGACAGGGATAGGCTTTCACGTGCCCGCCGTAGAAACCGCCGAGGCAGTTGACGCTGATCCCCGCGGCGCCGTGCTTGTCGATCAGCTGCTTCATGGCCACGTACATGACGCCTGACTTCTCGATCTCGGCGTTCTCCACGTCGATGACCTTCTCCGCGTCTCCGATCCAGCGACTGGCGAAAGCCTTGGCTTCATCCTTGTCCGCCTCGTCATAGGCCTTGGAGATCTCCTCGAAGGAGATCGGCACCAGTGTCACGCCTGTCACATCGCGTGACGCGTTGCGGAAAGCGTCTCCGCCCCAGCCGCCGCCAACGACGAGAATCTTGGTCTCCTTGAGCTTATCGAGTGTGCGATCGAGATCGAAATCGGGAACCTCGTCCTTCTTGCACGACCAATCAGCCGCGCTCGGCGTCCGCTCGCCGCGCGTCGCGCGGAAGGCGGCCGCGATCTCGGTGCTGCCCGTTCCGGAGCCGAGTCGGGCGAAGTGCCGTGCCGACGCGGCGATATCAGCGTCATTCGACGAGCTCACCCAGTCGACGGGCTTGTCGGCTTTCATGATCCGGGCGATCTGTGTCAGAAACTTGCCCGATCCACCAAAGAGGTTGTCCACGAGGAGTGTCGGTTTGCCGGTCGTGCAGAGCTTGAAGATATCGTTGCCCCAGCCGAGCCCCTGGACGCACACGACATAGCCATCGACCGCGTCGTGACCTTCGAGCACCTTGCCGAGATCCTCGGGCCTGTCCATCAGCTTGGCAGGTAGAAACTCGACCTCTGGGCAGTCCCGGGCAAGGAGATCGAGAATCTCCTTGCGGCGCCCGTCAAAGTCGTACCCGATGTTAGGCCAGATCGGCTGCGCGTTGGATGTCTCGCAGAAGACGAGCCGCACCTTGGATCTCTCAGGGGCTGCTCGCCCGCCCGCAAAGGACTCCGACGGCAGAAGCGGCCAGGCTGCGGCGCCGGCGGCACAGGTCAAACAGGAGTGCATGAAGCTTCGGCGGTTCACACAGGGCGGAATGACTGGTCGAGAGCGTCTTTCTCTCTTCATCACAGCGATCCTTTCTTCTTCGGACATCGGGGTATGATGTTACCCATGGTACCGAAAAACGCCTTGATCGCCAGTCTGGATATTTCAACCGATTCCGGCCGCAATCGGCCGAAGTCGGCCGACTGCTCAAAGGGGTCTGAAGAGATACCGGTGCCCGCAGTACGCCTCGCCCGGAGCGACGAACAGATCGAGAGACGGAAGCCCCGATGCCATCGAATGAAAGGGATCGATTTCGTTGGCCTTCTTTCTCATCTCTTCGATCGCTTCCTTCTCGCCCCAGCCGAACTTGACCTTGGCCAGCAGTTCGTAGGAATAGGCTTTGAGCGGTGCGATCGGATCGGTCTCGAGATACCGCTTGAGCGCTTCCTCGGCCGCGGGCAGAGCTGACTCCTTGACCGAATCATCTCTCATCACCCTGTACAAGTGAAAGCGGCCCAGATCGAGAAGGAGGAATTCCTTTTCCCGGTTGGCCTCGATCGCTTTTTCGAGATACTTGGCGCCCTCGTCGAACTCCTCGCCGTAGAGGCAGGCTTTTCCGAGCTCCTCGAGAACGTCGGCGTTGTGTTCGTGCTTCTCCAGGACCTTTCGCCAGTAGTCGATTCGGTTGGCTTCGTCGTCAAGGAGCAGGGAGCGCGCCTTTGCGCCGAAGACGGCATCCTTCTTTTCGATCTTCTCGGCATAGGCTTCGGCTTTGGCCTTGTCACCGCCCATGTTCTCGGGAAGGACTCCGTAGACCTCGACGAGGCAGAGCATCGGGCGGAGCTCATCGGGATCGACCTTGAGCGCGTTCTCGTAGGCGCTGCACATCTTGGCCACATTTTGCTTGATCTCCGAGCCCTGGCCTTTCATCGACATGTAGGCGTTCATGAAAGCCATATCGGCCGCGAAGAGTGCATACTGCGAATTCTTGGGATCGAGGGACGCCGCCTTCTCGATCGGCTCCTTGATCGACTTCTGGAAGCTCTCCGTAAATTCTCTGGGACGGCTAAGCCCGATGTGAAGATTGGTCCGCGCCTTCTCGAAAAGTACGGCGGCGTTCTGCGGATTCGCCGAGAGGGTTTCTTCCAGAAGCGCTTTGGCTTCATCCGCCTTGCCGTCCATTCTCAGAGCGAACGCTTTCTGCACGGCGTCGTCCTCCTCGGATGCACAGAGGGTGCTCCAACCGGCCATTGTTGCTGAAAGAACCATCACGGCCGCTATCACGATTTTCTGCCACTTCATGATCTTTCTCCTTTGTCTCGAAACTCATAAAAGTAAGTATTTACTTACATTCGGTAAAAAAAATTTACTCGACGCTTTCATCGAGAAGAAGTCGTCCCACGTCGGAAATCAGCCGCTGCCGCTTGGGATTACTGAGCAGTCCGATTTCGCGAGTGATGTTGGCCATGGTGCCGAGCGCCACGATCGCCCAGGCGAGGACATCGTCGCCGGGTTTCTCGCGTCCCGCCTCCCGGCGTGCGGCTTGACCGTGGGTCTTCATCTCGCTCTTGATGAAACTGTGAAAGCGAGCGAACATCTTCTTCAATGTCCCACGGATCTGGGGATCGTCGGTCTCGCTCAGGCCCGCAAATACGATACGATAAAGACCGAACTCGCCATGATGGCGCGCTTCGTAGTCGAGCACGCGTTCGGCAGTGGTCGCCGTGTGGTTCTCCTTCGCGAGGAGGGCCCGCCACGTCTCCATGGAGAGATCGTACACGTATTCGATCGCGGCGATGAACATCGCCTTCTTGTTCGGCCAGAGGCGGTAGAGAATGTTTTCCCTGACGGCGCAGCGCTTGGCGAGTTCGGCCGTGGTCGTGCGCCGGTAGCCGAACTCGGCAAAGACCTTGGCAACGACTGGAAGAAGTTGCTTGCGTTTCTCTTCGCTTTGATCGGGGCGTGCCATGGCGGTTGATGTCTCTTTCGATTCTGTATTGTAAGTATCTACTTACTTTATATTGACAGATCGAGGGACCGTCAATTCGATAATTTACTTTTTTTGGAAATCCTCTGACCGACAAGGTCCGTGCGCGCATGGATCTTGGCACACAGCTCGGGATAGTGTCATGAATCCCAAAGGCCACCGGTCATTCCTCGATCATGCAGAAAAGATATCTTCCATTGACGATCCTCACCGCGCCGGTGCCGAGGTTGCCGTCATCGATCGCCTCGTCGACGAGCGTCCACATTGCGTTCGGGACCTGGGGATCGTAGATCGAGATGGCCGCTGTCGCGCCCCAACCGCCTTGCCAGTCCCATAGCCCGCCCACCGCGGCGGGTTTGCGGAATGCGTTCGATCGCAGGTAGGAGGCCATTTCGAGGGGCATGATGCCCGCGTGTTGATCAACGGGCCAGACATCATTGGCAAGGTAGGCGAGTTCGGCCGCCTGCTGGAAAGCGCGGATGTCGGAGACCGTGACCGAGACCTTGGTCTCGGTCTGATGATTGCCGACCGCCGGAATCGTTGAGTCTCGCACGCCGGCTGGAAAGCAGCCTGGCCGATCGGGCTGGGTTGTCGCGCTGCGCGGGCCGCGGGCGGCACGCCGTGCTCGAAAGGTTCAACATCGACACGATGGCGCGCGCCGTCAGCCGCATCTACGATCAGACGATCGCTGCATTCCGTGAACGCCTGCGAGTGCTGAGAAGAAGAGAGGAGAACTTGCCAGGAAAACCCAGGGTATCAGGGAATTAGGAGGTGAGTAGAATGGGTTTTACTCTCTTCGGCAAAGAAACCTTGACAAGTCCCCCTCAATAATTTTTGCGACAAAAGCCGAGCTGATTTCAGATAATCGCAAAATCATAAATTTAAATTGTTCTATCTCTTATTATGCACCCAAACAATCGGGGGGCAATACTGATTTAATGCATATGCTTGTTCACTGTACCGAGTGAGATGTTCAATTCTGACCGGTATCCGGCTAGAGTTTTGTGAAGTTGAATCCGTCGATCACGAAGCAGCCGCTCCCCATCTTACCCACGCAGAGATTGTAGGAGAAAAGACCGGTCTGGACATACCCGGGGACGTATTCACTGATCGTGAACCGCCATGTGGCCCCGGCAGGAAGGGTCACATCGGCTTTCTCCCGCACAGGGCCGTAGAGCGCTCCATTGGGCAGAACCGCATCGGTCCAGGCATCGAGAAAGATATCGTGGGAGCTGCTGTTGGACAAGGTCAGGCTGCACGAAAAGGACCCTCCCTGGGAGGGGATGTTGATCGGCGGATTGATCGGTTCGGCCAGGCAGCCGATGTGGTGGTTGCCGTGGAGGTGGACCTTGATCTCGCTCTCCCACTTGGTGTAGAGGAGGTCGACGTGGCTGTCCTCGTTCCAGTCGCAAACCTCGAAATGGCACCAGTTGTAGCTGCCGGGAACAGGATCGATGAGGACCTGGTAGTCGGTGAGCTCGTACTCTTCATTGAAGACCGGCGCCGCGTTGGTGCCCTGGTTCAGGTAGAGGTAGATGTAGCCCGTGTCGCTCCCCACGATGAGGTCTTTCTTGCCGTCCTCGTTCCAGTCGTTGACGACGGGGACCGAGAGGCTCCCCACGTCGATATCGACATTGTTCGCCTGGATGTAACCGACCTGGGTGATGTCCTGGCCCGAGAGGATCGCGTTGAAGAGAAGAAAGAGCACACAGAATCCACAGATTCCACAAATTCGTCTCATTGTCTTGACCTCGCTCTGAAATATCTGCAAGGGGGGGGCGCCGGCGATCACTCTACCAGATCCAGGTCGGCTCTTCGAGCGGTTGAGACCCGCCTCGCTGCCCGCTCACGAAAACTTGTCTATTCCGCCGATAATTTCCCATGGTACTATATTAATCAGAGTCAGGCACCGAAACCTCGGTCGCGGGCGCGGGTTTCATTAGATGTGAACATCGAGATCAACCCTTGAGCTGACAGGCAATCCATGAAGACGATCCTTATGGCCATTCTCGTTCTCTCGGCAACTCAGAGCGGTTTTTCTGCCGAATCACCCGCGCCGAGTCAAGAGACGCCTGTCGTCCATCCTTTCGAAAGGGAGTCGCCCGCGGGGCGGGCGAATATCATCGACGAGCACGTTCTCGCCGCCCTGCGCGAAAGAGGCATCGAACCGGCCCGTCCCTGCTCGGATGAGGTCTTCGTGCGGCGCGTCTACCTCGACATGATCGGCACGCTGCCCGAACCGCGCGCGGTGCGCAACTTCCTGCGCAGCCGTCATCCCGACAAGCGAGCGGTCCTGATCGACGCCCTCTTCGAGCGGGACGAGTTCGCCGAATACTGGGCGCTCAAATGGTGCGACCTCCTGCGGGTCAAAGCCGAATTCCCCATCAACCTCTGGCCCAACGCGGTGCACGCCTATCATCGGTGGATCCGCGACTCGATCAGGGACAACAAGAGTTACGATCTCTTCGTGCGCGAGCTCTTGACCTCGAGCGGCAGCAATTTCCGCGTTCCGCCCGTCAATTTCTACAGGGCGGTCCAGGGCCACGAGCCCTCGGCGATCGCCAAGGCTGTGGCTCTGAGCTTCATGGGAGCGCGCATCGAAAAGTGGCCCGAAGAACACCGCGCCGCCATGGAGACTTTTTTCTCCCGCATCCAGTTCAAGCCGACAGCCGAGTGGAAGGAAGAGATCGTGACCCTCGATCCCGCTCCGGCCGGAACGAGGTCGACCTCTTTTCCCGACGGGACCGCGGTCACTCTCGAACCCACCGTCGATCCGCGCCACGTTTTTGCCGACTGGCTGATCAGCGGGCGCAATCCGTGGTTCGCGCGCACGATCGTCAATCGCATCTGGGCCTGGCTCATGGGCCGCGGCATCATCCATGAGCCCGATGACATGGGACCCCACAACCAACCCGCCATCGGCGCCCTGCTCACCTGCCTCGAAGAAGAGCTGGTGAAATCCGATTTCGACCTGCGCCACATCTACCGCCTGATCCTCAACTCGCGTACCTACCAGCAGTCGTCGATCGCGCGGAGCGACCATGCCGATGGGGAGAGGCTTTTCGCCTTCTACGTGGTGCGCCGTCTCGACGCCGAGGTCCTGATCGATGCTCTGTGCACGATCTGCGGGCCGCGGGAGAGTTATTCGAGCCCGATCCCGGAGCCCTTCACCTACATCCCCGAGACCCAGCGATCGATCTCGCTCGCCGATGGGAGCATCACCAGCCCCTTCCTCGAAATGTTCGGCCGCCCCTCGCGCGACACCGGACTCGAATCGGAGCGGAGCAACTCCCCCACCGACGCCCAGAGACTCCACCTGCTCAACTCGACGCACATTCAGAACAAGATCGAGAGAAGCTGGCGTCTGCGCGCGCTGATCAAGACCGCCAAGGGCAATCGCCGCCTCATGATCCGATCGCTCTACGTTGCCGTCCTCTCTCGCGATCCCACACGATCGGAGATGACCGCGGCGCAGGACTATTTTTCCCGGGCCGGTCTGAGTCAGCGCGACGCGATCTGCGACTTGGTCTGGGCGCTGATCAACAGCAAGGAGTTTCTTTACCGTCACTGAGCCGGAGAAAAAAAGATGAACCGGAAAGAGGCCCAGGAAGCGATCACCAGACGCGGGTTGTTGAAACTCGGCCTGTGCGGCTCCGTTGGCGCCCTGGGTGCCCTCGGCCCCGTTGGCGCCATCGCCGATCCCCGCATTGTCCGCGCCCGCCCGACTCTGCCGGAGCCGCGGGCCAGGTCGGTCATTCAGATCTGGATGTGGGGCGGGCCGTCGCATCTCGATACCTTCGATCCCAAACCCGACGCGGGCGAAGACTACTGCGGGCCGCTGAAAAACACCATCGCCACCAATGTCGACGGGATCCGCATCGGCGAGTCTCTGCCCCTGCTCGCCCGGCAGGCGGACAAGTACTCAATCATCCGGAGCATGACCCATGGTGTGAACGCCCACGAAACAGCGTCCTACATCACCCAGACCGGCCGCGAACCGGGACGGCTCGTCTATCCCAGCGCCGGTGCCGTCGTGTCGCTCTTCAAGGGATACGACCGGGGCTACCAAGGCATCGTGCCGCCCTACATCCTGTTGACCACGCCCCAGGGACGTTTCTCCGAGGCTGGTTTCCTGGGCCAGAGATACAAACCCTTCGCCACCGGCGGCGATCCGAGCCGCAAACCCTTCGTCGTCGAGGGGATCGTGGCCCAGGGCATCTCGGACCAGCGCCAGCGCAGCCGGCGCGAGCTTCTCCACTCCCTCGATTCGCTCGGGAGGGCGATGCCCCAAGACCCGCGCTTCGAGGAACTCGACCGCTGCGAGCAGAACGCCTACGACCTCATGTTCGGCGATGCGCGCAAGCTCTTCGACCTGACCACGGAGGGCGCCGAGATCCAGGAAAGGTACGGCAGCAACACCTTCGGCCAGTCGTGCCTCATGGCGCGGCGCCTCGTCGAGATCGGCGTGCCCTACGTCACGATCAACTACAAGGGGTGGGACACGCACAAGCAGCACTTCGAAACGATGCGCCGGAAACTTCCCGAAATGGACCAGGGCATGGCGACGCTCCTCGGGGACCTCTCCGACCGCGGACTGCTCGACAGCACGATCGTCTGGTGGAGCGGCGAGTTCGGCCGGTCTCCGAAAATCCAGTGGGATCCCCCATGGAACGGCGGCCGCGGACACTATGGCCGCTGTTTTTCCGCGGTCGTCGCCGGCGGTGGATTCAAGGGCGGCTCGATCGTGGGAGAATCTGACGACAAGGGCACGGCAGTGGCGAAGCGCCCCGTCTCTCCCCAGGACCTGATCGGAAGCATGTACGAGCTGCTCGGCATCGATCCTGACGGACAGTTGCCCAACAGCCGCGGACTCGATGTCCGTGTCCTACCCGAAAAGCAGGACAAGGCCAAAAGCGGCGGGCGGCTGAAGGAGATCATGGTGTCATGAAAGTAACGCCACGAGTCGTGATTGCGCCGCTGCTTCTCGGCATGCTCTTTTGCACGGCCGCGGCATGGGCGCAGTCGAACCGGCGCACGCCGAGCATCGGCTATGCCTACCCCGCGGGCGGGGAGCGAGGCTCTTCGGTCCAGATCATTATCGGCGGCCAGAACCTCCGGAACGTGAGCCGTATCTGCGTCTCGGGCGACGGGGTGCACGCGAAGCTCGTCCGCTACATGGGGCGCTTCAGAAGGCTCAACGGCGAAGAGCGCCGCGAACTCCGAAGAAGGCTCGACGCGCTGAAGCCGCCAGTCGACCGCACACGGCGCGACCGGATCAGGAAAAAGAGCGCTGACACGACTGCGACCGATCAGGTCAAGCTGCCGAACCATCCCCTGCTGAACGACCTGGAAAGCCTGAGTTCGTGGGAACTCGAGTTCGTGGAAAACCAGCTTCTCCAATCGAACAGGAAGAACCAGCCCAACGCGCAGATCGCCGAAACAGCCCTGGTCGAGGTCGCCATCGATCGGGACGCTCTGCCCGGCGACCGCGAAGTCCGGATCGAGACGTCGATCGGTATGACCAATCCTCTCTGTTTCCAGATCGGACAGGTCCCCGAAATCTGCGAACCCGAACCCTACGACCCCGGGACACCCCCTACCAAACCGATCGACGTTCCCTTCGTGATGAACGGCCAGATCAAACCGGGCGACGTCGATCGCTTTCGTTTCCGCGCACGCGAGGGTCAGGAGCTCGTGATCGCCACCTCCGCACGCCACCTGATCCCCTTCCTCGCCGACGCCGTGCCCGGCTGGTTTCAGGCCACGCTCACCCTCTTCGATGAATCGGGCAACGAACTGTCGTTCACCGACGATTTCCGTTTCAGCCCTGACCCGATTCTGTGTTTTGCGGTCAGCGCAACCGGGATCTACGAGATCGAGATCCGCGATTCGATCTACCGCGGCCGGGAGGATTTCGTCTATCGTGTCAGCATCGACGAACAGCCTTTCATCACGAGCATATTTCCACTCGGCGGCAGGGTGGGCGAAAAAACGACGGCATCGATCGAGGGCTGGAACCTTCGGAGGAGAGAGCTCACGCTCGACACCCGTCCCGGGGGTGGTTCGGTACGCCATGTCATCGTGCACCAGGACGACCAGCTCTCCAATCCTCTGCTCTACGCCGTCGACGACCTGCCCGAAAGTGCGGAGAGCGAGCCGAACAACAACTGCGATGAGGCGCAACGCATCGCTCTACCGCGTATCGTGAACGGCCGCATCACGCCCCCCGGCGATGTTGACGTCTTCCGTTTCAAGGGCCGCAGGGGCGACGAAGTGGTGGTCGAGGTGCAGGCGCGGAGACTGCACTCCCCGATCGATTCGGTCGTCAAGCTCTTCGATTCATCGGGGCAGG
The DNA here is from genome assembly GCA_964464495.1 of uncultured Phycisphaerales bacterium. Taxonomy (GTDB): domain Bacteria; phylum Planctomycetota; class B15-G4; order B15-G4; family CAYZWU01; genus CAZUHB01. Next base: position 72,108 of record CAYXGI010000011.1, read on the forward strand.
TTGTGGCGTGGAACGACGATCACGAGTACAAGGACGGATTCCTGCACACCGACATGGGATCGCTCACTCATCACGCGGATTCCTACCTTCGCGCACGGTTGCCCAGGAACGGAAAGTATCACGTCCATGTGTCCGATTCGAGAAACCACGGCGGTGACGCTTTTGCCTATCGCCTTCGCCTCAGTCCTCCCAGGCCCGATTTCGAGTTGCACGTCACTCCATCGAGTCTCTCGCTGCGCACGGGACGCGCCACACCGATCGGGGTGTACGCCTTGCGCAGGGACGGGTTCGACGGCGCCATCGAGGTGAGGCTGAAAGACGCGCCGCCCGGTTTCGGCCTTCAGGGAGGAGTGATACCCGAGGGAGCCGACCGGATCCGCGCAACGCTCTCAGCTCCGTCGAGACCGATCGGCGAGCCGGTCGCTCTTCGGATCGAGGGGCTGGCCGTAATCGACAAACAGACCGTCAGCCATGGGGCAATCCCGGCAGACAACAAGATGCAGGCCTTTCTCTACCGGCACCTGGTGCCGTCGCACGAACTGCTCGTCACGGTGACAGGATCGCGCGGCCGCTTTCCGCCCCCTGAACTCGTTGCCGATGGTCCGATCCGGATCCCGGCGGGACGGACTGCTCGCGTGCGGATCAACATTCCCAAGCAGGCCAAACCGGAGACGCTCACACTCGAGCTCAATGATCCGCCCGAGGGAGTGAGCCTCGACGACTGGGCGCTTGGCGCGGGCAGCGTCGATCTCGTGCTGAAAGCCGACGCCGATGGGGCGACGGTTGGCACGGCCGGCAACCTGATCGTCGACGTCTTCTCGCTCAGGGACGGACGAAAGCCCAGAGGCGGCGGAGAACGGCCCAAGCAGCGGATCCCACTCGGAGTGCTTCCCGCCATCCCCTTCGAGATAGTGAAACGCTGAGAGAAAAGACAAATTTTCTCACCAAGGCGCCAGGAGCGCCAAGAAGAAGCGGTCGGAGGGCGAGGGCTGCTGCCTTGAAGATCTCGGAGGTTCCGGGTAAAGTGGCGGCCGACTCGAACGGTTCTCAATGGCGGAAACCTATGAAGATCGCAATGATCGGCGCCCACGGAGTTGGAAAAACGACCCTCTGCTACGAGGTCGCCGCCTTTCTGAAGAAACAGGACATCAACGTGGAGCTCGTCAAGGAAGTGGCGCGCTCCTGCCCGCTGCCCATCAACCGCGAAACCAACATCCTCGCCCAGTCGTGGATTCTTCACAGGCAGATTTCGGAAGAGATCGCCGCCGGCGCCATGGCCGAGTACGTGCTCTGCGACCGGGCCGCCATCGACAACTACGCCTACCTCGTCTGGTCCTCGGGCAACCAGCCCGAACTCGACTCCCTGGTCAGATCGTGGATGAAGACCTACGATCACCTCTTCAAGGTGCCCGTCATCGACATGCCGTCATTCGACGGCACGCGCGACACGGACGTGGAGTTCCAGCGCGACATCGACGGGCTCGTCGACTCCCTCCTCGAGCAACAGTCGGTCCCCTTCCTGCGCCTCGATCCGGACACGGATCGGAACAACTGGATCCATCAGATCACGCGGGCGCTCCTGCCCGAGGGCGCGATCCAGGAGTCGTTCTGGAAATAAGGGACTCTACCGCTCTATTCCGGTTCCGGAAAAAGCGGCAGAACGCGGGAGCGCCGTGCTTTCAGCGTGTACTGCTGGAAATGGGAGCGGCAGCGCGGCTTGTAGTCGACGGCGCCCCCCACGACCACGATGGGCGAATCATAGGGCGCCACATTGCCGTCGATGAAGCGCTGAACGCGGGTCGCTTCGCGGCCGCAGATCTCGCCATCCTCTTCGTAGGTGCAGATCGCCTTGAGATAGATCATGTAGTCGGCGACGCGCACGAGGTCGGACATATCCTTCTTGCCGTCGCTGAAGGGAAAGTAATCGTCGCGAAAGTCCTTGAGCAGTCCCGACATGAGCACGGTGCGCCGCGTGTCGGCCAGGCTGTCGCAGATCTCGATGATCTCGCTCGCGAAGAACTGCACCTCGTCGACGGCCACCACGCGGGTGGCGTCGTCGACCCTCTCGAGAATCTCCGAAGCATTGTCGACGTATTCGACGCGCCGCGTCAGACCATCGTGGGACGTGATGGCGGCCATGCCGTAACGATCGTCGATCGACGGCTTGAAGAGCTGCACCTTCCGGCCGGCAATCTCATAACGATTGGCCCGCCTGATCAGCTCGGTGCTCTTCCCGCTGAACATGGTTCCGATGATGAGTTCCAGGGTCCCGTGAGTGGCGTCCATGTAGAGAGTCCTCTTGATCGACATGTCCGTGTTCGGCGAAGAAACAAGCATGTCGTGCCGCGCTCGGGTTGTCAAGAAGTAGAGGCTCTCAGGCGAGATGCCCGCTCGACCGGATCGTCGCTCATGATCCTCCTTGTTTCGAAGGTTGAATAGTCAGGCGCATTTGAATCCTGTATACTCTTCCGCTTGAAATCGAACGAGTCCGGCACGTGCACGACGGGCACCTGGCCGGCAACGAAGCATGAGTAAAGGAATCGACGAAAAAGGCATGATCACATCACAGAAACGCATGACGCTCCTCATCCTTTCATTTCTTCTCACCGCACCTTTCTGCGTGGCGCAGGAAGAGGAAGAGCAACGATCTCTCGGCGACGAGATCAGAAATCTCAAGCAACGCGTCGCAACGCTGGAGGAGGAGGCCGCCCGGCAGAAAGCGGACGATCAGCAGTGGCGCTTCTTCTGGAACCGGGGCCTTAACTTCGAGAACGAGGAGCGCTCCTTCACGGTCAAGCTCACCGGAAAGATCCACTCCGACTGGGCGTTGATGAGCGGCGATCGGGGCATGGACGCCCATCTCGACACCATGGGCGAGGACCTCAACGACAGGGTCGAGTTCCGCCGAGCGCGGATCACTCTCTCCGGCAGGATCTACGAGCGCTACATTTTCAAGGGGTCCTACGACTTTGCCCACGGCAATCCCGAGTACAAGGACGTCTATGTCGGCGTCGATCGACTCTGCCTGGACAGCCACGTGCGCGTCGGTTATTTCAAGGAGCCCTTCTCGCTCGAATCAGTCACCGCCGAGGAGGCTCTCCGTTTCATCGAGCGGTCGCTGACGCAGGCGCTCGCCCCGTCGCGCAACACCGGTTTCGGCTGGAACGGCAACGGCTGCGACGGCCGGGTATCATGGGGAGTGGGTAGCTTTTACAACACCAACGCTTTCGGCGACGGCGGCAGCGATGGAGATCTGAGCGCCACGGCGCGGTTGACCGGCCTTCCCTGGTACGAAGGGGACGACAACCTTGTCCACCTCGGGGCGGCATGCAGCCGCCGCGGCGAGGATGACATCGTCTTGTCCACGGGACCCGAGGTTAACCTCGCCCCCGACTTCGTCGAGACCGTTGCCATCGATATGGACCACGCCAGCCTTTATGGCGGAGAGGCGGGTGTCGTGCTCGGCGCCTTCTCGGCACAGGGCGAATATGTCCGCATGGACATCGACGCTCCCCAGGGATCCAATCCCACTGTCTGGGGTTACAACCTCGGAGCGGGCTACTTTCTCACCGGCGAGCATCGTCGGTACGACAAGATTTACGGGCGGTTCGGCCGCGTCATCCCTGAGTCGGACTTCCTCGACTCGGAGTGCGGCACAGGGGCGTGGGAGATCGCCGCGCGCTGCTCGCGGCTCGACCTCGACGATCGAGGAATCCTGTCCGGTGGCACGATCTCCAACTACACGGTGGGCGTCAACTGGTACCTCACCCCTTCGATCCGGATTCTGTCGAACTACATTCACTCCCACCTCGACGGGGTCGGCTCGTCGCGTATACTCCTGGTGCGCTTCGCCCTTCTCTTCTGAGGCCTGTTGACCGAAAAAGCCGACTCTGGCGAAGGGAAAGTCATATGTATATCACGAAACGATCGACTCGACCGTCCATCGCCCGGTTCGCCCTTGCGATCCTGATCTGGACCGTCGCGACGAGTGCTCTTGCCGACGATCTGGCCAACCTGGCCAAGACCCAGCAGGGGCGCAGCATGCGGGCCACGTCGACGGCGCTCGACGCGGAGGGGCGCTATGCGCACAGCAACCGGGACAACTCGCGCGTGGCGGCGGGAACGACCAGGACGGTGCTCGATGCGAGCGGACCGGGCGCGATAACCCACATGTGGTTTACCTTCCTAGCGCCAGAACCCCACCCCTGGGCCAAGGAGGGATCGGCCAACCATCAGGAAATTCTGCTGAGGATCTACTATGACGGAGCGGAGCGGCCCGGCGTCGAAGCGCCGCTGGGAGACTTCTTCGCCAATTCCTTTGGCAAACGAAGCGAGGTGATCAGCGTGCCCGTGGTCGTCGAGGATGCGGACTCGTACAACTGTTTCTGGCGCATGCCGTTTCGCGAGTCGATCCGGATCGACGTGGTCAATGAGAGCGAAAAGAAAATCAACCTCCTCTACTACAACATCGACTGGATCAAGTTCGACTCTTTGCCTGCCGACACGCCCTATTTCCACGCCCAGTATCGCCAGGAATACCCGGTCAAACAAGGTACCGACTACGTCATCCTCGAGACCGAGGGGAAGGGACATTACGTGGGCACCGTCCTCTCGGTGCGCACGCGCAGCCCATCGTGGTTCGGCGAGGGAGATGAAAAGATCTACATCGACGGTGAGAAGACCGCGTCGATCTGGGGAACGGGCACGGAGGACTATTTCCTCTCGGCCTGGGGATTAAAGACGACGAGCACGCCCTACTTCGGAACGCCCTACTTCGACCAGTGGGGCATCGTGGGCGGTCACACCAGCGCCTACAGGTGGCATGTGCACGATCCGATCGTTTTCAAGAACTCGATCAGGGCCACCATCGAGCACTGGGGGTGGATCTCGTCGGACGAGAATATTGAGGGCAAGACGCACAGCTGGAACGAGCGCGAGGACGACTTCTCGAGCGTGGCTTTCTGGTACCAGACCGGCACGCCTACTTTCGCCGCGCGCGCGCCCCACGCGAGCGAGCGCACCCTTCCCAATCTCGACGTGATCTTTCCGGCCAAAGAGTACACTGGCGACGCGCACCGCGGCGTGGGCCGGGCCGAAGTTCAGACGAATCTTGGATTCTTCCCGAGGGGGCAGCTCTTCTATCGACCGGGACAGGCGGACGGCGCCTGGATCGAGATCCCCTTCAGCGTGGAGGAGAAGGAACCGCGCAGGCTACTGATCAAGGGAACGCGCGCCAACGACTACGGCCGGTACCAGGCCTACTTGAACGGCGTGAAGCTCGGCGCCCCCATCGATCTCTATCACGACGGCCTCTCCGACTGGGAGTGGCATCTCCTCGACTTCTGGCCCGATCCGGGCGACTACACGCTCCGCCTGGAATGCGTGGGAAAGAATCCCAGGTCGACGGGCCACGCCCTCGGCGTGGAGTCGGTGCGGCTCCGCGAGCGGAGGCCGCGGGTCAAGGAGTGGGCGCGCGACAGGGACAAGGACTGGCGCGAGAATCCCTTGCTCTACAATTGATTTCCTGTAAATCTCCCCCTCGGCCGCGCACCTTTATCTTCCCCTGAAGAGATCCCGTTCGTACACGCCGTTTCCGTGAGTCGACGCTCGTATCATGAGCTGCACTTTCTGAGGAACGACGAGATTCAACTTGCCGGCCGGAGGCCGTGATTTTTTGAAAGCAGGAGCAAAGAAGGTCAGATCGGTCACCATCGCTGTCGGCATGCCGGTCATGAAAGACGCCCACGCCCCGCCGCCCACGGTCGACACGAAAACACCGAGATCGGTCCCGGCATAAACGATCGACCGGTTTCGAGGATCGATGGCGAGTGCCGACACGGGAACATCGGGCAGGTTGTCGGTCACGTCGGTCCAGTTGGCGCCGCCGTCGTCGCTCTTGAAGACATGCTCGTTCTCGTATCCCATGAAGGCGACGAACACCCTGTCCGGGTCGCGGCGATCGATGACTATGTCCGCCGGGTAGAGATCGGGCAGCGGCCCGGTGATATCGTCCCAGTTTGCCCCGCCGTCAACGGTCCGGAAGATCCGCGCCCGCGAGTAGATCGGCGCGGTTCCGGCATAGACGATATCGGGATCTGTTTCAAAGATCGCCATGGAGAGCAGAGAGTTCGATCCATCGAGGGGCTGGCCGCTGTTCGTGGTCAGCCAGTTCGATCCCTCGTCGCCGCTCTTGTAAACGCGCGACCGGCCGGCATAAAGAACAGTGGGATCGGAATCGCTGAGCACGAAGGGAGCGACAAAAGCGGTCTCGTCGCCGCTCTGCTCCGGGGGTGACACATACGACCAGTTGATCCCGCCGTCTCTCGATCGAAGGAGATAGAGGTACTGGGCCGTGCCGTAGATCGTCTGATCGTCGTCGGAGTTGATCGCCGTCCAGCACCCGTCGCCGCCGATCACGCGGCGCCAGGCCACGTCGCCGTCGTAGATCGCCGTGAAATTATCCTGCATTCCGCCCATGGCGAGATCGTGATTGCTCGAAGAATTGGAAAATCCATTGTAGAACTGGGTCGTCACGTAACCGCCGATCAGACTCTGAAAGTTATCCCCTCCATCGGTGCTCTTGAACACTCCCCCGTCGGATGCGAAAAAGATCGTATCCGGATCGGTCGGATGCCAGACCGCAAAATGCTGGTCGGCGTGGGCGTAATTCGGTCCGCCGATCGGTCCCTCGGGCGGGTTGGTTCCAAAATAGACCTCTGTCCAGTCCGACCGCCGGGAAAGAGAGCTTCCCCCGTTCGTCGACTCCCAGATCTCGATACCGCCGACGAAGAGATCGTCTTCATCGAAGGGGCTGACCACCACGTAGTGGGAGTACCACCCCTGGTACTGCTGATAGTCGGTCGAGTTGACCCGGCTCCACGAATCGCCAGTGTTGGTCGAACGGTAGAGCCCGATCCCGCTGAAGTCGTCTGCAATGCTCGCGAAGATCCGGTTCGGCGCCGTCGGCGCGATGGCGAGCTGCACCTTGCCCGTCCAACTGCTCGGCAGCCCCGAGGTCAGCTTCTGCCAGTTGACGCCGTCATCCACGCTACGGTAGATGCCGTGGCCCGTCGAGGCGAAGTTGCCGCACGCCGCGAAGATTGTGTTCGGATCGGTGGGATGGATCCGCACATCGGTCGCCATGATCTCGCCGAGCGCGAGGTCCCACGTGGCGCCCGCGTCGCTCGATCGGTAGACACCTTCGGTGGTCGCCGCGTAGACGATGAGCGAGTCCTGCGGATTGATGGCGATCATCCAGACACCGCGCGTCTGCGCATAGCTCCAGTCTATAATCTTCGCCCATGTGGCTCCGCCGTCGGTCGATTTGAGAATCCCGATCCCGTAGCTGCCCCGCGTGGTGCGGATCACCTCGCCGCCGGTCGAATCCTGGTAGCGGTAGACCTCGCCCGTGCCGATGTAGATCACATCGGGATCGGTCGCGTCGATCGCGATGGTGCTGACTCCGAGGACGGGAAAACCCGTGTCGACGTAGTCCCAGGCATCGGCGCCCACGCCTCCCGAGGTCGTTTTCCACAGTCCGCCGCTGGCGCTCCCGGCAAAAATCACGTCCAGGTCATTGGGGTGCAGGGCGAGGCAGAGGGTTCGGCCGCCGATGTTGTAAGGCCCGAGCAGTTGCCATGGATCGACCGCGTCATCGAGGGAGGGCGCGCGTGTTTTCATCTTCTGCATCTGGGCGAAGGCCGACGCATAACTCTCGTCGGGGATCACACGGTTGGGATAGGCCCTCTGAGCGGCCCAGAGATCGAGCGCCCGCCTGGCGCCGCTGACTTTTTCCTCTCCAACGGCTTTGGAGTCATCTCCAACGGCTTTGGAGTCATCTCCAACTCCGCTGTCCGTCACCGAACAGCCGATGTGAAAAATCGAAAGAGCCAGAATGATGCTCAGGATATGACTCGAGATCGTTCTGAGTGACATGAGGGATGCTCCTCTCGCAGTACGATTGAAGTGAACATGCGCTCATTATGCCCCAGTTGAATCCATAAAGCAATTTTCATCTCAACGATCCGGGCGCCGCCCTGGAAAAGAATATCGAGTCGGTGGGGATCAGCAGATGAGATTACAGAATCGCCGATTTGAAGAAGTTTGCCGCCGCCGTTTCAGAAGTAGTAGCGCACCTGAAACGCGCCGCCCCCCCATCCGACCGTGTCGAGCTCGATACTCGGATTGAAGACGAAATCAACGTCTTCGTTGATCGCCCAGTGGAAGTAGAAACTCGCTTTCCCCTGGAAGGACGGATCCGATCCATCTTCGTGGGAGTCGTAGGGGAAATGATTGTGGTTGTTCATGCTTCCCAGAAAGGCCACGGTCTCGAGGGAGAGCGTCTCCGACTCGCCGAGCGGACAGCGGTAACCGGCGTAGACCATGAACTCGGAGCGATCGATCTTGTGCTCCTCGTCAAGGTCGAAGGGAATCGATTCGCTTTCCCTGAAGCGGACGTGCTGGATTCCGCCCCTGATGCGGCGGACCTTGTCTTCTGCCAGATCTTTTTGATACTCGAAGCGGAACCGGCCGATGTCCCGTTCGCCGCGATATTCGTCGGTCATCGACAGCGGACTGAAAGGGTCGATCTGCTCCCCGGCCGAGTCCTGGTCGAACTCGAAAAAGAACCTGTTGAAATCGTCGATGTCGTAGCGGTGGAGGAACCAGGCGGAGAAGCGCCTGTACTCCTCGTCCCTTCCGAGTTCCTCGTAGCGGATCTCCCCATGGGTCAGATAAGCGATCTTCAAGCTGGTTTGACCGAGATCGAAAAAAGAACCCTGTGCCTGCAGCTCGACGGTGTCGTGCGCCTTGCGGACTTTCGAATCCTCGAACTCACGCGACCGCTGGAACACGATGTTGGATCTGAGCCAGGCGAACTGCAGGTAGTCGATATCAGCGTCAGGGTCGCGATAGCACCACCCCAGACCGCCCCCGAGATTCCCCTTGTCCCCCTCGAGCACAACGGGGACTATGATCGCGTTGTTCTCCGACAAGCTGTACTCGAGGACAGGCTGCATGAAGACGAAAGATTCATCAATATCAACGCCCTGGTGGGCCAGAACACGGACCTTCAATCGCTCGGACACGGTGGCGAGCGCCTTGATTTCGTGCTGCAGCCAGAGGTCGTGGCCCGACATGCTCCCCAGCGCCATGCGATACCCCTGGCGGGATGCGAGCCAGGGCTGAACGGTTTCAAGGGGCTGTTCGCAGGAGAGCAGATTGATATACACCTCCCCGTCGAGATGAAAAGTCCGCGGGCCGACTTCGTCCCCCCGGAAAAAGGAGATGTAGTCCTGAGCAGACGCAGTCCCTTGAAAAAAAAGGAGATAGAGTAGAATTGCTATCCACGGAGTGCCTCGCAGAAGGCGTCTGTTCAGGTTGTACACGAAAATAGATCTCCTTTGATATTCCAATCAGATCAATCGTGGCTCGTGGATAACATCAATTTGGATCTCATTAAGCTCCAAATTGCCGCCGGACGCAAGGGTTGGCAAAATCCTTTTGCCCTTCACAGAATCCTCGTAATTACTGGGGTATGATTATGTCCCAACTCCTCCCCCGCCGCAACTCCGGAAATTATGTCTATTCCCGATAAATCCGATATTTACATCTGCAGGCGCAAGGCGTTACCCTGTCCGGGCACAAACAAGATCGTTTCGAGAAGAATCGGCCCCTATGAAAATACTGGCGAAAATCAAAGAGATCCTCGAGGAGACCAAGAAGAACCTCCAGAGCCCCGACTTTCCCACTCTGCCCATGGTCAAGCGCAAGCTCTACTCACTGATCAAGATCTCGTGGATCGTTTTCAAGGGTGTGAAGGAGGACCGGCTCACGCTCCGCGCCTCGTCGATGACCTATATCTTTCTGATCTCGCTCGTGCCTTTCCTGATGCTCTCCTTCTCGCTCGCCAAGGGGCTCGGCGTCGACTCCAAGGTCAAGGAGAAACTGAACGAGCTCATCGTCACCCTGCCCGAGGGAACGGCCGAGACACTCGACAAGGTCATCACAACCGTGGATAGCGCCGACTTCAAGGCGCTGGGAACGATCGGCCTCCTTCTGGCTCTCTTGACCTCGCTCAAGCTGATGACAAATGTGGAGGTCACCTTCAACCACATCTGGGGGATCAAGTACAACCGGACCTTTGTGCGGCGCTTTGCCGACTACCTCAGCATCATCGTCACCGTGCCGCTCCTTGTTCTTCTCTCGTCGAGTGTGAGCGCCTTTCTCTCGTCGGAGACGGTGCTCAACAAGATGACCGACTTCTTCGGGCCTCTGGCGCGGTTCTATGGACAGCTCATGGGGCTGGCCGGGATCTTCAGCATCATCGCGGCTTTCACCGTTCTCTACATGCTGATGCCCAACACCAAGGTCAAGATCACGGCGGCATTGACGGGCGGCGCGATCGCCGGGCTGTCGTGGAAGTTGATGCAGGTTCTCTACATCAAGTTTCAGATCGGCGTGGGCAGCGCCAACGCCCTCTACGGGACCTTCGCGGCCATTCCGTTCTTCCTCGCCTGGGTCTATGTGAGCTGGCTGATCGTCCTCTTTGGCGCCGAGGTCTCCTTTTCCGTGCAGCACCGGCGCACCTACGAACTGGAGGATCTCGCCTCCGCGGCCGGGTACCGGATCAAGACCGTGCTGGCCACATTGGTTCTCGTCAAGATCTGCAAGGATTTCGGGAAGGGCGTGCACGATTTCAATGCAACCTCCTTTGCCGACGATTACAGGATCCCCCATCGCCTGGTTCAGGATGTCCTCTTTGTGCTGGCGTCGAAAAATGTGATCCGGAAGATCGAGGACGAAAACCACTATCTGCCTGCCAAGCAGGTCGCGGATCTCTCGATCGAGGATGTTCACAAGGCTTTCGAGGGGGAATCGAGCGATTATCTCGATCGCATCGGTCAGCACGCGGACTGCAGGCCTGTTCTCAACGCCTACAACAAGCTCGCCAAGGAGCTTGCCGAGAGGGAACGGCTCGTGACCCTGACAGAACTGGCGGCTTACGCTGATCGTTAGAGACGATCAGGGAAGGTCGTGCCTGGAATTTCACCCACCACGTCGTGATAGATCTGGCCGTTATACGCGAACGTATGAATGCTGAGACGGAGACAAAAACCATGAAATCGCTTGTTGCTGTTCTGATCGCACTCACTCTCTGCGTGCCCGCAATTGCCGCCGATGAACCATCCCTCGCCTCATGCTGCGCCACAAAGGAACTCCTTCCTCCGATCCGGCTCGAAGCCGGAGGGGAGCCGATCGACACGGGCAAGTGCATCGGCCACAGCGGGCCTCTTCTGATCGACCTCGATCAGGACGGCTCGCACGATCTCCTCGTTGGGGACTTCTCGGGGCACCTTCATTTCTTCAAGAATACCGGTGCAAGAACAGCGGCCGTCTACGCTGCAGGAACGCTGCTCGAGGCAGAAGGCAAACCGATCAAAATCAAGAACTGGTGATGCATCGGCATCCGTCCGCACGGTGTGGACCTGAATGGCGACGACAAACTCGACCTGATCACCGGAAGCTTCGACGGCGGGCTCTATTTCATCGAGGGACTCGGCGAGGGCCGATTCGGCGAGCAGCAACCGATCATGGACAAGAAGGGCGCGCGTATCCTCATCAGCAACTATTGGGACTACGACGCGAAAGAGTGGACCAAGCTGGAGACATCGCAATTTCCAGGCGAACATGCCATCTCTACCGCCACTGTCGATTGGGACAATGACGGTGATTTCGATCTTCTCCTGGGCGCCAGAAGCGGCAACCTCTTTTTGCGCATCAACGAGGGAAGCGCCGAGAAGCCTGCCTTCGCCACGCACAACGAGCAGATCAAGTCGGGCGGCAAAGAGGTGCAGGTTCCCGGGGGCGGCGCCACGGTTGACGTGGCTGACTGGGACTTTGATGGCAAGTGGGACATCGTCGCCGGCGCGACCACGGGCGCAGTCTACTGGTTTCCCAATAGAGGTTCGGAAGGCAAACCGCAATTCGCCGGGGCGCAAAAGCTGGTCAACGCTCCCGAGAAGGGCAAATCATCAACCGATGAAGTCGTCCGGCCGGGCGAACGCGTGCAGGTTTCGGTGGGCGATCACAATGGTGACGGTCTTCCCGATCTCCTGATGGGCGATAACCGGTCCCAGACCGTGAAGGGGACCGAATTCACTCCGGAAAGACGCGCCAAGTACGACGACCTCATGAAAGAGCTGCGCGCCGTCGCAGACAAGCTGAAACTCCTCGTCGAGAAAGAAGGCCCAAAGCCGGAAGGCGCGCCGAGCCCCGGGCGTGCCGCCCTCGACGCGCAGCGTCAGGAGATCTTGAAGGAACTCGCGGCGGTCAGGCCCAAAACCGAGCGGCACGGCTGGGTGTGGCTCTTCGAACGCACGCAATAGACCCTACTATGGGCTCCGCGGGGGATTACTGATCGTACTCCCCCGTCTTGCCCGTCTCCTCGATGCATGCCTTCAGACTCGCCATGATCGCCATCATGTCGTCTTGTGACCGCCTCGACTCCGCCACCAGCACGAGCGACGGCTTGTTCGACGATGCTCTGATCAATCCGAAGCTCCCGTCTCCGAGGGTGAATCTGATTCCGTTGGTGGTGTTGATATCCTTGATCTCTCGTCCGGCAACCTCCACCCCCTCCTTGCTGTCTTTCGTGAACTTGGCGATCGCCAGATCGACGACATCGTACTTTTCGTTGTCGGCACAGTGGGCGCTCACCGTGGGAGAGAGCCATGTGACGGGCAGCGACTTGACCAGCTCGGACAGGGAGCGGCCGCTCTCGTCGAGGAACTTCATGAGTTGCACCGATGACATCATGGCGTCATCGTAACCCTTGCCGAAGGGCTTGCTGAAAAACCAGTGTCCGCTCTTCTCGAATCCGGCCAGGGCGCCCGTTTCGGCCACTTTCTTCTTGATGTAGGAATGGCCCGTCTTCCAGAGCACGACAGAGGCGCCGTTGGCGCGGAGGACGTCGTCCTCGAGGAAAAGGCCGGTGCTCTTGACATCGATGACAAAACAGGCGTCTTTGACCTTGGAACTCAGATGCCGTGCGAGCAGCAATCCGAGCTTGTCCGAGAAGACGATGTTTCCCTCGTTGTCGACGACGCCGATGCGGTCGCCGTCACCGTCGAATCCGATCCCGAGGTCGGCGCCCCGACTCATGACTTCCTCTGTGAGACTCTTCAAGAAACCGATATTTTCCGGATTGGGATTGTAGTTGGGAAAGGTCCAGTCGAGCTCGCAGTGGGTTTCGAAGACTTCGCACCCCAGGGCGTTCAAAATCGGCGGACCGAAATACCCCGCCGTTCCGTTGCCGGCGCCGACAACGACCTTGAGCCCTTTCTTGACCGTGCCGCTCTCGGTGAGATCGGCGAGATAGGCGTCGAAGACTCCGTCTTCCCTGTGATACGTGCCCGCACCCTCGATATATTCTTGCGAATAGACGAGCTCCTTGAATTCATTGACCTCTGCAGGACCCATTGTCGACGAGTATCCGTTGGCGAGCTTCAAACCGGTCCATCCGTTTTCGTTGTGGCTCGCAGTGACCATGGCGGCTGCCGTGGTCGAGAGGTGGTACTGGGCGAAATAGACGATCGGCGTCATGGCAAGACCGATATCGACGACATCGACGCCTGAAGAAACCACGCCAAGCGCAAAGGACCGGCTGAGCTCCTGGCTGTAGGAACGATAATCGTGCCCGACCACGACCTTGTTCTCGTTGAGCTTTTTCCGGGCGTATGTGCCGTAGGCCTGACCGAGAACGAAAAAGCCATTGGGATTGACCTCGTCCCCAATGCGCCACCGGAAATCGTACTCCCGAAAACCATTCTCCGTGATCAGCGTCTTCTCGAAGTAGTCGGCCGTGTTGTGCATCACTGATCGTTCGATATCCCACTTGCTCATTCGTGACCCTTTCCGCTCATTCGTCTCCGCGAGATGGCTGCCAACGCCGGGCGCGGACATCTTACTCCGAAGCGCCTGAGTGTCTCAACATCTTTCATCGAGGAGGGGGGAGGAGACCATCGGAGCAGGCGACCTGGGCGTCCGAATCTTGGTTCTGCGCTGAGTTGAAATCTTGCCCCCCACATGCTATTGGTAGACGGCCCCGACTGAAGCGGGCCGCTGATTGCGGGGCGAGCGAAGCGCTGCCCGAAAGCGTGCTTTCGACGGGCAGCGCCCCACGTCTGATTTATTCCTGAAAAACCTGTCTGTTCCACCGGAGCCTCTGAAAGGAGTGGTTTTTATGAGCCTTGTGATCACGGGATCGGATCTGACTCTCGAAAAGGTTCTTCGCGTCGCCCGTCACAACGAAGAGGTCAAGCTCGATCCCGATGCCGTGGAACGGATCAAGCGATGCCGCGCCATGCTCGAGGAGAAGATCGTGGCCGGCGAGATCATGTACGGCGTCAACACCGGCATCGGCGAGTTTTCAGAGGTCGTGCTGACCGACGAGCAGGTCAAACAGTTCCAGAAGTATCTGATTTACAACCACGCCGCCGGGATCGGCGATCCGGCACCGATCGAGATCGTCCGCGCCGCCATGCTGGGCCGCATCAATGTTCACGCCCACGGAAATTCGGGTTGCCGCCTCGATATCACCCGGACGCTGGTCGAGATGCTGAACAAGGGCGTCACACCCTTCGTGTGTCAGAAGGGTTCCGTGGGTGCGTGCGGCGATCTGGCCCCCATGTCACAGATCGCGCTTCTGATGATGGGCGAGGGCGAGGCGTTCTACAAGGGCGAACTGCTCCAAGGCGCGGAAGCGATGGAGCGCGCCGGCATCCCGGTCCCCGGGCTCAGAGCGCGCGACGGCTTGGCCGTCATCAACGGGTCGAATGTTCTCACCGCCATGAGCGCGCTCTTTCTCTATGATGCCGGACGCTGGCTCAAGCAGGCCGAGATCGCCACCGCCATGTCGCTCGAAGCGCTGCGGGCCAACATGAAGCCCTATCTGCCCAAGCTTCACGAGGCGCGCGGCTTTCCCGGCGCCGTGCGGTGTGCCAACAACATTCGCAGGCTGGTGACGGGCGGCGATCTGTACGAGGAGAAGATCGCCTGCAAGGTGCAGGACGCCTATTCGATGCGTTCCACACCACAGGTCATCGGCGCGGCGCTCGATGCGCTCGCTTTCGCACGCACCCAGGTGGAGATCGAGCTCAACGGCGTGGGAGACAATCCCGTCTTCTTTCCCGAGGAGAACATTCAGCTCTCGGGCGCGAACTTTCAGGGCACACCCGTGTCGCTGCCCATGGACATGGCGGGCGTGGCGATCACCATGGTCTCCGTCCTGTCCGAGCGCCGCCTGAACCGCCTCACCAATCCGGCTCTCAGCGTCGGTCTGCCGCCATTCCTGACCAAGGGCGCCGGCATGTTTTCGGGGCTTATGCTCAGCCAGTACACCGCCGACATGCAGATCGTCGAGCAGCGCATCCTGTCCGCACCAGCATCGATCCAGTCGATCCCGGCCGCGGCCGATCAGGAAGACTTCGTTTCCATGGGGATGAACACGGCGATCAAGAACAATCAGATCCTCGACAATGCCCACGGCGTGCTGGGGATCGAACTCATGGCCGCCGCCCAGGGAATGGACTTTCGGGACTGGGCCTTCGGAAAAGGCACGACCAAGGCCCACGAGATCGTCCGCCGGCATGTGGAATTCCTCGATGAGGACCGCCCGCTCTACACCGATCACAACAGCATGAAGGCGCTCGTCGAATCGTGCGAGATCCTCGATGACGTGGAAAAGGAAATCGGCAACCTCGACTGATGCCCGGGCGATTTCCGGGGGATCTCTCAGTAATTGAGAACCTTCACGGACTCGAGGTTGGCCAGCACGTCGCTCAGCGTAAAGTAGGCCGGCTTCACCTCATCGTTGCAGTATAGCTCGGTCAGGTCGTCAAAGTGGGGTGAAGCGGGATCGTCGGTCTGGCCCAGAGGAATGGCGCTGAATGCCCGCACCGGATCGGCGAGTTCCACGGTCATCATGTAGGCCGATCCGCTGCAGCAATATCCCACATTGTTACTGAACGCGTCGATGTTGACGAGCCGGAGCGACTGGGAAGTGCCGCTTCCGCCGTTGACGGGAAAACTCCGCCCACCGCGCTTGATCCTGTGCACGTCGCCCCAGGGCACATCGAGCGTGCCGTAGGCGGCATGGATCATTCCGGCCGCGCCGGCCAGGGCGTTGAGAATGCTGATCTTGCTAGCCAAGGTCAGCTTGGAAGGGTCGGGCGGTTCGACGGCGGGCAGGCCCGACGGCGCATAGGCGTACAGAACGGTGAAGAGCGTCGGCCCCGCGCTCTGCTTGACAGCATGATTGTCCCACCCGTCGAGGATCTGCCAGGCCGAATCGAGCAATCCCAGCGGGTCGTGGGCCGACTGCTTGGCCACCGGGTCGTTGATGCTCTCCTCGACGAGAAGCTTGACCCACTCGGCCACGATCAGGTAATGGTCGAAGGCGATATCCCGCATCTCGAGCATGGTGAGGTCCATGTCCGGCCCGATCAGTTCGCTGGCGCGCCGCTGCCGATATCCGTAAGCCGCGCCCCCGCTCCCGTCCGGTCTCTTGCGGAAGAGGTAACAGGGATAGTCTGCCGGATCGATGCCGGTCCCGTCCGTGACGAACCAGGGCGCCACGTTGTTGTTGATCAAGTAATTCGAGGACGGGTTCTCCTCCTGGGGCAGGTCGTGAAACGCCATGAGCGGCCCCCACTCGGTGGCGCTCGTTGTTCCATCCACGGGCTTGTTCCAGTCGTAAAGGTTCGACTTCGTGGGCTGCCGCGCGTTGTAGATGTAGTAGATATTGCCTTCCACGTCGCCGTAGAGGTAATTGCCCGACGAAACCTGTTGCATGGCGAGCGCCTGCTTGAACTCGCCAAGATTGCGGGCGCTCATCATGGCAAAGCCCTGGGTCACGGTCTCGACCTCGTCTCCCGACACCAAGCGGGCCGAAAGAGCAGTATGGTTCTTGGTGTCCCAGGAGAGGATCACGCGCTCTCCATCATGTGTGTAGCGAAGAACACCCTGAAGCGGTCCCATACCGAGTATCTCGATTGTCACAGGCTCGCTCTCCACCGGGTACCACTGACCGTCGAAGAGATACATCGTATTCGCCTGATTCAGCGTCTCCCTGTAGATGTCGGCCGTGTCGACCGAGTTGGCCGTACACGCGCAAGCAAAGATGTCGTTGTGTCCCATGAAAAAAATGGGAAGACCCATAATGGACCCGCCACTGAAGTTGAAGTCGCCCCCCACGATGTGAGCCTCGTAGAACCGCGAGTGGTTGCACCAGCCCATGTGCGGATCGATCTGGACCATCACCTTTCCGCTCGCCGATTTGGATGGAGCGATGGCCCACTCGTTCGACTGTGTCGGTCGTTTATAGAAACCCGCCATTTCATCACTGGCCACGTTGTACTCGCGCGTCCACTGCTGCCAGCGGAAGAACGCGACCACATCGATGGGCGACACGGGTGTGACCGCAAGGATCCAGGAGGGGAGATTCGATCCCTGCTCGTCGACATACTTGTTGACGCCCGCTGTAAATGCTTCCACCTTCGACCGCGTCTCCGCATCGAGGGTGCTGTAACGATCCTCGGCGGTCTTCCTGACCTTGCAGAGCCTGACGAGAAAGTCCTGCACCACGTTCTGCCAGTCATTGCCGGGGAAGGTCGGATCGTCAGCACCGAAGAACTCGCTGAGCCGTCCGGCGGAGCGGAGATAGTTGTGGATCATGACCTCCAGATTGTCTTCGGCTTGCGCATAGCCGAGGCCGTAGAGCACACCTTCACTCGTTGCAGCGTAGATGTGGGGGACGCCGTAGATGTCCCGGTATATGGTCACCGACTCTTTCGAGGCAAGGAGGGTCGTTGATGTGCAGAGAAGAAAAAGAAACAGGATTGAAAGAAATCTCATGGACATGGTTTCTCCTCGAGATGCTTGGATCTTACTTCAATGACGATAGTTACCGTCCTTCTCACAGGGCCGGCCCCTTGGCCGAGAACCCCTTTGGGTGCTCGGGGCCACTTTTAGTAACGGCCTGGGTGGGACTTCCTGCGGAGGTCTCCGTCAAAAAAGCTCTCATACCGTCTTTCTCACTCATCGCCGAGGCGTATAATAATTGGAGATTATCAATATTTGTGACGCTTTTGAGTTATAATTTAGAACTCGCTCACTATTCCAAGGCAGAGGTTTTCTGTCGATCGTATCCCAGGCACAGGGATTACGCACTAAGCATAGTTTATGGTATTCAACTACTTACGTCATTTGGCCGCTGCAATTCTCGCCGCTGCAATCGTTGGGTCGATCGTCGGAGGTATGGAAGGTCTCTACTGGTACTATTCGGACCAGACACTTTCGTACCCGGTCGTGACCATCTTCATCTCTTTGCTGAACACGATCTATGCGATATCCGCAGCCCTGTTCATCGGGCTGATCGCGGGCACCCTCTCCCTCAGAAAGAGAAACCAGGAACAGAGAGCCCCCCTCTTCGGAAAATATCTTGTCCTCTTTGTTTGCCTCTACGGCGGGCTGCTCCTCGGGACGACTCTTTCGCGTTTTCTCAAGGGCACCCTTGGCGAGAGTCTGCTGATCGTCATCGGCATTCTGTCTATTCTGCTCTTTCTGATTATCGGCCTCTGTTTATCTGGACCGGTGGTCAGGATCGACAGTCGCGGCAAGGGATTCAAGGTATCCATTCTGCTCCTCTGGGCGGTGCTGAGTCTTGCGATAGGTCTTTTTGGTGTGCGATCCCTGTCGATCTCGAAAAAAGATCTGCTCGCCAGTGAACCGAGTCAATCGAGGCCGAATATTCTCATCGTTCTGGTCGACGCGTTGCGGGCCGATCATCTGGGCTGTTACGGGTACGAGAGAAACACGAGCCCTTCGGTCGATGCTCTGGCCGAAGACGGAGTGCTTTTTTCCCGCTGCATCGCACAGAGCTCATGGACGCGGCCCTCGGTTTCCAGTTTGCTGACCGGCACGGTGCCGTCGTTCCACAGATCGACGCAGTTCAATTCCTGCATCGATTCCGAATTCATGATCCTCCCCGACGACGCCGCCGCCTTCGGCTACAATACGGTCGCGATCTCGTCATCCCACCTGATCACGAGAGCGTTCAATCTATTCACGGAAGCTGACTTCTTTGTGGGCCCCCCCGCCTGTCTCGCCGTTGAAACGGGCATTTCGGACACCATGATCGGAATCCAGGTCGAGAACCTGAGAGGGGCCGGCAGATTCGGCAAGGAGATGTCCTTTCTTTACAACAATATTCTCAGGCGTCTGCTCCGGTTCTGCAACTCACTGACAGATGATCTTCACTCGGTCCACAATGCGAAGAGCATCAACCGATGCTTCATTCGCGCGCTCGACAAAATAGGTGAAAAGAGATTCTTCACCTACCTGCACTACATGGAGCCGCACGCTCCTTACGATCCGGAGCCTCCTTTCGACACGCTCTTCAAGACAGGATACAGTGGCGATCCCCTGATCTACCCGCCCCGCGTCTCCGATCCTGATGCGAAGATCATGCATGAATTTCCGCCCCCGGGGGATGCGGAGCTCGATGAATTGATCGCCCGATATGATGGTGACATCGCTCAGTTCTCCCACTACTTCGGGATGCTGATTTCAGAGCTGAAGGCGCGCGATCTCTACGATGACCTGTTCATCGTTTTCATCTCTGATCACGGTGAAGAATTCTATGACCACAAGTCCTGGGAACACCGCCATTCACTCTACGACGAGCTGATCGAGATTCCGCTGATCGTCAAGTTTCCCCAGAACCGCTTCAAGGGCCTGGTTGTCGACTCTCCCTGCAGTTCGATCGACGTGGTGGCCACTCTTTTCGACTATCTCGATCTCGATCCCTGGGAACAGGTGGAAGGTCAGAGTCTCATTCCCCTCCTGGAAAATCGTGCCGGGACAGGGGATGACGACTGGTTCTCCACGAGCTGCACCGGAAGCGCCGACGCTTTTCTGCGCTCTTACATCGACAGCCGGTACAAGGTGATCAAGGCGTTCAAGAATGGCGAAGAGAAATGGTTTCTCTTCGATGTCGAAAAGGATCCTGAAGAGAATCACTCCATCGTGGACGAGAATCCGGAGCTCTTTCGCACCCTGCGCGACAAGCTGGAAGAATTCTATTCGCGTTATGATTTTCTTGAAACCGACGACCAGCAGTTGGATGTCTCTTCCGACCTGGCCGAGAAACTCAGGGCCCTCGGCTACACGAGGTAAGCCGTGCATCGGCGATGCCCCCCCTCCCGCAGCACAATCCCCAGCGTAAGCGTCCTGCGACTTCGAGTTTTTTTTCGAAGGATCGGCGGCGCTGTCTACAATAGAGACGAAGTAGCGCCCTACCTCTTCGCCGGCTCCTCGGAACCGCTCGATCCGGTGTTCCACAGCTTGCGCAGCAATTCGTGGGCCTCGGGATCATGCTCCTTCAACTCGGCGCGCACAAAGGGATACATGTCGTTCGTGCCGAAATAGGCCTCGCTCAGCTCGGCAAAGTATTCCTTGTGATTATTGCACGCATAGCCACGGGAGCGACGGCCGTTCCAGTGCAGGACATTGTCGTATGCCTTGCGCTCCATGGCGCGCTCGTAGGCGACGATCACCTCGGAGTGCTCCCAACCTAGGACGCGATGATGATAGGCATGGGCCAGTTCGTGGAGCAGCATCCAGGGCTGATGGGTCGTCCACTCGATGAAGTTCGACGGATTGCCGAGCTCGATCGATTTGGCTTTGGCGGGATTGAAGCCGTTGTTCTCGAGCCACTGCTGCGAGGGATGGTAGCACATGCCAACGACGCTGCTCTCGGCCTCGACCCAGATGGGGACCTCGTGGAGCCTGTCGAGCGCCGGCCCCGGCACGCGTCGGTTGATCTCGTACAGTTGACAGGCCAGCTCCTTTAACGTCTCAGAGTAAAGATTCTCGTCCGATACGCGCAATGCGTGATTTACGCGTACGGTCCATCCCTCGATTTCCTGGAATTCGTATTTGGATGTGGGTTCGAAAGCCACGGTATCATCGGCGTAATGAACAGCAACAAAAATCAAGATGGTGACCAGTACTTTGCTCAATCTATTCCTCCCTTCAAGAACAGGCAAGCCTCGATGGCGGTTCAGACGCCTACCTCCGCTCTCGCCAATGGAAGGGTGAATGTGAAGACCACTCCCCCCTCCGGCAGGTTGCGCACCTCGAGCGTTCCCCCGTGCTCCCTGATGATCGATCTGCTGATCGAGAGGCCCAGCCCCTGGCCGCTCTCCCAGGGCTTTGTCGTGTAGAAGGCTTCGAAGATCTTCTCGCAAACTTCATCGGAAATACCGGTACCCGTATCCGCCACGGAGAGTGCCAGATTTTCTTCTGCAGTTTTTTCCGCCTTGATCTCGATGATCTTGAGGTCTGTCTTCTCCACCGCGTCGCAGGCGTTCATCAAAAGGTTGAGGAGAACCTGCTCCAGTCTGAGGGGATGGCCCTCGACGCTGGGCAGATCGCTCGGGATGCTGATCTTCAGTTCGATGCCGAGGCGCTGGAGCCGGGGCTGAAAGAGATCGGCGGCGAAAGAAACGATCTCCTCGATCCGGACGAGTTCGACCGCACCGCTATCGGGCCTGGAAAACTCCCGCAGCCGCCGGATGACGCCCGATGCCCGGTCGACGAGCTGCCCGATCCGTTCGAGTCCGGCCACAACCGTGTCGACGCCGTCGCGGCCCGAAAGGGCCGCCTCGATGGAACCGCTGAGATAATTCCTGATGCTCCCCAGAGGCTGATTGAGCTCGTGGGCCATGACCGCCATCATCTCGCCCATCGCAGCCAAGCGGGCCGCATGAGCCATTGCCATCATGTGTTCGCGCCGCGCCTTGTCGAGTTCGGCCTCGGCTTGCAGAAGCCTCTCTCGTTCCTCTTCCGCGCGTTTGCGCTCGGTGATGTCACGGGCGATGCTGATCACGAACTTCTTACCGCCGAAAACACCCGGGGCGAGCGAGATCTCCATGGGGAAGACGGTTCCGTCCCTTCTCAATCCCGGTAGTTCGACGACCTTGCCGATTGCGCTGTCCGGCTTGCCGGTGGCGAAGTAGCTCGCCACGTACTCCCCGTGCCGTGGTCTGAACTCCTCGGGCATCAGCGCTTCGAGCGGCTGGCCCAACATCTCCTCTTCCTTTCGCCCGAACATTCTCTCAGCGGCCGCGTTGAAGGTCGTGATCAGCGCTTTTTCGTTGATGGCGATCATGGCGTCCTGGGCCGAGTTCATCACGGTGCGAAGCAGATCCTGACTCTCCCTCAGCGCATCCTCCACCCGCTTGCGCTCGATGATCTCCTCAAGGGAATCATCGGCTCTCTTCTTTCGATCAGAGCGCTTCTTCATAGATCACCTCGTCGGCAAGCGAATTGGGTGTGACATGCGAAATGACGGCGTAGGGAATTTTATGCTCATCGAAGATGGCGAGCACCTTGCCGGTCCAACCAGCAGCGATGACACCGGGATCGGTGACCACCAGGACCTTGCGTGCGCCCACACCGAAGAGGAATTCGGGAGCCACGAATTTCCGCAGTTCGAAATCGCTTTCAGGTCCCATGAGAGTCACCCTGTTCGCCGTTAGTTGAGATGATCGACAAACCGAGAAGAACAGAACGGCTCAATCACCGTGAAAAGACCGAAGTCCGTACTTCTACTTATATCACCATAAATCAGAATGAGAACACTTGTCAAGGCGGGACGGAATCTGATTCCGTTTCATGGCCGATCGTATTTACCTATCAAACAAGTAGGCTTTTTGCGTTGACTCGCGCTGATTCTCCATCATTGAAACCGGAACTCTCGTGATCGAATGCGCCAAGAGGGTCTGTTCGCTGGGAGGCCGCGCCAGTACAATGCCTCTCCGGGACCGACCCTTCTGATCGGAGAGATGGACATGAAAATGAATGGCAGACCAATCACCGCTGGAGCGAGCATTCTGATACTGATAGCGATCCTCGTTTCTGCGTGCCGGAGCCCGGCTCTCACGGGCCCTGAATCGAGCATGACATCCAACGAGCCGGCAGTGGCGCAAGCGGGAGACCCAGCCAAGGCAGCCGTGCCGCTGCCGGCCGCTGCCGGATGGGACGCTTTTCTTGTCATGGACAACGGCGACACCGGCGTCTGGACCGTGGATGCCTTTCGGCTCTTTCCACAGTACGGCACACCGGAGATCGTGGGACTCGACGATCAGGGCCGATGCCTCGTCCTCATCCTGTACAGCGGCAAGTGGACGCCGATGATCCTCGGCCATGACGGCCGCTGGCTCGGCGGTCTCGCTCACGGGGACATCGATCCACGCGTTGATGGCTGCGAGCTCTACACGGGCGGTCAGAAGGGCAATCTCTATCAGCTCACATTTCATCCTCATGGTGCGGCCGACTTTCGCCTGATCGCCCACCTGCCGGGCCGGGAGATCCACACGATCGTGGCCGGCGATGTCGATCCCGCCCAGGGTGGAAAGGAGCTGCTTCTTTTCACGCGGCCCGGCGGACTCTACCGCGTATCGCCGACCGGAAAGGACGGGACTTTCGAGACAGTCCACCTCGAGGACCTTCCCGGCCGTGTTCGGAACGCGGTCGTCCTTCCCGAAAGGGATGGATCGAGCCCCGAGATCGCAACGGTCTCGCGCACGGGCCGGCTCGAACTCCTGACCATGACTTCCCGAGGACCGCGATGGTCCACCCTTTACGAGGACTCCATGGGAATGGGGCGCATCGTCTGCTCAACGAACGCCAATGACCCGAACATCGTTCTCTATGCCAGCCATGACGACGGCCGCATCATGAGATTCGAAAAGCCTTCTTCGGGAGATTGGAGCAGCGAGACGATCTATCGCGGTCCCCAGGGGCCGAGAGGAATCGCGGCCGGCGCCTTCTGCTCTGATCGGGGGACCGAGACAGTGGCCGTCTTCGGTTACAGTTCCGAGGTCGTTCTTCTGAGCCGTAGAGGAAAAGAACCGTGGAGCGAGGAGGTCATCTTCAAAGACCGCGACAAGGGCCACTCGCTCGCCGTGGCTGAAGTCGACGGCCGGAACGCGACCCCTGAGATCATCGGTTCCGGCTACGGCGGCCGTATCTTCGTTCTCGCGCGGCCGCCCGGGTACGGCGTGAAATGCCGGAGTGGGCAAGACTAGCCATCTCTCGAACTTCCTCCTCTTTCACCTTTGACGGGCTTGAAGGTCTCCGGGTGAAAGGCAATCATATTCAGAATGATATCAGGCGTGTTCTTCAGGAAAGAAGTGTTCTTCCATGCGTCGAAAATCAACTTCTTGTTGACCCCGAGCGTGCAGTCGACAAAGCGGGTATGAACATCCCCGACCGAGTCGAGATCGATATCGAGGGCGCGGCATGGTGAGTCGCAGGAGAGATCGAAGTCATCGAGCTTCAGGCTTTTGATCTTCGGCGTCTTGCCTGTCTTGAACATCACAGCGCGGTTCTTCACGTCGTAGACAATGCTCCACCTCGTGGCTTTTCCCTGGCTCACCTCCTCGAGGATCTTGAATGCGTGGGCGATCGCCTCCCCATTCTGTTCCTTATCGTAAGCTTCGATCCCGCGAACGGCCTTGGCGAACCGGTCGACGGAATCGACCGAATCGGAGGGGATGGCCTTCTGCCCGCCGAACCCCTCGCATCCATCGAGGTAGCGGAGAGAGGCATCGTAGGTGCTGTTGGCGAGGGCTTTGAAGGGCAATTCGTCAGCCCTGTGTACGACCATCTTGCCCTTCAGAAACTCGATCACTGCTGCTTGCCCGGCGCTGTCACAAGTCAGAAAATGAAGAGGGGTGCTGTCACGCGTGATCCGAACCTTGGAATCGCTCGCAATGACCTCGTCCACGGTCTCGCAAGTATCGAGCTGATACTGGATCCACGTCAGTTCGCGCAGAGCCGGACGCTCGTCTTGCTCGGGGTACTCCGTCCCCTGGAGCCACATCTGCTCGACAACGAGTCCTTTCTCGTTCATCCCCCCCATGGGAAGCTCCCTGCCGTACTGATTGAAGGTAACGCTCCCGTACTTGGACACCCATCTCGCGGGCGCTTCGACAGGGGGGATGAAGGCGGTCTTGGCAAGTCCCTTCTTGTTGACCATCACGAGCCCCACGCCGATGCTCCAGTCAAGATTGCGCCCGAAGAACAGTCTCCCGCCGTCGTCGATGCAGAATGTTGTGCACGCATCGAGCGAGGTTCCGTAAAAAACGACATGAACAAGAACGACGAGGATCAGGACTCGATTCAATGACCGCTTCAATTGTGCCTCCTAGGTCTGGTAATCGACTCGATGTAAGGGGTGCCCGAGGAAAGACAGCAGCACGTATTCTATGCGATCGGTCTTTCTCAGTGAAGGTTCTCTGGAGGGGCGTGAGTTCTTTTTACCTCTTCGCCATGACCGACTGAATCGTCGTGCAAATGATCTTGGCAACTTTGTATTGGACAGGCTCAAGGTCTCCTTTTAGTATTAGGCCTGTCAGGAAATCGCTTCAAGAGAAGTCACTGACTCAACCCCCGCGGGACTGCTGATCTCGATTCCTTGCGAAGTGGGAATTAATTGGAAACAGGGAACGTCCAATTCTAGTCAGACAGTGACGAGTGAGGATCCAACATGTTCGGTTCATGCCGCCCGGTTTCTGTTTTACTGCTCTCTCTCATTCTGTTCTTTCCAGCTCATGCCATGGCTGATCCTGCCGACGGCCTTTCGGCGAAAAAAAACGAAGAGCTGAGTCGCGATCTCTCTTCGAGGCTTTCCTCCCGCGTTGTGGCCTATGAAATCGACCAGTTCATTCTGATCGCCTCACTCTCCTACGACAGCCAGGTCCGCAGCTCGGTGATTCCCAATCTCATAGAAGCGCTCGGCGAATTTCGCCATCTCTTCGGTGTCGAAAAAGAGTCCGGACTCTGGAAGGGAAAAGAAAAGGGGCGCCTCGTTCTCCTGAGGGACAGGAAGACCTTTCGCGAATATGTCTCACTCTTCGACGAAGAGGCGAATCCCGACCGGCTGAACCCCGGTTTTGCCAAGGCTGTTCAGGAAGCACAGAGTTTTTACTGGATCGAACCGACTCCCTACGCCGTGTGCTGCGGCCAGGGAGCGGGATTCAAGGAGATCAACCAGCATCTCTTTCATCTCCTGGGGCACATCCTGCTCACCCTCCATGAATACAACTACAAGTTCGCGCCACCCTGGCTTCATGAGGGATTCGGCGCCTACATTGCCGTTCGATACGCGGGCGGAAACATTCTCTATTGCACACAAGGCCTCAACAACGCCCTCTTCGGCACGGGTGTCTACAAGAACCTCTCGGCGTGGGCCCGGTCCGAGAACTGGCCCCGATATGTGAAGCAGGATGCGACGGGAGACCGCCTTTTTCCGCTCGAGCGTTTGAACCGCTGGCGGCTCCAGGACTTTGAACATCGCCACGCGGCGCTTTCGTGGAGTTTCACAACCTTCCTCATAGACCAGTATCCAGAAAAGCTCAAATCCTACCTCTCGGCGCTCAAGAAGATGCCCCATTCAAAGGCACCCGACAGCAACTGGTTTCCGGTGGATTTCGCGGACGAGACATTTTCCGATGTTTTCGGCCTCTCCTTCAAGGAGATCGAAGTCGAGTGGAAAGACTGGATCTTGAATGGGATGTCTCCTTCCAGGGATCGAGATCGCTCGACCAAGACGACCGAAATGGAAAACCGGATAGCCTTCGACCCGGCGATTCATCTCGAGGAATTCACCTTTTTCGAGGGAGAAAAACGGGCTGAACCATTTCTTGCTCCTTTTCACAAGCGCACGGGCGAGTCGATCGCACCGGGCGATCTCGAGGCGATCCGCTCGGCGTGGGACGACGCGCGGAAAAAGCTGATCGCCGCGATGGCTCTCTGGTCGAGAAAAAAACTTCCCAGAATGGATGCCTTCATCGAGGAACTCACCGCTTCGTCGGACGTACAGCCATTGACCGACCAAGAAATCATCGAACTGATTCAGCCCTGGCCCTCACCCGAGCTGTGCCGGCCTGCGATCCGCTACCTGGCCGGCAAGTATGGCTGCTACGGCGCTCACATGAGACTGCAGGAACGTATCGAGGAAGTAGCGGACAATATCCCCGGCTCAGGCGTGAAAGACGACTTCGACCTGCTTGGGATGGCGGCCTCGGCCGAGGCCGAACTGTTCGAGCAACTGGCTGAAAAAAAAGCCTCCGTCTCGGTCGACTTCTTCCCCGCCAAGATGAAGATCCTCTCAGCCGCCGAGGGCGAGATGGTCCTCTCCGCCAGGAAAATCGACGCGATAGATCTGGCCCAGATCGACTCCATCGAGAACATCGGCGTCGTCGACAAGGGCCGGATGGTGGAGATCCGGTGTCCATGGTCATGTGTCAGCGTGAAGGATCTCCTTCTACTGGCGAAGAACCGGCTCAAGCGGAAGTCGGAAACCGACCGCTATCAGTTCTGCCTGCTCTGCGTCTTCCGGGGCGACGCCGACAATTTCCGGAAGGAATTCAAATTCGTCACCGATGCCGCACCGGAAAGAGGCCGGATCAAGAAACTCATGGACAACTTCGGACGGACGGAAAAGGCGTCGGTCTTTCTGAAACAGTTGGCGTCTGATCAGCTCAAGGGAGAAGAGGCGAATCCACGTGAGCTCCTGTCGGCCTTCGCCGTGACCAGAGGGTCAAAACTCTACGATCTGCACGAGCACAGGGCCAAGGAAGTCCTGCGCCTCCTGCTCTACCGGGAGTATGTTTCGGGAAGCCGCATTCTGCCGGCGCTACAAGGCTTTGAGGGAACGGGCGATGACGGCGAGACGGCTCACTTCGTGATCGACTTCGACGATCCCGATTCGATCAGTGGTTTTGACTGCGAACTGCCGCGACGCCTCGAATTCCTGAAGGGACGATTCAAGGTGAACGGGCAGATCGAACAAAAGTCATTTCACGTCGAGGACGGCGCGCTCGCCTGTCACGGACTGGGATTTGCCGCTCTCGAACCTGTCTTCACCGGGGAGACCGAGGCCACTGTCAGCATCAAGGTCGAAAAGATGCGGGAAGACACCTCACCAGACACCTACTATCTCCTGTTCGGCTATGGCCTCGACCGTGCGGGAACGTTCGTCGCCGCCCACGGCACGACCCACCTCGATATCCAGTCGAGTTCGAGCAGCCTCTGGCAGCACATCGAGATCAGACCGAAGGAAGAGAAAATCGACAAGGATCGAGGGATCGCCTTGACCCTCCGCGGCACGGCCGACAGCATCGCCCATTCTTTCAACGGCGAGGAGTTCATCGTCGATACCAGCGGTCTCCGTACGGGGCGCGTCTTCTTCTGGATGTACGGTCCCGTGACGATCAGGATCGAGAAGTTGGAGATCAAAGCCAGACTCGATGAAGAATGGCTTCGAGAGTCGCTCCACAAGGCCGTGGCCTCCGACCTCGAACGCCTTCTCGAATCCTCACCCCGCACGGTGGGCAACTAGAGCACCGAATGCAGGATTCCGGGATCGCCCTCCCCCTCAGACACCCCGATGGAGGCGGTGCGCCTTGATCGGGGTTTCCACCTTCTTGCGCTGTTCGCGCGCACAGGCATGAAACCGAAAATAGTTCCTACCCTTTTTCACGGCATAGTCCCTGGGATCGAGGCCGAGCCCGGCACCGATCCAGTCGAAACATCCTCCCGTGGGACTGAGCGCCAGGTTAAACCATCTTTCCGAGTTGTAGTTGAACTTGATGTGGGGAAAAACTCTCTTCCAGATGTTGTTCCGGCGAAGCTCTTTTGCGTTGGCAACGGGTTTTGCGAAACAACGTTTGAGCTTGTTCTCGATCTTCGACCAAGGCTGGGCGCCTTGCGCGTAACCGGAAAGAAGCTGGAGTATCTTTCTGGCCGCTGCCAGAAACTGAACCGTGTTGCTCCTGTGTTTTGTTGTCTTGTAAGGCTCGCACTGCCAGGAGACATCCGTTCTGTCCGGGAGGGAGCCTGCTTCCCCATGTCCGATGTCCGGCGCGGCATAAGAGACAAAGGAGGAGACGAGATTCACAGATTCCCATTTGCCCTGCTCCGTCCTTATCTTGAGGTTGGATATATCGTTGTTTTCATGATCCCAGAATCCGCTGAATCCCTGGTGGGCCCACGTGTCGGCATAGCTGTGAAGAGCGATACCCAGGCGAATCAAATCACGGACACGCTTCTTCTTTTCGCCACCCTTCAGGGTATCGAGGGCTTCCACCACGAGGTTTCTGCCAAAGTCGCCGTCTTTGCCAACCTGCCTGCCTTTGGCCGGCGTGGAGTCGCTGAAAGAAGGAATGAAATGAAAACAGGCATAAACCACCAGCCGTGCTCTGCGGTCAAAAACGGCGTTGGCATAATCCAGATCCTTGTGAGCGGTACAGATGGGATCGAATTCGACGCCATCGAATCGAATCCCGTCGACACCTGGATCCTTGTCCAGATTGAGCGCCTTGTACTCATTGGCATCATCGACGAACTGGGACGCATAGGCGACCAGTTCGCTTTCAGCCGGATCAAATCCGGCGTGGTGGGCAATTGCCTTGATTGCCGCATAGTGGAAATTTATATCCATGGAATCATCCTCCCAAAAATGAAACTCGTCGGACTCATGCGATTTAACTGAAATTACCGCGAAAAAAGAGACATCCCTAGTCACCCATTGGTATTATCCTCACACATCTTGAATGCTCTGACAACCTCCGAGAGTAAGAAGTGATTTCGATTCGCAATCTGCTCCGTATCTTGGAGAGTCCTGTTATGCACCCTATCCCACGGTTAGAGTTTGACCGGTTGATCAATCGATGAACCGCCTGCGAATGAGTCCTGTTTTTTTGCTCCTGACAGCGATTCTGCTTCTCGGCCTCGCCAGTGCTTGCGTCTTTTTCAGGACTCCCCAGGGGCCGCCCATAACCCGCACCGCCAGTGGCGGAGCGCTGGACAGAATTCTACTCAGCGAGAAATCGGATGAGGCGGGCTCGCTCGTCTTCGACCACCGGTTGCACTACGCGCCACGCGAAGAGGGCGGGATGGCGATCGCATGCAAGAGGTGTCATCACGAGTACGCCGGCCCCGACGGCGACCCGCCGCAGGCGTGCGGCAACTGCCATTACTCGCATTCCGACTCGAGAATCCTCCATCTGCCCGGTTTATGAGACGCCGCCCATGCGGGGTGCAATGGCTGCCACCTCAAGAAAGACGCCGACTATCCGAATTCGAGGCGTCTCGAAGAATGCGACGACTGTCACTCTCCAGCGCCCCTGCCCTCGCGGCCCTTCGGGAACGGCCGGAGACTGCGAGTCTCGGTGACTTTTGTGGATTCCCTGATCTCCGACGAGTCTTCGCTCATCGCGTCACTCGGGGAGGCATTCTCGGAGGGCGACTTCATTCTGTGCGATGAAGAGACAGCCGAGCTGCAGACAGTCCTCGAGTTTCGTTTCATCGAGGTTGCTGATGGTCTACTCCCTGCCCGCTCAGGAATGAGACTCTTCGAGGGATCTTGCACCGTGACTGTCTTCGAGAAGGGGCGGGAAGTCTCGGTCGCGACGATCCGGTCAAAGGTGACCTGCGGCGGAGATCCCCGCGCGATCCACGAAAAGATCGCCGCCTTTCTGGCCGAAGAAGCGGTCGAAAAAGCCGGCGAGCTCATCGAGCCGCTCGTTGAGTGATCGCGTCGGTCCTGTCTATCCCGGCTGACTCAACCGCCCGCTTTTTCTTCGAGCTCGTCGAGCTTGTCCACATCGAAAACCGCAATATCAACGAGAGACTTGGGAAGGGAGCTCTGCTCGCACATCGCCCTGATCTCGGTCTCCTGATCGGAGAATTCCAGGATCTCGCGCAGAGACTCGATGTAATCGACCATCTCGTCGTCGGGAATATCTTCGAGCGAAGGGCCCGCGGCCTCGGCCGCCTTGCGCGCGGCGGCTTCTTCCTCGAGCCGCTTCTTCTCCTTTATCTCCTCTTCCATCGCCTTGTTGACGCCATCGACCACGCCCTGATCGACACCGGCCATTTCGACGATCAAGTCGCCGGCCACGCTGTTCGTAATCAGGTGCTTGACCTTGTCTTCGGCAGACGCGTCTTCCACTCCGGCGAGGAGTTTTTTGACTCTTTCCCGTTCGGCCCGTTCCGCTTCCACCGCGGCGTTGACCTCTCCGAACTTCTCCTTCGAGATATCGAGCGCCTGGGTGGCCACGTCGGGAGCCACGTCTTCGAGAATCAGGAGCCGGATGCCTTCGTCGCCGGAAAGTCCCTTGGCCTTGTCGATGAGCAGGCCGAGCTTGGTCTCCTCGATGATGTATAGGACATCGGGCTTGCGCTCCGACCGCATCATCTCGGGCCATGCCTCTCCGATCTGGGCGATGAGATTCGAGGTGGCGCGGGAAGGATCGGCGACATCGTCCAGTTCGAGAGCCCCCACAGCGTCGTTGAAATCTTTCATGAGCGGCCGCTTGACCTTGAGCATGTCCTTGATGGCCCACCTCACCTCGAGCAGATTGCCCCCGTTCTGGGAGACGTTGTGGCCTGCTGCATCGAGATCTTGCACGATTTTCTGGATGGCCTGCTCCTGGTTCTGCCCCTCGAGTTCCTGGGGACCGACCTCGAAAATCTTCTCTTCGATCAACAACCAGAGAGGTTTTTTCTCGGCCGCATCTTGCGTTGTCATGATGACTCTCCACTTGACAGATTCATTTTAATGGCAAAACAACGGTGTTGGCCGAACAGGTTCGCAAACACCGGGTTCCTCGCTTCGCGTGACAGGACCAATGTCGTCAGAATCGGGTATATTACAGAAACTCGAGGGAATCTCAACCATTCATCCGTCTCACGAGCACCTGCGACCCTTTTAATGAGATTTTCCCCGTTTCAAGGACTCGTCGAATTGCTAAAATCGCTTCCTTTTTACGCGTAAAAAGACGTGCTGAGAATCGGCACGAGCCCAATCGAGACACTCTCCAGAGTAGAGGATGGACAATGGCGACATCAAAAATCATGTGGACACAGACTGACGAAGCCCCGGCACTGGCGACAAAAGCGTGGCTCCCGATCCTGAAGGCCTTCACACGGGATTCCGGTATCGACGTCGAAATCGCCGACATATCGCTGGCCGGCAGGATCATCGCCAACTTCCCTGACGCTCTGAAGGCAGATCAGAAGATTCACGACTATCTGACTCAACTCGGAGAGCTCGCAAAAACGCCTGAAGCCAATATCATCAAGCTGCCCAATGTCAGCGCTTCCATTCCCCAACTCCAGGCGACCATCAAGGAGCTCAGGGAAAAGGGTTACGACATTCCCGAATACCCCGAGGAGCCCAAGGACGACGCTGAGAGGGCCCTCCAGAAGCGGTTTTCCGTGGTTCTCGGTTCGGCAGTCAATCCTGTTCTGCGTGAGGGCAATTCCGACCGGCGGCCGGCGGCATCGGTCAAGAAGTACGCTCAGAAGCAGCCTCACAAGATGATGAAGCCCTGGCCCGACTCGGGATCGAAATGCCGTGTGGCCCACATGGAGGCGAAGGACTTTTACGGCAGCGAGAACTCGGCCACCATGGACAAGGCCTGCAGCGCCAAGATCGAGTTCGTCGATGGCGACGGCAAAGCGACCCTGCTCAAGGAGCCGCTGCCCCTTATCGAGGGCGAGGTCATCGACACGTCAGTGATGAACGTGGCCGCTTTGAGGCAGTTCTTCGCCGAGCAGATCGAGGCCGCAAAGAACGAGGGCGTGCTCCTCTCTCTGCACCTCAAGGCAACGATGATGAAGGTTTCCGACCCGATCATGTTCGGCCACTGCGTCTCTGTCTACTACGCCGACGCCCTCGACAAGCACGCCGATGCGCTCAAGGAGATCGGCGCCAACGTCAACAACGGTCTCGCCGATGTCCTCGAGAAACTCGACCGGCTCCCGGCCGACAAGAAGGCCGAGATCGAGACCGATATCACCGCCGTCTACGACAGCCGTCCCACACTCGCCATGGTCGACTCACGGAAGGGCATCACCAACCTCCACGTCCCCAACAACATCATCATCGACGCGTCGATGCCCAACGTGGTTCGCGACGGCGGCAAGATGTGGAACAATGACGATGCCCTTCAAGACTGCATCGCGCTGATCCCCGATCGCTGCTACGCCACGATCTATGAGGAATGCATCGAAGACTGCAAGATAAACGGCCAGTTCGATCCGGCCACCATGGGCAATGTGTCCAACGTCGGCCTGATGGCCAAGAAGGCCGAGGAGTACGGTTCGCACGACAAGACCTTCGTGGCGCCCGCCGACGGGACGATCCGCGTTGTCGATGACTCGGGCGCCACGCTCCTCGAGCAGGCCGTGGAGCCGGGCGATATTTTCAGGATGTGCCAGGCCAAGGACATCGCGATCCGCGACTGGGTCAAGCTGGCGATCAGAAGAGCGCGCGCCAGTCGATTGCCCGTGGTTTTCTGGCTCGACCGGAACCGTGGGCACGACGCCGAGATCCTGAAGAAACTCGACGCATACCTTCCCGAAGAGGAGACTGCCGGTCTCGACGTCCACATCATGGCGCCCAGAGAGGCGATGAAGTTCAGCCTCGATAGGGTGCGTCGCGGCGAGAGCGCCATCGCGGCGACAGGCAACGTGCTTCGTG
Source organism: uncultured Phycisphaerales bacterium (assembly GCA_964464495.1). Classification (GTDB taxonomy): domain Bacteria; phylum Planctomycetota; class B15-G4; order B15-G4; family CAYZWU01; genus CAZUHB01. The sequence continues at coordinate 105,727 of CAYXGI010000011.1, forward strand.
ACTATCTCACCGACCTCTTCCCCATCCTCGAGCTCGGTACGAGCGCTAGGATGCTCTCCATCGTGCCTCTCCTGAACGGCGGCGGCCTCTTCGAGACCGGGGCGGGCGGGTCGGCGCCCAAGCACGTGCAGCAAATCCTCAAGGAAGGCCACCTGAGATGGGATTCTCTCGGCGAGTACTGCGCGATGGTCCCCTCCTTCGAGATGATCGCCGAACAGTCGGGGAACGAAAAGGCGGCGCTCTTCGCGGAGACGCTCGATCAAGCGGTGTCCAAGTACCTCGAAAACGGAAGGCTCCCTTCGCGCAAGGTCAACGAGATCGACAACCGGGGCAGCACCTTCTATCTCACCATGTACTGGGCGCAGGCACTGGCCGCCCAGGACAAGGATGGAGCGCTCAAGGAGCGCTTCGCCAAGATCGCCAAAGAGCTCGAGGCGAAGGAGACCGTGATCGCCGAGGAACTGCTGGCCGCCCAGGGCGGATCGGTTGATCTTGGCGGGTACTACCTCCCCGATCCCGATCTTGCGGAGAACGTAATGCGGCCGAGTGCAACGTTCAACTCGATCATCGACTCGATTTAATCTGGCGAATCTCTATTGAACGCGGCTCCGCCATCGTCGGCCCCTGGGGTGGACCGGCAACGCGGCTGACGAACTTGTACACTCTTGTGATTAATTAGACCTTGACGGCATTGACGAAGTGCTCGCCCTTTTTCTTCTTTTCAAGGTCTTCGGCCATCTTGTAGGCCTTCTTCTTTTCCGGGTATGGGAAGCAGCCCACTTCCTTGTAGTTGGAGTTGAAAACCTTCCACACCACCTTCAGCGGCGCAGCAGCAGCGGCTGCTTTCTTCGAGACCTTCTTCTTGGCGACCTTCTTCTTGGCGACCTTCTTCTTGGCGACCTTCTTCT
>CAYXGI010000012.1:0-104283 GCA_964464495.1 uncultured Phycisphaerales bacterium
CCTGCGTGTCGTACACGTTCTGGATGTAGGCCTTGATGGCTGACGCTGACGAACCCGTTGTGTTCGTGTCGACTAAAGAGACGTCGAATCCCTCGGCTGCCCTGAGCGTCTTCAGAAGCTGGAGATTGGAATTGCTCGCATAGCTGGGGGCGGCGATCATCAGGTAGACCGGAGCGCGGGAGCCTCCCGCGTTGGGCCGACTCAGGATCGGTGTTTCGAAAGCACTGGCGTTCAGAACCACACGGCTCATCAAATCGTTGAAGCCGGACGACGAACGCTTGAGGAGCGTCTCGCGCGTCTTGGCTTCGTCGGCGTTGGTCAGACCGACGCTGATCGAGGCCGATTCGAGAATCCTGACCGTCCCCGAAACAGGGTTGTAGTTGACTGGAAAGAGCTCGACCACCACCAGCCTGCGTCCGCGGGCGATCATCTCCTCGCCGAGACGGGCCGTCTCGGTGAAAACGTAGGCGTCGGTCTTGTAGAGCGCCTCGTCGATCACGAAGGGTGCTGCCTGGCGAGCCTTGGGGAGCGGCTCCTGGGCGGGCACGATGCGGCCGTCGAGTCCCATCGCGCTCAGTGCGGTCTCGGCAAAGACCAGATCGGACAGAACCAGTTCATAGCCGGCGCCATGGGGAATCTCGATGAACTCGCGCACCACCGGAAGCCGCGGCGCGCCGATCGCTCCGGTGAAGCCGTAGTCGCCGATGGAGAGAAGGCAAAACTCTTCATTGCCCGCGGTTATTGACCGGCTCTCCAGATCGCCGAGCGAAAAAGTCAGATCGATTTTCGAAAAGTCCGATCGGTCCACGGTGAGGACCCGGTTCGGATCGGCGGCCTGGATCTCGGCCGATGCGGCAAAAAAAAGTAAAGCCGCGAAAATCACGCAATATTTCGGCAGTGAAGCCATGATCTCCTCCTAGAACACTGTCCTCGAACTCATGTTTTCAATGGCCACAAAAGAAAACGGACCACAGGTCTTGCGGCCTGGGATCCGTCGGTTTGTCGATCAGAAAATGAGAACATCGACGGTGTCGATGTATGTCCCTTCGTAGGTATTGTTGTACGCATCCACGGCAAAGACGAACTCCCAGTTGCCGCTCTGCAGGCTGGTCGACGATCCGACCAGGTAATCGTTCACCGTCACGAGAGCATAGGCCAGAGCCCGCTTCGGAGTCCAGCTCTGCTGCCACATGCCCGGATATTTCCAGTACCACGGCGCGTTCGAAGGCGCGTCTTTTTGTGCAAAAATCCACCAGTCGTAGGTCACGCCCGCCTCTTCGCCCGGATCGAGGGACACGGTAAAATCGACGCCCTGACTCGAGAAGAGGGTGAGAGGCCCATCCAAGCCGTTGATCTTGGCGTCGGGTGTGGGAGAACCGCTGCCGCCGCCCGTGCCGAGAACCTCGGTGGTGGGCTCGCCCATGAGGTTGTACATCTCGTAGTACATGCGCGCCCAGTTGCCCGATCCGATCCAGAGGTAGAGCTCGTACTGGCCGTAGTCGATGATGTCGCCGATGAGGTTATAGCCCAGGTCGGAGTAGGCTTTGAACATCCTCTTCTCAAGGATGTCGTCCTCGCTCCAGTAGGAGCTCTCCGACGATGCGAAACACGAGGTGCCGCCATGATCGTCGACCACCCAGGTTTCGGAGAAGCACTCGGTATAAGCGTAACTGCCGGTGATGCACGCAAAGCTCAACACGAAGGGGAACACGGTATTCGTGAGCCCGCGGATGTCGCTCTGATAGAAGGTGGGGCCGTCAGCCCAGTAGGTGGTGCTGCCATGGCCCGAGAAGCACCCGATCGAGCGGCCGTCGTTGAAGGCGTTTCGCACCTGCTGGGTGGTGGCGTTGTAGGTGTGGCAGTAGAGCTTGTCATAGGTCCAGCCGTCGGGGCCGAGGTAGTTGTTGATCACGTAATTGTGCGTGCCCTCGGAGATGTTGTAATTGTCTTCCGAGGCCATGAAGACCGCTTTCTTCTCGCCGAGGTTGGCCATGTCGATGATCTTGTCGCACACATTGTTCAGGTCGGTGGCGTCGCGCACGGGGAAGCGGCCGCGGCCGAGATCGGGAAAGTAGTCGGTCCCGTCGACGCAGGCGTAGTTCAGGTCGGTGTTCGGATTGTAGCTTCCAGATCCGGTCCACTTGGGAATCGTGTTGGTGTCGCCCACGAGGAGGAAGTACTCGATCCCCTGGCTGTTGTACTGGTTCTGGATGTAGGTTTTGATACTGCTCGCGCTCGTTCCGGTCGTGTTCGTGTCGACGAGGGTCACGGTAAAACCCTGCGACGTCTTGAGCGCGATCAGATCCTGGAGCTTGCTGTTGCTCACGAAGGTCGGCGCCGCGATGATCAGGTATTTCACGGCGCGGCTGTTGCCCGTTCCCTGGCCGATCAGAGGCGCTTCGAACGCGGCGCCGTTGACCACCACCTTGGAGATGAGCCTGTCGAAGGAGGGAGACGAGAGTTTCTGCAATGTGTCGCGCGTCGCGGCGGCATCGGCGCCGGTCAGCGTCACCTCGATCCTGGCCGAGAGGAGAACCCTGATCGTGCCGGCAGCAGGATTGTAGTTGATAGGCATAATCTCGAGATCGACGAGCCGACGGCCGCGGAGGATCTTCTCATTGCCGAGCCGGGAGGTCTCGCCGAGGATGTAGCTGTTCGTCGCATAGAGGGTCTCGTCGATCACGAAGGGAGCCGCATCGCGCGCGCCTTCGATCTTGACCACCGGCGCCTGTGCGGGAACGATCGGATGAGCGATGCCCAGATCGGCGAGCGAGTACTCGGCCCAGACTTCATCGGCCAGGCTGAGCGTGTAGGTCGCGCCGTGAGGCACCTCGAGGAATTCCCGCACGATCGGCAGGCGCGGCGCGCCCACGTCGCGGCTGAAGCCGTAGTCGGACAGGGAAACGAGATCGAAGGTTCCGCCCTTGGTTTCCACTGTGGAACGTTGCAAAGAACCGACCGTCAGGACGAGATCGATACTGCTGAAGTCCGATCGTTGCACGGTGAATACAGGACCCTGGTCATCCACGCCTGTCAGCGAGACCTGAGTCTGGCCGAAGAGAGGCGCGCCGAGGAGCATGATGCCGATCAGAAGCAACACGGGATGGAATACGTTCCGAGTCGATGTACGCATGGGGGATTCCTCACAACATAAGTTTTAGAAATAGGCTTCTGGCTTATATAGACATATCTTATTGCATTTTACGAAAATCCCGCATGGATGCCATAATATTCTTTATATATCGACCTGGATATTTGGAACAACCGGGGCGAGGGCGTGAAGGGCGCTGTCTCAGAGCAGATTCAGCCGCTTACGAACGATCCACTCCGCCGCGAAAAGACCGACGAAGACAAGAAGCACCCACCAAGAACTCCAGAGATCGCGCCGCTCGGGATCGCTGAGGCGCCGCACTCTCTCCTCATCGTCGAGAAGTTCGAGCAGCCGCCGTGACTGGTGGAGGTCGAGATACTCCCCCCCGGTGACGCGGGCCACATCCCTGAGAAGGGCGCGGTCGAGCACGGGATTCTCCGCCTCGAGCCGCGGCACTGCCACGGTCACCGACGTCAGGGCGTGGCGCGTCTCCCCGTTGGTCTCATCGCCGGTGATCCAGAGCTGATAGACCCCCGGCTGGGAGCGCACGATGGAGCGTTCGTATTCGCCGCCCGCTGTCTGTTCGAGGGTGAGGTCCTCGATGGCGCCGTCGGGATTCATGATCTTCACGGTCTGCATCGGTTCGCGGCTCAGGCGGTAGTCGGCGTCGCGCACGCGGGCGGTGATGTGAATCCTCTCGTTGAGATCGTAGAGAGACCGATCGGTGTAGAGCTCGTAACGGTAGTCCTTGCGCCTCAGCTTGTTCTGCGCCAGGTAGCGCACCGCGCCGCGCCAGAACTTTTCCACGTACCTGTCTCCGTAGGGGAACCGCCAGCGCCACGTGGAGTCGACGGCAAAAAACATGGTGCGGCCGAGAGGATAATAGGTCGTGGCGACGATCACATGCTTGCCGAAACGATTCCCGCCCATGGGATGGCGGGCGAGCACCTCGGCGCCCGGTTTCGACCGTTCCACCGGATAGTACCAGAGGAATCCCGGAAGGCCGTACTCGGGGTCTTCCCAGAGACGCCGGTTCTTGACCGGATCCTTTTCGAGGAGAAGGATCTCGTGCGGCGAAAGGTAGTTTTCCAGCCGGGGCCGGAAGTAATCGCCCCCATCGCCCACCCCGGCGGCGATCCGCTGCTCTTCGTAGTTGCCGATCATGACGGGAAGAATATCGGCGATCGGTGTCTCGCCGTACGACGACGGGCTGTAGAGCTCACCGGCCTGCATGAGAAAACCGCCTCCCGCTTCGACGAAGTCCTTGATCGCGGTGAGGATAGCGCGCGAGTCGTCCCAGGTCTCGCCGAGACGGGCGGGATCGACATCGCCGAAGACGATCACATGGTAGTTCATCAACTCCTGCCTGTCGCGCGGCATGGCCGACAGGGGGCGCATCATGCCGCTCGATTCCTGGATGAAGTCGGGATCGGCTGACTGGAGAAAGACCTGGACCTCGAAGTTCTCGGCGCGCAGAAGGAGGTTCTTGACGAAACGATATTCCCAGCGCGGATAGCCCTCCACGTAGAGCACCCTGATCCGGGCCGATTCGACGCGGATCACGTGGGTGAGCACGTTGTCCGACTCGTCTTGCTCGCCGTCCTGAAGCGGAATCGAAACCTCGATCGTGTAGTCGCCCTCGAGTTCGGGCTTCCAGTAGAGCTGCTCCTGCTGCTCGCCGCCCCCGTCGTTGAGAGTGAACTGGCGCGAGGCGAGCGTGGCGTTGCTCGACGTGTCGGTCAGGACGAGCGCCACGCGCCGGCCGCCATAGCCCGACGACCAGAGGTTGATCTTGAACGTCACCTCGTCGCCGACGAGCGCCACCGTCGGTGCATTGACACCGGTCACCTCCACGTTGCGCGGCTCCGACGGATCGCCCACGCCCACGGTGTGCACCGGGATCTGCTGGTTGACGGCGACGAAGGCCGCATCGCGCGGGTCGCGCCCCCTGTTCGAGCGGCCGTCGGAGACGATCACGATCGCCGAAAGGCCGCGGCCGCGAAACTCGCGCACCGCGCTGGCCAGAGAATCGCCGAGACGGGTGCTTTCCCCCTCGGCCCTGAGGTCGTCGAGGGTGCTCACCGGAACGAGCGAGGGACCGAAGGCGCACTTCTTCAGATCGTAGCGCTCCTCGAGGGTGCCGAGGATGCTCGTCTCACCGCTGGTCAGCACCCGGTCGACCAGTTCGTTCCGCGTCAACGATCCGATCCTGGATTTGTTCGTCACGCCCGCAGCGGCCGCGAGCGAATCGATCGAATTCTCATCCTTGTAGGAATCGTGCTCGCGCATGCTGGCCGAGTCATCGAGCAGGAGCAACGCCCGCGGCTTCTCCACGATCACCCGGCTCGTGAGCAGCACCGGCCGGAAAAGAAAGAGAAAGACGAGGATCAGGAGCACGCACCGCAAGGCGATGAGCAACGAACGCGCCTTGGTGGAGATCTCGGCCTTCTCCTTGCGGTAGAAGTAGATCGTGAAGAAAAGCACGGCGGGCAGGATGAGCAGAAAGAACACCCACGGTTCAGGGCCGTCCTGGAAGGAGAAGGTCTGCTCCGTGCGGACCGCGTCGCCTGTCTGCATCAGGTTGAGCGGGAGTCGTTTCAGGAGCGCTTCCATCAGTTGTAGTCCCCGAATTTCCACGAGAGGATCAGTTCAAGCGCGACGAGGGCGAGGAGCGCCCACAGGGCGGTCTTCCAGAGTTCACCGCCCGCGCCGTCCGGTTCTTCGTCACCGTCACCCGTGGTGTCGCCGTCGCCCACGGTGATCCCGGGATAAGTCCGGGTGAGCGTCGGCACATCGATCTCCTGCAGATCTCCCTCGAGGGTATTCACATTGGCCGAGTAGCACTCGCGCATGCGTTTGCCCGACACGCTCGAATCGACTTCGAGCACGTAGGAACCCGCGCGTGCGAGGGGGTGATTCTGCAGGGGAAGAACGAAGCGACCGTACCGGCTGTCTTCCACGGCCTCGGCGATCACGTTCTCGTTGTCGCCCGGTGTGGTGAGCGCGATCCTGTCGGGAAACTCGGACACGGTCCGGGTGATCGCTTCGCCCACGGAGAGGTTGTAGATCCCCGGATCGCGCGTGGCCAGGTAATAGACCGTCTCGTGCAGCAGGGGCAGGTAGGTCTTGGGGCTCTCGGCAATCATCGACCATGACGCGTCAGCCGACGTCGTGAAGAGCATCACCCGCCCCCGTCCAATCCGCTGCTCCACGATCGCGGGAAAACTGTTGCCAAGGGCATCGGTAAAAGAGGCCACCACGCGCGGCCTGTCGGCGGCGTCGTCTCCACTCTCGTTCAGATCAGTGACCACGAACCGGAAGACAGGCACCTCGAGAAGAACCTTGAGACGGGGATCGTCGAAGACGCGCAGCACGGGGTGATCGAAGCTGCTGGCGGTGAGCTTGTAGAACGACGAGCGCCCCTGGTCCGACCTGGATCCCTCCATTCTCTCCAGCCTGGCCGGGAGCAGCCGACCTTCGGGATTGTCGTGGAGGCGCAGATTCCACGCATGGAGATCGACACGGTCGCCCATGAAGAAAACCAGGCGCCCCCCGCTCGAGACGAAGTCGAAGAGAACAGCGGCGGCGCCTTCTGAAATTCCCTCCACGTCAGCGAGAAAGACGCAGTCGTAGCGGCCCGGATCCTCGCGGCCCGCATTGAGCAGCTTGAAATCGATCGTCGTCGGATTGAAGACCGTCCCAACCGCGGGGCGCGCTTCGTCTGCTTCGGTTCCATTCTCGCGCACCCTGCCGAGGACGCTCTCCTCGCTCCCGTCGTCCATGATCAAAAGAGGATTGAGCATCATGCCGATCACGCCGGTGGGCCGTTCGAAGGGATCAAAATCCCAGGCGCCGTCTACGAGAAGCACATCGATCGACTCGCGCACCTCGAAGGCGAGAAATCGCTCGTCGTCGACGGGCAGGTTGTCTTGCTCGAGCCGGAAGGAGACCGTGTGAAATCCCGGATCGCGGAAGGGCCGGGAGAGTTCGACCGTGGCGCGCCCCCTGGCGGCGACATCGACGGTCCTCTTCTCGGCAACCTTCCCGTCGAGCAGGAACGACCCGGTCAGCCCTCTGAGATCGTCGTCTCCGAAATTGGTGATCGTGGCGCTGAACGCGGCGAGAGAATTGGTCGTGATGTTCTGGTCGAGGGCGACGATATCGGTGACCGCCGCGTTGGGCCGGGTGCTCTCCCCATCATCTCCCCCATCGGCCACGTCGACGAACCGGACCGACACCCCCTGGTCGATGGCGCGTGCCAGGAGCGCGGCTGTTCCCCCGGGAGCATCGACGGCCGATCGGTCGGAGCCGCTCCCGTCTCTGAACCCGCCGAAGAAGCGCGTCTGCATGTCGGTGAAGACGAAGACTTCGGCTCCGCCCCGAGACTGTTCGGCCACCTCACCGGCGAGGAGCGCGGCGAGGCCCGCCAGATGTGCGCCCCCCTGCGACGGTTCCCGGAGCAGAGGGGTTGCTTCTGGATTCTCGACCTTGACGAGAACATCCTCGGGCAGGCCGCTCAGGGGAACGACGAACTCCGCTTCACGGCCGATCACGATCAGCGAGCAGGTGTCGCCCCGGCCCGAATCGAGAGTGCGCACGAGACGCTTGACCCCCGAGATGGTTCGGTCGAAAGCGGTCTCTCCCGGACCGTTCCGGTAGCCCATGCTGTACGATCCGTCGATCACGGCGACCACGCTGCGGCTCCTCTCGCCGAGACCGGCAAAGAGGCTGTCCGACGGAACAAAGGGACGCGCCATGGCCGCGGCGAGCAGAGCGATGATCAGACAGCGCACGAGAAGGAGAAGAAAGTGTTCGAGCCGCAGACGGCGCCGGGTACGCTTGTAGGCGCGCAGGAGAAAACTCATCGCCGCCCAGCTCTTGACCTGGTAGCGGCGCCGGTTGAGCAGGTGGATGATCAGCGGAACGCCGAAGAGCAGGGCGCCGAAGAGCATGGCCGGATTTGCAAAACTTAACCCCATCGCTCCCCCATCACCTCCTTCTGCCCTGCGTCGAGCCCGTGCCGCGGCCGCGCCCCGATCCGGAGCGAGTGGCGAGGAACGCAGTGAGCGCCACGCCGAGGTTCTGGCCTGTCCGGATCAGCGTGTAGTCGACACCCTGGCTGCGGCACCCGCGGCGGAGCGCCTTGGCATGCTCCTCGAACACGTCGAGATAGGCCTGCCGCAAGGATCGGGGATCGGCGGTGAGCTTGAGCAGGTCTTCCATCCCCTCGAAGCGGTACATCTTCTCGAAAGGAAAATCGGTCTCGTCGTTGTCGAGGATGTGGAAGACGATGATGTCCTGCTTCTTGGTCCGCAGCCGCCGCAGTCCGTTCAAAATCTCGTCCGGTTCGTCGAGCAGATCGGAAATGAGAACCACCATGCCGCGCTGGTTGATCCGCGACGAGACATCGGCCAGCACCGGGCCGAGGCCTGTCTTTTCCGCCGGAGTCAGGTTGCCGAGCGCGTCGACGAGCGTCATGAGGTGGGCGGGATTGTTGCTCGGGGGTACGTAGGTGTGCAAGGCCTGATCGAAGACTCCGAGCCCCACGAAATCCTGCTGCTTGAGGATCAGGTAGCCGAGCGACGCCGCCGTGGTGGCCGCGTAATCGAACTTGGAGATCCTGCCCTCGCCCTGGTAGAGCATGGAGGCGGAGGCGTCGACCACCACGGTGCAGGTGAGGCTCGTCTCCTCCTCGTACCTCTTGATGAAGTAGCGGTCCGACTTGCCGAGCACCTTCCAGTCGAGGTGGCGCAGGTCGTCACCGGGCACATACTCGCGGTGCTCGGCGAATTCGACCGACACGCCGTGATAGGGCGAAGGGTGTCTTCCCGACAGAAAACCCTCCACCGCCAGGCGGGCGCGGAGTTCAAGGCGGGAGATCCCGCCGAGGACTTCAGGATTCAAGTACCTGAGGGAGTTTTCCATCTGAGAGATTCTCGCTCTTTGCTTGCGGGACGGTTTCGAGGATCTGGTCGATAATCTTGTCGGTCGTCGTGCCCTCGGCCTCGGCAGTGAAGGTCGTGATCAGCCGGTGGCGGAGCACGGGGTGGGCCATGGCGCGGATGTCCTCGCCCGCCACGGCGTAGCGCCCCTTGATCAGTGCGCGCGCCTTGGCGCCGAGAATCAGAAACTGCGTGGCGCGCGGCCCGGCGCCCCAGGCCACGTTGTCACGAATGAACTCGTGGACGTCGTCTCCATTGAGGCGTGTGATGCGCACGAGCTCCATGGCGTAACGCACGAGGTGTTCCGAGATCGGAACGCGCCTGACCAGTTCCTGGAGCGCCCAGATCTCTTCAGCGGAGAGCACCGTCTCCGGTTCGTCGACCACGTCGGTCGTGGTGCGCAGCATGATCTCGTACTCCTCATCCTGCGTGGGATAGTCGATGAGGATGTTGAACATGAACCGGTCGAGCTGCGCCTCGGGCAAGGGGTAGGTGCCTTCCTGCTCGATCGGGTTCTGCGTGGCGAGCACAAAGAAGGGTTTTTCCAGAAGATAGCGTTTGCCGCCGCACGTGACCTGGTACTCCTGCATCGACTCGAGGAGCGCCGCCTGCGTCTTGGGCGGGGTGCGGTTGATCTCGTCGGCGAGGACCACGTTGGCGAAGACCGGTCCGTGCACGAAGACGAGCTCCCTCTCGCCCGTTGACTTATTCTCCTGGATGATCTCCGTGCCGGTGATGTCCGACGGCATCAGGTCGGGCGTGAACTGGATCCGGTTGAAGGAGAGGGAGAGGGTCTTGGCGAGGGAGCTCACCATGAGCGTCTTGGCCAGACCGGGCACACCGGTGATGATGCAGTGGCCGCGCGTAAAGAGCGCGATGAGCAGCTCTTCGACAACCTGCTCCTGGCCGACGATCACGCGGCGGAGCTGTTCGAGGATGGCGTTGTACGATTCTCTGAGCTTGCCGGCGGCTTGCACATCGTCGTTGGGAATGGACATGGAGATAAAATTCCTTTCTCAGGGGGTGCGACGTTCTTCATATCAATAGTCGCTCAACCTTTCGAAGTAGCACCTTCTTTCGATTTCAACACTTCCGCGGTGTTCGGCTCTGTCATTCCACATCTCCGCCCGATCGGGCTTCAAGGAGAAAAAACGAGGATCTGCTTGTCCGATACGGAAATCAGCCGGTTCCCCGTCGTGATGATGTTTCCAAAGAGTGGGTCGATCGAGCTGTCGAATTTCCCGCTTTCAGCAGGGGTCCCACTTCCAGTGGGGGCCCCACTTCCAGTGGGGGCCGCAAAGCTATGGGTGATCAGGCCCTCGGCGTCGAGATCGACACGATATATATAGCGCAGCGTTGGAACGAAGATCGCTTCTTGTGTCAGAAGGGGATGGCCCGTGATGCGGTCCTCGTTTTCGAAGAACTCCGATTCCCAGACCAGGGCGCCCGATCGTTCCGTGGCTGCGATGTAATTACGTCCCCCCTCGCGGGCGGTGAAGTAAAAATATTCGCTCCCCTGGTCGTAGCCGATGAAGGAGACGAAGCGGTTCTTCTCGACCGGGTCGTCGAGCACGATGAATCCGTCCTCGTCAGGTTCGGACGCGAGAGTGTAGAGAAACCGGGAATCGGAGGGGGCAAAAACGAACCGGTCCCTTCCGAAGAGCGGCAGCGAGTCCTCCCACCCGCCATTGTCGATGAAATAGGCGGGATCGTAGGTATCCGGATCTTGAGTGAAAATCCGGTTGTACTTGAAGAGCCAGACGATTTCGCCCGTGACCGCGTCGACAGAGCCGGCCACACCGAGGTTGGTGAGGCAGTAGACGATGCCGCCCCGCTCGACGAGCGGTGCGCCGAGTTCGATCCGGTCGCGCGCGGCGGGTGTAATGAGATCGGACGACACGCCGAACTTTCTCACCTCGGCGCCGCTGCAGAGAAATCGCTTGAAGAGGAGCGAACCGTCCGCGGCATCGAAGCAGAAGAGCCACGATTCCGCATTGGCCGGTGTGTGATGGGTGCCGATCAGGTAGACCCTTCGGCCCGCCACCACCGGTGCGCCGGTGAAGGCGGTCCGGCCGGGAAAGGAGCGCGACGTCTCGAGCGCGACGTCTCGCGGAGCAGACTGCATCCAGACACAGGCGCCCTCGCGGGCGAGGTCGATGGCCACAAGAATTCCGGCATGATCGGACCGCGCGCTGGCACTGTTCCGGCTTCGCCGGTTGAGAACGACATAGAGGATGTCTTCGGCCACCGTGCCCGCGTAACTCACATTGTCGAAATCGGGCTCCTCGTCGCCGAAGAGAAGGCTCCAGTCCCAGAACAGCGGACCAAACGCTCTTTGGCCCGTCTCCAGGTCGAAGGCATGAAGGGCGCGCTCGTTGAACACGAAAACCCGGCCGCCCCATACGACAGGGTAGACCGACGACGCCACCCGCCGCGCATCGAGACGGCGCTGTTCGCGCGAGGTGCGGGGCGCGACGAAATCGTCTCGATCCGCGCCTGCTTCGTGTGTCAGGGAGTGCCGCCAGAGGAGCTCGAGCGATTCGCAATCGAAAGAAGGAAGCACCGCGCGCGAGCGGCCGCCGCCGCGCGTGGGCCATCCGCCCTCGGCCGCGCTCTGCGCGCCCGCTGGGCGGACCACATGGTCGGCCAGACTCACGGCGTCGATCTCCTCGCCGCCGAGAAGCACCGATTCCCGGGGCGCCACGGACTGCGCCTCATCGAGGCGGCCGAGTTTGAGAAGCGCAATGTAGAGCCCGAGTCGGACCGCGTCGGTCTCCTGCCGGCCGGGAGTACCGGCCGGTGCGCGACCAGCCTGATCGAGATAGCGCTCGTACGAGCGGGCCGCCCCGAAATCATCGCCCCTCTCGCTCGCCAGATCGCCGAGCATCTTGAGCGCGTCGTACGATGCCGGGGTAAACGGAAACCGGCCCGTGCACTCGCGCAGGAGGTCTTCGCTCCTCTGGGAGAGCGCCCGGGCCACAAACCGCTTCGACTCGTCGGACACGGTCTCGATATAAAGGCCGAAAGCCTGGGGGCGCATGGCGGCCAGTTTGCGAAAGACCGCATTCCGGCCGGTCAGATAGGTCCGCTCGCCAAAAGGAACGAGAGCGTCCCCGCCGCGCCGCAGGGCGCGCACCAGGTTGGCCACCGCATCGGAATCGTTGCCCCCATCGATCGCACCGAGGGCGAGACGAAAGTATTTGGAGAGTTCGTCGTCGTCGGTCTGGACGTAGGCGGTGTTGCGGAAATTGTCCCGCTCGCTCACCCTGTTCTGGGCGTGAGCACCCGACAGGCAGACAAAAAAGGCCGTGACAACCACGGCCGGGGGGAAAAGCCGGAAGAAAAACATGTCAGCAAACATCCTGCGATCCGATTTAGGAGAAATCAGTCTCCCGGTTCCACTACGATTTCGCCCTCCTTCTTCGCGCCGCCGAACTGTGTCCGCAATTCATTCTCCACGGTGATCGGGTCCTCGTCCAGAGCCTTGAGCATCTTCTTGATCCGCTCGACCTCTTTTTCCAGGTCCTTCTCGTTCGACCTTTGATCGGCGCGCGTACGTAACAGGCGCCGGTTGTTCTTGATGGCCGGGATGGTCGAATAGAAGTAGAGCAGCAACATAAGGCCGACGATCACCCAGAGTGGGGTATATCTGCTGATGACGCCGGCCCTGTTCTTCATGGCTGGTTATCCCATGACGACAGTTCAACTATCTATTTCATGCCGCCCGGTGTTCGCAGACAGCCGTTCCCGAAACGAGCCGTCTCCCCGAGCTCCTCCTCGATGCGCAGGAGCCGGTTGTACTTGCAGATCCGGTCGGTGCGGCAGAGAGATCCTGTCTTGATCTGTCCGGCGCCGGTGGCCACGGCGAGGTCGGCGATGGTCGTGTCCTCGGTCTCGCCCGATCGATGGGAAACGACGTTGGTGTAACCCGCATCGCGCGCCATGTTCATCGTTTCGAGGGTCTCGGTCAGACTTCCGATCTGGTTCATCTTGACGAGGATCGAATTGCACACACCCGAATCGATGCCCTTGCCGAGACGGTCGGGATTGGTCACGAAGAGGTCGTCGCCCACGAGCTGTATCTTCGATCCGATGGCGTCGGTCAGCTCTTTCCAGCCGTCCCAGTCGTCCTCGGCGAGTCCATCCTCGATCGAGATGAGCGGGTAGTTCTCAACCCACTTCGAATAGAATGCCACCATCTCGGAGGCGCTCTTCTCCGGCTTGTCCTCCGCCGCGAGGATGTACTTGCCGCCCTTGTAGAACTCGCTCGCCGCCGGATCGAGAGCGAGACAGATCTCGTCCGATGCCTTGTAACCGCTCTTGTCGATCGACTCGAGGATCACCTCGATCGCTTCCTCGTTGGAGCGAAGGTTGGGCGCAAAGCCGCCCTCGTCGCCCACGGCGGTGCTCAGGCCGCGCGCCTTGAGAACGCTCTTGAGGTTGTGAAAGATCTCGGCCCCCATGCGGAGACCTTCGCTGAAGGACGCCGCACCGACGGGCATGATCATGAATTCCTGGATGTCGACGTTGTTGTCGGCGTGAGACCCGCCATTGAGGATGTTCATCATCGGCACGGGAAGGGTGTTCGCCCCGAGTCCGCCGATGTAACGATAGAGCGGAAATCCAACAGCCACGGCCGCGGCCCGTGCCGTGGCAACCGACACGGCAAGGATTGCGTTGGCGCCGAGGCGGCCTTTGTTTTCCGTTCCGTCGAGGGCGATCATGGTTCGGTCGACCTCTTCCTGCCCGAGGGCGTCGATCCCGGCGAGGGTCGAGGCGATCTCGGTGTTGATGTTCTCGACCGCCCGGGTCACACCCTTTCCGAGAAAGCGTTTCTTGTCGCCGTCGCGCAGCTCGAGCGCCTCGTGGGTGCCTGTCGAGGCGCCCGAGGGAACACAGGCGGACGCTTCGGCGCCGCATTCGAGTCTGACCACAGCTTCAACAGTGGGGTTGCCGCGCGAATCGAGAATTTCGCGGGCGTGAATTTCTTGTATGAGAGTCATGAAAAATCCTTCATCAGACCTGGGCAATCAGCTCTTCACGAGCGACTGATCGGTCCGAAATTGCAGCACTCACCCAAAGCGAATTCCTCCCCCAGGTCCACCGCCGTGTACACAATCGTATTTAATTAAAGCCATTAAGCGGTTCTGTCAACAATTAATGAATGAGTCTCCTTTTTTTTGTCTCCGCGCTGATCTATAGTGTCGGGCAATCGAAAGCGAGGATTTGATGAGACTTCCCATTGCAAAGTACGGCATCAAGGAACTGGTGATCTTCGCGGGCGGCCTGCTCCTTCTCGCCATGGCTGCTTGGCTTTACGTCCATCCTTTGCTGGCCGCCCTCCCGCTGATCGCAATGATCTGGGTGATCAGCTTCTTCCGCGATCCGGAAAGAGCCATTCCGGAGGATCGCGACGATCTGCTCTCCCCCGCGGACGGCACCGTGGCCGACATCACCGAGATCGACGATCCCCGGTATATCGAAGGGCCCGCGTTGCGCATCGGCATCTTCCTTTCCGTGTTCAACGTCCACCTCAACCGTGCGCCGTGCGCGGGTACGGTGGAGATGATCGACTACACCAAGGGCGCTTTTCACGACGCCCGCAATCCCAAGGCGGGCGCCGAGAACGAGTCGCTCACCATGGGGCTCTCCTGCGCCGAGCATTCTCTCAAGGTGGTGGTGCGGCAGATCGCCGGTCTGATCGCGCGACGGATCATCTGCCGGCTCGAGCCGGGCTCGACGATCGGCCGCGGCGAACGGTACGGCATGATCAAATTCGGCTCGCGCACGGAGCTCATCATCCCGGCGAAGCGCGTCGATAAGGTTCTTGTCGAAATCGGCGCCAAAGTGCATGCTGGTGAGACTGTGCTGGCGAAGATCACGTCGCCCCAGTCGAAGGTCCAGTCGAAGGAAGGTTAGGCGCCATGCGCGTGAAAAAAGGAATCGCCCTGATTCCCACCCTGCTCACCCTCGGCAATGGTTTCTGCGGTTTTCTGGCCATCTCCAAGGTCGTCGACGGCCTGGCGTTTCAGAGCAGCGAGGGATTCGCGGACAACATCATCCAGGCGGCATGGTTCATCTTTCTCGCCATGATCTTCGACGCCCTCGACGGCCGCGTGGCGCGACTCACGAACCAGACCTCCGAGTTCGGCGTCTATCTCGACTCTCTCACCGACATCGTCAGCTTCGGCGTGGCGCCCGCGCTCCTGGCCAAGGTCCTCTACGAGCAGACAATGATCGAGGCGGGGATCGCTTACAATGTCAAGCTTCCCCTTCTGCTCAGCTCGCTCTACATGCTCTGCGCCGTGCTGCGCCTCGCCCGCTACTCGCTCGAAACCGATTCGGGAGACAAGACGCACAAAGCTTTTTCTGGGCTCCCCTCTCCGGCAGCCGCCGGGGTGATCGCCTCGTCGGTCTTTTTTCTTTTCGAGGGAGGAGATTCCCTGGGATTCACCCTGAGTGATCCAGTGGTGCTGACTTTGAAACGAGCGTCGATCTTCGTGCCGCCCCTCCTGGGACTGCTCATGATCAGCCGGATCGAATACGTCCACGTTGTGAGCCGCTACGTGAGAGGCCGCAAGACCTTCAACTACCTTGCCCAGGGATTGCTCTGCCTCTTCCTGATCGCCTTCTGCCATGACTGGGCGATCTTCG
Organism: uncultured Phycisphaerales bacterium; assembly: GCA_964464495.1. Lineage (GTDB taxonomy): Bacteria > Planctomycetota > B15-G4 > B15-G4 > CAYZWU01 > CAZUHB01. Next base: position 15,688 of record CAYXGI010000012.1, read on the forward strand.
CCACTTTTGTCCTCTTCGTTCTGTCCGGTCCCATCCTGACGGGATTCAAGATCTGCAAGAATTTCATCTCTCCCGAGAAGGACCAACCCGCCAACGGCAAGAGCCCCGGCGATTGAGGTCGAACCTTTGACGGTGCAGGCGATTATAGCCCTCGGCTCCAATATCCCCCCCCGTGAAGCCGCGCTGCGCGCAGCGATCGAAAGCGTGGGCCGGCTCGACCAGACAGGGGTGGTCGGCTGCTCGCGCCTCTATGAGACAGAACCTGTGGGCGGACCGCCCCAGGGGCTCTTTCTCAATGCCGCAGCCCTGATCGAGACGTCTCTCGCCCCCGGGGAGCTTCTCGATGCACTCCTTAGAATCGAAAAAAAACAGGGCCGGCAACGGATCGCCCAAAATGGTCCGCGCACAATCGACCTGGATATAATATTTTACAGCGATTTGATTGTCCATGAGCCCGGGTTGGTCATTCCTCATCCCCGTTTCGGCGAAAGGGGCTTTGTTCTCCAGCCCCTTGCAGATATAATTCCACGGTTTATTGACCCACGCTCAAAAGACAAGGTTTCAGACCTGCTCGAGAGGTGGATTCGAGCCGGCGGAGAGCCGGTCGAGGGCCGGAAATTTCACGGTCCTCCTCGTGTGGATTGAAGGCCGCCATGGACATCCTCGACACGATCAACGACATGCGGCGCTGGACGGCCGATGCCCGCGCTCAGGGAGAGAGGGTCGGATTCGTGCCCACCATGGGAGGACTCCACGAGGGCCACCTTTCTCTGGTCCGCGCGAGCGTGAACGAGTGCGGCCGGACGGTGGCGTCCATTTTCGTCAATCCCGCCCAGTTCAACGAAAAAAGAGATCTGGAGCAGTATCCGCGTGACCTGGAGCGGGATGCCGCAATGCTCGAAAGCGCGGGGTGCTCGGCCCTGTTCACCGTGGCCGACGAGGCGATGTATCCCCGGGACCACGAGACCTGGATCGATCTCGACCGCCTGCCCGATCACCTCTGCGGCCTCGACAGGCCGGGTCACTTTCGCGGTGTGGCCACGGTGGTGACAAAGCTCTTCAACATCGTCGACCCTCACAGGGCCTATTTCGGCTGGAAGGACGCGCAGCAAGCGGCTATTATAAAGAGGATGGTTCAGGACCTGAATTTCGCTGTCGCGATCAGGTGCCTGCCCACTGTGCGCGACGCCGACGGGCTCGCTCTCTCCAGCCGTAACGCGCGACTCAGCAGCGACGAACGGCAGAGAGCCCTGCTGATTCCGCGGGCGATCGAGAACGCCAAGGAGTTCTACCGCGCTGAAAAAAAGGATCGCCAGGCGCTGATCGACGAAACGGAAAGATTTTTTCAGGGTGTCGAAGGCGTTGCGGTTGATTATATTTCTCTAGTCTCTCTGAGCGATCTCGAGGAGGCCTCCGAGGTCGCTCCGGGCACGATGCTCGCCCTGGCAGTGAGGGTGGGCCAGACACGGTTGATAGACAACTGTCGTTTCACGGAAGACCGGTCATGCTCAGATTCATGATGAAATCCAAAATTCACCGGGCCACGGTAACGGAGCGCAACCTGGCCTACACGGGAAGCCTGACCATCGACGCAAACCTGATGGAGGCGGCCAATCTCTTTCCCAACGAAAAGATCCAGGTCGTCAATGTCAACTCAGGCGTCCGGTTCGAGACCTATGTGATCACGGGAGAAGCGGGCAGCGGCATCATCGGCGTCAATGGCGGCGCCGCCCGGCTCGTCGAAGAGGGCGACGTCATCCTGATCATCTCCTACGCCATGGTCGACAACAAGGAAGCGGCCTCCTTCGAGCCGAAGGTGATCATTCTCGACAAACACAACCAGCCGATCCCCCGATAGAAAAACACTATGATCGTCACGAGTCACGGCCCGGGCAAAGTCGACATCAAGACCCCGGCCAAGCTCAACCTCTTTCTCGAGGTTGTGGGAAAGAGGGCTGATGGTTTTCACAACCTCGAGACGATCATGCACACCGTCGACCTCTTCGACGAGATCAGTATCACGCGCACCGAAGAGGGAATCTCCTTCTCGACCTCGGGGATCGATGCTGGACCGGACAGCCGGAATCTCGGCCTGAGAGCGGCGCAGATCTTTTTCAACAGAGCGGGCTGTCTCGGTGGAGCGGCGATTCACCTTCACAAGAATATTCCCGTGGGCGCGGGCCTCGGCGGTGGTTCGTCCGATGCCGCGGCTGTTCTCGTCGGCCTGAACCTGATTGCGGGTGAGCCTCTGGCGCGCCATGAGCTGATCGCCATGGGCAATGAGCTCGGATCGGATATGGCCTTCTTTTTTGCCTGCGGCACAGCGCTCTGCACGGGCCGGGGCGAGAATGTGGAGCCGATCGAGGGGGTCGGGCCGTTCCGCTTCAGCCTGGTTTATCCCGGGTTTCCATCGATCACGAGGGATGTCTTTCAAAACTTAAATTTAGTCTTGACAAAAACTAAGAATGATTCCAGTATATTTATTGATATATTAAGGAACGGGACGCCACAAGCCCTCGCCACGGCGTTTTTCAACCGTCTCGAGGAAGCGGCTTTCAGGACAGCGTCCTCATTGAGACTATTTCGGGAACTACTTAAGAGCAAAGGTCTGGGCGCTTATTTTCTATCCGGCTCAGGATCGACCTTCTTCAGGATGGTTCTCAACGACACAGAAAAATCGCTGGATGCAAGTACTCTTCAGGGTGAGTATTCACCAGCGATGTTCGATGTAAGGAGCTACACACCGAGCAACCAGTAACTTCGGCCGGGAGGTACTAGACAGATGAAGATCACCGAGATACGCGTCAAGCTCATGGACTCGCGCGACGAGAAGCTCAAGGGTTTCTGTACCATCACGTTCAACGACGAATTCGTCATCCGGGACATCAAGATCATCGAAGGAACGAACGGGCCCTTTGTGGCCATGCCGAGCCGCAAGGTCACCGACCACTGCACCCGGTGCAGCACCAAGAATCATCTCAACGCCAAGTTCTGCAACGGCTGCGGTCACAAACTAGACCCGAACCGGCTCAAACGGCAGAGGAGAGGGGCCGTGAGGCTCCATACCGACATCGCCCACCCCATCAACTCGGGCTGCCGCGAGAGGATCCAGAGCCAGATCGTCGAAGCCTTCCACGAGGAACTCGATCGGGCCCGCGATCCGGGCTACACTGCGCCCAACATAGACGAGGAGATCTTTACCGGGGGCCCGGACCGTTTCGAGAAGAAGGACGACCCTCAGCCAAGATCAGAAGAAAAAACCGACGACAATGAGGGGAAGAGCTCCTTCAGTGCCGGAATCTATTGACGGCGCAACTTCACAGACACCTCGACTCATGACTGAAACGATTCTCGACATCTCCTTCATTGGCTGCGGTTCGGCAGGCCGTCCTCTCGGCAGACTTCTCGCGAAAGCGGGCGTCTCCATCCGCGGTGTCTGTTGCCGCAGTGCCGAATCAACGCGCGAGGCGTGTCGGTTCATGGAGCAGGGCACGCCGATGACCGCGCCCGAGGCCGCTGCGGCCGCGCACACGATCATCATCGCCACACCAGACCGGGCCATCGAGGAGGCGGACCGGTCGATCGCGCCGAGCGTGAAGCCAGGAACCGTCGTCCTCCACCTCTCGGGTGCGCTCAGCTCGTCGATCCTCGCCGCGTCGGCCGCTGCCGGAGCGCGGGTCGGATCGATGCACCCCCTTCAGTCCTTCCCCGATCCGCAACGAGCGCTCGAACTGGTTGGGGGATCGATCTTCGCGTGCGAGGGCGATGCTGACGCGGTCCGGACAGCGACGGCGATCGCCAACGCCGTCGGCGGCCGGCCGATCACGATCAGCACCGACACGAAACCGCTCTATCACGCCGCCGCCGTGGCCGCGTCGAATTTCCTCGTATCCGTTCTCTGCCTCAGCGTCGATCTGATGGAAAAGACCGGCATGGACCGGAAAACCGCGCTCGACGCCCTGATGCCGCTCATCGACGGAACCCTGAAGAACGCGCGCACCGAGGGACTTCCCCAGGCGCTGACCGGACCGGTGGAGCGGGGCGACACACACACGGTCCACACCCACCTCGATGCGATCCGCGCACTCTGCCCCGAGCTGGAGGAAAAATACCAGGCTCTCACGGGAATGACGATCGAGGCGGCGCTGCGCAAAGGATCGATCAGCGAACAGGAGGCGGCGGAGTTCTGAGACAGCTACTCCTTCACGGTGTGATACCGGTCAGGCTTCAGGTTCGTCAGGAAGACGCTCTTGCCGTTGGGCCACCGGATCGAGGCGTTGACGCGGCCCTTCTCCGCGCCGAGTCCGAAGTGAACAGCCATGTCGTCCTGGAAGATCCCCCTTCCGCAAGTCACCTCACGAACCTGGGACCGTCCGCCCATGTCGATGGTGACGCGGGCACTGATGCCCGTGGCGTTGCACGCATCCCCCTCGAGCCTGAAACCGATCCAGTGATTGTCATTGCCCGAGTTGGCGAAGAGCTTGCCGACTGCGCCGCTCACGAAGAGATCGAGGTCGCCGTCTCCGTCATAATCGGCCAGAGCGCATCCCGCGGCCCTTGGCGCGATCAGCCCGGAAAGCCAGGTTGCATCGTGAAACAGCCCCTTGCGGTTGTTGACGTAGAGGCGCAGGAATCCCTTCTCGCCGCTGTCAGCCACGAGGAGATCGAGGTCGCCGTCATTGTCCATGTCGCCGAGCGCCGCTCCCTGGGGTAACTCGTCGTAGTATAGCCCCGACTCGCCATAGACATCGCTGAAAGCAAAATCGGGCCGTCCCGAGTTGAGCAGGATCTGGCTCATGTCGGCTGTCTTCCTGTCGATGAGCGCGACCGCGTTTGTGAGAAAGAAATCGATGTCCCCATCGCTGTCGAGGTCGCCCGGGACGAGAGCGCGCGAATCACCATACCGACCGAAATGATCGCTTCCCACGAGCCCGGCCGCGGCGCCGCACTCGGTGAATGTCAAGGTCTCGACCGTGTCGTTGCGCCAGAGCGTGTTCGGCTGGAGATCGCGGTTGACCACCAGGATGTCCATGTCGCCGTCATTGTCGTAATCGACGATGACGACGCTCGACGCGCTGCGGGGATTATCGAGAACCACACCAGCCGGTTGAGTCGCCATACTAAAGAGACCTGTTCCGTCGTTGATCATGAGGCTGTTGGGAGTGCCGCTCGCGATGCCCTCTGTCTGCACGGCGCCGTTCGCGAGAAAGAGATCGACCGCGCCGTCCCCGTTGAGATCGCCGAAGGCGGCCGCCGCCGTGGGAAGGGGGTCGCCCGGGCTGCCGTCCTGCTCGGTGGCATCCCTGAAACCTCTCTTTCCCTCGTTGACGAAGAGGCGATCCTTGAATCCCGCCCGGCTGCAGAAAACGAAGAGATCGAGATCGCCGTCGCTGTCGGTGTCGGCGAAGAGTCCACCGCCCGCGGCCTTGACGCGGGTGATGCCTGAATCGGACGAGACATCCTTGAATCCGTTGCGGCCGTTGTTCTTGAAGAGCCTCTTTCCCTCGGACAAAAGGTCGGGATCGCCATCGCCGTCGAAGTCGCCCCACGCCGCGCCTCCCGGGCCGGTCTTCGAGTCGGCCAGGCCGGCCCGAGCGGTGACGTCGGCGAAGACGACGGGTGTGGACCATCTGTCGGCCCCGCTCCGGGCGAGCCGGCTTCGGACCGATCCCCTGTTGGTGCGCTGCTTGGCGTGAAGCGCCAGGAGCTCCGCCTCCGCTCGCGGCTCGCCGTCGAGGGCGGCCGCGGCCTGAAAGAGCACGTCGAGCGCCTTGTCGAACTCGCCCGCTCTGATGAATGCCTTGCCCAGATAGTAATGGATCGTCGACCGCTCGCGGCGCTCCTCGAAGGTGAAACGCCCCACGTAGTCGAGCGCCTCTTGCAGAACCATCACGGCCCGCACATTCTGCCCCATGAGGAGATAGGCCTTGCCCATGTCGGTGAGAAGCCCATCGAGCGCGGGCTGGAGACGGCGCGCCGCCCTGAAATTCTCCACGGCTGATTTGTGATCGCCCAGGTCGAGAAAGGCCAGGCCGAGGAGATGGAGCAGGGACGCATCCTTGCCTATCTCCTCACCCTGGGCCGAGAGGACCTCAACCGCCTCGTCAGCGTTCTGCGTCTCGATCATCACTCGGCCCAGATGAAGACGCAGCCCCGGAAGTTCCGAGTCGATCTCGTAGGCTTTCTTGAGGAGGTCGAGGGATTCAGGCTTGTCGCCAAGGTGGTAGGCCGCCTCGCCGAGAGAGGCGAAGACCTTGGCCTTCAACGGAATATCCTGACCCGGATAGTCGACCTCGAGCCGTCTCTTCCAGGTCATTGCGAATCGCTTGAGTTTCTTGTAGCAGGACGCGTTGCGCGGGGAGGCGGCGATGCACTTCTTGAGCTCGAACACGGCGCGCTCGAACTGCGACTGGGCGAAGTACCCTTCGGCGAGCACCTCGATGACAGTTAGATTGCCCGGCGCCCGGTCGAGGGCGAGGACCGCGAAATCGACAGATAGCTTGCCGTTGTAATATTTCGGCTCCTCCGCGGTGGCATAGAGCCGCGCCAGGCTGACGAGGGCACGCACATTGTCGGGCTCCTCGTCGAGGACGTTCTGGAAGACCTTGGACGCCGCCTCGTAGTCACCGGCCGCCATGAGGCCGTCAGCCTCGTTCATGAGCTGGTTCCAGTCCTGGAACGCTCCCGACGCGGACCCGAACAACAGAGCGAGTAGAATAATCAGTCCAGACATTTTGAACGCTCCAATCAACTGTCCTCTCCGCCACCCCACTAGATGGGAATGAACCAGAAGAGCTTGAGTGTTTTGACTCCCTCCTCTTTTCTGAGGGAGAACATGTCGCTCAGGACCCCGGTCCGCGTCCAGGCGGAGCCGCTCTCGGCAGTGCCGCTCGACGTGGAGAAGAAGGGCCAGAAATGATAGCACTCCGCCGCCTCATCCCGGAAATGCCAGTAGAGGGGAAAGAAAACCGTACGGCCGTCAGTGCCGTCGCGCCGCCAGTGGCGCTGAAAGAGCGAGAGCCTCTCGCTCCCGAGAAGAGTGGCGAAATAAAAGTCCTCGTATGCGCCGAGATCGCGTCCGCCGGCGAGCTGAAAAATATTGAGCACGTTGAGAAGCGCAAATGATCCGCGCCGGCTGCCGCCGGCTCCATCGGTCCCCGGCTCGGCGCCCGGTTCGGGCGGCAGGCCCCATTGGTGGCCGAAGACTTTGACCAGACCAAGGACGTTGACGATGTCGAGCCGGCCCCGATCGCCGTCGACGTCGAGATCGACGAGAGGGAACAGGAAGAAGCTCCGCCGGCCGGCGGCATCAGTGGGCGAAAAGCTGAACAGAGGGTAGAGAGGCCGGTAGATGGTCCGGCCGTCGATCTCCTGCTTTCCCGCGAGAAAATAAAAGGTCTCCTCCCGGAAGGGCTCACGGCGATGATAATAGAAGGGAAGAAGGAGAAAAAAAGAATCCTCTTCAGGCCCCTCGGTGTTGAAGAGCAGCGGAAAGAAGTGGGTGTGGCTGCCCGCGGCGTGCACGTCGCACTGAAAGAGTCCTCCGAGCAGGTTGAGCCCCCAGGCGTCGCTCTCCTCCGAGGAGGCGTAGGTCGCCAGGATCGGCACGTCGAAAAGGATTTCGCGCTCCTCCCGTTCGGGCAGCATGCATCCCCACAGGCTGAGAGCAACAAATATGAGTCCGAGCAGGACCGTACCACGCTGCGCCATTGGGCCTCCTGAAAAACCAGAATCAACCGACCGCACGCGCACATCCTATCGCACGTAGGGCGGGCGGCCAAAAAAGAATTCTTCCCCAAAGGGCCCGCCGGCCGGCTAAGAGGAGTTGACATCCGGCGGAAAAAGTCTATTAAATGCCTGTTTATCCCTCTTTGTATGCTTGGATTGGCTCATTTGATTTCATTCGTCATCAAACTCCTTGCCTCGAGGTGGCTGACCGTCTACCTCATGCTGGCCGGCGCGCTGGTCATGGCGGCGATCACCGTGGCCGAAGCCGTGGAGGACACGGGGCGCACGCCCTATCGGCTCTACCTCTCGTGGTGGTTCACCGGCATGCTCTGGGCCGTCTGGATCAACCTCGCCTGCAACGCGATCGAGCGCAACTGGTGGACGACCAGGCGGCTCCCGGGGAGTCTGATGCACGTCGGCTTCCTGCTCATTCTCACCGGAGGTTTCTTCACGTGGCAGATCGGAATCCGGGGAGACTTGCCGATCTCTGAAGAATCGAGCCTGAGCGCCTTCCGTGTGGAGAGCCCTGTTCTCCATCTCGACTTCGAGACCGTGCGGGGCATCGAGACCAGAGATTTCGTTCTGACCGGGGACGGGGTCTTTCAGTCGCGCGGTTTTCTCGACTCCCTCAATCCCTTCGGATCGGGGAGTCTCTCTATCGCCGAGATCGGAAAGGTAGTGACCATTGTGGACCGCATGCCGTCGAGCACGATCGAGGAGTCGATCACCGAAGCGCCGGCGGGCACTGGACGCGCCGCGATCAGCCTCGAGGTGGCCTCCGACCGGCAGCGGCTCATTACCCTGCGCGAGGGGGACTCGATCACGCTTGGCGAGACTGACCTGTCGACGATCATCTTCGCCGCCGAAAAAAGCGGCGATAACCTGGTGCGCGCCACCTTCGGGCAATGGATCGAGGTCCGGCCGCCCGAGGGGCCGGCCATCTTCGTTCCCATCGAACTGCCCGGCGACATCGGCGCGAAAAAGACCGAGGGCGACTACACGATCACCGTCGTCGAGTACCATCCCAACTTCAAGATGGGCCGCGAACCGCGACCCGACGACGCGCCTCTGAATCCGGCTGTCAAGCTCGACGTGTCAGGCCCTTGCGGAGAGAAGACACTCTTTTCCTTTTCCCTCGTCGAGTTCCACGGCAACCGGTTCGATGACGGAACAGCGGTCCACTTTCATCAGCCCTCTGGAAAGGCGACGCTCCTCCTCCTTTCCGATGGCACGGGCGATCTCCAGGCCTGGCAAGATGCCGATCGAGAACCGCTCGTTCTGAACGCACGGACTCCTCTCGATATCGGCGAGGACGGGCTGCGGGTCAGCGTCTCGTCTTTCTTTGCCGGATCGCAGTTCGAGAAAAAAATCGTGCTCGACGAGAGCGGCGAGGGACCGCCCGCTTTCAGGGTCCGGATAGGCAAGGAGGGCGTGCCCGCGTGGATCAATGCCGACACGGGGAAGGCTCTCTCCGTCGACGGCCGGGTGCGGGCTTCGATCGGCGCCACCCTGCCCCTCGGTTTCGAGCTGACCCTCGACGATGCCGTGGCCGAGTACTGGCCCGCCTCGGGCATCCCCAAGGCCTATTACTCGTTCGTGACGATCAAGGATCACGACGACGACGCCCAGCCCGCCCGAATCGAGACGAATGCGCCCCTCCTGAAGAATCGTTTTCGTCTCTACCAGTCCGGAATGGATCAACAGCCTCCCTTTCGTTACTCGATCTTCGCCGTGGCATTCGATCCGGGCCTGCCTTTCGTGACCATCGGTTTTCTGGTCATGACCGCCGGGTTGCTCTGGCTCTACACCAACCGCTTCGTGCGCACCCCCCTGCGAAAACGCCGGCTGAAATCGGAGGTGGCGCCATGATGGTCGGACGACCGAGTTCATTCTTCGCGATCTTCCTTCTGCTCGCTCTCCTTGCCGGAGGTTCCGACGGCCGGGCCGAGGAGGGGGCGCTCTCCGAGATCGACGCCGCGGAGCTCGACGATCTCGTGGTGCTCTCCAGGGGGCGGATGAAACCCTTTGCCACCCACGCCCGCGAAGAGCTGATCTATCTCTTCGGCAGGGCGGCTCTCGACGACCGATCGCACAGCGAAAACTACATGCGCTTGCTCTTCGCGCGCGACGATTTCTTTGACGCCCCCTGGTTTGCGGTCGACAGGGAGCTGGCCGACGCCCTCTTTGATGGCCGAAGGTCCCTGAGCGCCCACGAGGTGGTCGACGCGCGGGATCGCATGGTGGATTTGGTGACGGAGGCGCAATCCCTCGTCGACTCCCACGGATCGGGCGAAGAGGTCGACAAAGACAGCCTGAAAAAGATGGAGACGCTCCGCGAACAGATCATGGACCTCTTCGGGCGTGTGAACCGGCTGCGCGATCCGCTTGGAGATTTACGCTATCTGCCCGATCCCACGAACTCGAGCGGCGAGTGGCTCAACCATGACGAGGCGCGCGCGCTCCTCGCGCACGGTCACGAACTGCTGCGGCCGGGTGTGGAGGCGTTCGAAGGATTGGAGAAGAGCTACCTTTCGGGAGACGCCGCCGCCTTCGGCGCGTGCGTGGATGCTATCGAGAATGCCCAGCGCAATGTGGCCCAATCTCCCGATGTGAAACAGACTCTCCTGTCGCCGGGCATGGTTCGTCTGGAGTTGATCTACTACGCCATCGATTTCAAGATGGTCGGTCTCATCGTTTTCGTCCTGGCGAGCCTTCTCTTTCTGGCGCAGGCTATGAGTCGGAGCTCTCTCTTCGGCAACCGTCTCTTCGGGCGCGCCGCGTCAGGTGTGCTGCTCCTCGGAATCTTGTGGAACTGCTGGATCATCGCGGGCCATACCGCGATCGCCGGCAGATTGCCTCTCAAGAATCTGCAGGAGGTCTACCTCGTCGTGCTCTTCTTCGTGCCCCTCATCGGCCTTCTCCTCGAGAGGATCTTGAAGAGCCGCATCTACAGCGCCATGAGCGCGATTCTCACTGTTGTCGGATTCACCGGATCTCTCTTCCTCGATCCCCAGGGGTACATGATCGCACCCCTCGTGGCCATCCTTCAGTCGCCATGGCGCCAGGTGCACATCCTGACCATCATGCTCTCCTACGCGATTCTTCTCGTCGCCTTCGGCCTTCACGCGGCCTATCTCTGTCGCGTTGCGTTCGTGTGGGCCACCAGTCAATCGAACACGACTCATTCCGCGCCCGAGAACGCTCCGCAAACGGACAGTCTCGCTCACGATCTCGACCGCAAAGCCTACCTTCTCGTGGCGTGGGGATTTCTTTTTCTCACGATCGGAATCTCGACCGGTGCGGCATGGGGCCACTCGTCGTGGGGCCGTTACTGGGGATGGGATCCCAAGGAGGTCTGGGCCACGGTGGCCTGGGCGATCTATGCCCTCTTCCTCCACCTGCGGATCTTTTTCCGGGCGCCGAGAGGGGTGCTTGCTCTGATCAATATCGTCGGCTACGCGGCGATCCTCTTCACCTACTTCGGGGTCACCTACCTTCTGCCTGGATTGCACGCTTACAGGTAGTTCTCACTCGACCGATGCGTCGCACTCGGGCAAGGCCTGGTAGAAAAGCCGGCCGTACCAGCGCGTGGCGATGCGCGAGTCGAGGATCGCCACCGTACCCGCGTCGTCCTTCCGTCGGATCAGCCGGCCGAAACCCTGCTTGAACCGCAGGATCGCCTCGGGCAGGGTCAGTTCCTTGAAGGGATTCCGGCCCTGGGCGTCGAGCGCCTCGATGCGCGCCGCGGCGAGCGGATGGCCCGGCGACGCGAAGGGGAAGCGGGTCAAGATCACGAGCGTGAGCGCCTTGCCCGGCACATCGACGCCTTCCCAGAAGGAGTCGGCGCCGAGGATCACGGCACTCTGGGAGCTGCGAAAGGTCTCCAGCATGGCGCGCACACCCTGGTCGCCGCCCTGGCGGAGCACGGTGTATCCCATCATCTCGAAATCAGCCGCGCACTGCTCATAGACCCGGTTGAGCGCCTTGTAGCTGGTGAAAAGCACGAAGGCGCCCCCCTCGTTGCGGGCAAGATGCTTCATGATCGCCGGCCCGAGCGCATCGAGGTAATCCTCCTCGTTCGACGGCGGGGGCATCGATTGGTGAGCCACAAGGCTCACGTGATGCTTGTAGTCAAAGGGCGAGCCGAGAATGAGCTCGTCGCCCGCATCGAGACCGAGGCGCGAGCGAAAATAATCAAAGGGCGCCGCGCCCGGAACGGAGAGAGTGGCGCTGGTGAGCACCGTGCTGCGCGGCGGCCCGAAAAGCTTCTCGCGCAGGACCGAAGAGACCTCGACCGGCGACGAGCGGAGCGACGGATTCCGAAACTCGGTGCCGTCGACCTCGGCCCAGAAGACGTGGCCCGGCGCGCTCATATCGAGCACGGCGCGCAGGGCGCGGCCGTGGTTGTTCAGACGATCCTCGATGGCGTGGAGCTCGGTGCGCGCCTCGTCGGTGCCGGCTCTCCGCGCGGCGTCCTTGGCCGAGGCGCCCAGATCGAAGAGGACCGGCGACAGCGTGTCGGGAACGAAGTAGGGCATCGTGATCCGGTAGGTCCTATCTCCCACGCCGGCCATGAATCGGCGCAGCTCCTCGAAAAAGGCGAAGACCGTGGGAAAGGCGCGGCGCACATCGTTCGCCGCCCGCGACGCGCCGAGGGAGCGGAGCCAGCCCCCCTTCTTGCCTGGCGCCAGGGTACGCATGTAGCCGAGCAGACCGCCGGCGCGCAGGTCGATGCCGAGATTTGAAGCGGCCACGTTCTCGAGGCGGTGGGCCTCATCGACGATGAGGATCTCATACTCGGGCAGGATCGCCGACCCCTCTGCCTTGAGCGCCATGTCGGCCGTGAGAAGAGCGTGATTCACAACGACAAGGTCAGCGGCCGCGGCCGCGGCGCGCGCCTTGCGAAAGGGACAGCGTGCGCGCAGGCGGCACGTCGTCCCCCCGCAGTTTCCCTCCTCGGCGCGTACGGCCGCCCACACCGACCGCGGCGGATTGACGGTGAGATCCTGCAATGTGGCAGCGCCCGAATCGGTCTCGAAAGCGATCCTCTGCAACTCGCGGCGTTCCTCGTCGACATCGAAGAGCTCCTGCTGCAGAGCGCCGGCCAGGTCGAGTCGCCGCAGGCAGATATAGTTGGACCGCCCTTTGAGAAGTGCGAAGGGCCGCGGAGTTTCGAGGAGATCCTGGAGGAAGGGGATATCCTTGCACACGAGTTGTTCCTGCAGAGCGATCGTGCCGGTCGACACCACGGTGCGCGCGCCACCCATGTCCCTGTCTCCGAAGAGCAGTGGCGCGAGGTAGGCAAAGGTCTTTCCCACCCCGGTGCCCGCCTCGACCATGAGGGTGCCGCCCCGGGCCAGAGTCCGGCCCACGGCGTCGGCCATCGCCTCCTGCTGGGGGCGGATCTCGTAATCGGCCATGGTCTGGGCGAGCTTGCCGTCGGGGCTGAAGATCGAATCTCCTAAGGTCAAACAGAATCTCCTGGTACGGGTTCCATGTTGCAGACCGGCAGGGCCCTTATTATACTGCCCCTTTGTGCGTTGACTCGCAACCTGGAAACAGTAGGAGAGAGACATGTCAAAGTCGTTACTTTTTCTCGCTGGAGTTCTTGCCGTCTGTCTCTCGGGATGCGCCGCGGACAGCACAGACGAAGAGGCGCAGATCATAACAACCCTGATTTCCATCGCCCCCCTGGCGGAACGGGATTCGTCCTACACGTCCACCCAGACTGTCCACGTGGGCGATGGGGTCGTCGGATATGTGGTGACTTTCCTCGAGGTTCCGATCACCGAGTCCGAGCAGACATACACCGCAGCGGGAAGCGTGCTCGTCAAGAATCCCGATTTCGAAACAGTGGGATTCATCACGCCTCGAGGCAGCATCTATCGCTACGGCCCCGGGGACCATCCCGAACTGGTCTACCAGGGGAACCTGGTCAAAAACCTCTCGGTCTTCTTTGCGGCGCCGGAGAATGAAATCAGCGTGAAAGACATCTAGTCTGGCCGTGAAAGACATATAGTCCGGCATGGAAGGAGCTTCTCAACCCTTTCTTCGTGACGGGCTAATCGTCCTCGGGAGCGTGGTTCACCCCCCAGCCTATTTCGTCGAGATATTTCAAACTGGCTACCATGTCGGTGACCGTGTCGACCTCGATGATGGTCGTTGCCTCACGATCGACGTAAGCCCTGGCTTGCGGAAGGAGTTCGGAGTAGTCGAGAACCCCGTCCCCGAGAGAGGCGTGCAGGTCGTCGCAGCCGTCGTTGTTGTGGAGGTGCATGTAGCCGATCCTGTGGCTGCCCGCGGTGAGCCACTCTTCGACCGAGCTCTCGCACAGCGTTCCCGCATGACCGAAATCGAGACAGAGTTTGACCGTGCTCGATGCGAACCGGTCGTGGAGGAGAACGAGAAAAGCAGGGTCGGGCTCGTAACTGTTCTCGAAAAAGATCATCTTCCCTTCCCGCTCGGCACGTTCCACGTAGGGCTTCCAGAACTGGTACTGCCTGTCGATCCACAGATCGAGATTGAAGTCGATCCGCCTCAGCGGCGTGGAAAGATGAACCACCATGCCCTCGGCATCGAAACGTTGAGCCAGGTCGAAGGCCCAATCCATCCTCTTGACGACCGCTTCCATGACGAAGGGATCGCGAACGAGAGGAGCGATATCAACGTAGGGCGCGTGGAAAATCACGAAGGCCGGGGGCGTCGCTTCAAGCGCCTCGGTGTACTTTGTCGCAACCGCGTCCCAGTCGCCGCCGATCACTTCCGGGTCGGTGAAGCTCTGAATCTCCACTCCGATCCCGCGATCGCACGCAATGGTCAATCCCGCCTCGAAAGTGTTGGTATAAAGCGCTAATCCGTAACGTTTCATAAAGGCGCGTTCCTCTCTCTATAACACAACCCTGCAGACCCAGATTATAGAGACTCGCCTCGAAAAAACTCCCCTATAACAGCAACGGCGGGAAAAAAAAGAAATGCCCGCCTCAGACAGGGAGCGGACCCTCCACCGCGTGCTATTAGATCGATGGACCGTAAGAAAAGGGCGTCGATTTGGAGAGTCCGGTTCTGAAGGCAAAACCGTTTATCATCGAGAAGGTCGTGGAGCGTGCGCGCGACCACTGGCGCTCCGGCGAATACCAGGTCGCCGAGCGCCTCCTGCGGCGAGCGGCGGAGAAGGATCCCACGCCCAACTCGCAGACTTTGCTCGGCAAATTCCTGCTCGCCACCTCTTTTCCCGCCGATGCGGAAGAGATCTTCGCCGCCCTTCGCGCGAGCCACCCCCACAATCCGGATTTTCTCGTTTTCGAGGCGCGCAGCATGGCTGATCAGGACCGCTTCTCATCGGCCTGCCGCGTTCTCAAGGAGGCGCTCGAAATCGATCCGCTCCACGCCGAGGGTCTCAACCTTCTTGCAGATATCGGTCTGAGAACCAACCGGACCGGTGTCGTGACCGAGTGCCTGAACCGCCTCGCCGAAAAGCACTCCGTGGCGAGCGAGCCCCATCTGGTCCTGTCGAGAATCTACGAGGAACAGAACCGTCTCGACCAGGCGATCGACGCGGTTCAGCGGGGGCTCGACGCGCGCCCTTCGGATGCGCGTCTCCTGAACCGCCTCGGCATCCTTCACTTCCGGCTCGGCCGCTACGATTCGGCGCTCTGCTGCTACGATCTGGCCCTCGAGAGCCTGGTCGATTCCGATTGCGAGCCGTCATTCGAGCGGGACAGGCACATTCTGGTGAATCGCGCGAATGCGCTCTGCATGGTGGGCCGGGTCGACGAATCGCTCGACCTCTACCAGCGGCTCCTCGACGGCGGGCCCGACGATTGTACTGTTGCCGTCAACATGGCGATTTCGCTCCGCAAGACAGGTCGGCTCGCCGAAGCACGGCGCGTACTCGAACGGTTCCGGCACGAGAACACTCACAGCCGGAATCTTCTTTACTGGCTCGGCGTTCTGGCTGCCGAGGACAACTCTCTCCATGATGCCGAACAATACCTCAGGAAAGCCCTCGCCCTCGACAGCGACGACTCCACGGCCCAGATGCAACTGGCGTGCGTTCTCAAGCGCCAGGGGCGGACCGACGAAGCGCTGGCATTGATCAACGACGTCGTCTTTCTCGCTTCCGATCGCGAGGACGCCTTGCAGATCCAGGCCGAGATCCTGCTCGATCTCAACCGTCTCGATGAGGCGGAGACTGTCTATCAGAAGCTTCTCGACAAGTTTCCCGGCGATCCCCTCCTCTGCCAGCGTCTCGGCACGGTCAAGGCCCTCGCCGGCCGTCTCACCGACGCGGGACCGCTTCTCAAGCAGGCGCTCGAGTCCGATCCCGCCAACAAGGGGCTCTATCTCGACATCGCCCAGATCGCCCTGCTCGACGGCAACAGGACAGAATGCATCGAGATGCTCGATCGGGGGCTGGCAGAGGGCGTTCTCGACCGAAACGAAATCCGGGCCTGTGCGGGCCTCGACGAGATCAAGGACTCCGACCGCTACCGCGCGCTGGTGGGCGGCAGCCTGCTCGATTTCGCCGACCCATGGAACGGCGCCGACACGCGGCTTATTCGGCTCATCGATGAGCTTCCCCGGTCATCGGCCGACGCACGGGCCGGCAGCGCGCTCTGGCGCGAACTCGGTTGCCACGGAACCTTGCAGGGAGGCGCCGCTGTCGTTGTCCGCCAGATCCTTCGAGAAGTGTCGACCAGCCTGTTCCTGACTGACGGGGTCGACTCCGGTGCGAACGCCCACGTGGAAGTTCATCCCATCGGCGAGGGGCTCGAAATCGGCGAGGGGCTCGAAATCCGTCTCGTCATGCACGGCGCACGGAGCGCCGATGCCGCAGACCCCGCACCGTTCGTGGAGACCGTCTCCTCGCAGGCGCTCTTCAGGAAAAGCGCCCACTCCTATGTTCTCCGATTCCAGAACCAGGAACCGACGATCATCTAGATGGTTCTCACCGACGGCGATTGTTGCGGCTGGTTTCGACTTTCATCATTGCCGCGCGCAGCTCTTTGGGGTCGCGAATGGCGGCGTGGCACGTTTTTTCCATGCACACGTAGGCTGTCGGCTCCTTGTCGAGGGGGAACTCCATGCTCGATGCCAGCTCCTTTTCCTTTTTCGGATCGATGGTCATGAGCACGCGCGACGCGAGGAAATGTTTCGACGCCTCGGCCGCAAGGGTGTTGGTCTCGTCGTCGTCTCTCGGGCCGACGATGATCACGTAGAGCGGCTTGTTGTAAATAAGATCGACGGCGCGGGCGTATCCGGCCGTGAAGTAGCCGTAGAGGTGATAGTCCTTGGTGAAGGCCGACAGTGTGTTCTCGGCCACCTTGAGATACTCCTCGTCAAAGGTGAGAAAGTGAAGGCGGATCAGCGCCTCGGCCACGGCGGCGTTTTCGAGGATCGACTTGTTGCGGCGGCGCAAGCCCCCGCGGGCGCCGCTCATCTCGGAGATGTCGTAGAATCCGCCATGGTCGCTTTCCTGCTTCTTGATGATCGTATCGACCAGATTGCGGAGCGTGTCCATGAACTCGTTCACTCCGGCGTACTCGACGGCGCTCAGCATGGCGCGGGCGAGGTAGGCCTGGTCGGTGAGGAGCCCGAGGATGTGGCGGCTGCCATCGTAGTAATGGTAGACGCCGCGGTCGGGGCTGTAGAGCTTGTTCAGCACGAAGCTGATCGCCTGGAGCGCCATGTCCTTGAGAATCGGGGCCTGAAGCACGGGCGAGATCTCGAGAAACACTGCCGCCGCCATGGCGTTGGTATTCGCATAGATCGTCCGGTCCGACGCGGGCGGTTTGCGGTCGCGGCGGCTGAGCTCGTCGAGCTGGTAGTAGTCGTCGTCCGCGTCCTGGGAGCTGCGGAAGGCGCCGTAGTCGGCGTCCCAGAGGTTGGCGCAGATATAGTCGGCCGTCTTGCGCGCCACATCGAGATACTTGTCCCTTCCCGTGACCTGGTAGGCGAAGACATAGTTGTGGAGCAATCCCACATTGGTCTCGAGCAGTTTTTCCGTGTGCGGCGCCCGCCAGTCGCGCGTGGCGCAGTAGCGGAAGAAACCGCCGCCGATCGAATCGCACAGATCACCGTCGGCCATCGCCTCGAGCGTCTTGTTGATGATCCCCAGGATCTTGAGATCGTTGGTCTTGTAATACTGCAGAATGGCGAAATCGATCGCCTCGGGATGGGGAAACTTCTGGCCCTGCCCGAATCCTCCGTACTTCTCGTCGAACTCTCCGATGATCGCCCGGGACACGTTGGTGATGATTTCCGTGGAGAGCGCCCCCTTGCGGGCGTCCTTCTCTCTCTGGCCTTCCTCTTCCTCTTTCACCGTCGAGTCGATGATGTCCTGGATCTTGTCCTTCCGCTCGCGGTAGGCGGTGGCGACCTTGTCGAGAAGAGTCGACAGCTCGCCGGCTTTGAAATAGGTCCCGCCCGTGATCACTTCGCCGTCGCTGTTCAGGATGGCGCATGACGGCCACCCCCCCATGTTGTAGCGCTCGTTGATGTCGGGACGCTTGTCCTTGTCGACGCGGATCGCAACGTACTCCCTCTCGATGATGCCGCGCGTCGCCTCCGCGGTGAACACGGTCTCCTCCATCGATTTGCACCAACGGCACCAGGACGCCACAATGGTCAGCAGAATGGGTTTGTTCTCCAGTCTTGCCTTTTCAAAGGCATCGTCGTCCCATTCCAGCCAGTTGAGGGTTTCCATCGCAGTCTCACATCTCCAAAGGTGTCTCCGAGTACTACACTATCGGCAATCGGCGGCCCGATTCATGAGCCGGGAGACCCCAGATTGCCGCCCGTTTCTGTAAAGACCTATTCCAGTTAATAACCCCATTCCAGTCGAGGTGCAACGAGGCCCAGATCGGGACGCTTCGAACCATATTTCGGAAAATGCGTACCAAACAGTCGGAAAGCGGGATGGAGACGGTCAAGACCCGGTCTTGCGGGAACCGAGTTCGTGCCAATCTAATACTTCCGCATCCCCCCAGAGGTTCTCGAGATCGTAGTAGTCGCGGGCGTCCTTGGCGAAGACATGGACCACCACTTCGCCATAGTCGATGAGCACCCACCAGCCCTGCTCGTAACCCTCCCTGGAAAGACTGTGCCGGTTCCGGGTCTTGAGCGTCTTGGAAATTTCCTCTGCAATCGTTTGGATGTGTTTTCTGTTCGAGCCCGTGGCGAGGACAAAATATTCGGCCATGGGAAAGAGCTCGCCCATGGTGAGAACTCTGATGTCCGCTCCTTTTTTGTCGTCGGCGAGCCGGGCGCAAGTAACGGCCAGGTCAATGCTTTTGATTCTGTTTCTCCTCTATCAGTAACTGTTGCGCATCTTTACTACATGAAAAGAGGGGCGAATACAACCGAAACAATGCACATCAGCTTGATCAAAATATTGAGCGACGGGCCCGACGTATCCTTGAAAGGATCGCCCACCGTATCGCCCACGACCGCGGCCTTGTGCGTGTCCGATCCCTTGCCCCCGAAAGCGCCGCCCTCGATGTGCTTCTTGGCGTTGTCCCACGCACCGCCCGCGTTGGCCATGAAAAGCGCCATCATCACTCCAGAGATCAAGGCGCCGGCCAGCATGCCGCCGAGCGCCATCTTGTCGAAGAGCCCCATCACGATCGGCGCCAGCACGGCGAGCAGGCCGGGCGCGATCATTTCGAGGAGCGCTGCCTTGGTGGATATCTCAACGCACGCCGCGTGGTCGGGTTCGGCTTCTCCCTCCAAGATACCCGGAATCTCGCGGAATTGGCGCCGCACCTCGTCGATGATCTTTCCCGCCGCCCGGCCCACGGCCTGCATGGTGAGGGAAGAGAAGACGAAGGGCAGCATGGCGCCGACGAAGAGCCCCACGGTGACCTCGGGCGTGATGATGTCGAGCCCCTCGGTGATGCCCGCCTTGTCGACGTAGGAGCGAAAAAGGGCGAGCGCCGTGAGGGCCGCCGAGCCGATGGCGAAGCCCTTGCCGATCGCCGCCGTCGTGTTGCCGGCCGCGTCGAGAGCGTCGGTCCGCTTGCGTACCTCGGGCGGAAGGTGAGCCATCTCGGCCAGACCGCCCGCATTGTGGGCCACGGGGCCGTAGGCGCCGACACCGAGCGAAAAGCCGAGCGTGGCCAGCATGCCGACTGCCGAGAGCGCGATGCCGTAAAGTCCGGCGAGCTTGTAGGAGAGATAGATCGCCGCACAGATCAGCAGAGTCGGCATCCAGACCGATTTCATCCCCACGGCGAGGCCGGTGATCAGGTTGGTGGCCGCGCCGGAGCGGCTCTGTTCGGCGATACTCCGGGCCGGTCCCAAGCGCTCCGACGTATAGTACTCGGTGATCTTCCCGATCGCCACACCGAGTAGAAGGCCGAGCGCCACGGCGCAGTAGACACCTAGTTTCCAGCCGAGCACCTTGCCCTCCTCGTTCCCCATCACCTTGGCGAGCGGCGTGAAATCGACGCAGAGCAGGGGAATGATCATGAGCACCAGAAAGGCGAGCGACGCCATGAGCAGCCCCCGGAAGAGAGCACGATTGAGGGCGTTCTCATCCTCGGTCGACACGAAGCGCCGCCCGAAGGCTGACGCGACCAGCCCGGCGGCAGCGAGGAAGACGGGGAGGAGCACCATTCCCGAATAGGCGCCATCGAGGCCGGCTTGCACGATCACCGAGGCGCCGAGCGCCATCGAGGCAATGATCGAACCGACGTGGGACTCGAAGAGATCGGCCCCCATGCCGGCCAGGTCGCCCACGTTGTCGCCCACGTTGTCGGCAATGGTGGCCGGATTGCGGGGGTCGTCCTCGAGGATGTTCGATTCGACCTTGCCCACGAGATCGGCGCCCACATCGGCCGCCTTGGTGAAGATCCCGCCGCCCACGCGCGCGAAGAGCGCGATCGACGAGGCGCCGAATCCGAAGCCGAAGATCACGCCCGGATCCTGAAAGATCATGTAGAAGACACTGATGCCCAGCATGCCGAATGACACGACGGTGAGCCCCATGGCCATCCCGCTCGAGAAGGAAATCTTGAGCGCCTCGTTGAGCGATGTGCGCGCCGCCTCGGTGGTGCGCACGGCCGACTGTGTGGCGGTGCGCATCCCGAACCAGCCTGCCGAGGCCGACATGAGAGCGCCGAAGAGAAAGCAGACCGCCGTGGGCAGCCCGATCGACGGGATCCACTGAAGAATAAGAAAAACGACGAGAACGAAAAAACCGAGACGCGAGTACTCGGTTTTCAGAAAGGTGGCGGCGCCGGCCTGAACCGCCCGGGCAATCTTGACGAGTGCCTCGTCGCCCTCGGGTTTTTGCATGTTGTCCGAGTAGATCTTGTAGGCGTAGGCCAGGCCGCCGAGGGCCAGAATGAGAGGGATCAGCATCCAGAACATGACGTGATCTCCCAAAAGAGGGAACCCGATTCGATCGTCCAGCCTTTCCTTGACCCTTCCTTGATCCGTGGGCGAATGATATGGCCTCGGCCATGGGGCTTCAACTGATTTTCGGGGCGGTTGCGGGCGATCGTTCAAACTCGATCAGTGGTCGCGGCCATTTTTCTGCGACTCCGTGCACTCAGTCTCTTTCATGCGGCAGAAATCGAGTAGATCGATCAGAAATCCGCGATCAGCATCGCTGCCAAAAGTGCCTGATACCTCCTCCGTGAGACGACGCGCTTCGGCCCAGAGCGGCTGCGCCGCGCCGGGTTGAGCCCGGTTCATCTCGAAAGTCGCCGCATTGACCAGTGCGCGGAGCAGAAAATCGAGGGTGCGGAGATCGCCGCTCCGCGCGTAGGCGCGCTCGAGATAAATGTGGGCCAGCTCGACCGGCATCCGGCCGTAGCGGTCGACGCAGACCTTGCGATAGACATCCTCCCGGTCGGTGATCATGAAAAAGGTCATTCCCAGACCACGGTTGAGAACAAAGGAATCTGGATCTCTTTTCAGCCCTTCCTCCTCGATATCGAGCCCCTCCTCGATCCATTCGGCGCAGTCGGCGTCGCTCAACGCGCGCTGGGCCATGGTGAAGGCGAGGTGCCAGTGGAGAAAGTCGCGGATCTCGTCCGAATCGGGTTCGAGCTCGAGCAGGGTGCGCGCATCGGTGAGAACCAGTCCGTCGCGACCGGCGGCGATGTGGCTGTTCATGCGCATCCAGAGCGCGTCCACTGCAAAAACGCGAAAGACTCCCATGGCGCGATAGAGAATTTGCTTGTCCGTACCTTCGGCGCCCTGGGGCCGGCTCCACGCGAACCAGAAGAGAAGCACCGCGAAGCATGATGCAGCCACGACCCACTTGACCGTTCCGCTCATGGCCGCCTCCAGGAAAAGACAGCGCAGCCGAGCACGAGGAGCAGGGCGAGATGGGGCAATCCTTCGGTCCAGCACGCGGCCAGAACACCCGCCGAGGGGCACTCGTTGCGCGAGAGGGGGCCGGCCGCGCCTCCTCTATCCGGATCGGGAAAGAGGGACAGAACGCGGCCCGCGGACCGGGCCAGAAACCGGACCACTGGTGCTGCGGGCTGATCGTGATCCCCTGCCTCGTCATGGGACGCGGCCCGAGAGTGCGAATGCCCCCCGCCGGGAACACCGGCGGCGATCAGGGCAAAGTCTTTCTGCAGCGCGGGCCCTGCAAGGGTGACCAGAAGAAGCACGCCGCCGGCGAGAAAGGCAGTGGTTTCCTGAACAAAGGCGGAGAAGAGGAGACAGAGGGCGAGGATCAGATAGAGAAGAGGAAGATAAGAGACCGCCGCGGTGAGCAGAGCCACGATCGGTCCCCACTCACCGCGCACGAGGCTGCATCCGGCCAGGCTCGTCTCCATGAAGTTGTGGCCGCCCGTGACCGCGCAGGCGACTTCGAGGTTCTGCCCCGCAAATGGATCGAGCCGGAGGGTGAACTCCCGCCGCAGGCTCACGGTGAGTTCCCGGTCGGCGACGATCTCGCCTTGCGAGTGCACTGTCACGCGCAGAGGCAGGTTGTTCTGGAGCGGTTTCCTCTTGGGGTGGCGTACGCGGAACGAGAACCGAAGCGCCCCATCGCGGCTCTCTGTGCGCTCCAACCCTTCGAACGTCCAGCGCGCCCCCGGTCCGCCCGGCGAGAGACGCACGAGGTCGCCCCCCTCGTACTCCTCCCCCCCGATGGCGAGGCGGCTTGGCTCGGTCACGCGGAGAAAAACCTGTTTTCCACCGGTCACGGAGAGAAGAGAGCCGCCCAGAGCGGCGAGCACAATCGCCGCCAGGCTGAAGCGTGCGGCGAGGCCCGCAAAGCGTCCCAGGAAAAAAGCGGGCGCGAAGATCGGCAGAGCACCGAAGAGATCGCGCCGCCCCGAGGCGCGGTCGCGCGCCAGGCCGCGCGCCCCCGCGGCGAGTGCGCCCAGGCTGAGCAGAATGGAGAGCACCCCATGAAAGATCGGCGCCGTCAGATCGCCGCTGCCCTCGGCGCCGGTCAAGGCCGCGCCCCCGGCGAGCCCGAGGACGCTGCCGAGGCCGACGACGATCCAGAGCGCCGGGCCGCGCGACTGGCGCACTGTTTGAATTGTCGTGGAGAGGATCTGGCTGGCCAAGCCTGCCGACCGGCCAGCAGCCACCGAATCCTCGGCACGTCTCACGTGAGAACTCATTCTTTTCCCTGCCCGCCCGAATCGGATCCGATCAGCCGGCCGAAGAGCCCTTCGAGATCCTCGCGCGGCCGGCCCACATCGACCACCTCGCCCTCGCACTGCGCCACGAGCGCCCTGATTCGGCTGATGGTCTCTTCCTCGTCGGGCGCACTGAACCGCACCTCGACCAGATCGCGCAGGGAGAGGATGTCGTCCTTCGCACCGCTCAGCAAGACCCGGCCCCTGTTGACCACGAGCAGCGAGGTGCAGAGAGCCTCCACATCGGAGAGGATATGAGACGAGATCAGGATTGCGCACCCCTGCGCCGCGAGCCGGGCAAGATGCTTCTTGACCGCCGCCGCGCCGAGGGGATCGACCCCCTCGAGAGGTTCGTCGAGAAGAAGGAGGCCGGGCCTGTTGAAGAGAGCCGCGGCCAGACCGGTACGCTTGACCATGCCCTTGGAAAAGCCCTTCATGCGCCGATCGACGAATGGCGAGAGGGACAAGAGCTCGGAGAGTTCGCCGATCCGCTCGATGCGCTCTGGGCGCCCCATCCCCGCCACGCGGCCCACGAAATGGAGGAGCTCGGCCGGCGTGAGCCGTTCGGGCACGCCCGGCTGTTCGGGCATGTAGCCCTGTCTGGAGCGCGCCGCGCGCGATCCGGCAGAGAGCCCGAAGAGGGAGATCGATCCGGCGTCGGGTTTGAGCAAGCCGGCGGCGAGACGAAAGGCCGTTGTCTTGCCCGAGCCGTTCGGCCCCACGAGTCCGACGATCTCGCCGGGCGCCACATCGAGGTCGAGGCTCTCCAGGGCCAGAATGCGCCGCCGCGGCAAGAAGCTCCTGAACTCCTTGCGCACCCCTCTGAACCTGAGCGGCGCCATCTGGGTCGACTGCTTGGTCACTGCCTCTGGCCTCCGTCTCGATATCATTTCGAATCGACAACCATGCTATGGTAATGGCTCATCGAATTCCAGACGGCGCGAGCCGCCGGGTGTGAATGTTTCGTCCCGCGCCGAAAGCCTCTGGAATCCCGCGGCCTCTCCCGATAACCTTGGCGATTATGTTGCGACTCAAGTACACGACGAAAGATGGAACAGAAACACTGTTCGATCTCAACGCGCTGCCTGCCGTTCTCGGACGCCATCCAAGCGCCGCCGTGGTGATCGACAATCCCGGTGTGTCGCGCGAACACGCCCGTCTTTTCAAGCGAGGCGAGGCTGTTCTGCTCGCCGACCTCAACTCGAGCAACGGCACCTATCTCAACGGCAAGAAGGTGTCGCGCGCCGAACTCAAAGCAGGGGACGAGATCCGGCTCGGCCGCGCTGTGCTCATTGTCGAGAAGTGCGGAACCGAGAAGCCTGCCGGGCCGGAGATCTTCTACATCGACAGCGTCGACGTCTTCGACAGCGTCGACGCACCCCCCGCGGCGGAACCGGCCAGGATCGAGCCGGCGGCGCGGCGCGCCCCTCCTGTGCAGAGCACCAGGCCCGCGCCCGACACACAGCGGGCGATACGCAGCTCGGACGGCGTCCGGGTCAAGGACGGACTGCTCCAGTACCACAAGATCTCGTCCGACAAGAAAGCCGGCCTCATGGGGAGCGAATTCGTCCAGCACCATCCTTTCTTCCGTGTCGTCGCCATCGTGGTCATGCTCGCCGTGGCTGCCGGTTTCTTTTTCCTCTTCAAGTGGCTCACCGAGAAAACCGTTCCCGCGCCCTGGGAGGGGAACCAGGAGAGCATCGAATCGGAGATGGACGAGGATTTCTGAGAGACCGGTCGACACCTCTGACTTTGGAGTCTGCTTTGAGTTTCTGCGCCGCAACGAGAAAAACTCTCCTCTGCGCCATCGGCGCTTTCTTTATTCTTTTCACCCCGGGCTGCGGTGATCGATCGGGCGCGATCCGCAACGTGGTGCTCGTGAGCATCGATACGTGCCGCGCCGACCACCTGAGCTGCTACGGTTTCGAAAAAGAGACCACGCCCAACATCGACCGAATCGCCGGCGAGGGGGTTCTCTTCGAGAACGCAGTGTCGCCCGTGCCGATCACCTTGCCCGCCCACAGTTCGATGCTGACCGGCAAGATTCCGCCCGTTCACGGGGTACACGACAATTCGCACTACGAACTGACCGGCGAGAACACCACCCTGGCCGAGATCCTGAGAGACGAGGGATTCACCACGGGCGGTTTCGTGAGCGCCTTTGTGCTCGATCGCAGATTCGGAATCGCCCAGGGTTTCGACACCTACCAGGACGCCTTCGTCAAGACTATCCACAGCGAATTCGGCACCGAGCGGCGCGGGGACGAAACCACCAAGTTCGCCCTCAAATGGATCGACGAACAGAAGGAGGAGAAGTTCTTTCTCTTCCTCCACTATTACGACCCGCACATCAGGTACGAGCCGCCCGAGCCTTTCGCAAGCACCTTCAGGGGCGATCCCTACTCGGGCGAGATCGCCTTCACCGATCACTGCATCGGCCGCGTGGTGGGCAAGCTCAAGGAGGCGGGACTGTACGATTCGACCCTGCTGATCATCGCCGGCGATCACGGCGAGATGCTGGGCGAGCATGGTGAAGAGGAGCACTCCTACTTTATCTACGAGGGCGCCATCAAGGTGCCGCTCATCGTCAAGATCCCAGGCCGGACTCAGGCGTCGCGGATCGCCGACGCCGTCGGTCTCGTCGACATCGTCCCCACCGTGTGCGGGCTGCTCGACATCGATGCGCCGACAGACATTCAAGGCGTCGATCTCGGATCTCTGATCGCCGGACAGGCCTCAGCCCAGAGCGCCCGGTTCATTTTCAGCGAAAGTCTTTTTCCCACGCAGGTCGGCGCCAACACACTGCTCGGCGTGAGCTCGACCGACTGGAAGTACATCCAGACCACCCGGCCCGAGCTCTACCATCTCGGCGACGATCCCGAGGAAAAGAACAACCTGATCGAGAGCCGGCCAGAGCGGGCCACTCCAGTGGCCAGAGTCTACAGGGACGCCCTCGAAAAGATGCTCCAGGCCCAGACCTCGGGCAATGAAGGAGGCCGGGTCGAGACCGATCAGGAGACGCTCGACCGGCTGGCGTCTCTGGGATACACCGGTTCGTCAGCCGGCACGGGCGGGCTGACCTTCGATCAGTCGCGGCCCGATCCCAAGGACCTGATCGCCCTCCACTGCGACCTGCAGAAGGTTCAGGCCTTGAAGTTCGAAAACAAGCGGCAGCAGGCGCGCACAATCCTCAACCGCCTCGCGGCGGGCGAGCCTCATTTCAAGGTCCTCAATCTCCTCGGTGAGATGGCCCACGAGGAAGGCCGGTCGACCGAGGCGATCGGCTTCTACAAGCGCGCCCTCGAGCTCAACAGCGAAGACTATTTCGCTAACACCAACATGGGAACGATCCTCGCCATGCAGGGTCGCTATGCCGACGCCCTCCCCTTCCTGGAGAAGGCCCTCGCCATCAGGCCGGGAAACCCGACTGTCGCGCAGAACCTCGAAGTAGTCAGGAAAAACCTGCGGCAGAAAGGGCGGTAACCGGGCGACTCATGGTTGCGCGCGGTTGACGATCGACCGATAAGCGTCCTCGAGGAGCTCGGCGGAACGATCCCACGAATAGGCGGCGCATCGCGCCGCGCCCGCCGCGGCGAGCCGGTCACGGAGCTGATTTTCTCTCGCCAGCATGTCGAGGGCGCGCGCCATTCCCGATCGATCGTCAGGATCGAAGTAGAGAGCCGCCTCGCCGGCCACCTCGCGGTGAGCGGGGATCGACGAGCAGGCGATCGGCACGCGGGCGGTCATCGCTTCGAGAAGGGGCAGACCGAATCCCTCGTAGAGCGACGGCTGAACGAGGGCGATCGATTCCTCGAGGAGGGCGCCTTTGGCCTCCTCGGTCACCACGCCGGTGAACAGGACTCCGTTGCTCGCCCGCGCCCTCTTCACGACCTCCCGGCCGCTGCGGCCTTCGAACGATCCGGCGAGAACGAGCAGGATGCCCCTTCCGCTCTGCCGCACGAACTCGTCCCACCCGTCGAGCAGGGCGGCGATGTTCTTGCGCTTCTCCATCCTCCCGACGCAGATGAAATAAGGGTCGGTAATTCGATAGTGATCGAGTATTTCCTGCCTGCGGGCTCTCGTCAAGGCCGTCCGGGCCGCGGGCGCGTTGGGCACGACGAATGTCCTGTCCGGCGGACAAAGGCCGCGACGCGTCAGCGCCGTTGCGGTGGTGGCCGACACGGTGATCAGACCCGACGCACGGCGCAGATTACGGCGCAGGAAAAACCGCGTCCAGACGCCCCTCAGCGGAGACGCGAAGCGCCTGTCCCCGAAGCGGAGGTCGTGCACGGTGAGAACGAGCGGAATCCCACCCGCCGCCGGCAGGGGAAGCGTCTCGGCGGCGATGAGATCATACTCGCCGCCGCCCGCTGCCTGTCCCGCGGGATGGAGAGTGCCGAAGAGGCGCTGCGACGGCCGTGCGCGCCGAGCGGCACGGACGCGGCAGCCCGAATCGGCGAGCGGATCGTCGACGCCCGCATCGGGCGCGGTGAGGACCGTCACGTCGAGACCCGCCCTTTGCGCGGCGGCGCCGTAAAGGCGGAGGAGCCGTGTGCGCGCACCGCTCGGCTCGGCCGTGATGGCGGTTCCATCGACGATCACTCTGAGAGGAGCGGCTCTGTCTCTGAGGGAGGAGTGTGACATCCGGTCGCTGTTCACTCTTCGGCAAGAAGCTCTTTGTAGAGTTCGAGGTACTCGCCCGCAGCTTTGGTCCACGAGAAAGCGGGCACATGTTCGAATCCCCGTCGAATATATTCATCGCGCAGTTCGCGGTCCTCGTGGAGGGAGAGGATCGCCTCGCGCAGGCCGTTGACATCGCGCGGTTCGAGGAGCATGGCGGCCTCCTCCACGATCTCGGGGATCGCGCCTCCATAGGTAGTGACGACCGGTGTGCCGCAGGCCATCGCCTCGAGCGGCGGCAGGCCGAATCCCTCGAAGAGAGAGGGATAGACCACGATCTCGGCGAGATTGTAAAAACAAAGGAGGTCGCTGTCCGGCACGAAGCCTGGAACGAAGACCTTCTCGTCGAGGCTGCTCTGTTCCACGCGATGCTTCAGGTCGTTCCATGCCGGACCGCGCACGCCGAGGAGAATGATGTTGAGGTCCCCCATGCCGGCCTCGAGGATCTCCTCGAAGGCGTCGAGCAGGGTGCTGAGGTTTTTCTTTTTCCGGAGGCTCCCCACGAAGAGCACGAAGGGCCCGTCGGGAATGCTGAATCCGTCGAGGAAGATCTCGCGGCTCGGCGGATTCTCGAGCTTCTGGAAGAGGGGATCGACGCCGTTGTGGATCACGGTCACCCGGCCCTCGGCATCGGGATAGAGAAGGAGGATATTGCTCCGCGTCCGCTGCGATACGGCCACGATCCGGTCGGCGAATCGCGTGTTGAGAAAGAGCCAGGCGCGGTGGCCCTTGGTGACCTTTTCCACGCCCTTCTCCCGCTCGACCCAGGGAAGCTCGTGCACGGTGGCGATCTTCTTGCAGTGGCCGAGCACGGGCACGGCCGACACGGGCGAGTGGAAGATGTCGACTTTCTCCTTCTTGATCAGCGGCGGCAGGAGCCGCTCGCGCCAGAGATAGGAGGTGTCCGATTCGGAGAGATCGACGATGCGGAAGTTGTCGGGCAGGGCAAAGTCGAAATCGATCCACTCCTTGGCCACGAGGAGGTACTCGTTCTCCGAGTCGATGGCGGTGAGCTCGCGCAAGAGGTTGCGCTGGACTCTTTCGACTCCCGTGCGAAAGGGGGTGCTCTGAATGCTGATATCCCATGCGATCTTCATGGGCATCAGGATACCCGATTCCTCGTCAATTGCCAACCCGTTGCACGAACGGGAAGGTTGAACTCTTTCGGCGCGTGGTTCATAATGACGGCCACCCCCAATGGGCACCCCACTCGAACGCAGCACCCCCTCGATTTCCCTGTCTCCGGAAACCGCGGGCACTTCTTTTTTGTGAAGTGAGAGGAGAACCGATGAATACCTTCACAGCTCTTGAAACGCTGAAAAATTGGGCCTCGCGGCGGCACCTTGGGCGGCTGCTTGTTTTCGCGGCTCTTCTCGTGCTCACCACCGCTCCGCTCGCGCAGGGCGGCGGCAAGATGGACGAACTGCTCGACACGGTGCGCCAGGCGACCGGGCATGGCGCCATGCGGGAGTGGGAGCGTGGAATTCGGCTCGACGCGCGGGGGGAGGCTCTGGGATTGAAGAGCCGCTTTGCGTACACCTTGCTGGCTGACGGACAGATCAGGAACGAGACCACATCCGAGCTCCCCGCGATCGAGGGATTCGACGGAGAGCACGGTTGGCGCGTCGATTTCAGCGGAATGCCGTCGCCCGTCGAATTGGTCGAGATCGAGATTCTTCAACTCTCGTCTTGGATCATCGGCGGCCACTGGCTCGATCGATCCTGTCCGCTCGAGATCAAGATGGAAGCCGATGTGGAGAGCGATGATTTACATGCCGTCAGTCTCGGTCTTCCCGGGGGAAGCATGCAGGCGGTGGTCACAATCGACGCCGAGACGATGCTTCCATCGAAGATGACCTGGAAGGTGATCACC
The DNA here is from genome assembly GCA_964464495.1 of uncultured Phycisphaerales bacterium. Classification (GTDB taxonomy): domain Bacteria; phylum Planctomycetota; class B15-G4; order B15-G4; family CAYZWU01; genus CAZUHB01. The sequence continues at coordinate 45,580 of CAYXGI010000012.1, forward strand.
CACAGGGGGAGCGTCGCCCTCGACAGGGAGGCGAGTCACACGCTCTATCAGGATTACAGGTGGGTCAAGGGGCGTTCGTCATCGTTTCTTTTCCCCCACACGATCGTGACCGCCCACGAGGGGATGGTCACCACACTCACCGTCGATCGTGTAATCGAGGCGCCGGCCGACGCGGCAGAGGCGTGCGCGCTCGTGACGGCGCGACCCGCCGACACCCATTTCGACGCGCAGAAACCGGCCGCGGTGAAAATGACCGGGCTGCCGTCGGGCCATCTGCTCATCCGCCCGCTCGTCGACGGCCGCGATGTGGGGTGGTTTCTGTTCGACACCGGTGCGGGGATGAACGTCATCGATACCGCGGCCGCCGACACCCTCGGCCTGCGCAAGATCGGCGAGATCGCCGCTGCCGGTGTCGGCGGCATCGCCATGCTTCCCTTCCGCAAGGCGCACAGCGTCGAGGTCGGACCAATGACGATCGACTTTCCCGTTTTTCTCGACGTCGATCTCGATTTCGTCTCCAAGGCGTTCGGCAAGAAGATCGGCGGCGTGATCGGCCATGGCTTGCTGACCAGATGCCTCGTGGAGCTCGACATCGTCGACGAAGAGCTCTCTCTCCACCAACCCGGCGCCTGGGACGAGCGGGACGCTCAGTGGCAGGAAATCACCTTCATGAGCAACGACATGGTCATGACGGGAACGATACCGAGCGGACGCGAGGGGCGTTTCATCCTCGACACGGGCGCGGGGGGTACGGTGTCGTTCCATTCGTCCTTCGTCAGCCGCGAGGAGCTCTTCGGCGAGGAGGGCGGAAAGCCGGCCGGCTTCTCGGGCGGCGTGGGCGGCATGGTGGCCCAGTACGGGGGTACGATCGACTGGTTCGAGTTCGGCGGCCGCCGCTACAACGATCTCTCCGTCGTGCGTCTCGACAATGACGGCACGTCGTTCATGGATCAATGCTCGCACGGGCTCATCGGAAACGAGCTGCTTTCGCGATCGAGGCTGCTCATCAGCTACCCGGGGAAGCGAATCGCTTTTCTGGAGAAGAAGTAGCCTCTCAAGGCACGACCACGAAGTTCACCGAATCGTAGTCGAAGAGGTCGTCCATATCGAGCCAGCCGTCAGGTTCGAGGTCGACGGCGAGCCAGGCGATGTACATGCCGACGGGGAGGGGCCTGTCGAGAATGGTCGCGGAAAAATCAAAGAGCCCGCCACTGAAGTAGACCTTGCTGATCCCCGGCGCCCATGACGGTGCTCCGTGGTAGCCGTACGTCCACGATCCGCCGCCGGTGAACGATGTGCCGATGACCCAGATGTCGGCCGAAAAGCCCGTGTAGTTGCGCGCCGCCACATCGATCGTGAGTGTCACCGCCTCGCCTCCGGAGACGATCACATCCTGGTCCTCTCCGTTGCAGGCGATGTCGAGAAGCGGATACCTGTGGAGATCGAAGATGTAAGCCGATCCCGAGTAACTGCCGTTATCGTCGCTTTCCTCGGCTCCGATCACGGCCACGTCGCCGAAAAAACCAACCGAACTCCCGAAATGGCTGCCCGGCTCACCATTGAACGGAATGAGCTTGATTTCTTTACACCATGCGTTCTGTACCGGATCGAAACGAAAAATGTAGGCCGCTCCGGACCAGCCATTGCCCGGGTCATGCGGCGCACCCACAATGGCAACGTTTCCGTCTATTGAAACGCTGACGCCAAAGGAATTCAGGATCGTGGGATCATCGGGGTAGAGTATGGCCTCTTCGTTCATCTGTGCCCAGGCCGGAACCACTGTCAGGCAAAGAGCAAACAAAAGGAGGAAAAACCGCCCCTGTTGACGCCATACCCACAGAATCGCTGAATGACCCATCACTTCCTCCCTCCGAGTCATCATGGCAGCACCAGAAAGTTCACCGTGTCGAAATCGATAATGTACGCTGTCTCCGGCACCCCGTTCGGATTGAGCTCCAGAACGAGCCACGCCGCGTAGACTCCGATCGGGAGGGGCCTGTCGAGAACGGTGGCTGAAAAATCGAAGAGCCCGCCCGTAAAGTAGACATTGCCCCATCCCGGCAACCATGCCGGCGCTCCGTGAGAGCCGGAGGACCAGACACTTCCGCCCGTCACCGACCTGGCCAGGATCCAGATGTCCACGGGATAACCGTCGAAGTCGCCCGACGCGACATCGACTTCGAGAGTCACATTGGCGCCTCCGGGGATCATCACGTTTTCATCCTGTTCGTTGCACGTGATGTCGAGCAGGGGACGATCGACGAGACCGTAGAGGTAAACAGCCCCCTGGTGGTCGTCGTGCCACGGCGATCCCACGAAGGCATGGTGACCGGACAGACCCACCGAGGTCCCGAATTTGTCGTAACGTGTACCGTCTGAAGGAAGGAGTTTGTGTTTCTCCTGCCACGTCCCCGAGCTCTGGTCGAGGCGGAACAGGTAAGCTGCTCCGCAACCGTCGATGCCCGAGTCCCTGTAAGCGCCGACCACCAGGAATTCCTCGGAGAGGGACAGTGCGTTACCGAAATGGGCGCCCGAATCGCTATCCGAGGCAAGCAGCTTGGCTTCCTCGGTCCACGTCGCTGAACCTGGATCGTAACCGAACAGGTAGGCTGAACCCGACCAGTGGCCGCCGTCATCGTCAAAATAGGCGCCGATGGCGATCAGGTCGCCCACGGCGTCGACGCAATTCCCGAAAGAGTCCTCTTTCTCTCCATCGGAAGCGAGGAGCTTGGTTTCCTCCGTTCATGCGCCCGAGGCGGGATCGAAACGAAAAACATAGACCGATCCGGAATAATCACCATTGTCATCGTCTCGATCGGCGCCGATCGCGGCGAGGGGGCCGGAGAGACTGACAGCGCAACCGAAATGCTCCCCGGCGGCTCCGTCCGACGGCAGGAGTTTCCTTTCCTCCTTCCACGACCCCGAGCCGACATCGTAACCAAACACGTAGGCCGACCCGGACTCGGTCCCGCCATCATCATCGCTCCAGACTCCGAAGAGGATCGTCTCACCGAAAAGGGCGACCGATTCACCGAAAAAGTCATCGGCCGATCCATCGAAAGGGAGAAGTTTGGCCTCCTCGGTCCAGCTTCCCGAGCCCGCATCGTAACGAAAAACGTAGGCCGAGCCGGAGTCCCTCCCGTTGTCATCGTCGCGCGGTGCGCCTCCAACGACGCGATCGCCGTGGATCGCAACAGAGGTTCCGAAGTGGTCCGACTGCGCCCCGTCGGAAGTGATAAGCTTGGCTTCCTCCGTCCATGTCGCCAAAATCGGCTCGAAACGAAAAACGTACACCGCCCCCGAATAGGGGCCATTGTCGAAGTCGTAGGGTGCGCCGATCACGGCAAGATCGCCCGAGATGGCGATTGATTGGCCGAAGTGAGAGTCATAAGGGCTGTCGGGAGGCAAGATCCGCTTTTCCTCGAAGGTGTCACCCCGGGCCGGAGCCGCGGCGAGCAGCGGTAAGAGTAGAAGCGCCGTACACAGGATCGGCCGGATCGAGATAGAACGCACTGTTGAATTCCATGATAATTTCATCCAGTCCCTTTCCTGTTCCCTGAGCAACACGATGAATCGGAATCAGAAAAATAGACTAACATATTTTTATCGATAAGAGTCCGTAATTTCCCTGCACGCGCCTGAATCACGGAATCCCGACTACTATTTCGTTTAGCAGGCCGGGATCAGGTCCGTAACAGCGATTCCCTGGTGCGTCCCCTCCGTGACCGCGATCAGACAGAGCGAGCAAAAAAAACAGGGGCCGCCGTCAAGGGCAGCCCCTGTCGAATTGTATCAGTCGTCGATCAGCGCCCCGATCAGATCAGAAGCGGAGCGATCACCAGGCTCACAACGGCCATGAGCTTGATGAGAATGTTGAGCGAAGGTCCGGCCGTATCCTTGAACGGGTCGCCAACGGTGTCGCCCACCACGGCGGCCTTGTGCGAATCGGAACCCTTGCCGCCCAAGTTGCCGGCTTCGATGTGCTTCTTGGCATTGTCCCAGGCGCCGCCCGTGTTGGACATGAAGAGCGCCATCATCACGCCCGCCGCGGTCACGCCGGCGAGCAGGCCGCCGAGCATCTCGGGCTTGCCGAGAAAACCGACTGCGACGGGAACGAGAACGGCGATCAGGCCGGGCATCATCATCTGCTTGATGGCCGCCGCGGTGGAGATATCCACGCAACGGCGGAAGTCGGCCTTCGCCTTGCCTTCCATGAGGCCGGGGATGTTCTTGAACTGGCGGCGCACCTCCTCGATCATGGAGAAGGCCGCCTTGCCCACGGCGGCCATGGCAAAGCTGGAAAAGAGGAAAGGCATCATGGCGCCGAGAAGAATGCCGACCATGACCTTGGGATTCATGATATCGATGACCATCTTCACGTACTCGCCACTCACTCCCGCCCGGTTCGCTTCGATGGTGGTGATGAAGGCGCTGAAAAGGGCGAGCGCGGTGAGCGCCGCCGAGCCGATGGCGAAACCCTTGCCGATAGCGGCGGTCGTGTTGCCCACGGCGTCGAGCTTGTCGGTGCGGGCGCGCACGTCGGGGCCGAGGCCGGCCATCTCGGAGATGCCGCCCGCGTTGTCGGCGATCGGGCCGTAAGCGTCGACGGCGAGCTGGATGCCCGTTGTGGACAGCATGCCGAGGGCGGCGATCGCAATGCCGTAGAGCCCTGCGAACTCGTAGGCCACGAGCACGGCAGCGCCGAGGCAGATGGCCGGAAGGGCGGTGCTCCTCATGCCAAGCGCGAGGCCTGCGATGAGGTTGGTGGCCGCGCCTGTCTCGGACGCCTTGGCAATGCCCTGTGCCGGGGACCTGTTCTCGGCGGTGTAGTACTCGGTGATGAGGCCGATGGCTGTGCCGCCGGCCAGTCCTGCGATGGTGGCCCAGAACACTCCCATGGCCGTATACTCGGTTCCGCCCAGCGACCACGTCTCGGGGAGAACCTTCGTGATCACGAAGTAGGAGACGATCAGCATGAGAATTGCGGCGCCGAAGGTGCCGATATTGAGAGCCGCCTGAGGATTGCCGCCTTCCTTGGTGCGCACGAAGAAAGTGCCCACGATGGAAACCACGATGCCGATTGCGGCCAGGATGAGGGGCAGGTAGACGGCGCCCAGTCCGCCCATCCCGTCGCCGCTCAGTTCGGGAATGAACGCTGCGCCAAGGATCATGGAGCCCACGATCGAGCCGATGTAGGACTCGAAAAGGTCGGCGCCCATGCCGGCCACGTCGCCCACGTTGTCGCCCACGTTGTCGGCGATCACGGCGGGGTTGCGGGGGTCGTCCTCGGGAATACCCGCCTCGACCTTTCCCACCAGGTCAGCGCCCACATCGGCGGCCTTGGTATAGATGCCGCCGCCCACACGAGCGAAGAGCGCGATCGACGAGGCGCCGAGCGAGAATCCGGCCAGGACCTGGAGAAGGCGCGCCATGGTCCAGCCCTCGTTCCAATCACCGCTCGTCTGAAACACGATGGTGTAGACGATCAGCAGGACGCTGATCCCGAGCACGGCGAGTCCAACCACGCACATGCCCATGACGGCGCCGCCCGAGAAGGCGACGGCCAGGGCGCCGTTGAGGCCTTCGCGCGCCTTGCTCGTGGTGCGCACATTGGCCTTGGTGGCGACTTTCATACCGATGTAACCGGCCAGCCCCGAGCACAAGGCGCCGCACACGAAGGAGACGCCGATGAGCCAGTGGCTGGTCTCGAGGGACGCGTTGCCCACAGCGAGCAGCACGGCCACGATGACCACGAAAATCGCGAGGACCTTGTACTCTCTCGCGAGGAACGCCATGGCGCCTTCGTGGATGTGGCCGGCGATCTCCTTCATGGTGTCGGTACCCTGGTCCTGCTTGTTGATCCAAGCCGATTTCACCAGGGCAAACAGGAGGGCGATAACGCCCGCCGCTGGAATTAAATAGAACCAGCTCTCCATAGCCCGCTCCTTTCAAACTCTAGAGGGGTGGCCGAAAAAAAATTCACTTCCTTTTTGTGAAAAAACGCAGCCTCCCGGCAGGTCGGCGGAGGCGCTTGCATCAATGCCAATTTAATTAATCAATCAGTCGATTTTGCGTGCTTTGAGAAAGGTCGGCCCACACGAAAAGCACAATATATATCCCCTCAAGAGAGGTATTAAAAGCACTAATCACATAAAAGTAATTTATATATCAAGAATTTTAATGGTATGTCTCACAGGGCGGCGGGAGCCGGCGCAGGGAGCCTAGTTTTCCGCCTGGCGAGCGAGATCTTGGAGGCTTGTGTGGCAGACCTCTCCGTCGATCAAAAGGCACGCTGAGGCCGAAATCTTGGACGCAACGCCGATTTCGCTCATGAGAAGAGGCGCCAGCCCCAGGCGGCGGGCGGTCCAGAGCGCGGCAGCGGCCACATCGGCCTCGCCGCTAATGAGAGCCGCCCGAAGGCCGGGAAGAACCCTCTGCCGCTCCTCGTCATCGTCGATTCCCACACGTCCGAGCGCCCAGATCGCTCCAGCCAGGATCGGCCCTGTCTGGACGAGCTCCTCGTGAACGAGGTAGGACACGAGAATGGGCACGTATTTCCCTCGTATCGCGGGCCGGTGGACCAGGATCTCGCCGAGCGCCTCGGGAATCCCGTAGGGCACGTCGCCCGACTCGTCGCTCATCGACCAGAGAAAGCGCTGCACGTAGCGATCGATCTTCTTTTCCCTTAGGCGGCCGTCGCCCACGGCCACTCCAAAGGCGAACACCGCCCGCCACTTGGACGCGCTGTCCGTCGAATAGAGGCGGGACAGGATGCGGCGCTGGAACTTGGAGCTCGTCCGAGGATCGCTGACCGCGGCCGCGATCGCCGTGGCATCACCGCCATCGATGAGCGCGTCGAATTCTTCTCGTTTCGCCAAGGCAGGTCTCCTTTCATGATATTTCTGCAATGGTATAGCACAAAAGAAAACTCAAACCAGCTTCATCGCCCGTGAAATGGACTTGCATTCTGATCGCGGAGGTATCATTACTGCGTTGAGTCTCATCGATGAGGCCGATTTCAGATTGCCGAAAGCGAGGTTTCCGTGAACGAACTCAAGATCGATTGCGGCGCAACGCGCACGATGCTCGTCGATTTTCTGAGCAAGGGATTCGGGGCGGCCCGATTCGAAAGAGCCGTCGTGGGGCTCTCGGGCGGTGTCGATTCCGCTCTGTCGGCCCACCTCGCCGTGGCCGCGCTCGGACGGGAACAGGTTATGACCCTGTTCATGCCCTACAAGGATTCCGACCCTGAATCGGGCCGCCATGCGCGCCTCGTGGCCGAGCAGCTCGGCACGACTTTTCTCACCATCGGCATCTCTCCCCAGATCGACACTTACTTCGAGCGCTATCCCGACGCCGACCCGCTCCGCCGGGGAAACAAGATGGCGCGCGAGAGGATGTCGATCCTCTTCGACCACTCGGCCGCGTGGAACGCTCTCGTGGTGGGCACGTCGAACCGGACCGAGATCCTCCTCGGATACGGCACCCTCTTCGGAGACACGGCCTGCTCGATCAATCCACTCGCCGGCCTATACAAGACACAGGTCTTCGAACTCGCCAGGGAGATGGGCATTTCCGAGGAGATCATTCGCAAGCCGCCCACTGCCGATCTCTGGAAGGGGCAGACCGACGAGGGCGAGCTCGGCTTCACATACGCCGACGCCGACCGGGTGCTCAACCTGCTGGTCGACGGGAATCTCGATCAGAAGGGACTCGACGCCGCGGGCGTCGATCCGGAACTGGTCAAGACGATCAGCGACATGGTCGCGCGATTCGCCTTCAAAAGCCGTCCGCCGCTCATGGCCGGGCCGCCTGTTGCGGCGACCTGACAGGGATCATCGCCTGAGCACCACGTACCGCCCCACCGCCTCGCACCGGCGAAACCGGGTCTGTATGTAGTTGTAGAGACGGGGCGCAGCGTCTGCGAGCGACAAGCCGCCGATCGGACGGGGCTGGTCCACCACGACGCGCACATTGCGTTCCTCGAGCGCCGTGATGATGCGCGTCTCGGCATCGGGATTGAGAAAGTAGAGATAGGGATCGGCAAAGGGCGTCGGATTGGGGCGGTCGGCGAGAAAGTAGACGATGGGACATCCGGGGCCGGCAAAGATCGCCTCTCCCTTTTTGGTGAATCGCTCGACCACACCCACCACGCGGTCCATGTCGCCGCCGCGCTTGATCTTGGCCCAGCACCGCGCGCGGGGCGTGTCCATGTAGTGCTCGTCGAAGCGGAGCACGGCGATCGAATCCTGTGACTGCTCGCCCGTGTATTCCCACAGGTACCAGCCCATGGCGCCCGTGAGCAGAAGCGTTGCGGTCAGGGGCGCGACGCACGCCGCGCGCAGCGCGCGCGCGCTCGACGCGCGGGCCAGAATCCGGCGCGCCTCGAAGAAGAGGAGCACAACGCAAAGGTAGAGGATCGGGCCGGCCTGCATGAGGCGCACGAAGCGCGGAATCAGCCGCCACTGGTTCAGCAGAAAGACGCCGAGGAGGCCGAGAACAAGATAGAGCCCCGCCCGCGAACGGCGCGATCCGGCAAAGAGTCCTAGGAGTCCGAAAATTGCGACGGCGAAGGGCGCGGCCAGGAGAAGGACGACCATCGTCCCCTGGAGAAGACCTTCCGCCCCGCCCGAACCGAAGAGCTCGCCAAGACCCGGATCGGCGACGCGCACCGAATCGAAGACACTGATCCGCGCCAGGATGCTCTCCACGATCCAGGCCGGATCGCCGCAGGCGCAGATCAGGATCACCATGGGAGCTGCCACGGAGAGCCCCCCCATGACGAAACCGACGGTGAGGGAACGCGCACGCTTTGGTTCCCCCTTCGTCGCTGGACGGAGTGCGCAAGTGCCGAGAATCAGGATACCCAGAATCGCCGCACACACTCCCACGTCGTTGCGAAAGAGCCCGGTGAGCGCGCCAGTGAGTCCCAAGACGAATCCCGCTCCATAGGTCCGCCTGTCGAAGGCCCTGATCGCGGCGAGGAAAAAGAGAACCGCAAAGAGTCCGATCCAGACCTTGTGAACCGGCCCGTGGGCAATCGTCGCGAGGATCACCACACCGAGCGCCATGTGGCGGGGCAGGAACCGGCGCGCCGCAAACCAGGCGAGCAGATCGACGACCGACATCAGGCAGAGGTAGAGCATGTTCAGTGAGAAGAGGCTCGTTCCGAAGACCGAGAACCAGATCGCGGTAACGTAGTACCGTCCCGGCCCGTAAGGCGCCAGGAAGTCGCTCCCCCAGTGATCGCCGTCCATGATCCGCACCGCGTCCGACGCGGCCACGCCGAGGTCGATCCAGTTCCGCACGCCGTGATTGACGTAGAGGAGATGAAAGAGGGCGCTCCCTGCCACGATCGCGGCGGCGATGACGAAATCGCGCCGCTCCAGCCGGTTCGGGCGAACTTCTGTCCGAAGTTCGTCAGCGTCTGTCTGAAGTTCATCTCGCGAGCGACTCTCCATGGCAGGAGAATCGGCTTTGGCGGCCGACCTGTCAAGAATCCCCTGTTTTTTGAAAACCAAAGGGCTACCATTTCGTGAACAGTCTCCGCGATTCGATCACCTTTGAGGAGCAGTCTCGATGCTGGCAGAAAAATGGCGCCCCTTCGGCGAAACCATATTCACGACCATGACCTCCCTGGCGCGCGCCCACGGCGCGATCGACCTCGGACAGGGGTATCCCAACTTCGACGGGCCCGAGCGGGTCAAGGCGGCGGCCGCCCGGGCCATGGCCGACGGGCACAACCAGTATCCGCCCGGAATCGGCCTGCCCCGGCTCAGACAGGCGATCGCCCGCTCGACGCGGGAAGAATGGGGCCTCGACTACGATCCGGATAATGAAATCACTGTTTTTTCCGGTGCGACGGAGGGGATCTTCTCGTCGATCCAGGGGCTGGTCGCGGCGGGTGACGAGGTGCTCACCTTCGCGCCCACCTACGACTCCTATGCGCCGTCGGTCATGGCGGCGGGCGGCACGCTCAAGGCGCTCACCCTCCCCTTCCCGAGTTTCGACGTCGACTGGGAGCGTCTCGAATCGATGATCACGAAGAGGACGCGCCTCTTCATTCTCAACACGCCCCACAATCCCACGGGCAAGGTCTTCGGCCGCGAGGAACTGGAGACGCTCGCCGCCTTGTGCCGGCGCCACGATCTTCTCGTTCTCGCCGACGAGGTCTACGAACAGCTCACCCTCGACGGCGGGCGCCACATTCCGATCGCTTCGCTGCCCGGGATGCGGGAACGCACGATCAGGATCTCGAGTCTCGGCAAGACCTTCAGCCTCACGGGGTGGAAGATCGGCTATATCACCGCCGATGGGCCTCTGACCGAGGCGGTGCGCATGCCGCACCAGTTCGTCACCTTCGCCACGGCCACACCCTTGCAGCACGGTGCCGTCGCGGCGCTCGATGGCGGACGCGCCTACTACGACCAGCTCAGGACGGAGTACCAGGAGCGGCTCGACACCCTCTTTCCCGTGCTCGAAAAGGCGGGCCTCAAACCGGCTCGGCCCGAGGGGACCTACTTCATTCTCGGTGATCACACCGCTCACGGATTCGAAGACGATGTGGCCTTTTGCCGCTATCTGACGCAGGAGATCGGTGTGGGCGCGATCCCGCCGTCCTACTTCTACCAGGGGCGGAGCGCCGGTCGGGACCTGGTCCGCTTTTGCTTCTGCAAGACTCTCGACACGCTGACCGAGGCCGCGGAGCGGCTCGATAAACTCGCACCGAAATAGAAGAGGCTCGATAAAGGAGACACACCATGCGCGTCGGCATCGTGCAACTCGATATCGTCTGGGAGGATCGGGACGCTAATTTTCGCAAGGTCGAGGGTTTTCTCGCCGAGGCGCGCCGCAAAGAGGTCGATCTCCTCGTCCTGCCCGAGATGTTCGCCATCGGCTTCACCATGAACGCCAAGCCCTTTGCCGAGGAGAGCGACGGCCCCACCACGCGGTTCCTCTCGCGGAGCGCGCGCCAATACGGCATGCACCTCCTCGGGGCGTGCGTGTTCGCCAGCGACGGCCTTCCGCGCAACGCGGCCCTTCTTTACGGGCCGGACGGACAGCTCCTCGCCCGCTACGACAAGATCCATCCCTTCACCATGAGCAAGGAGGACGAAAACTACTCGGCCGGCGACGAGCTGGTCGTGGTCCCGGCGCTCGGTTTCAACATTCTCCTCTCCGTCTGCTACGATCTGCGCTTCCCCGAGCTCTACCGCGCCGCGCTCGACCGCGGCGCCGATCTGATCACGGTGATCGCCAACTGGCCGATCGAACGGGAGCGCCACTGGCGCTTCCTGTCCCAGTCGCGCGCCGTGGACAACCTCTCCTACGTGGTCGCCTGCAACCGCACGGGCGAAGGAGGCGGCCTCACCTACCCCGGAGCCTCAATGGCGGTCGATCCCACCGGCGAGGTCCTCATCGACGGAGGCCGCGAGGAAGCCCTCTACACGGCCGACCTCACCCCCCGCACCGTCGAGCGTGCACGACGCAAGTTCCCCTTCCTCAAAGACCGCAAGCCGGAACTCTACAGGCAATGGCAAAAGAGCTAGGAGCTTGTCGGACTTGGCAGTCCGCAAAGGACGGTTATAGGTCGGAGGTGGTGAGACTTTTTGCGGCCTTCACATTCTGTCCCGTGCTGGCTTGGAGTCGGGTTTGTTGTCATAGGGACAGACTGAAGTCGGCCGCAAAAAGCCTCACCACCTCCGACCGTGCGGACCGTATAGTCGATTTTCGAGTCTGCCGGACTCCTTCGATTTCGCGATAGAGAGAGTCCCCCACTGATCAGCCCTCTTTCCAACGACACAGCCTTTTCACAGTGCACGCCAGGCAGACCAGCTCCATTCGGCATTGACTTTGGCGAGCCCTTGTAACGGAAACTGTCAAAATCCCAGCACAGGCTTGATGATTCCGAAGACCGGCTTCCAGTCGTCAGAGGAAAGCCCAACAGAAGGGAACCAGTAAACTCTGAGTCGGACGTATCCGGATCTTACTCGTGCGAACACTCGGGAGATGCCAACTCCAATAGAGGGGTGTGCGGGTTTTGAAAAAAGTTGCACGCCCCTTCAGTCGTCCGCATCAGTCTTCATCCTCTTCCGTGTCTTCAAGGATAGAGATACGGACACGTCCGCAAAACTTCCGGGCATGGAATATGAGGGCTGCTTCCTTTGCCGACAAGGAGCAGAGCGTGAAGACCACCTGGGGTGAGTCGAAGAGCACCGGATTCATGTGCAGAGGCAGATTGTGCCTCGTCCGGCCCTCGAGAACGGCAAGGTCGAAGACGCCGTCCTTGAATCCCGAGAGGCCGAGGCCGTAGCGGCCCGGTGCGATCGGGATGCCGCCGATCTCGACGGGCACGTCGACATTCAGGACGGCCTGCATCATCTTCTGGGACATGGCCTGCTCGTAGATGGCGCGTCCCTCGGGATTGTCTTTCATGGCGAAGGGGATATTCATCTCCTCCGTGGCCGAGATGGTGCGATAGGTCAGAGAGATCTTACGGTTCTCGTCGACGGAGAGGGAGGTGGTCGCGCTCCGCACCGCATTCCGGTCGACGCGGCCTTTTGTCTGGGAGAGCACGATTCCGGCAGGAAGAGTGAGAAACGCCAGGCCCAGAAGAATCGCCGTTGTCTTCATTGATCCGCCTCCTGATCTAGAGAAAGGACTGCAAGCCTTCGAGAAGGCGCGGCTTCTTGAGCTTCTGAAGCGCCCGGATCTGAACTTGCCTGATCCTCTCGCGGGACACATTCATCATTTCGCCCAATTCGTCCAAAGTCTTGAGCTTTGCGTTGCCGAGGCCGAAGCGGTGGCGGATGATCTTCCGCTCCTGTTCGGTCAGATCGTCGAGCGCCTTTTCGAGCAGCCTTTTCAAGGCCACGATCTCGTCCTCCGGGACGGGGATCGCCTCGTCCTCGGCGATCAGGTCGGTGAGGGACGAGTTCTCGTCGTCGGAAGGGTGCGCGTCGAGAGAGATATGGCCCCGCTCCGTCTCGAGAAGGTGGCCGGCCACCTCGTTGGACATCTCGAACGCCTCGGACACATCGCGCGCGGAGATCAACGACCGGTCGGTGGGGATCTTGCCTTCCCTCTTGAGGCGGCGCATCTTCTGCTGGAGGTAGTTGGGAATGCGCACGATTCCCTTATTGGCGCTGATCGCCCGCTCCACGGCCTGCCTGATCCAGAACGCGGCGTAAGTCTGAAATCGGACCTGCTTGCGCCAGTCGAACTTTTCCACGGCGCGGATGAGCGCGGCATTTCCCTCCTGGATGAGGTCCATGATCGGCACGCCGTAGGTGCGATAGGGCTGGGCGAGGTTCACCACGAGCTGGAGGTTGCGTTCCACGAAGAGCGCGCGGCACTTGTTGTAGGCCTGGCAGTTGGAGTGGACGAGACTCTTCTTTCCCCTGGGGCAGAGGCCGGTCTGTTCACAGAGCGGTCCCACGTGGGCCGAATCGGCGCGGCCGATACAGCTCGTGTTCTGCAAGTAGAACTGGACCTCTTCAGCGGGAAGATCCATTTCCTGAAAGAGCTTCTCGAGCCGGCGCTTGAAGAATTCCATCCTCTTGGAGAAAAGGCACTCGTCGAAGCGCGTCATGCGCGGCTTCTTGCGAATCTCGCTCACGTACTGGAAATAGATGTTCTGACCCGACGAGTAGAGAGGCACAAATTTGGAACCGCGCGAATTGGTCGAACTCGGATCGTGATCGTCGATCGTACTGAGATCGATCGAGAAGCCCTGGCAGGCGGCATTCATTTTATCCACGTTCCGCTCGTAGGCGGTGTCGCTCTCGAGGATGGCATCGAGGCGATCGAGAGGGAGGCTTCCCGTTGCGGTCGCCTCCTTGATGTATTTCGAGATGGCCTGCGGTTTCATGTCAGTGGTCCTCCCCGACCGACGATCTATCCACGACGAACTGCGTCAATACACGCAGGGGCAAGGGAATACCGCCGTTGTTTTCCCAGCACTCCACGCATTCGGCATCGAATACCTTGTCGTCACACCCCGGACAGTTCTCGAGTAAAGAGGTGGTCTTGTCGATCTCGTCGCGCACCTGCGACAGGCTGACGATCTTGGAGGAGATCTCCTCATTCCAGCGCTTCAACTCGACCAGCAGGGCGCGAAAGACTTGAAGCGCCTTCTGCCCGTTCCGGCTGCTGCCGGCGAGCTTTCCGATCTCATCGAGGGAGAAACCGAGTTTCTTGAGGGTGAAGATGGAGAGAAGAAGTTTGTGATCGTCGCTGCTGTACAACCTGAATCCCCCGTCCGAACGGCGCGAGGGGCAGACCAGACCGAGAGATTCGTAGTACCTGATCGTTCGGGGAGTGACCTTGAGAAGACGAGCGAATTCGCCGATTTTCATCATCGCCACCTGTCGATCCTTGCTCGGTACGGAGTTCATGAGATTTCGTCTTCCGTTGTTGGGTGATGATCGTGCTCAAAAGAGTATACCACACCAATTTTGTATAGAAAGTAATTAACCTTGACGTAAAGGTTAATCTTACAAAATCAGAGAACCGCCACGATGACGGCCAAGGTCTCGGGACTATAACGCCATTATTTGCAAGATGATGTGGTAGATCGTCAGAGTGAGATAAAAACTGAACCCGATGATGATCGCAATCCGCGAGTACCTGAAATTCTTGTGCACCATGATGAACAGGATACATGCGGCCGAGATCAGCCCCTTGGTGAGGATGAAGAAGTCACCTCCCTGATCGATCATCCACTGGGCGACTGGATTGACTTCGCGGCCGCCTTTCTCCAGGTAGACCAGGGTGGAGACGGAATCGACGACGGTGAAGAAGAAGAAGAAGAGCAGCAATATGGCCAGGCGTGGATTATAGACATCGACGAAGGATCCCTCCCTGGGTCCCTCTGCTCTCACCGCTCTGCGCCGGCCTCTCCAGAACGAGTAGGCGCTGAGCGCCGGTGTGGGGTTTTTTCTCCGCTCCGGACCGGTGTACACTCTATTTTGCGGCGCCTGCGGTGTCACGAGCTTGTCGATTTTTCCAACGAGTCTTCTCGCCATGTTGCGGTTGATCCTCCTTCGCGGGAAAGGGCAATCTCTTTTTCCTGATATATCGACAAATTGCATTACCGACTTTTGCGCAAAAGCTTCAGCAGCCCGAAAGAGGGTCTCACTCCGAAGACTGGAGCTGTTTTTTCAGGTCGTCGAGCTTGTCCTTCAATTTTTCCATCTCAGCGGGCCTGAATCCAGCCTTTTCGACCATCTCGATGTAACGCAGCGCGTCGTCGACGCCAACCGCTTCGCCGCGCGTCAGGAGCGCGATCTGGGCCAGGGTGGCGAAGGCCTCCGCGAGCCGCGGATGGGTGTCGATCGTTTGCGACTTGTTGACGGTCTCGCCCAGATGGTATGCGGCTGTCAGAACGTCGTTCTTCTCGCCCAGGTAGTACCGGCCGAGTGTGAAGTGGGCGGCGAACGCATAGGGATGGTTGGGATCGAGAGCGAGCGACCTCTTCAACTCGAAGACTGCGCCGGGCCGATCAGGGCTCATGAACTCGATGATGTCCCGCTCGAAGTAACTCTCGCCCAGGTTGTAATGGGTATAGGGAAAGTCAGCCTTGCTGACCGCGTCCTCCCAGAGAGAGACAGGATCGTGATAAACCGGATTGCGCAGCCAGCAAAAAAAACCGAGCACGAAGACGACCACCACCGGAATCCACACGGCGTTCTTGAACCCCTCCGTCTCCTTTCGCCAGCCGCAGAGCGCGCTCAGGCCGACACCGGCGAGGGCGCAGACACCGACCGACGGGAGATAGACGAACCGTTCGGCAAAGACCGCTCCGATCGGAACGATGTTGACAACGGTGAGCAGAGTGATCGGAATCCACAACAACCAGAAGAGGCCGAAAAGGCGTTTCTTCCAGAGGAAAAAGACGAGCAGTCCACCGGACGTGGCGAGGATCAAGAGTCGCGCCAGGGTCAGCTCGAGCATCTCCGACGCATGGTAGAAGATGCGCAGTCCAACGGGCAGGACGCAGACGCGCAGCGACTCCGCAAGGATGGAGAAAGCCACCGGTATCCGCTCCATCAGAGTCTCGTCCCTGTAAGGAGCGAGAGCAACGTCAGGGCCGAATGCGCCGAGCGCACTGTACCGGAGCGCGATCACCACGGCGAGGATGGCTCCGTAAAGGCCGAAAGCCGCCCCCCCGAGCCACAATGCGCGCCGCGGCCGAGTCCGCTGGAACACTCCCGAGAAAAGATCGATGAGAAGAAGGAGCACCGGAAAGACGAAGGCGCTCTCCTTGCTCAGGCAGGCCGCCAGATAGCAGAGGGCCGCCGGAATCAGAAACCACCACTTCCTGTGCGAGGCGAGATGAAAGAGGAAGGCGGCGAGGCAGAAAAGAGCCGCCATGAGTTCGGCGCGGCCCACGATCCACGAAACCGCTTCAGCGTGCAAGGGGTGCACGGCAAAAAGCAGAGCGGAAAGGAAAGCCGCCTCCCTGCTTCCGGCCGCGGTCCGCAAGAACCTCTTTGCGAGGATGCGCACGATCAGGTAGACGGCGAGCGTGACCAGGGTGTGGAGCGCGATGTTGGTGCCGTGAAACGCTGCCGGATCGAAACCGGAGATCAACCAGTTCAGGCGATAGGAGACAACGACAAGCGGACGGTAGAGGCCGAGTTCGGGACGGTCGGACGGGGTCGGCTTGGAAAAGATCGCGTCCCCGTCGGAGACCTGGGGATTCTCGAGCACGTACGAGTGGTCGTCATAGATGAACTCCCCCGTCAGGCCGTTGGCAAAGACAGTCACGGCCAGAAGGCTGAGCAGGCAGAAAAAGATGTAATCCTTGCGCGTCACGCGGCGTGTGTCCTCACTCCGCCACATCCCTGTCGAGGAGATCGGGATCGACATGGGGCTCGTCATCGCCCATGAGATCGATACCGAAGAGACCGACTGCCGCGTCGATCGCCTCGTCGACCCGGACCTCGGCTTCCACGCCGAGGATCAGCCAATGGAAGGCGAGGCCGATATCCCAGAAACCCCTGTCCGCCTCGCCGAAGGTCTTCTTGTTCCCTCCGAGCGACTCTCCCACCGAATGATAGTAGTAAAAAAGGCTGATGCCGATCTCCTGGGAGCGTTCCTTCCAGAGCCCGCCCTCGCGCTTGATGAAGCCGAGCTTGTAGCACGAGATGGTGCCGCCCATGGTGGTCGCCTCGGCCGGCCCCATCTTGCCGATGCCGACCTGGAGAAGCTTGGTGACTCGCGCATGGGCGCGCAGCCCGGGCCCCGCCGTGAGCCGGAACGAGAAGGCGTCCAGTATATCGAGGACCCGACCCCTCACGTATTTCAGGAGCGGCGATTCGCTTTTCTTGATCTCGCGCGCCCCGCCTTCCCTGACCCGGTCGATCCCGGCGAAGAGTTCCTCCTCGCTTCTCTCGGGCGGAGGCGCCAGACATCCGCTCAAGGGGACCGACGCGATCAGGATGGCCAGGACGACGAGGCCGACGGCAAGACGAGAAAGGTTGGCCCCGAAAAGCGGACCTGATCGATCGATTGATAGTTTCATCGCTGGCAACATCCGACTGCGATTGCTATTGAACAAAAATATTAGCAAAAAAACGCTCAGCCGGTGTCGCGCAAATTCGGTTTCCTTTACGATTGGCTCTCCGCCGAAATCAAACGAGGGAGGATCGAATGAAAACAACCTTTCCGGCCATCCTTGTCGCACTGATCGTGCTGTTCGCCTCCTTCGACAGCGTCGCGGCCCCTTGGGTACGCGATTCGGCACGCCTTCTGACAGAGGTGGAATCCCTCGAAGACCTCTGTTTTCAGCACAAGAAACGGGGAGATTTCAGCGCCGCGCTCTATGCCCTGGAAGAGTGCGTCCACATGATTTTTCGCGAGGCGCCCGCGCAGGCAGACGGCGTGCGCTCGGAGCTCCTGGCACGCGCAGAGGTCTATCTGCACCTCGCTTACCGGCTCGGGGTGCGACTCGCCGAATACGAGAGGCTCATGCGGCTCCTCGAGAGGGCGCCTGTCGACGCGCCGGTTCTCAAGGGCACAGCCGACTACCTTCTGCTCCGCTGCAACGTGCATCGCGGCGCACTCACCGAGGCCGCCGCGATCAGGGACCGCCTAAGATTCATCACCGACTGGCAGATCATCGGTCCCTTCGAAAACGAGCGGGGCGGCGGCTTCGCCACGGCCTACGGCCCGGAGAAGGAGATCGACCTCGCCGCAACCTACGACGGAAAGGAACGCCCCGTGAGTTGGAGAACGCTCTCCTGCGCGGCGCCCACGGGCCTGATCAGCCTGAACAACCTTTTCCGGCCCAATGACCAGTGCCTCGCCTACGCGCTCTGTTTCGTCGAAAGCGACCGGAAAAGAAAGGTCGCCCTCCGCATCGGCAGCGACGAGGCGATCAAGGTTTTCGTCAACGGACGTGAAATGTACGCCCTCGATGCGCGCCGCCAGTACAATTTCGATCAGGATGTGATCGGCATCGACCTGCGGGCGGGACGAAACGCTCTTCTCCTCAAGATCTGCGATCAGACAAGAAAATGGTGTTTCGCCGCACGGCTGACCGAACCGTCGGGTGCGCCGTTGAGCGGGGTCGAGATCGTCACCTCAGCCGACGGGTATTCGCTCCCTGAACCGCCACCGGCGACCGATCCGATTACTGTCGATCGCGGCGCGATCGACGTTTTCGAGGCGGGCGTCAACGCCGAAAAGCCGCGCCATCACTTCTACCTCGGGATTCTGAACAACTTTATCGAGTACCGGGGCGAAGAGTCGGGCGATGCGAGCCGCCACCTCGAGAAGTTTCTCCTTGCGAATCCCGGCCATGTTGCCGGCCGCTTCCTGCTCGCGCTGTCGCGCACGCGGCGGGCCGAGATGGCGTCCGAGCTCGATGAGAATCCCTGGCGCCTCGACATCGAGAAGACCCTGCGCCTCGATCCGTCCCATGCCGAATGCCATCTCGAGCTCGCCAGATACTACACCTATTCGCTCTGGATCCCCAGCCGTGCGCGCGCCCATGCCGAGGCCGCACTCAGGATCAATCCCGAATTTCTCGAGGCCCGCCTTCTTCTGATCCGCATCCTCGATTCCTTGCGATTCGGGCCGCTGAGCGGCTCCCTACTCGCCGAATGCGCGAAGCGCTTCGCCGAATGCGCCGAGCGCCATGCGAGCCTCGCGGCGCCCGGCCTGCTCAACAGCCTCGGCGCCCTGGCCAGGGGCGAAGGACGAATCGAGGAAGCCCGAAAGTCTTACAGCCTGGCGCTGAAAGCCGACTACCTCTCCTGGTCGGCGCGCGAAGCGCTCTACGAGATCGCCCGCGACGAGGGCGATATCGAGACGATGATGGGCCTTCTCGACGAGGAGTACGCCCTCTACCCGAGCCGCACGTCGCTCCTCGTGCGCAAGGCCAATCTCTTTCTTGGAGAGGAGGCGTATGCCGACGCTCTCGGCCTTCTTGAGAGAGCGGCCGCGATCGCGCCCGACAACGATGCTGTTTTCAAGGCGCTCGGCAAGACCTATGACCTCGCCGGCAAGCGGTCCGACGCGATCGCCGCCTGGGAGAGGGCGCTCGAACTCAATCCCAAGGCAGCCTCACTGCAGCGCCACCTCGAATACCTCAAGGAATCGGCGGCGCCCTTCGAGGATGCCTTCAAGGTCGATGTTCCCGCCCTGATCGCCGCACACCCGGCGCCGGCAAACGAGGAAAACGATCCTCACGAATATCTTCTCCGCCACGACGTCTACAAGGTCAATCCCGACGGCACGAGTTCCCGCTATCACCATGAGGTGGTGCGCATCCTGAGCGACCGCGGCGCATCGACCTTTGATTTCTTCGCCACTTTTTACACGCTCGGCGAGGAGAAGACCCGGATCAAGACCGCGCGCGTCTTCCACGCCGACGGCACGATCGAGGAGACGCGAATCGACAACACGGTGCGGCGCGACATGGTGCGCAACGGACAGGCCCCGGCATTCGTCGACCTCCCCGCGCTCCGGCCGGGCGATGTGGTCGACATCGAGTACAGAACCGATCAGCTCAAGCAGTCGATCTTCGGCAACTATTTCGGATTGAAGCACTACTTCAACGATGGCGACCTCGAGGCGGTGAGAGACGCACGCCTCGTTCTCCTCCTTCCGCCCGAGGGGGACTATCGATTCAACGCGCGCTTCGTCGATGTGGAACGGGAGGAGAGTGCAGGCGCCGACGGACTGCGCGTCCTCTCCTGGCGGATCGAGTCGATCGAAAAATTCGTGTCCGAACCGCACATGCCCGGGCGGGCCGAGTTCGCGCCCTGCGTGGAGGTAAGCACCTTCGACAACTGGAACGATCTCTCCGCCTGGTGGTGGCGGCTGATCGACACGCAGTGCGACGTCAACGCGGCGATGAAGGCCAAGGTCGACGAACTCACCGCCCACTGCGCCACGCGGCGCGACAAGATCCGCGCCATCTACAACTTCGTCGTCTCCGACATCCGCTACAACGACACGTGGGAATTCGGCATTCACGGGTTCAAGCCCTACCGCGCCTCGGCGATCTTCAACAACCGATTCGGCGACTGCAAGGACAAGGCGATCCTGACCCGTACTCTGCTCGCCGAGATCGGCGTGCGCGCCTACCCCGTCATGATCCGTCTCGACGGAACGCGCACGCGCGAGGACCTCACCCTGCCCTTGATCAATCACTTCAACCACGCCATCGCCTGGGTGGCCGGCGAGGGGGAAGAAGAAGGTTTCTTTCTCGACGGGACCGCACAGTATCACCCGATGGACGCCCTTCCCGATGCCGACCGGGGCGCCACGGTGGCGATCGTCGACGAGGGCGGCTGCAGGATCGAAACGATCCCCTACGATCCGGTCGAAAAGAACATGTCCTACACATCCAGCAAGGTCGCGCTCAACGCCGATGGCAGTGCGGTCATCGCCGTCGAGGGCCGCGCCGTCGGCACCAACGAGGCCGGCCTGCGCAGCCAGTTTCTCAATCCGGGAAAGAGGGCGTCCCAGTTCAAGGATCGCTTCGGCAGCGTCTTCGGCGAGATCGATGTGGACCGCATCGTGTTCAGCGATGTGGAAAATCTCAATGAACCGGTCTCGTACAGCCTCGAGGTCAGCGCCGCCGACATTCTCATCGAGAGCGGGAGCGGCTATCAGTTGCGCTCCGTCTTCTTTCCCTTCCAGATCGGCCAGGTCGTTTCCCTGGAGACGAGAGAGAGGGACCTGCTCCTCGGCGCGCCGTCCGGTTCGCAGACGCGGATCGTCTACACGCTTCCCGATGGATTTGCAGCGGAGAGACTCCCCGATGACGTGGCGATCGAGAGCGAGTACTGCACCTTCTCGCTCGACTACACGCACGCTGAGGGCGCCATCACGATCGAGCGGACCTTTCTTCTGAAGGCGCCGCGCGTGCCGGTAAAAGACTATCCCCTGTTCCGCGACATCTGCCGCGAGATCGAGAAGGCCGAGGAAGGCTTGATTCACATCAGAAAGGCTTGAGATATGGTGTCCACCACTTTGAGATATCTTGTGGTGCTGCTCGTGCTCGCTCCCTGGGCGCCGGCCCTTCGGGCGGACGACGCAAAGACTGAGAGCGTTTTGCAGACGCTTTACATGTCGGACTTCGAGCCGGGCGCGCGCTACGAAGAGTGGGCGGCCGAACTGGTCGCCCTCATCACGACCCTGTCGGCATCGGGAGACCGGGCCGACGCGCCGCTGGCGTCGCTCGCCTACGAGAAGCTTCTCGACATCTACGGCTCCTGCGCCGATCCCGAACCGTTCGACCGTTTTTTCGAGACCTTTCCCGATCTGGAAACGACGAGCGGAATGATCGCCGCGCGGGCGCGCGTCACCCAGCGGGAGGTCTTGTTGAAGCAGGGACGGTACGACGAGGCCGCGGCGCTCGGAGTCTTCGCACCCTATGGGCGCCACTTTCTCGTTGCCGGGCCTTTCGGTTTCCAGACCCGCTCTCTCCATCACGTCCCCTTTCCGCCCGAGTCGGAACTCGATCTCTCCGCCGTTCATGAAGGTTACGGCGTCGGCGTGTGCTGGAAAGCACTCAGGCGCGACGACGCCTCGCCCCAGTTCAGTCCTTTCGACTTTGTCTTCCCACGTGCGGGATGCTGTTATCTTCTCTACCAGTTCAAGCTGCCCGAGGCGACGCGGGCGCTGATCTACTTCTGGAACGAGGGATCGGCCAAGATCTGGTTCAACGATGCCGAAGTCCTCGACTGGGACAGGACCCGGACCACCTTCCCGATCAACGAGCTCATTCCCATTGCGCCCGCCGCCGGGTGGAACAGGATCCTCGTCAAGCTCTCCACGGGACGGTCGACAGCGGCGCTCGCTCTCCTCGACCGGAACGCCCAGGCGATCGAGGGCCTCGAGGAATGCACCGATTTCGTGCTTCACCCCGTGGCCGGCCAGCCGGCGGGCCGCGACAGCGAATTCGATCCGGCCACGGTGAACGCGGTCCCCTTTCTCGAAAACTTCGTCGACGGTCACCAAGAGACCGTGGCGGGGCGGATCGCCTTGGCCGACGCTCTCAAGCGCAAAAGGCTCCTCTCGCGCGCCGTGCACGCTGCCGAAGCAGCCTGCCTCGTCGACCCCCGGAATCCCCACGTGACCCACTTTCTCGGACGGCTCTACCTGCGCGCCGGACACCTGCCCGAGAACATCAGGAACAACCACTCCCACGGCATGCTCGCAAAGACGGTCGAGCTCCGGCCCGATTTTCTCCCCGCCCGGCTGCAGCTCGCGCGGCGGGAGCACCGGAACGACCGATCGGAGGAGGCGCTCGGCCTGATCAACGCGATCGTCGACGAGAATCCCGGTTACTACGGCGCGCACCGTCTTCTGGCCACAGTGTACGACGCGCTCGGCTGGTGGAAGGAGCACAGGGACGCGATCGACAAGATGCAGGCCCTCGCCCCCCGCCGCGACGCGCCGATCGACGATCTGGCCAAGCACTACGAGGCGCTCGGGCGGCACGACCTGGCTCTCGGCGCTTACGTCCGGATTCTCGAGATCAATGCGGCGCGCACCGACATCATGAACACGGTGGCCGACATCTACTGGAATCAGGGAAAGCATGAGGAGTCGCTCCGACTCCTCTCCCGGATCGACGCCCAGCAGACCGGCGCGGGCACGGTGCAGAAGATGGCGGCGCGCCATGAGGCTCTCGGCGATCGGCCCAAGGCGCGCGCACTGCTCGAGGCGCTCTGCGACCGCTACGACGGCGTGCCCTCCTACATGGTCGATCTCGCCGACTTTCTCCTCGAAGGCGGCGACCGGGCCGACGCGATCGACCTCTACAAGAGGGCGCTCGCCATCGCACCCGACCTTCACCATGTCCGGTCGCTTCTGGGCGAACTGGGCGAGGAACGCGGCCGAGATCCGATTTTCGAGGAGTTCAAGGTCGACGGCAAGAACTTCATGAAGAACCTACCCGGCAAGGCCGAGTTCCCCAAGGCCTCGTCGATCCTCGCTCTCGATCACCAAGTCACGCGCATCTACCCCGACGGATCGTCGTTGATGCGCATCCATCAGGTCGTCAAGGTTCTCGACAAGGATGCCGTGGAAGAGTACGGCCGGCGCCAGTTGCCGGGCCAGATCGAGATCGTGCGCACCATCTTGCCCGACGGCCGCATTCTCGAACCGGTCGATGCCGAGAGATCGGGCACGTTCAACATGCCGGGCGTCGACGTGGGATGTCTCGTGGAAACGTGCTTCACGATCCGCGAAAGAAGCTGGCGCGGATCGCCGCGCGAGCTCGGCAATTTTTATTTCCAGGATGTGGACGGGCTGCAGCCCTTTCTCTTCAGCCGGTCGGTCACTGTTCTGCCCAAGTCGATGGAGATCGACGAGGAGTTCAAGGTTCCCGAGCTGGTCGAGCGCGAGGTGCGCGACGAGGGGAAGGATCTCGTCTATATCTACACGGCGCGCAACACGCCGGTCGTGGAGAAGGAGATCTTCATGCCTCCCGATGTGGAGGCCTATCCCAATGCCAATTTCGTCCAGTACCGCGACTGGGTCGAGCTTGCCCAGATCATGGCCAACATTCATTTTCCCGACGTGATCGTCACCGAGGAGATCAGGCAGAAGGCGGCCACGCTCACCGCCGAAATCGACGGCGATCTAGACAAGGCGCGCGCCCTCTACTCTTTCGTCAACACCCTCGTGAAGGACGACGAGGGCTCGGACAAGGCGACGGCGGTACTCCTCGAAGGGCGCGGCGACCGGGGAGTCCTCTTCATGGCGCTCCTCGACGCGGCCGGTGTGGGCTACGACTACCTCCGGTGCGGCCTGAATCCCGGCTACCTCGCCGTGCCGCGCGACTGGAGCAAGGTCGATATCAATCTCCTGCCCCAGCAGCTTATCCGCCTCCACGCCGGACCCTGGGGCGAGGGAACGCTTGTCTCGACTTTTTCGCGCATGACGCCTTTCGGCGAGATCCCGCCCTATCTGTTCAATGCCCGCGCCATGAAGGTCACCGGCGTACCCGAGCCGCTCGAAACCCTGCCGGGCGGCGACTTCGAGACCGCCGCCCGCGAGATCGATCTGTCGATCGACGTGACCCTCGAAGGCGACAACGCCCGGATCACGGGAACGCTCGTCTTTCCCGGATTCGGCCGATCGAACCTCCAGGAGCAGATGCGCCGCCTCGACACGCGCCAGCAGCGCCAGGTCTTCGAACGCAATCTTCTCCGCCACATCGTGCCCGGCGCGAGCGTGATCGATCTCGATATCGCCGGGATCGACGAGGTGGGCAGCCTGCCGACCTTTTCCTTCGAGCTCATGGCGCGCCGCTTCGTCGTACCGATCGGAAACCAGAAGATGTGCCGCCTTCTGCCCTCGCCGCCCCTCTTCACGCGGCGCTTCATCCGCAAGCCCGACAGGCAGTTTCCCATGATCCGGCGCGGCTACTCGTCCCAGCGTTTTGCGATGACTGTCGATCTCGGGGAGGGCTACACCCTCGAGCGGCTGCCCGAGACGGTCGTCGATGAGGGGGTGTTCGTCAATTACGCGCTCACCACCGCGCCGACGGAAAAGGGATTCCGCGTGGAGCAGAAGGTAAATTTCATTCCCGGCGACCTGGCGCCCGACGATTACTCCAAGCTGATCGAGGCGTTCAGCGCGATCGACGAGCGGACGATGGAGCCGGTGATTCTGGCGCCGGTGAAATAAAGGGGGCATTGATCTCCCCCCTCCCACAAGGGATAATCCCCCAGGGAGGGCAGACCATGAGCACCAAACAATTCCGCTACCCCTTCTTTTCACGCGACGACCTGAGCGCGTTCTGGGCGCTCTTCGCCGACAACCTGGCCAACATGATCATCGCCTCCGGGGTGTGCGCCTATGTGCTCCACATCCCGAGCGAGGTCGTCTTCGGCCGGATCCTGCCCGGACTCGGCGTGGCGCTCATCGTGGGCCTCGTCTTCTACGCCTTCCTCGCGCGGCGCCTCGCCATGAAGCAGCAACGCGCCGACGTGACCGCACTGCCCTACGGCATCTCCACGCCGATCCTTTTCGTCTATCTCTTTCTCATCATGAAACCGGTGCACGACGGCGCCCTCGCCGACGGGCTCGCCCCGGCCGATGCCGGTCTCATGGCGTGGCGCGTGGGCATTGCGGCCGCCTTTCTCGGCGGCGTGCTCGAAGCGGTCGGCGCACTGCTCGGCCCGGCTCTCAAAAAAATCCTCCCCCGGGCGGGGATGCTCGGAACACTCGCCGGGATCGCGCTCGTCTGGATCGCCACCGTGCCGCTCGCGGAGATTTTCGAGGATCCGATCGTGGGATTCGGTTCTCTCACCATCGTCTTGATCGGGCTGATCGCTCTCTACCGGCTGCCTTTCGGCATTCCGGCCGGGCTTGCGGCCATCGCGGTGGGAACGGCGATCGGTTTCGCGACCGGCAAATCTTCATTCACGCTGGAAGGCACGGGCTTTTACTGTCCTGTTCCGGTGGTGGGCGATCTCTACGAGGGGCTCAGGATCCTCTTCGCCAATCCCTGGGTGCTCGCCATCGTGATACCCGCCGAGATCTACAACTTCATCGAGACGATGAACAACGTCGAATCGGCCGAGGCCGCGGGCGACTCCTACCCGGTCGGCACCTGCCAGGTGATGGACGGGGTGGGAACCATGGCGGGCGCGCTCTTCGGATCGGCCTTCCCCACCACGGTCTACATCGGACACCCGGGCTACAAACGCCTTCGGGCGCGAGCCGGGTACGCCGTCGGCGTGGGAATCGTCTTCTTCGCCGGAAGCCTCTTCGGTCTGGTGGCGTTCCTCCACCACCTCATCCCGGTGGCGGCGTGCGCGCCGATCCTCGTCTACATCGGGGTGGTGATCGTGGGACAGGCGTTCCGCGCGTCGCCGGCCGCCCACGCCATGGCGGTGTGCGTCGCCATGATCCCCCACGTGTCGAACCTCCTCTTCTCCAAGTGGTGCGGCCTGGCCAAGGTGCTCTCCAGTGAGGAAGGGATCCTGCTCAAACCCGAAACAGTAGCCGCCCTCAAACTGGAAGGGTGCCACGTGCTCGGCCACGCGGCGCTCTTCAACGGATCAATCGTGATCGGCCTGCTCTGGGGTACGCTCACCGCCTTTTTGCTCGACGGCAAGCTGCTGCGCGCCGGATTCGTGGCGCTCGCCGCCATGGCCCTCACCGCCACCGGACTGATCCACTCGCCCTCGCTCGGACTTCAGGTCACGCCGATCTTCTGGGGTTATCTGATCATCGCCGGCCTCTGCGTCTTGATTCACGTGAGCGGCGCCGAGCAGGATCGATCCCACGATGTATCGGACCAATGATCCCGGCGATCAGGTTTTTAACCAGGGATCGCCAGACTTCTCGAGCCACGGTCGAAGCTCCTTCTCCACGAGCTGCTTGACGATCTCCGGCTGGGCGTCGGCAATGTTCTCGAGTTGAAAGGGATCGGCCACATTGTCATGGAGCACGATCTCCCGCGGCTTGCCGTCGGCCTTGCTGATCATCAGGGTGTGGCCGTGGGTGCGCACGCCGCGCCGCCCCCACGCGGGCTGGCCACAGGGCACCCACATGTACCACTGCGAAGTGGGCCGCGGTCCGTCGCCGGTGAGCAGAAGCTGTGCGTGGCTCACACCGTCGACGTCGGACGGGATCTGTCCTCCATGGCCCATCAGTTCAAGCAGCGTCGGATAAATATCAGGCGTCGACAGAAGCAGGTCGTCGCGTCGAGCCTCGATCCGCCCCGGCCAGCGGATCAGGAAGGGGACGCGCATCGACTCCTCGTAGTGCACGTTCTTCGAAACCTGCTCGTGGCAGCCGAGGCAGTTGCCGTGATCGGAGGTGAAGACCACAATCGTTTCCTCGGCGAGGCCGGCCTCGTCGAGCGCCGCAACGATGCGACCGAACTGCTCGTCGACACCGGTCACCATGGCGAAGTAGTTCTTGATCTGCTTGCGCGCAAGCTTTGAGCCTTTGGTGTCAGCGTCGAGGTTCACGTTCTTCCGGTTGATGAGGTCCTCGGGCGTCTTTCCCGCATACCTGTCGACGTACTTTTCGGGAACGAGCTGGTAGGGCATGTGGGGCGGATTCATCGACACGACGAGGGCGAAAGGTTTGCTCTCATCGCGATAGGCGCCTTCTTCGTTGCGAATATACTCGATCGCCCGATCAGCCTCGTGTTCGGGCGACCACTGGTCGATCTTGACCCTCTCGTGGCGCGGCGCGTGGGTGGTCCAGTACTCGGGCGCGTTGTGGTTGTCATAGGTGCCGTAAGAATACCAGAAATCGAAACCGTGGCGCCGCTCTGGCGCACACCATTCGTTCCACGCGAAGCGTTCGCTGTTGTTGCCGCTTTTCACCCACGGTCTGCGCGGCGCGTCGAGGTGCCACTTGCCGATATAGCCGAGGCTGTACCCCTCGTCGCGGAGTACATCCGACCAGCACCGGGCGCCTTGGGGAAGCTCGTAGCCGTACTTGGTTCCGTTGCTGTTGCAGTTGGCCAGAACCTTGTTGGCGTGGGGCATCCGACCCGACATCAGCATGGCGCGATAAGGGCTGCAGACCGGGTAGTTGCTCACCGCCTGCGTAAAGACGACGCTCTCCGTTGCGAACCGATCGAGGCACGGTGTCAGGACAGGATCCTCTTTCATGAATCCCATCGCCTGGCCGCGCATCTGGTCGGGAAAGACAAAAACGAGATTCGGTTGTTTTCTTGATCGATCCTGCTGCCTGCCGAGAGCGGCCGGCCCCGCGAGGGCCATGGCCGATCCAGCCGCGAGAGAACTCTTGAGAAACTGCCGCCGCGTGGTGTGTTTCATTTGCTCACTGTGCCTTTTGAATTAATACCTCTCGCCAAGCCGCAAAGACCGCCAAGAAGTAAATTTCTGGGCGTTCTTGGCGCCTTGGCGAGAGTTCTTCTTTCTCTTCCGCGCGCCAGTATAGCCCCCCCACAGGCTCCGCCGCAAGCCGGGCGTTCTTCACGAGAAGAGAGTTCGCAGATGACCCCCGATTCACAGCCGGTTACAATGGGCGAATGAAAACAGAAAACCTCGTACTCATCCTCGGACTGGGCAACACCATCCTCACCGACGACGGTGTCGGCATCTACGCCGCGCGCAGAGCGCGCGAGATCCTGCAGTCGACGGCGAGCACTGCCGAGACAGCCGGCATCGAAGTGAAAGAAGCCGAGCTCGCCGGATTCAGCCTCCTCGACCTTCTCGACGGTTACACACACGCGGTGATTGTCGACGCGCTGCACAGCACAGGCCGTGAACCTGGAGAGATCGTACCGATCGCCATGGAGAGCTTCACGGCGGCCACGCACCTCTCGGCCGGCCACGAGATCGACCTGCCCACGGCGGTGGAGCTCGCGCGACAAATGGGGCAGGACGTTCCGAGGGAGATCACCATCATCGGCGTGCAGATCGCCGACGATCGCACCCTTTCCGAGGAATGCACTCCCGAGGTGAGGGCCGCCATCGAGCCGGCGGCGCTCCTCGCGCTGGAGAAAGCGCGCCTCATGCGCGACCAGGACGGATAACGCGCAGAAGGGGAATTAAAAAACCGAGCCGCGACGCAACGATGGAACGCACCCGCCCCGGGTGCGACACTTGCATCGTGGCTCGGTCAACGAGTCCTTCTATCAGGACTAGAACTGAATCTTGATCACGAGCCCGTCACCGTCCGTGTTCACGGCTAGCATCGTCTTGCTCTCCCGCTCGCACCACCGACGTATATCCTGCTCGAAGGTGGGGCAATCCCCAGCGACCTCGAGAATATCACCGTCAGGAATCTTCGGCGCCATAGAGACGACCTTGAGAACCGGCATGGGACACTTGAGGCCCCGCGCATCGAGATTGACAATCGCCATCATAACCTCCTTGAAGAAAAACCAGAGTTGTACTCCGCTCTATTGTCAGGCGACGTCGTCGCTCCGGCTCAAAACGACTTCGTCGCCCCGGGCCAAAGCGGCGATCTCCGCCTCGATCTGTTCATCGGCAAAATGGTGTGCCCTGATCGCCGCCGTGGGGCACGACGCCGCGCAGGTGCCGCATCCGCGGCAGAGAACCTTGTTGACCGCGGCGGCGCGTTTCGACTCGTCGAAGGTGGCGGCGCCAAAGGGGCAGACCGTCACGCACGTGTGGCAGCCGCCGCACCGCGCCTCGTCGACCGCCGCCGTGGCCGGATCGACAGCGAGCTTCCGGCCCGGGACGAGCGCGGCGAGCACGTTGCCGGCCGCGGCCGCGCCGTGAGACGCCGACTCTTCGATGGTGCGCGGCGCCTGGGCGCAGCCGGCGAGGAATATTCCCTCCACGCGCGACTGGCTCGACCGCAGGTGGCCGTGCTCCTCCAGAAAATAGCCGTGCTCTCCGCGGTCGATCCGCAGAAGGGAGCTCAGCGACTCCGAGTCGGCGGCTCCCTGGAGCGGCGGCGACAGGATCGCGAGATCGACGTCGAGCGCCGCCTTCCGACCGTTGGACGTGTAGTCGATCGTGACGCCGTCGGCATTCTGGGTCACGCCCTCGATCCGGTCCCCGGGACGGAGCCATTCCTGGCGCAGCCCCGTCTCTTTGGCGGTTTCATGACAGAATTCACGATAGCCCTTGCCCCCGGCGCACCGGTCCCACAGAAACTCGTGGATCGTGCAGTCGGGCAGCTTCCGGCCGATCAGATGGGCGTACTTGGCGAACGCCATGCAGCAGACCTTGGAACACCTCTCCACCGGCGCCCGGCCCGAACCATCGGAGCAGTGAACAAGCGCGATCGACCGCGGCGCGTCCCGGTCGGGAAGCCGAAGCTCGCCCCCTGTGGGACCCGACGCATTGAGAAGCCGCTCGAACGCCATGGAGGAGAGCACGCGGCTTGAAGGGCCTGAAGAACCATCGGCTTGACTGACCGGTTCCGTTTCCGCGCCCGTGGCCACGATCAGGGCGCCCACCTTGTGTTCCACCACCTTGTCGGTCGCATCGAGATCGATGGCGCCGAAGGGACAGGCCTCGGCGCACCGCGCGCAGTCCTCACCCTTGGCATGATCGCAGTGCGCCCCATCGACAGCGGTCGCGTTGGGCAGAGCGCCGGGGTAGGCGATGTCGATCGCCTTGCGCGTGGAGAGGCCATGGTCGAAGGCGCTCGGCACCTCGACGGGACAGGCCTCGACGCAGGTGCGGCAGCCGTAGCACGCCGCCACATCGACACGGCGCGCGCGCTTGCGGACGCTGACCGTGTAGTTGCCGAAGAATCCCAGCACCTCCTCGATCTCGCTGTCGGTGTGGCACTCGATGTTAGGATGATGGAGCACATCATCGAGCAAGGGCTCGAGCATGCACGATCCGCATTCGAGGTTGGGATAGACCTCGCTCAGCAGGGCGGCGCGTCCCCCCACGGCGGGCGCGCGTTCCACCAGTGTGACGTGCCGGCCGCCATCGGCCAGCATGCGGGCGGCGGTCAGACCGGCCACGCCGCTGCCCACGACGAGAGCGTCGGTGTTGCAGTCGATCTCCGATTCCTCGAGCGGCTGCTGTTCGGCCACGCGCGACACGGCGGCTCTGATGATCCTCTCCGCTTTCTGCTCGGCATGATACCGGTCGAGCGTAACCCACACGCACTGCTCGCGGATATTGGCCATCGTGAGCAGGTAGGGATTGAACTCCGCCTGGCGGCAGACATTCATGAATGTGGCGCCATGTTCGCGCGGCGAGCAGCCGGCAACCACGGCGCGGCAGTCTGAATGCTGCGCGAGATCATCGGCCAGCCACCGGCGCCCCTCCTTGGAACAGAGCGTGGCGTACCTGCACACGGAGTCGACCCCGTCGGCGGCGCTTAGTCGCTGAGCGATGCTGTCAAGGTCGATCGCGTCCTTGATGATCGGCCCGCATTCGCAGAGATAGACCCTGACCTTGGCTGTTTTTTCGCTCGACTCAGACATCGGTCCGCTCCCTTCCATCGCGCTGCGCTTTTTTGACGAGCTCCCGCCGGTCATCGTAGATATTCACGGTCATCGGCATCTGTCCCGGAAGCGAGTGCGTGGCGCAGCCGAAACAGGGATCGTAGGCCCGAAAAGCCATCTCGATCGTGTTCAGCAACGGCTCGTCGGGCGTGGCTCCGCCGGCGAGCACTCCCTTGGCGGCTTTCATGATCGACATGTTGATCGGCGCGTAGTTGTGCGTCGTTCCCACGATGAGGTTGGCGCGCTCCACGATCCCCTTCTCGTCGGTCCAGTAGTGGTGAATGAGAACGCCCCTGGGCGCCTCGACCACGCCGACCCCTTCGCGCGGGGTCTGCGACGGCAGGACACGGACATTGGGATCGGTGAGACGCTCGTCGCGCGCGTAGTCGAGGAAGAGCTCCGAAGACTGGAGCATCTCGATGATCCGCGCCCAGTGGAAGGCGAGGGTCTGGTGCACCGGCTTGCCGCCGAGGATGTCGAACATCTTCTCACGCTCCGCCTGGGCGAGCGGTGTCTGCATGCTGTCCGACGCGTTGAGCATGGCGAGCGGCGCCACGCGGTAGATTCCCGAGTCCTTGCCCTCTTCGAATCCCTTCCACCCGATCGCCTTGAGAAAGGGGAACTTGAGGTACGACCACGATTCGACCTGCTCGGCGAGGTGGTCGAGATAATCGGACGGATGGAATCGAGCGAACTCATCGCCGTCGGGATCGACGACCCGAAGATGTCCGTCGTAGGAATCGGGCTGGTTGTGTTCGTTGACGAGCGCCATGGAGTAGGTCTTCTGCGTGAACGCCTCGGAAAGGATGAGGTCGACATAGCGTTTCTCGGCGAGCACGATGTCGGCGAAGATCTTCTGCGTGAGGGCGCTGAACTCGACCATGAACTCGCCGATTTCGATGAGCCTTTTTTGCATCTCGCCGGTCACCGCCTTCGACTGTCCGCCCGGAATCATGCCCACGGGGTGAATCTGCCGGCCACCCAGCATGCGGGCCACCTCGTGCCCCTCCTTGCGCATCCTGATCACCTTCTTGGCGAGATCGGCGCCCACCTTCTTGATCACGCCGATCACGTTCCGCTCAGAGGGCGGTGCATCGGGGCCGATAATGAAGTCGGGACCGCCGAGGGCGAAAAAGTGCGTGGCATGATCGGACGCGGTGAAGGCATTGAACTGCAGGCGGCGGATCAGCTCCGCCGTGGGCGGAATGGTGATGCCGTAGACCGCCTCGACCGCCTTGGCGCTCGCCGCGTGGTGCGCCTCGGGACAGACGCCGCAGATCCGCGGCGTGATCCGCGGCAGTTCCTCCACGGGCCGTCCCTCGACAAACTTCTCGAAACCCCGGATCTCGGGAATCACCAGGCAGCAGTCGGCGACCTCTCCCTGGTCGTCGAGAAAGAGATCGATCCGGCCGTGGCCTTCGAGGCGGGTGATCGGGTCAATTGTGATGGTTTTCATCGCTTAACCTTTCGGAGTCTCGGTCTTCTATTCGGGGTTCGCTTCCTGGGTCCTCTTCCGTCCCAGCGCGGAGGTGGGCATTCCGAATCGGTAGGCGAAACCGGCCGGATCGGCGATCCGGTCCACGACGCCGGCGATCACCGCTTCGTCTTCCGAGTCGATGAGCGAGCCGATCACGCCGATCATCTTGGCGCCCTGGTCGGCCACGCCCTCGGCGGGTCCGTAGCAGCCGCGGCAGGCCATGTTGGCCGACAGGCACTGGGCGCCGCAGCCCGAACGCGTGGCCGGCCCCATGCACAGGAGCCCCTGTTCGAGAAGGCACGTCTCTCCATCGGGAATGAACTCGTGGGGGCGCTTGAACTCCCCCACCTTGTCGTTTCGCCGCTCGAAGGCGCACTCGTCGCAGACAGCCTTGTCCCCGGCCCCAACCACCGAACCGGTCGGGGGCAGCGCGCCCGAAACGACGGCCTGGAGCACGGCCCAGACCTGATCGGCCACGGGCGGACAGCCTGGAATAAAGTAGTCGACGGGCACGGCATGATGGAGCGCCTTCACGCTCGGAAACAGTCTGGGTAGAGCCGACTCGCCGCCGTGGCCAAAGGACGTGGTTCTTTCGGGAATGGTTCCTTCCGGATTCACCGTCGACTCGGTCGTCCGGTACACCCTGTCGAGGATCTCGTCCCGGTCATACATGTTGCCCAGTCCCGGGATCCCACCCATGGTGGCGCACGCGCCGTAAGCGGCCAGGATCTTGGATTTCCGCCGCAGCAGCCGCGCGATCTTCTCGTTCTCCTCGTTGCGGAGCGCGCCGTTGAAGAGACAGAGGTCGATCGATTGGTCGGGCATCGCTTTCACGTCCTTGTACTTGAAGTCGATCAAGCAGGGGCAGAAGACGATCTCGGCAACCTCGATAAGATCGAGGATGTTCTCGTGGATTTCGAGTACGGAGATCTCACACCCTCCGCAGCTCGCTCCCCAGTAAATTCCCAGCTTCAACTTGCTCATGGCTTTCTCTTTCTTCAGGTCGATCACACTCTTCGTCCGCCCGGCGTGCGTCCCGATCGAGCGTTGGCCACTCGATCGGCCCCAGGGCGCGCACCTGATCGGTCATCTCGTTGACGACCGCCGCGTAGCGCTCCGCCTCGGAGGCGCTGATCCACTCGAGGCGGAATCGCTCGGGCTCGACGCCCATGTCGACGAGCAGTCTCTTCAGCAGCCGGAATCGGCCGAGCGCCCGGTAGTTACCGCTCACGTAATGGCAGTCTCCCGGATGGCAGCCGCAGACGAGCACACCGTCGTAGCCGCCGGCAAGTGCCTGCGTCACGAACTCCGGATCAACGCGGCCGCTGCACATCACACGCACGACGCGCACATTGGGCGCGTAGGAATGGTGCGCGGCGCCGGCGGAGTCGGCGGCCGAGTAGGAGCACCAGTTGCACAGAAAGGCGAGTATCTTCGGTTCATGACTCATGGTTCACGTCCTGTAGTGCTCGGTCAGATCTCTCAGTCTCTGTCCCAGTCCGTTCAACATTCCGATGGCGTTTTCGAGGTGGCGGATCCCGTCGACACTCTGGCTGGTGGCGCTCTCGATGCTGCCCATGGCGGTGGCCACCTGATCGATGCCGACCAACTGCTCGCGGCTCGTGGCGGCGATCTGGACCGCGGCCTGCTCCGATTCGAAGATGCTCTCCGAGAGCCTCTCGATCGCGCTGCCCGCCTGCGTCGAGACGCTGACGCCGCTCTCCACGGCATCGCTGCTCCGTTCCGTCGACCGCACCGCGTCGCTCGTGGCGATCTGGATATCGTTCAGGATCGTCTTGACTTGCTCCGTTGCTTCCTTCGATTGATTGGCGAGTGTTTTCACCTCGCTCGCCACAACGGCGAATCCCTTGCCGAACTCGCCCGCCTTGGCAGCCTCGATCGACGCGTTGACCGAGAGGAGGTTCGACTGGTCGGCCAGATCGTTGACAGCGCCGATGATCTCGCCGATGCTCTGCGTCTGTTCGCTGAGCTTCACGATCGACCCGGCCACAACGTCCATCTCCTGCCTGACGCGCGCCATGCCGGCAGTCGCCTCCTCGGTGACCTTCAAGCCGTCATTGGAGACCTCTGTCGCCTTGCCCGCCCTCTGGGCCACGTCGCTCGCCTTGTCGTTGCAGATGTAGGAGGTCTGCCTCACCTCTTCCACGGTGGTGGCGATCTCCTTGACCGAGGTGGCTGTTTCGGTGGCGCTCGTCGCGAGCTGGGACGCCGTGCCCGAAATCTCGCTGATCGAAGTGGCCAGGGTCTGTGCTCCGTCGGTCAGTTGCTGAATCTGTCCGCGATAGGCGATGAGCATCTGCTGCAGATTCTCGGAAAGGCCCGAGATCTCGTCCGATCCGCGTTCGACGGGAAAGTCGACGGTCAGGTCGCCGCCGGCCATTTGGGCCACCCTTTCGGAGAAGTTCTTGATGGCGTTGACGATCTTCCTGCCTAAAAAGTACCCGATCGTGCAAGCGATGGAGGCGAGGATCAATCCGATCACCACCACGACCTGTCCCAGGTTGTTCACGCCGGCAAAGATCTCCTCCGACTCAGCCTCCACGATGACGGCCCAGTCGAATCCGAGTCCCAGTTCGTCGTCGAGACGGAGCGGCAGACTGGCGCTCAGCACTTCATTGCCGCGCAGTCCGTCGCCTCTCTCGATCTTCGCCTTTCCCTCGAAGGCTCGATCCATCATGGGTGTGTCAACCGTCCTCTTCAGGACGGCCGAGTCCCTTTCGAGACGCGCCGCCGACCGCATCAAGCGGTCCTGCCCTACAAGATAACACTCCCCCATCGGCGATCCGCTCAATGAAAGACTCACGGTGCGGCTGATCGCATCGGGATCGATCTCGACAGCGACCACACCGGCGATGGCGCCGTTCCGGTCGAAGACCGGAGCGCCCGCGAAGGCGCGCGGACCGTGGCTCGCCCCATGCTCGGAAAAATCGACCATCGTGGCTTTCCGGCCGTTCACCACCTTTGTCCAGAGGCCGGCCAGTCCCGAATCGGTGTGCGCGCTGTTCTTCAGCTCTTCACCGAGGGCGCTGGTCTCGGCAGCGGTGTAGACGATCCGCCCCTGTTCACCGTGAATGAGGTAGAGGTTGCTGTAGCCGCAGGCCGTGAGATATTTTTGAAAAGAGACGGCGATCGATTCGGCGGTCGCATCGTTGTCTCTCTTCGCCCCACCCGCCCGGCCGAGTGCGTCTTTGACATCTCCTGATTCAGCGAGAAACTCGGTGCAGTCGAGCGCGTTTTTGACCGAGGCCACAACGCGGTTCTTCACGGTTTCGCTCGTTGCCGCGAGCCGCAACTTCTCGTTTTTCTCGACCAGATGTTTGTTGTAACCGTAGGAGACCGACAGGACCGCTCCGATCGGAATCAGAACGGCCAGAAAGAGAGTCAGTGTAAATCGTGTCATCAAGCTCGAATTGTGAAACTTGATCATTGTGCATACTCCTCGGCGTCAAGAACCAAGAGCGTCCTTCTCTGGACGACAAATTACTGTCAGATGAATCAGTACAAGCCTCTGCGCTGTTACGCCAGCGGCTGCAACCATTAAGAACCACCCATCAGGAGCGCTCCGGAGAGCAGGGCCATTCCTAACGTGCTGACCTCAAGAATTTTTCGTAATATTGCGGGGAATTACTTGAGCCGAACCGGGACGATTCAGGACCGGATTTCGAGGAGCCTATGACTCGGATCGAGAGACCTTGTCATTTCTTGGGGGAGTCTTGGGTTGATCGCGCCTTGATTTTCGTCGCATTCAGGCGGCGTTCGAAAAAATCGAGGAGGGACGAATAGAGATTTTTGCGGCCCAGGTTGTGATCTCGTTCGGGATAGAGCTTGATCTCGTAGTCTTTCCCCAGTTTGTCGAGCCGGTCGCGGAGGAGTTTGGCCTGCTCCACGGAAGCATTGATATCCTTCTCACCGTGAAGGATCAGCAGGGGGCAGCGGAGTTCATCCATCATGAAAAGGGGGGAGCGCTCGCGGAATGCCTCGTCGGTAAGGCCTGTCTCCTTTTCCATGTTGGCCCGAATTCCTGGATTCCGGTTGGTGGCGTACTCCTGTTTCAGATCGTAGATTCCCGCGGAACAGACAGCGGCCTTGAGCCCCTTGAGGCGTACAGCGAGGATCGCTGCCGCGACCGCGCCGCGCGAGTAACCGAACACCGCGGTTCGGCCCGCGTCGATCCAGTCCTCCTTGCAGAAGCGTTCGTAACCGGCGCGCAGGGCGCTGATCGTGGCCGGTCCCACCCAGTCGGGTTCTCCTTCGGAGCGTCCGAATCCGGGCTGGGTCACGGCCACGGCGCCGAAGCCGGAGCGTGCCAGTGTCAGGCCGACAGGAATGTAGTCGCGCGCACTACGTGAATACCCAGGTATCAGGAGCACACCAGGGAAGGGGCCGTCCCCCTTGGGCCGGAACGAAATCGCCTCGACCTCTTTTTTCTCGTGCTCGAAATGGCACGAGCTGATGGTGACGCCGCTCTCCTCGAGGGTGATCGTCGTCTCCTTCTCGAAGAGCGCCACGAGATCCTTGAGAGAGAGAGGTTTGGGCTGCTCTTCCTGCAGGCCGTGCAGGACGGTCGCGCAGACGATTACTGAAAGCAGGGTCTGAAGCCACATCATGAGTGTCACCTCCTCGATGGGGAGCCAAAATCCTCTTTTCGTCAACGGCCCTCGGTCGGGTCGGTGCTATACTCCATAAATGAACCATATTCTCCGACTGTTTGGAAACGAGGAAACAGTGAGGAAACAGTAATGACAGAGATCAAAGATGGAGACACCGTCCAGGTGCACTTCACAGGCAAACTCGATGACGGAACAGTGTTTGAAACGACCCGCGATGGCGATCCGCTCGAGTTCGAGATCGGCGCCGACGAAGTGTCGCCCGGATTCGAGGAAGCGGTGCGCGCCATGACGCCGGGCGAATCGAAGTCGGTCAAGGTCCCCGCTGACAAGGCGTACGGTGCCCATCGCGACGATATGGTCCAGGTCGTGGAGAGGGGGAAGCTCCCATCCGAACTGGAGCCGGAGGTCGGGCTGGCGCTTCAGATCAATTACGATGAGAAGGAATCGATGGTGGTGATCATCACCGATGTGACCGACGAGACGGTCACCCTCGACGCCAACCATCCCCTGGCGGGCAAGGACCTGACCTTCGATATCGATTTCCTGAAAATCGTCTGAACCGATGAACGGCCCGACAGAGTCTTCGATTCTCGAGAAAACGCGATCGAAGCTGCGCACGCTCATTGCCGGGGCCGGTATCGGCCGCGCTCCCGTGAGAGTCGACGTGAGGGCGCTCGATCCCGCGGAGGCGATCGGCTCCGTGGAGCGCACCGACTTTCCCATCATGGTCGGCAAGGAGAGGATGATCGAAGCGCAAGTTCTTTCGGGCCGGGCACAGGCTTTCACCGACGCGCCATCTGAATTCCGCGGCCATCTCGAGGAAATCGTCGCGCAGCCCCTCGACACGAACGCGCGGAGGGCTCTCTTTATCGCCGTGCTCAACGCACTCCTCGCACATCTCGGTTTGGTGAAAGGCACTCTCCACTGCCGCGACCACGATCCGGACGAGTGCGGACAGGAAATCGCCCGCCATATCCTGGAGCACAAGGGGCCGGTCAAGGTTGGGCTCGTCGGTTTCAACCCTGCCCTCGCCGAAGCACTCTCTCAGACCTTCGGAGCGGACAGCGTACGGATCACCGACCTGAACAGCGAGACGATGGGCGCAAAAAAGTTCGGAATCACGATCGAGGACGGCGCCCGAACAAACAGCGACGTGGTCGACTGGGCCGATCTCCTTCTCGTCACGGGAACGACCCTCGTGAACAACACCTTCGACGCTCTCTTCGAACAGATTCAGGCGGCGGCCAAGGACTATTTCCTTTTCGGCGTCACCAGTGCGGGAGTCTGCCACCTCATCGACCTTCCGCGGATCTGTCCTCGCGGAAGAGATTGATGGAATCGGTGCTGAATCTCATGAAAACGGGGCTATAAATGTTTTTTTGAAATTAACCGTGATCCGGAGGGCGAAGGGGGTAGACTTCCCTGTTCGATCAAAATAATTCACTCTTCCGAGGACTTGGCGGCACGCCCACAGGCTCCCCCATTTCATCACGCACAAAGTGGAGAAACCACACCATGGCCAAAGCCCAAGAAGGCGACACCGTCAAGGTTCACTACACCGGCAAACTCGACGACGGCACGGAGTTCGACTCGTCGCGCAGCCGCAAACCGCTCGAGTTCACCATCGGGAAACAGATGGTCATTCCGGGCTTCGAGAACGCCGTCATCGGACTCACTCCGGGAGAGTCGGTCGCGGTCAACATACCGGTGAACGACGCCTATGGACCCCGGCTCGATCAGCTCGTCCTCGAGATCGAAAAGACTCAGCTCCCCGACGACATCAAGCTGGAGATCGGTGCGGTTCTCGAGATGAAACGACCTGACGGAAAAATCGTGCCGGTGCGGGTCGCCAAGATCACCGATGAGCAGGTGATCCTCGACGCCAACCACCCCCTGGCCGGAAAGGCCCTCAATTTCGAGATCGAGCTGCTCGATATCGTCGAGCAGACCTGATCCACGTTTTCACGCGGGCAGGATTCAGAGGCCTCTCCCTCTTCTCGATCGCGGTCAAGCGCTGGGCGAGATCCTCCGGATCGCAGTCAGCGAGCCGATCCTCGTCAATAATCCCAAGGGCGGTGAGCCCATGGGCGTGGCGGACACCGATGCCGCGAAAGGTGGCGAGGCCCGTGAGCGCAACCACCTTCTCCACGTCGACCCCCTCCCGGGCGAGTAGATTTCTTACCAGTAGATCGCTCAGGGTGCGGTCCAGTTCGAAGGCGCTCTCCAGCTCTTTTTCCACGGCCAGTTCGCGCACGAGATCGGGGAGTTCGAGATCGGCCGAACGCGGTTCGATCGAATCGATGTTGTAGATCAGCATCCCCTGGAGCACGAACCACATGCCGACAGCGGTGAGGCCGAGGGCAGGCATGAGGAGCCAGGGCCGGACCGTCGGAGTACCCGCGCGTCGTTTGAGTGGGCCGGCGGAGGGCGCCAGACCGAGCCCAACGAGTGCACCGTAGGCGACGACGCATTCGACCGCGAAGGGCGGGAAACCGAGGAAACCCAGAGGGGGCATCTCGAATAGTTTCAGATCGTCGAGAAAGGGAACCGTGTAGATCCACCGGATGCGCGCGAAGCTGTTGAGGAACTCCCAGATCAGCCCGCACGCCAGGCCGGCGGCGAGGATCCGCAGGAGACGGCCCACCTTTCCGCCTTCGAGATCAGAGAGCAGTGAGCGTTCGAGGCGCACCCTGTTCAGCGGTGCGAGCACGAGAGCCACACCGAGCCAGAGAAGCGAAAAAAAGATCGACGGCCAGAGGAGCGGAAGAACAAGGCACGCCGCGCCTGTCACCGTGAGCGCCGTCCGCGTCCCGCGGCGGTCCAGGTCGAAACCGTTCGGCCCGAGGGCGCGCCACGTCCAGCCTTTGAAGAGTCCGGCCCGCTCCAGGAGGCGTTCGATCGCAAAGAGCGCGGGAAGCACCGTGGCGAAGGAGAGAAAGGATCCCGCGATGCGCACCCATTCTTCGTGGGGCACGTTGATGTAGTACCAGTTGGCGAGGCGAAAATTGTAGAGCTCGAAAAAGAACCAGATCGCCGCCGACCAGAAGAGCAGAGCCGGAAAGAGAAGCCGCCCCCCGCGCCGCCCCGCGCCGAGAACGATCGAATCGCCACCCGAGACCACTCCGACCGCATCGAGTGCAAAGATCAAGCCGAACCAGCAGATCACGTAATACCAGGTCACGAAGGGTTCCTGTCCCGCGGCGCAAAGAGGCACGACAGCCACGAGAAGGCCCGTGGCCGCGACGCCGACGAGAGCGGCGCACACTTTCCGTCCGACGGGCGGCTGTTTGGGCTTATCGAGTCGATCCATTGGTCCACTCCTCATGGCGATCTTTATCATGGTACGAGATCGCTCTTGTTCCGTTGAGCCGAAGAGGGTAAATAAGAGCAGAATTTTTCACGTCCTGGTGGAGCCCTTCATGACCGAACACGAGGCCGGCGCGCCGTCGAGACCCTTCCGCGCGGGAGTGGTCGAAGGTTTTTACGGCCCGCCCTGGAGCCACGATGAACGGCTCTGGATGATCGATCTCATCGCCTCCCTGGGGTTGAACCACTACATCTACGCGCCCAAGGACGACCCCTTCCACCGCGAGCGCTGGCGCGATCCCTATGGTGCCGAGGAGGCCGGGCGATTCGGCCGGCTGGCCGGCGCCTGCGCCGCGGCGAAGGTCACCTTCAATTTCGCGCTCAGTCCGGGACTGTCGATCGTCTACACCGACCGCCGCGATCGGCAGAAGCTGATCGACAAGTACCTTTCTCTCGCGGAGCGGGGCGTACGCGCCTTCAGCCTCTTTCTCGACGACATCCCGCCCGGGCTGCGCGAGGAGGCGGACAAGGCTGCCTTCGGTGGCTTCGCACACGCTCACGCCAACCTCGCCAACGACGTGCTCCACACACTCGCCCGGACGATCGGCGCCGACGTGGAGTTGCTCTTCTGCCCCACCGAGTACGCGGGCATGGAGCCCTCGGACTATCTCGACACCCTCGGACGCGAACTCGACCGCCGCATCCCGGTCTTCTGGACGGGGCCGAAAGTCGTGTCGCCCGCGATCACCTGCGCCGACGCGCGCGCCTTTGGAGCGCTCATCGGCCGCAAGCCGTACCTCTGGGATAATTATCCGGTCAACGACTTCGCACCGAACCGCCTCTTCGTCGGCCCGCTGCGCAACCGCGAGCGGGGGCTCGAAAAGGAGCTCGCCGGCTTCGCGGCCAATCCCATGAACCAGGCCCGCGCCTCGCAGGTGGCGCTGCGCACCCTGAGCGCATGGCTCGGCGACTCTGCCCGCTATGAACCGGACGCTGCCTGGAAAACCGCTCTCGACGATACCTTTCACGAGGCTGCGGGCGCAAGCGCAACGGGCGAGATGAAAGCCGCCTTTGAGATCGTAACGCCCCTTCTCATGCCCTCCCGGCTCGAAGAGGAACCAAGGACACCTCTTTCACTCGCCTCCGGCGCGGAACGCCTCTCTCTGGCCAAGCAACTCGGCGAGGCGGCGGAACGGTTACTCGCCGTTGCGGGCGAGGTCAAACTCTTCCGGGAGATCGCGGGCTGGCTGCGCGACATCGTCCTCCGGTGCCGCACGATGCGGGCCGCACACGAAGCCGAACAGGCCACCCGGAAGGGAGACTTCTCGCGCGCCCGTGATATCGCCGCCGCTGTCTGGCCCGACCGCATGCTGGTCGGGCGCCGCCACCGGCTCTCGTCGGAAGACGAGATGCACTGGGCTGACGCGCGCCTCGTCCCACTGCTTCGCGAGGCGGGCGAGCTGATCTTCGACAGTACCGAGCCTGACACTGCGGGCGTAATCGACGCGGGGCGGGCCATCAAAGCCTCGGAAGTGATGGTGCTCCATGCCAAGCCCTGGATGAAGCCGCCCCCCGCGGGGGTCCCCCATCTATCGATCTCGGTCGACGAACGCCAGGGGTGGGCCGTGGCAAAGCCCGGATCGCGATCCTTCCGCTATATCAAGGTCGACGTCGACGTCTGCGACAAAGTCGACGCCCCGGAAAGCTGCGGCGTCTATCTCCTGATCCACCTCGATCGATCCCCGGACAGGGAGCCCTCTCCATGAGCCCAAAGCGACCGATCCTTGAAGTCCCCGTGAGCGGGCCCTTCGATTTTCGCCTCATGATCTTCTCCCACGGATGGATCGACCTCGCGCCCTTCGCCTGGGACGGGGAACGCTCGGCGCTGACCGCCGTGATCAAGACGTCGCCGACGAAAGCCTTCGGAGTGACGGTCACGAGCGCGCGCAACAATACGCGCGGCCAGTCTCTCCTGATGCACAAGGTGGCCGGCGGGCGGCACGGCAAGAAGGACGTGGAGATTCTGCGAAAAAAAATCGTCTCCATGTTCCGACTCGACGAGAATTTCGGTCCCTTTCAACGGCGCTGCGCGCGGACTCGGAGACTCTCCTGGGTCAAGCGCCTCGGACTCGGCGCCTTCTTGCGCAACAGCGATCTCTTCGAGGAGTTCGTCAAGGTTCTGCTCACAACCAACGTCAACTGGGCCGGGACGAAGAGCATGAACGCCAAGCTCCTCCAACATTTCGGTAGTCCCCTCGAAGGGGCGCGCGGCACGGCGGCCTCTTTGCGCGTCTTCCCTGGCCCGGAAGCTATCGCCGCGTCGACAGAGACCGCGCTGCGACGACAAGTCAGGGTCGGCTACAGGGCACCTTTTCTTCTCGCTCTCGCCCGGGCGGTCGCGTCGGGTGATCTCGATCTCGACCGGTTTGCGAGAAGCGATCTCGACTCGGACGCGCTCGCCAAGGAACTCGGCCGGCTCAAGGGTTTCGGCCCCTACGCGGTCAACGCCCTGCTCCTGACCCTCGGGCGCTATGACCGGCTGATCCTCGACTCGTGGATTCGCAAGAAAACGGCGGAGCGCTACTTCGACGGAAAGAAGGTATCTGACAGCGCGATCAACGAGGTCTACGCGCCCTGGGGCAAGTGGAAGACCCTCGCCTGCTGGTTCGAGTGCGCCTACGACACCTGGTTCAAGGATGAATTGAACAAAGGCGGGCAAAGAACTAAAGTATAGACGGTGGCGCTCCCGCAAAGCGACGGGCCGCCCCCACCCTGGTCCTATTTGGAGAAGCCCATGAGGCTCACAGCAAAAGCGCCCGGTCGCATCTGCCTGTTCGGCGAACACCAGGACTACCTCGGACTCCCCGTGATCGCCGCCGCCATCACCCGCGAGATGACGATCGACGCCGAAACCGAGCTCGACATCCTCAACCGCTACAGGATCGTGCTCCACGACATGGACCGCGACGAGATCATCAATATGGCGATGCCGATCGTCTACCGCCACCGCAAGGACTATTTGAGGTCGGTAGTGAAAACGATCCGTGACGAGAAGATCGATCTGCCGCGCGCCCTGACCGCCGAGATCGCGAGCACCATTCCGATCGAGGCGGGCACTTCGAGCTCGGCCGCCATGGCGGTGGCGTGGGCGGGCCTTCTCCTGAAAGCGACCGGCCACTCATCGGCAGACGATCCCGCCTTCGTGGCGCGCATCGCCCATCGCGCGGAGGTAATCGAGTTCAAGGAGAGCGGCGGCATGATGGACCAGATCACCGTCGCCCACGGCGGTCTGGTGCACTTCGATCCCGGCGGCGGCCGGCCCGACGTGACCCCACTCGGCGCCAGGCCCAAGGGATTCGTGCTCGGCGACTCGCGGCAGCCCAAGGACACGCAGGCGATCCTTTCCCGCGTGCGGGGAACGGCCGAGAGCGCCATCGCCAAGGTCAGCGGCGCACCGGGCAATTTCAGTCTCTACGAGACAAGCCTCGACGAGGCGGCCGACAAGTTCTCGAATGCCGGTCTCGGCGATTCGGAGTACAAGGTCCTCGTCGGCAACCTGGAGAACCGCGACATCCTGCGCACGGCGCGCGACCTGCTTGCGACGGACGCCTTCGAACCGGCCGATCTCGGCGCTCTGCTGAACAGGCACCACGAGATCCTGCGCGACAACCTGCGCATCTCGACCGACAGGATCGAGGCGATGATCAGCGCGGCGCGCGCCGCGGGCGCCCTCGGGGCCA
This sequence comes from uncultured Phycisphaerales bacterium, assembly GCA_964464495.1. GTDB lineage: Bacteria > Planctomycetota > B15-G4 > B15-G4 > CAYZWU01 > CAZUHB01. The sequence continues at coordinate 90,139 of CAYXGI010000012.1, forward strand.
AGATCAACGGGTCGGGCGGAGGGGGATGCATGTTCGCCTACGCCCCGGGCTGCACCGACGCGGTCGGCGCGGCGATCGAGGCGGCGGGCGGCAAGGCCTACCCCGTCGAGATCAGCGAGGGGCTCCGGGTCCGGGAGAGAGGCACCGAGTGATCCAGCGGATTTCGATTCTCCTGCTGATTGCGGTGGCTGCCGGATGCGGCGGCGATAGCGTTCCCGAGGATCTGATCCCCCCGGCGATCGCACCGGTTGCGCCTGGGTCGGAGCCTCTGACCGACGCGAAAAATGTTCTGCTCATCACCATCGACACGCTCCGCGCCGACCATCTCGGATGCTACGGTTCTGAGAAGGCCCAGACACCCGTGATCGACGCCCTGGCGAAGCGCGGCGTGCTCTTCGAGAAGTCCTTCTCCCATGTGCCGATCACCTTGCCGTCGCACACGAGTATCCTCACCGGCATGCTGCCCTGCGCGCACGGTGTCCACGACAACGGAACCTACGAGGCGGGCGACGACCTCCGCACCCTCCCCGAGATTCTCAAGGAAAAAGGCTACGCCACGGGCGCGGTGATCGGCTCCTTCGTGCTCGATAAGCAGTTCGGGCTCGATCAGGGTTTCGACAGCTACGACGACGACTTCATCGCGACGCGCAAGCAGCGGCAGCGGCTCTTTGCCGAGCGCCAGGCCGAGGAGGTGGCCACTCTCGGGATGCGGTGGCTCGACGCGCAGAGAGGCGGTCCTTTTTTTCTCTGGCTCCACTTCTTCGATCCCCACATGGCGTACGATCCGCCCGAGCCCTTCCGCAGCCGGTTCAAGCACGATCTCCATGCGGGCGAGATCGCCTACACCGACTACTGGATCGGGAAGGTTTTCGACCACCTTCAGACAGTCAAGAACGCGCAAGGACGCGCCCTGACGGAGAGCACGATCACTCTCCTCACCTCCGATCATGGAGAAGCGCGCGGCGAGCACCTGGAAGAGACCCATTCCTTTTTCATATACCAGTCGACGATGCACGTGCCGTTGATCATCCACTGCCCGGGGATGACGCCGGGCCGCTCGGATGGGCTCGCCGGCGGCGTCGACCTCGCTCCCACGATCCTCGAGCTCCTCGGCATCGACGCGGAACCGCAGATCGCGGGCCGTTCGCTCGTTCCCGCCATGCAGGGCGCCCCCAGGCCGCGCCTCTGCTACATGGAGACCGAGATGCCCTTTTCGCGCGGGTGGGCGCCGCTCAAGGGTTTGACCAACGGCCGCTGGAAATACATCGAGGCGCCACGTCCGGAGCTTTACGATCTCGACAGCGATCCCAAGGAAAAACAGAATCTCGTCGATTCGCGAAGCGCCATTGCCGCGCGGCTGCGCGGCGCGCTCGAGGCGCTCGTCGAGTCGAGCGTTCTCGACGATGGCGCGTCGCGCCTCAGGGACACGACCGCCGAGGAACGCAAGATGCTCGAGGCGCTCGGCTACATGGGCGGCGCGTCGATGAAGCCAAGCGCCGACGTGGCGCCCGAAGACCTCCCCGATCCCAAGGACAAGGCCTCGGTCTTCGCGGCGGTCCAGAACTCGTGGGGTCTGGCCGACGCCGGCCGGCGGCAGGAAGCGCTCGAGCTGCTGCGAAAAGCGGCCAGAGAAGATCGCGAGTACATGGAGATCTTCACCACCCTTGGTGCGCTCTGCCTTCATATGGGACTCAATCGGGAAGCGATCGACGCCTACGTGCACGCCACCAAGATCGATCCGGAAAGCACGCTCGCCCTCAACGGGGCCGCGGCCGGATATGCCAGGGAGAAGGAGTTCAACAAGGCGCTCGAAATGACGCGCCTCTCCATGAGGATCGATCGCCAGAATCCCGAAACGTACAACACGCTCGCCAACATCCATCTGAAGAAAAACGACTTCGACCGCGCCATCGAGGAGTGCCGCGCGGGGCTAACCGTCGATGGCGAGTCGGCCGATCTCTACAACACACTCGGCCTGGTCCACATGGCGCGCAACGAGCTGAGCGACGCGGTGCGTGAATTCGAGCGGGCCACCGAGTTGCAATGGGATATGTGGCGCGCCTGGTACAACATCGGCCGCATTCAGATCCAGCTCAAGAAGCCCGATGACGCGGTCGCGGCTCTCGAGGAGGCGCGCAAAACCAATCCCAATGACCGCCGCGTGGTCCAGCTTCTTGGGACGGCCTACTTCAACAGCGCCGTGGCCGAGATGACCGATTCCACTCCCGATCCGGCCGCGGCGCGGCAAAAGGCGAAGATGGCCGAAACGCTCGGCTATCCGATTCCGCCCGTCTTCTGGCTCAAGCTCGATGCCGAGGGGAAGCGGTAACCCGCCTGGAGGCCACGCCACGAAAAATTTCTTTCAATATCTCGCTTATCCATTAAAATAGTCTTGTTTATTTATCCACCTGCCTGAGATAAGGGAGACTTGAATGAGCACGCAAAATTGTGACCCCTTCCCGCTCGTTTTCCGGTCGATGGTTCTTGTTGTTGTCTTGGCCTGGGTCGGTACAGTGGCGCTCGCACAGAACGATCTGGCCGGATTTCCGAAGTACAGCACGAACAACCAGCTCGGCGCTCCGATCTTCTTCGACTTCGACGGCGACGGGGTGCACGAGCTGCTCCACGCCGACGGTGACTACACGGTGCATATCTACACCGCCGGCGGCAGCGAGCTTCCTGGGTGGCCGGCCACCGCCGGATGGCACACGTGGAACATGACGCCCTCCGTGGGCGACATCGACGGAGACGGGACTTTCGAGGTCGTCACGGCGACGAGCCATGACAAGGTCCACGCCTTCCACGCCGATGGAAGTGATGTGTCCGGCTTTCCGCGCAATCTGGGCGGCGAGATGGGCGGGGCGTGCTGCCTCGCCGACCTCGACGGCGACGGCGACATGGAGATCGTCGCACAGCCGCGCGGTGACAAGATCTACGCGCTCCAGGGAGACGGTTCCGACGTTGCCGGATGGCCGGTCACGATCAGCATCAACGAGGGCGGATCGCAAACGCCGGCGGCGGCTGATCTCGACGGCGACGGCACGGTCGAGATCATTGCCACGAGCCAGGGGATCGGCAGCCTTCTCAGCGTATTCTACGCGGACGGCACTGCCTTTCCGGGTTTTCCCATCACTGTCACCTACAGCGTGGGATCGCCCGTGATCGCCGATCTCGACAGGGACGGAGACCTGGAGATCATCTGCACCGTCGGATCCGATCTCGAGGCTTACCATCACGACGGCACCATGGTCGCCGGCTTCGAGGTCGACTGCGGCTCGTGGACGCTCTACACGAGCCCCGCCGTGGGCGATATCGACCGCGACGGCTACCTTGAAATCGTCTTCGGCAGCCAGAACGACAGCGTCTACGTGGTGCGCCACGATGGAACATTTCAGACGGGATGGCCGAGCGCGCCCACGACAGGGACCGTTCACGCCACGCCCGCCCTGGCAGACCTCGATGGGGACGGCGACCTCGAGATCATCGTGGCCGCGCCCACGAGCGGTTCGGGCATGATCTATGCGTGGCACCACGATGGAACCGATGTGAGCGGCTTCCCCTGGTCCATGCCGTCAACCTTCTACGGCGGTGTGACCCTGGGCGATCTCGACGATGACGGCATGCTCGACTTCGCCGCCTCGGGGCGGAGCGGCAGCGCGCTCTACGCCTGGGACACGCCCTTCGCCTACGACGCCCGGAGCATAGTGCACGGCGCCTTCCGGGTAAACCGGCACAACAACGGGGTGCACAACGACTATCCGATGGAGGGCCAGGTGGCGGTGTCGCTCGACGGGCCGCCCACGGCGATGCTCGGCACGGCGTACACCTTCGATATCTCGGTGGCCAACAACTCGGGTGCGGCAGCCAATGTGTGGGGGCTTGTGCAAGTGGAGGGGCCGAGCGGTTACCGCTTCGATCTGATAGGGCCGTCGGCGCTCACCCTCGGTGCGGGCCAGACCTTCACCGTGCCCTACACCATGAACGTGCCGGCCTGGGCGCCGGCCGGAGGGTACAGGATCATTGCTCTCTTCGCCTATGCCGGGCCGCGGGTGCTCGCCCTGGATAGCGCGCTCTTGACGGTGCATTGAATCAGAGCTGATCCATAACAGCTTCGAAAACCTCGCCGGGTTCGAGATATGCCAGACTCTCCTCACCGATCCGCGAGTGCCGGCTGATCCTTCGGGAACCTCTCACTCCCTCGGCCTGAAGCAGCCGATACCCTTCACCGAGCGGCCCCGTCACGGCCGGATCGGTCGCTCCGAAGAGGCCGACCACCCGCGCCCCCACCGCGGCGGCGAGATGCATGCCGCCGCTGTCGTTGGCGATCACCACCCGGCAGAAGGAAAGAAAGGCGGCCAGTTCGGGCAGGGTGGTCTGCCCGGACAGGTCGACGGCGGCCGAACCGCACGCTCCGGCCACTTCTGCGCAGAGGGAGCGTTCTGCCGGGGAACCGAAGACCATGATCCGGCACCGAACCTTTTTGGCCAAGCGGCGGCCGAGACGAGCGAAGGATTCGACCGGCCAACGCTTGGATCGCCCCCGCGCGGCACCAGGAATGACACCCACCCAGACGCCATGGTCGTCGTCCCCATTCGAACCGTCGTGCTTCCCCGACTCCGCCAGCCGGATCCGGCATCCGTCCACGATTTTGGACGGAAGGTCGAGGCGAGGCATGGGGCGCTCGAAGCTGTCCACGCCGGCCACCTTCATGTACTCGAAAGACTGGTGGACGCTCCACGGTTCGGTTGAGGGAGCCCCCGGTGCGGCCGGGGGAACCCCCGGTGCGGCCGACGGAGCCACGATCCGGTTCAGCAGCCACGACCGGTGCCGGCCGCGAGTGCCGGCTCGCACAGGAACCCACGCCAGAAAGGGAACGAGCGCCGCCCGCACCGAGTGGGACAGCACGCAGGCCCGATCGAAGCGGCCGACGCGCACCGCGCCGACTGCCCAGGCCGTGTCGATCAGACCCGGGCGGAGAGGGATAATGGCATCAACGTCAGGGTGCAGTTCCCAAAGGGGGACAAGATTTTTCTTCACTAAGAGTGTGATCGGCCGCTCGCGGTCCTGCTCTTTGAGCGCCTGCACGGCGGGCATCGACATGACGCTGTCGCCGAGCCAGTTGGTGCCGCAGAGGAGGAGATTCTCCGGTCTGTGGGAAGGGTGTTCGGCTTGTTCGATCATTTCAGCACTGAAACGAGCGGCGAGTAACCTGTCAAGCCAGAACGCTGTACCCGCCGTCGACAACCACGGTCTGACCGTGCACCATCGACGCCAGCGGGCTCACGAGAAAGAGAACCACATCGGCCACGTCGCGCGGCTCGGTGAGGCGCCCCGCCGGGGTCTTGACCTCGCTGTTGCCGATGATGTCGTCGCGGTGGGGAAAGAACTTCAACGCATCGGTCTCGACCACGCCGGCGCTGACCGCGTTGATGCGGAGCTTCTCGTGGGCGAGTTCCACGGCGAGATGGCGCACCAGCGATTCGAGCGCTGCCTTGGATGCGCCCACCGCCGCGTACATTGGGATGGCGCGAAGCGCGCCGAGGGAACTCACCGCCACGACCTCGCCCCCATCCTTCATCATCTGCCGCGCTCTCTGCACGAGGAGAAGGAAGATACCGGCGTTGATCCCCATGGTCCAGTTCCAGTGGTGCTGGGTCAGCTCGGTGGAGGGCTTGATCACGCCCGAGGCCGCGTTGCTGATGAGGATATCGAGCCCCTCGGGCCATTCGGCCTCGAGGCGGTCGAACATGTCCTCCACCTTGGTCGGCTTGGCAAGGTTGGCGCGCACCACGAGCGCTTCGCCGCCAGCGTCGGTGATCATGGCCGCGGTCTCGTTCGCGGCTTTCGTGTTTCTCACGTAATTGACAGCCACCCGCGCGCCGCACTCGGCGAGCCGGATCGCGATGGCCCGTCCGATGCCGCGCGATCCGCCCGTGACCAGGGCTGTTTTTCCGGCGAGATCGACCAACATTTTTTCGCCTCCGATTTTTGTAACTACATAGTCCAAAAACAAACGAATAGCCCTCAGGCCGCTGATCACAACCAATCTCCCCCGACCATGGCACAATTACATTAGCCCTTGCCGCGGGGCGGGGCGGGCAAGAAAACTTGCCCTTGTTCCACTCTTTCCCGGGAATTCTTCAATGTTTACGGCTCTATTGCCGAAAAAAGACGGGAGCCGGTTCGACTATGCGAACCGCTGGGCTGAAACATTAATAGGGCGTACAAAAGGGGATTCGCATGGCCAACAGTGCAAAGCCGGATCAAACGAATCAGGGAACAACAGAGAAAGTCAGCAGACAGAAGCCCCCTCCGACGCTCTTGGTGGTGACCTTGTCGCTCGCTGTCATGACTGTCTTCATGATCGCCGGATTGACTTCTCCCGGTAGAACGACAAAAGAGACGCAGGCCACGAATGACCTGAAAAACATCGCCACCGCGTTCGAAAGATACAATACCGACGTGGGCGAGTGGCCGCGCCATGCGTGCCAGTCTCCCAATTCGTTCTCGTCAGCCTACCTCGCGGGCTACTCCTGTCTCTTCGACAATGTCTACCAGCGCGAGAATTGGGACGGTCCCTACATGAGCCCCCTCATCCCGAGCGACGCCGTCTTCGTCACGGGCGAGCCCTGCCCGGGCGTCGACCCCGCCGATCCCTGGGGTGAGTGCTACATGGTCTACCGTTTCAAGGGCGGACGCTACGTGTCGATCGTGTGCAAGGGCCCTGACAGAACGGTCAACACCGACCTCGAAGGAATCCTCGCCGGCAAACCGATCGGCGACGACCAGATCGTCACCCTCTACAGCGAATAATACCCTCACGAAGGACTTTAAGACTTGGGTTGGGCCCGCTCGGCAGTGCGGGCCCTTTTTTTTTACCCGCCCAACCTCTTTTTTGTTTAGACTGAAGAATATAACAGACTGGCACTGAAGGAGGTGGGTATGGTCGATCAAGAAAACCCGGAAACGAGCCCGACGCCGGCCGACGCCGGCCGACGCCAAAAGGTCGCGGTCAAACTGTCACCAGGCGGCGTACTCTCGAACTGCTTCGCCATATACATTCACTACTTTCTCAAGTTCACCGCGATCGGGCTTCTCGTCTACAGTCCGTTGCTGATCCTGAGACTGACGGCTGAAGGAAAGGCACTCGCCTCCCTCGCTCTCCTGCTCGGTTATCTCATGCCTCAGGTGCTCATGGCGGCCATCATCTCCGGCGTCTTCCGCCACCTCAAAGGAGAAAGCGCCAGCGTCGGAGACTGCATCTCCACGGCGCTGAGGCGGTTGCTGCCGGTGGTCGGCACTTTCCTATTGATGGCTCTCGCGATCGGGGCGATCAGCATCATCCCCCTTGTGCTGGCCACTGTCGTCGCTGATGCCACCAGCAGGCCTCTGGGAACACTACTCGTATACATGGCCATGATTCCAGGCGCCTGGGTTTACTGCGCGCTCTATGTGGCGATTCCGGCCGTGGTCGCTGAAAAGTCCGGAGTGGGAAACTCTTTCAAGCGGAGCCAGATTCTCACGCGCGGCAACCGTATGAGGATCTTTCTGATCATCGTGGCGCTCAATATCTTCGCATTACTCCTGCAAGGCATCGCTTCACTCCTGCTCGACTACGACAACGCGGACCCTCTCGCCAAACTCGATAGTATCCAGGGCTTTATCATGTTCGTCATTCAGCTGATTCCAGGTGTTTTGCTCGCCGTGGCAGCGGCGCTCGTCTTCTTTAATCTGAAAGTGATCGTCGAGGGCGCTGACGAAAAAGAACTCGCTTCTGTCTTTGATTGATCGCAGCGTCGTGATGCAGAAGCGGCCTTGTCCCCCGATGCTATTGTTATTCCTCGGACTCGCGGCGTGGGGACTCTTGTCGGGCCAGAACATTCAGGCGCAATCGACGGAACAGAATCCGGCAGAGTGCGCAAGGCGGATCCTCGCCGACGACGCCTACCAGAAAGAACTGATCAAAGACCCCCCTCCAAAAGGCCGGAGAGCGGAAGATTCTGGCAGTGCCGATGAGTCCCAGCCGCGCCCCGCGTTGGGCTCCTCCCCCGGGTCCGGTCCTGCCGAAACGATCTCCCAGGGTTTGGGACGATTCGTCAAGTTCTTGCTCTACGTCGTTGCCGCACTGGGAGCTCTTCTCGGGCTCTTCTGGCTCGTTGATTCCGTCCACAGACGTCGCGCCGCCAGAAACCTTCCGGCCACCGTCAGGGCTGTCAAAAAGGGCACGGAATCAGAGGCGCCGATCGCCGGGCTCTCGACGATCGAGAAGCTCGCGGCGAACGGCCACCACGCGGCCGCGGTCCACACCATGCTTCTCCTCGCTGTCCAGCACCTCTGCCGCGCGGCCGGTTCCCGTCCCGCTCCCTCGCTGACGAGCCGTGAGCTGATCAAGCTCCTGCCCCGCACGGAGCAGGAAAAAACCTTGCTGAACCGTCTCGTGACCACAGTGGAAGTCTCCCTCTTCGGCGGCCGCCCGGTCGGGCCCGACGCCTACAACGACTGTCTCCTCTCTTTTAGAGAACTGAGCCCGTGAAAGCTTTTTCCACGCGAACACTGATCGTTCTCTTTTCAGCGGGAACGTTGACCTTTCTGCTCGGGCTGCTTCTCGCCGCGTTCACGAAGGACCTCTTCGACAGAGAAATCTCAGCGGGCCTCGACACGTTCAGCCGGTCGCTCGTGGGCCATCACGGACTGCAACGGTTTCTCGATGAGATGGGGATCACCGTCGTGAATAACCGCAACCCACATCTTTACGGCGGATCGTCAGCTTTCCCCATTCTTCTGCTGGAACCTGAGGCCACAGACCGAGAGGAATCGGAGAGCCGGTTCCGCGAGGATGACAAGATTCTCCAGGACATTGCCGACTGCGCGGATCGTTCTGGAATCCCCCTGATCGTGGCTTTGCCAAAGCGTACGGTGCGCCGTTCGACCTCCCACCCGGGATGGATCAAGAGCGAGAAACTCTTGCCTCTCGACGATGTGGGAGAGATCCTGGCGTCCGAAGAGCTCGGGCTGAAACTCTTGCCCGGCACGGGCTCCGAGGAGCAGCCGCTCTCCGAGGGCCTGGTTCGATGGGTCGACACACTGACCCATCTTAGGGCGGACGAACTCCGCCTTCCATCGCCCATGGTCGATCTCGGACCGGTCATCCAGGTTCTCGGCGAGGGATCCCATCTGAGTCCGATCCTGTCATGCGACGAGGGTGTGCTGATCGGCCGGATCGCACGATCGAAACCGGAGATCTTCGTGGTCTCCGATCCCGACCTCTTCAACAACCGCGGCCTGGCCCGGGGCGACCACGCCGCCATCATGCACACTTTCGTCAAACACTATCTCGAGGTCGACGGCGTGGTGATCGACGAGACCCTGCACGGTTTCAGGTCGGACGAGTCCCTTTTAAGGAAAGCCTTCAGCTTTCCGCTCTTGCTCGTGATCATTCACGCCGTCCTCATTCTGGCGTTTTTCATCTGGACCGAAGCACCGCGATTCGGCCGCCCGGCGTCCCCTCCGCCCGTCTTGCCGCCGGGAAAAACCCTGTTGATCGACAACACATCCAAGCTGCTCCTTTCCACCGGAGACCATCGCTCGGCGCTGCGCAGCTACCTCAAGACGACCGTGGCCGCAGTAGCAAAAAGATTCTCCATCGCCGAGGGCACGCCGCACAAGGAAACGCTCAGGATGCTCAAAAACCTCACCGCCGCGCGCGGTCTCGATTTCGACGTGGAGGAGATCACAGAATCTGTGGCGGACCGAAAACTCTCGGCCGCGGAAGCTCTCAAGCTCGCCCGGAAACTCCACGCCTGGCGCAAAGAGCTCGTTCAAGGATCCTCGTGAAGGAGAGTGCAATGGACAATATCACCAACGCTGTCGGGCGACTCCGCGAACAGAGCCGCCGCGTCGTTCTCGGTCTCGATGACGTGACCGAGCTGCTGCTCGTGGCGCTGCTCTGCGAGGGGCATGTCATCCTCGAGGGCGTTCCGGGGACGGGCAAGACCCTTCTGGCGCGCACCTTCTCGCGCAGCCTCGATCTCCTCTTCAAGCGCGTGCAGTTCACGCCCGACATGATGCCCTCCGACATCATCGGCACGAACATATTCAACTTCCAGAAGAACGAGTTCATCCTGAGCAAGGGGCCCGTATTCACCGAGTTCCTCCTCGCCGACGAGATCAACAGGACGCCGCCCAAGACACAGGCCGCTCTCCTCGAGGCGATGCAGGAGAGGTCGGTCACCATCGACGGCACGACCCATTCGCTGACCTCCCGCTTCATGGTCGTGGCCACCCAGAACCCGATCGAGCAGGAAGGGACCTATCCCCTGCCCGAGGCCCAGCTCGACCGTTTCCTCTTCAAGCTGCACGTGGGCTTTCCGAGCGAGGAGGAGGAGAAACAGATGGTCAGCCTCCACGGACACCAGACCGTCATGCCCGATCTCGACAAGCTCGACGTGACCCCGGCCGTGTCGAGGGATGAGCTCGACAGCATCCGGCAGATGGTGAGCGAGCTTCACCTGTCCGACGAGATGATCGACTACATCGTGAAACTGGTGCGCGCCACGCGGTCGCACCCGAGCATTCTTCACGGCGCGTCTCCCCGCTCGGCCAACATGCTCGCCACGGCGTCGCGCGCGAGGGCGGCCATTCAAGGGCGGCTCTACACGATCCCCGACGATGTGAAGGCGCTCTTCGTTTCCGCGCTGAGGCACCGCGTGGTGCTGACCCCGGTGGCTCACATCGAGGCCACCAGCCCGGACACGATCCTCGAACAGGTTCTCGAATCGATCCCCGCACCGCGATGAACAGACGCGGAAGGACTCGAAAATTGGCAAGGCGCAACCGCGAATCCGGAACGATCAGTCCCACGCGAAGGGCGGTCTTGGCCCTTCTAACGGGGGTTCCGCTGGCCGTGCTGCCCGCCTGCGCCGATCCGGCTCTGTGGACATACTGGCTCGCCTATGTCCTTCTCAGCGTTGCGGTTCTTGGAGCCGATCTGATCTTCGGGCCCCGCCTGAACCGGATCGATGTCCGGTACGACGGACCGGAGCGGCTCTTCGTAGGCGAGGAACAGAAGATTCGGCTTCTCGTCACCAACCCGGACGGCCCGGTCACGGTGCGCGCCAGGGTCGACGTCTCGGGAGGTCTCGACGAAATCGGCGAGATAGGGAGACTCGAGCTCGATGGCGACGAAACTCCTCTACCCCTGTCTCTCCGCGCCAGGAGGCGGGGACGGTCCCGCCTCGACGCCTTGTGGGTGCGCGCCCGCGGACCTCTCGGTCTGATCGCCCGAAGCAGGCGGATCGCACTGGCCACGAGGTTGCAGGTCGATCCGAACTTTCTCGGGGCCGGACGGGACGCGATCGAGTACTTTTCCACGAACAACATCCAGCCGGGCGTGCGTGTCGAGCGCTACAGGGGAGACGGGTCCGAGTTCGACCACCTGCACGAATACGCCCCGGGATTCGATATCCGCACCATCGACTGGAAAGCATCGGCCCGCCACGCCAAGCTCTTCTCCCGCGAGTACCGGGCGGAACGCAACCGCCAGGTCATTCTCGCCATCGACTCGGGGCGCCTCATGGGCGAGCCCCTGCAGGGCATCGCGCGCCTCGACCACGCCATCCGTGCCGGGCTGATTCTCGCCTATGTCTCGCTTCACGTGGGCGACAGGGTGGGGCTCATGTCGTTCGACGAGACGCTCCGCCAGTACTGCGCGCCGGTCAGGGGGCCGTCGTCGATCGGCGCTCTCAACGCGGTGGCCAGCCGGATCGAGTACTCCACCAATGAGACGAACTACACCCTCTCTCTTCTCGAGCTGGCCCGGCGCCATGTGCGGCGCACCCTAATCGTGGTGATGACCGATTTCGTCGACACGATCACGGCCGAGCTGATGGTCGAGAATCTGACGCGCGTCGCGCGCCGCCATCTCGTGCTCTTCGTGTCGATGAAGGATCCCCTCGTCGAGATCGAGGAATCGGCCCGGCCGGCCGACCTGCTCGGTCTGCACAGAACGGTCGTCGCCTCCCGCCTTCTGCAGGAGCGCGAAAAGGTCCTGCGCCGGTTAAGGCGGCAGGGTGTCCACTGCATCAGCGCCGCGCCTCGCGATGTGTCGGCCCGGCTCATCGACCAGTACCTGAAACTCAAGCGGGCGGAGGCGTTCTGATGGAAGAGGTGCGCCTGCGTTCATCCGATTTTCGACGGGAAAGAGTGACCCAGTGGGTCGAGCTCGAAAGCCTGGTCGACCGTATCGAACGAAAAGGACTCAACTCCCTGCCGAGCAGGAGCATTCAGCGGCTCCCCGCACTCTATCGCGCCGCGGTCTCTTCACTCTCCGTGGCGCGCTCGATCTCGCTCGACCGCAACATGCTCGAGTACCTCGAGTCGCTCGTGGGGCGGGCGTTCGTCTGTGTGTACGGGGTGAAACCGCGCACGGGGGGAACGATCAGGGAGTTCTTCTCACGGTCGTTTCCAGCCGCGGTGCGGCACTGCGGAGCGGGAATCATCGCGGCTCTCGGCCTGTTCCTGGCGGGGATCGTCGTGGGGCTGGTCTCTTATGATCCCGTGAACTACGGCACCATCATGCCCGGCGGAATGGCCCAGGGACGCACGCCCTTGTCGACCACCGAAGACTTGCGCGAGGTCCTCTACTCGGGCAACGAATCGTCCGATTCGGAGCTCGGACTCTTCTCGACCTCCCTCTTCACGCACAACGCCCAGATCGGGTTCTTTGCCTTCGCCATCGGATTCGCCCTCGGCTTACCCACGATCATCATTCTCTTTTACAACGGCCTCATACTGGGTGCGATGGCCGGGCTCTATGCGTCGCGCGGCCTCGGGGCCGATTTCTGGAGCTGGGTGCTCCCCCATGGCGTGACCGAACTGCTCGCCGTCTGTCTCTGCGGCGGCGCCGGTCTGCAGATCGCCCTGGCAATCGTTCGCCCCGGGCGCCATGCGCGCCTTCACAATCTGGCCGGGACCGGACGGCAGGCTGCGCTCGTCGTCCTGGGGGCGGCGCTCATGTTTCTCGCCGCGGGACTGATCGAGGGCTACTTCAGGCAGCTCGTGCAGGACGTGCCCACTCGATTCGTCGTGGCAGGCGCGAGCTTTCTTTTCTGGGCCGCCTATCTCGGACTGCGCAGGCCGCGGGAGAAACGGCCATGAGGGTGACCGTCGTCAAAAAACGATACCACACGATCACCACACCCGAGGGGCTGCACCTGTCAGTGGCCGTGGCCGAACCGGGCGGCCGGGCGATCGCCTTCATCGTCGACGCCTTTCTGATCATTATCGCCCTTTTCCTTGTGGCCCTCTGTTATGAACATGGCGCGAGCGATGACCTGTCGAGTTCATCGGTGATGGTAAACATCGCCCTACGTCTCATCGTTTTTGTTCTCATCAACGGATATTTCGCCTTTTTCGAAACCTACTGGCGCGGCGCCACGCCCGGGAAGAGAATGCTCGGTTTGAGAGTGATCGCGCGCCACGGCGGGCCGCTGACAACGCGAGCGGTCTTCGCCCGAAACCTGATGCGCTGGCTCGAGTTCTACCTCCCCATCGAAATGCTCTTGTTTCCCGAGTACTTCTTCGGCGACTCTCCGGGCTGGGCAATGTTCTTGGGAAGCGTATGGGCGTTGATCTTCGTCTGCATGCCCCTGTTGAACCGTCATCGCGCCCGCTGCGGCGACCTCGTTGCCGGCACGATGGTGGTCGAGAAACCGGTAATCAGGTTGCTTTCCGATCTGGCCAAGAAGACTCCGACGAGCGGGGAATTCTACTTCACCGATCAGCAGCTCGATATGTACGGAATCCAGGAGCTGCAAGTTCTCGAGAACGTTCTCAGGCGGCATGCCAAAAAGAAGGAGCGCCGGCACCTGTTGCGCGTTGTGTGCGACAAGATCACGAACAAGATCGCCTGGCGAGACGACGTCCCTGACGAGGAGGTCGTCGCGTTTCTGAGAGCCTTCTACCGCGCCCAGCGCGCCCGGCTCGAACAGCGCCTTCTCATGGGCGAGAGGCGCGAGAAAAAACGCAGGGGCAAGCTGTGATAGCGAAAGCGGGCCGGGGGCCCAAAATTGCTATTAGCCCCCCGGCGCGCCAACGGGATTTGGGTAGCCGCCCACCGCTTGGTTCGAAAGGAGATTCAGCAGCCAG